>NZ_LT821259.1:2623947-2960351 GCF_900169535.1 Cohnella massiliensis
GTTTGACTTTCTTCTTCAACTGGGATTTGACGAGCTGGCGAACTTCCGCCTCCTCCAATACCTCGCCGTCGACAAGTCGGTCTAATAAAGCCCGGCCGGAGACGCCAAACAAATCGGACATAAAGGTGGTGAGCTTGATGTTGGCATCCTGCAAGATTTTGTGAACACGGTTCTTCTCGGAGGTCGTTTGCTGCACCAGTTTGCGACGATACCGCGTCAAGTCCCGAAGCTCACGGATTTCTTGTGGGGCGACCATGCTGGGTTGTACCAACCCGCAGCGGTGCAACTGGGCGATCCACTGTGCGTCTTGAACGTCGGTTTTACGTCCCGGCATCTTTTGAATCTGCCGTGCATTGGCGAGAGTCAATTCACAGGTGGACTCCAGGACGTTCCATATTGGCTTCCACAGCACACCGGTGCTCTCCATCGCTACCTCTCGGCACTCGCGCTCCTCGAGCCAATCCTGCAACTCCAGCAATTCGCGGGTAGTGGTACCGAACGTGCGGATTTCGGACTTGGGTTTGTGTTCCAACGAACCCGACAAGACGCATGCAACTACGGTTTCCTGATGGACATCCAGACCAGCACAAATTTGACGTACAGCATCCATACCAACACCCTCTTGTTTCAGATTAAACAGACCATGCAGTCCTAAAGGAGAGAGTTTATACGCGTCTTTAGGGACAATGGGCGGCTCTCGCAAACTGCAATAAGACGGATTACTCAACGGGGGACCAATAAATTTCCGTCTTTTGATCTGTTCATTATCTGTTTGTCCAGAATGTAAGAAGGATAAAAGGACGCGTACGACCACATTTTCATCTATGGCGGTGACGGTAACGTCATAGGGGATTACTCAAATAGGTGTGGCCTCATGGGCACGGCGGGTGGGGAGAAGTTACCATACTCAACCAGACCCCCGCGGGCCGAGCCGACTTCTCAGCGGATGCGGGAGATGTCGCCTAAGAAATGTTCCGCCCCGTCCGAACGGCGCCCGCCAGGTGCCCGCAAGCCTTCACGGGCGCTTTGGCACGGCCAAGGCTTAACCCCTCATCCATGCCCATCCATGTCAAAATAAGACCAATAAAAAACCCGGCATCGGCCGGGTCGGAAAAGACGCTGAAATTCGCCGCTTACACGGTTCCGGTGTACACGGCTTCGGCCGGTCCCGTCATGTAAACGCGATTGTTGTCTTCGTTCCATTCGATGAACAGGTCTCCGCCTGCAAGCGAGATCGTCGCTTTCCGGTCGGTCAGGCCGTTCAGCACCGAAGAAACGAGCGTCGCGCATGCGCCGGTGCCGCACGCGAGCGTCGGTCCCGCTCCGCGCTCCCATACCCGCATGTCCACCTGGTCGCGGGAGTTGACTTTCGCGAACTCGACATTGATTTTGCGCGGGAACAGCGGATGCGTCTCCAGCTTCGGTCCCCACGCCGCCAAATCGAAATTCACCGCGTCGTCGACGTAAATGACGCAGTGAGGATTGCCCATCGAAACGGCGGTAAAGGCAAATTCGCGCCCGTCCACCGTTACCTTGTGGCCGAGCACGGGATTCGCGTCGATCGTCGTCGGAACGTCCAGCCCGTTCAGGACGGGTGCGCCCATATCGACCCGGACGAGCTTGGCCGCGCCGTTTTCGACTTCCAGCTGCAGCGGCTGCACGCCGGCGCCGATCGTTTCAATCGTAATGTCCGTCCGGTCGATCAGCTTGTTGTCGTACACGTATTTGGCCACGCAGCGGATCGCGTTGCCGCATTGCTCCGCTTCGGAACCGTCGGAATTGATGATGCGCATTTTGAAATCGGCCTTCTCGGAAGGCAGAATGTAGACCAGTCCGTCGGCGCCGATGCCGAAATACCGGTTGCACAGGCGCTGAGCCAGCTCGGGCGCGCCGGCCGGAAGTTCCCGTTCTCCGTAAACGACGATAAAGTCGTTGCCGAGGCCATGCATTTTCGTAAAGTTCATCGGGCATTCCCTCCTGCAGCCGCTTTGATCCGCGGTTGTCCTTCGTTTGTTTTTATCATACCGAATTCCGTTCTTTTTGCGGATGCAGGATTTTCGGTTTTGTTTGCACTTTTTCGCTTTCGCCGCAATCGGCGAGCCCGGCTTCCGTCCTCAATGGATAGCTTTTGCAATCGAGGAAATAATACCGCCAAGCGACCCTCTTACAAATAAATGAAAGGCTTGGCGATCTCATGGCAAACGACAAACCGAACCAGCCCCAGGACGAATCGAGACGAAGGTTTCTGAAGTACACCGGCGCGGCGGTCGGCGGACTTGTCGTCGGCGGCGTCGTCGGCGGCATCGTCGGCTCGCAGCTTGACGGCAACGGCGGCCAGCCGCAGCAGCAGCCGGCCGAAACCCAATCCCCGGCCGCGCAGAACGGCAAAGATTACAACCAGGCGCTCATGTATTTCACGCAGGACGAGTTCCAAATCGCCGAGGCCGCGGCCGAGCGGATTTTTCCCGCCGACGACGCCGGGGCCGGTGCGAAGGAGCTGGGCGTCGCGTTTTTTATCGACCATCAGCTGGCCGGCGGCTACGGCATGAACTCGCGCGACTATATGCTGCCTCCGTTTTACAAAGCCGAGGCGTACCAAGGCTATCAGCTTGCGTTCAAGCGCCGGGAGCTCATCTCGCTCGGTCTTGCCGCGCTTAACGATTACAGCAGCGACAAGTATCAAAAAACGTTCACGAAGCTCGCGCCGGAGGAGCAGGATGCGGTGCTGGCCGCTTTCGAAGCGAACGAAGTCGAACTGAAGGGCGTTCCGGCCGCCACGTTTTTCAATATGTTTCGAACCCTTACGATCGAGGGCGTTTACTCCGACCCGCTGTACGGAGGCAACAAAAACATGAACGGCTGGAGAATGCGCAACTTTCCCGGCAACCAGATGAGCTATTTCGACGTGATCGACAAGGAGGAGTTCGTCAAGTACGAGCCTCTCAGCCTGAGCGATCATCTGTCGACCTGACCGAAAAGGAGGAACTGCGAAAGTGGCAACCACACTGCCTAAAGCGTCCGTCGTCATCGTCGGGATGGGCTGGGTAGGCGGCATCATCGCGGCCGAGCTGACGAAGGCCGGCCACCAGGTCGTCGTTCTCGAACGGGGGAAAAACCGGGGAACGTCCGATTACTACCACGTCCACGACGAGCTGCGTTACGCGAGCCGCTACGAATTGATGCAGGATTTGTCCAAGGAAACGGTGACTTACCGCAACAACGAAAAGGTGCGCGCGCTGCCGATGCGATCGTACGGGTCGTTTCTGCTCGGGGACGGCGTCGGCGGAGCCGGCGTTCACTGGAACGGGCAGTATTACCGTTTTTTGCCGTACGATTTCGAAATCTATTCGAAAACGGTCGAAAGATACGGAAAGGCGAAAATTCCGGAGGGAATGACGCTGCAGGATTGGGGCATCACGTATGACGAGCTCGATCCCTATTTCGTGAAATACGAGCAGATGGCGGGAATTTCCGGGGAACCGACGACGCCGGAAAACGTCGGCAAGCTGTCGAAGCCCTACCCGACGGCGCCGATGAAAAAAACGCCCGGCATGAAGCTGTTTGAGGAAGCCGCGTCAAAGCTCGGCTACCACCCGTACATCATTCCGTCGGCCAACCTGTCGGAAAACTACACGAACCCCGACGGCATCGCGCGCGCGGCCTGCCAATACTGCGGATTTTGCGAGCGGTTCGGCTGCGAGTACGGCGCCAAGGCCGACCCGGTCGTCACGGTTCTCCCCGTCGCCCAGCAAACCGGCAAAATGGAGCTGCGCACGTTCTGCAACGTCATCCGGGTCGAAAACGACGGCAAAAAAGCGACCGGCGTCACGTACGTGCAAACGACGACCGGCGAAGAGTTCACGCAGCCTGCCGACGTCGTCGTGCTTGCGGGCTACGTATTCACCAACGTCAAGCTGCTGCTGCTTTCCAAGCTGGGCAAGCCCTACGATCCGAAAACGCAAACCGGGGTCATCGGCAAAAACTACTGCTACCAGAACAACGGAGCGTCGGGAACCGCCTTCTACGACGACCGGGAGTTCAACATCTTCATGGGAGCCGGCGCGCTCGGCAGCAGCCTCGACGATTTCAACGGCGACAATTTCGATCACAGCGATCTCAATTTCCTTCACGGCGCCAACATCCGGTTCACGCAAGCCGGCCTGCGGCCGATCGCGAACAATCCGACGCCGCCGGACACGCCGTCCTGGGGCCTCGCCTACAAGCAGGCGACGCTCAAATACGCGAACCGGGTGCTCAACATCGGGGCGCAAGGCTGCTCGCTGCCGTACCGCTACCACTACTTGGACCTGGACCCGACCTACAAGGACGCTTACGGGCTGCCGCTTATGCGGATGACGTTCGATTTTCTGGACCAGGACAAAGAGCTGGTGAAATTCATCGCGGGGAAAGTGAAGGGGATCGCCGACGAAATGGGCGCCTCGAACGTCGTCGTCAAGGACACGCTGTCGACCTACAACATCGTGCCTTACCAGTCGACGCACAACACGGGCGGAGCCATTATGGGCAGCGACCCGGATACGTCCGCGGTCAACAGCTATTTGCAGATGTGGGATGCGGAAAACGTGTTCGTTTGCGGGGCTACGGCGTTCGCGCATAACAGCGGGTACAATCCGACCGCGACCGTCGGCGCGCTCGCTTACCGGACGGCCGAAGGGATCGAGAAATATTTGCAAAAAGGCGGCATGCTCGTGTGAGCCGCGCGGATTCGGCGGCGGACCGGGAACTTATCGCCCATCTGAGCGAGCTTCGCAAACGGCTGTTGTACGTTTCCGTCTGGTTCGTCGCCGCGCTTGGCGCCGGCTTCGGCGGAGCCCCCCGATTGCTGGCTTACGTCCGCGATCATCTCGGAGGGTTGCGCGTACAGTGGAGCGTCTTCTCGCTCTCCGACGGCTTGATGGTCTACATGAAGTGCGCGTTTGCGATCGGCATGGCGCTGACGCTGCCGTTTTTGCTGCTTCAGCTGTGGCTGTTCGCGAAACCCGGGCTCACGGCCGCGGAAGCGAAATCGGCGCTGCTGTACGTGCCGCTTTCCCTGTTTCAGTTCGCGCTCGGAGTCGGCTTCGGCTACGCCGTCGCCCTGCCGATGATGATCCGGTTCATGGTCCGTCTGAATCAAAGCATCGGCGCCGAGGAAGTGTACGGCATCCAGCATTACGTGTCGTTTCTGACCGGATTTCTGCTGCCGATGGGACTGGCCTTCGAAATGCCGCTCGTCATGCTGTTTTTGACCCGGATCGGGCTGCTCGAGCCCGGCATGATGAAGCAGGTGCGCAAATACGCCTACGTCGGACTGGCCGTCGTAGGCTCGTGCATCTCGCCGCCGGACTTCGTCTCGCATTTGTCGGTGACGGTCCCTCTTATTTTGCTGTTCGAAATCAGCGCGTTCGTGTCGGGCCGCTACTACCGGCGAAAAGCCGCGCTTGCGGCGCGACCGGCCTGACGTTCCCGGCACGGAGTCAATCGAAACGAAAAGGAGGTGGCGGCATGTTCAACAATATCGGCGTATCGGGGCTCATCATCATCCTGGCGATCGCGCTGATCGTCTTCGGCCCGGCCAAGCTTCCCCAGCTCGGCCGAGCTTTCGGCGATACGCTTCGCGAATTTCGCAATTCGACCAAAGGCATCGCGGACGATCGGAACGACGACGAAACGGGCATCGTGTAAAGCGTTTCTCCGCTTCGCCGTTTATCTCGCGATGGCGCGCGGGTTGCCGCCCGCCGCTCCGTACGTGATGCGATTGCCTTTGCGGCGGCGGCGGGACGATCCCCAGACGCTGCCGATTCCCATCGCGAACGTCGGAATGCCGGCGGCGACGAAGACGAGCGCCCAATCCCGAAGCGACAGCGGAACCGTTTTGAAAATCGGCTGCAGCTGCTCCACGTACAGGACGGGGAACATCAGAGCCAGCGACGATACGACCGCAAGCACGAGAAACTTGTTCTCGAACAGGCGGCGGTGAAAAATCGAGCGCGAGCTCCGGCAGTCGAAAACGTGGATGAGCTGCGCCATGACGAGGGTCGCGAACGCCACCGTTTGCGCATGCGTCAGCTTCTCGGGGTCTCCCGCCCCGTCTCCGAGCGCAAGCACGAACGCGCCGAGCGTGCAGACGCCGATCAGCACGCCGCGGCTGATAATTTTCCAGCCGAGCCGCCGGGCGAAAATATTTTCCTTGGCGGCTCTCGGTTTTTGCCGCATCAAATCGCCTTCCGCCTGGTCGACGCCGAGCGCCATGGCCGGCAATCCGTCGGTCACGAGATTGACCCACAAAATTTGAATCGGCACGAGCGGCAGCGGCAAGCCCGCCATCATCGCCAGGAACATCGTCAAAATTTCCCCCACGTTCGAAGCGAGCAAATAGCGGATGAATTTGCGGATATTTTCGTAAATGCCCCTGCCTTCCTCGACGGCGGACACGATAGAGGCGAAGTTGTCGTCCGCGAGCACGAGCGCGGACGCTTCTTTCGTCACGTCGGTGCCGGCGATCCCCATCGCAATGCCGATATCGGCCGCTTTGACGGCAGGGGCGTCGTTGACGCCGTCTCCGGTCATCGCGACGACGTGTCCGCGCCGCTGCAGCGCCTGCACGATGCGCAGCTTATGCTCGGGCGAAACGCGGGCGAACACGTAGACGTTGTCCACCTGCTTTTCCAGCTCTTCGTCGCTTAAGCCGGCGAGCTCGGCCCCGCTCATCGTCCGGCCGTCGCGGGGCAAAATCCCGATCTCCCGCGCGATCGCTTCGGCCGTCGTCCGGTGGTCGCCGGTAATCATGACCGTGCGAATGCCGGCTTGGCGGCATTTGAGTATCGCCTCGGGAACTTCGCGGCGCGGCGGGTCGATCATCCCGGCGAGGCCGATGAACACGAGGCCGCGTTCCGCCTGGTCCTCGCCCTCGCACGGATCGTTCGGCCGAACCTCGCGAAAGGCGAAGCCGAGGACGCGAAGCGCATCCTGCGCCATCGCTTCGTTGGCCTGCAGCACCTTCTGCCGAAGCGTTCCCGTGAACGGCACGACGTTGCCGTTCCAGAGCACGTAAGCGCACCGCTCGATCAGCAGGTCCGGCGCCCCTTTCGTGCAAAGCAGCTGGCCGCCCTGGTGGGAGACGAGAACCGACATCCGCTTGCGGTCGGCGTCGAACGGAAATTCCTTGACCCTCGGGTACAGCGCTTCGAGGGAGGAGCGGGAATTTCCCGATTTGGCCGCCAGGACGAGCAATGCGCCTTCGGTCGGATCGCCTTTGACGGTCCATTCGCCGGACCCGGCCGCGGCGGCATTCGTCTCCTTCGCCGGTTTTTTCCGTTTGGCGTCTTCGCTTCGCTCCTCCATCGTCAGCTCGGCGTTGTTGCACAGGGCCGCCACTTGCGCCAGGCGGCGAAGCTCGACGTCCCCTTTCAGTTCGACGGGCTTGCCGTTTTCGAAAAATTGGCCCGCCGGCTCGTACCCTTCTCCGGAAACGTCGAGATGGCGCCCGCCGAGCCAGAGCCGGGTGACCGTCATTTTATTTTGCGTCAGCGTCCCCGTCTTGTCCGAGCAGATGACGGACGCGCAGCCGAGCGTTTCGACCGACGGCAGCTTGCGGACGATCGCCCGCCGCTTGATCATGCGCTGCACGCCCAGCGCCAGGGCGATCGTCACGATGGCCGGAAGGCCTTCGGGAATCGCGGCGACCGCCAGGCTGACGCCCGCGAGAAACATGCCGTACAGCGGCTGTCCGTGAAGCACGCCCGCGACGACGACGACGACGGTGAGCGCCAGCGCCACGACGATCAAAATTTTGCCGAGCTGCTCAAGCCGGTGCTGCAGCGGCGTTTCCGCCTCCTCCGTCTGCTGGATGAGGCCGGCGATTTTGCCCATTTCCGTATCCATGCCGGTAAGCGTGACGATGCCTTTCGCCGTTCCTTTCGTCACCATCGTGCCGAGAAAGCCGCAGTTTTTGCGGTCGCCCAGCGGAAGCTCGGCGGCCGCGATCGCGGCCGCTTCCTTCGCCACCGGGACGGATTCCCCCGTAAGCGCCGCTTCTTCGATCGCGCATTGATTGCTTTCGATAAGCCGGATGTCCGCCGGAACCCGGTCTCCGCCTTCCAGCAGCACCAGGTCGCCGGGAACGAGCTCCCGCGCGGGCACGACGTGCAGCGAGCCGCCGCGAATGACCTTCGCGTTCGGCGCCGCCAGCTCCTTGAGCGCGCGCAGCGAGCGCTCCGCCCGGAATTCCTGAAAGAAGCCGAGCACGCCGTTCAAAATAATGATCGCAATGATCGTCAGCGCATCCAGCATTTCACCGAGCAGCCCCGAGACGATCGTGGCTCCGGCCAGCACGAGCACCATGAAATCCTTGAACTGGTTGAGAAAAAGCTTGATCGGCGATTCGCCTTTCCGCTCCTCCAGCTCGTTCAGCCCTTGGCTTTTCAGCCGCGATGCCGCTTCGTCAGGGCTTAGGCCCCCTTTTAAATCGGTGCCCAGCGCCAAGGCCAACTCCGTTTCGTTCATCTGATGCCAAGCCTTACCTTCCACGACGGTCATCCCCTCCCGCGAGTTCGCCGTCCCGATGCCGAAGTGGGACAGCCGTTCTGCCCTATATGTATTCAGACAAGCCGCGAAATATCCCGCCTCCCTCAAAGGAAGCTTGAACGGAAGGGCGGCCGGGCCACTTTCCCTTTCCCGCCAACTGTGGCATCATAGGAGGACGGGAAATCTCCGAATTCATTGCACACGGGAGCAACGACCATGTCACTCGACGGATTCGTCGTCCGCGCGATCGTGCGCGAGCTGCAAACGCTCGCCGGCGCGCGTATTCATAAAATTTATCAACCGACGGAACATGAAATCGTCCTTCATTTAAGAGGCCAGGGAGCCAGCCGCAAGCTGCTGCTCTCCGCCCACCCTTCGATGCCGCGCCTGCATTTTACCGAGCAAACCTGGACGAACCCGCAGGAGCCGCCGATGTTCTGCATGCTGCTGCGCAAGCATTGCGAAGGCGGGATCGTCGAAACCGTCCGGCAAATCGGAATGGAGCGCATCGTCGAAATCGACGTCCGCCACCGGGACGAGCTCGGCGACTTGTCGCTCAAACGGCTTACGCTCGAGCTGATGGGCCGCCACAGCAATTTGATGCTGCTCGATCCGCAGAGCGGAACGATTCACGACAGCATCCACCACGTGACGCCGGCGATCAGCAGCTACCGGACGGTGCTGCCGGGCTCCGCTTACGTCGCACCGCCCGAGCAAAACAAGCAAAATCCGCTCGAGACGACGGAAGCCGAGTTCGCAAGCCTTTTGGCTTCGGCCGATTTGGCGCCCGATTCGGAGCCGTCGTCCAAGGAGCTGTCTTCGTTTTTGCTGAACGCTTTTACCGGTTTGAGTCCGCTGCTTTCCAAGGAAATCGTTCACCGGGCGGAGGGGAACCGCACGCGGCTATGGGGCGAATTCGCCGCGATCGTCGATCGGGCGAAGCTTCATCGGTACCGCCCGGCCAGCGTCGAGACGGACGGCGGCAAGACGTTTTTTTCGGTGTTCGAGCTCTCGCACCTGAGCGGAGAGGTTCGCGAATTCGATTCGGCGAGCGAATGTCTCGACGAATATTACAAGGACAAAGCCGAGCGCGATCTCGTCCGCCAGCGGACGACCGATTTGGCCCGGCTGCTCCTCAACGAAACGGCCAAAAACGAGAAAAAAATCGACAAGCTGAAGGAAACGCTGAAGGACGCGGAGGAAGCCGACCGCTTCCGCAAGTACGGGGAACTGCTGACCGCGCATTTGCATGCGATCGCCAAAGGGGATGCCGCCGCCGAGGTGGTCGACTACTACGACGAGAACCAGCCGCTCGTTTCGATCGCCCTCGATCCGCAGCTGACGCCGAGCGAGAACGCCCAGCGCTACTTCCGCAAATACAACAAGCTCAAAAACAGCCGCGCGGTCGTCGCCGAGCAGATCGAGGCGGCCGAAGCGGAAATCCGGTACCTGGCCTCGGTGCTGCAGGGACTCGAAACCGCGACGCCGGGCGATATCGAGGAGATCCGGGAGGAGCTTAAAGAGCAGGGCTACATTCGGCAGCGGGGAGCGGGCAAATCCGCGCGCAAAAAAAAGCAGGACCGCCCGGCTTTGCTCTGCTACGAGTCCAGCGAGGGAATTTCGATTTTCGTGGGCAAAAACAATACGCAAAACGATTACGTCACGAACCGGCTCGGGCAGCCGAACGATACGTGGCTTCATACGAAGGATATTCCGGGTTCGCACGTGCTCATCTGCGCCTCGGAATACGGGGAGCGGACGCTGCGCGAAGCGGCGATGCTGGCCGCCTATTACAGCAAGGCGCGCGAGTCGAGCGGCGTGCCCGTCGACTACACGCGCATCCGCCAGGTTCGCAAGCCGAACGGGGCGAAGCCCGGCTTCGTCATCTACGAAGGCCAGCGGACGCTGTTCGTTACGCCGGACGAAGCGACGGTCAAGGAGCTGCCAAGCACGATAAAGCAGATGTAGGAAAGGGCTTGACGGCAATCTCCCCTTGCCCGGCTCCCGGTGTGCGATCCGGTGCCGCTCGACGGGTTGCGGGCTTGGCGCAGCGAAAAGAACAAGCGTTCCAGGCGGATTCGCCTATCCCGCTTCACCCCCGCGCGCCGCGCAGCCGCTCAAGCACGCTCTCGTCGACCGACCGGCTGCCGATGGCGCCGTGGTACAGCTTGCCTTTGCGCGCCCCGTGAAAGTCCGATCCGCCGGTGACGATTTTCCCGCGGTTTTCGGCAAGGCCGCGATACCGCTCCTCCTGTTCGGCCGTGTGGTCGGAATGGTACGCCTCCAGGCCGTCCGCTCCGCCGTCGAGCAGTTCCGCGGCCAGCTCGTCGTTTCCGTACAAGCCCGGATGAGCGACGATCGCGGCGCCTCCCGCTTCGCGAATCCACGCAAACGCCTCGAACGGCGTAATTCGCGGCGGCGGATCGACGTAGGCGGCCCGGCCTTTGGCCAAATACCGGTCGAACGCCTCCTGCACGCTGTCGACCGCGCCGATTCGCACGAGCGCTTCGGCGATGTGGGGCCTGCCGATCGTTTCGATGGCGCCCGGCTTGCGGCCGGCCGCTTCCGCCACTTGCTCCGTCGTCAACGGAATGCCGAGCTCGTTCAGCCTCGCGACGATGCCTTCGTTCCGGCTATCCCGCACTTTCCGCTGGGAAATCAGCCTTTCAAGCAGCAGCCCGTCCCGAATGTCGATGTAATAACCTAAAACGTGAATCTCTTTTCCGGCGAGCGACGTGCTGATTTCCACGCCGGGAACGACCTCGATGCCGTAAATCGGGGCTGCCGCCGCCGCTTCCGCAATGCCGGCCACCGTGTCGTGATCGGTGATGGCGACGGCCGAAAGTCCCGCTTCCGCCGCCATCCGGACGTTCTCTTTCGGACGGTGCAATCCGTCCGATGCCGTCGTATGCGTATGCAAATCAACTTTGCTCATGGGCAAGCCCCCTGACGTAATCGAGCAGCGTAACCGCGTGCAGCGGCAGCTCGGAGGATTTCGACCGCACGGCGAAAAATTTCCGCCGGAACGAGACATCCTTGATTTTCACCGGTTTCATCAATCCGAGGGCGACCTCGTTTTTGATCGTCCATTTGGACAGCACCGACAAGCCGAGCCCGGCCTCGACGGCGGATTTGACCGCTCCGTTGCTCCCGAAATTGCTGACGATCCGCAAGTCTCCTTCCTCTATGCCCTGCCGCTCCAATTCCTCCACCATTACCTGTCTCGTGCCCGAGCCTCGCTCCCGCAGGACAAGCGGTTCGGCCAGCACTTCCTTCAGCTCCACCTCGTCCCTTGAGGCAAACGGATGGCCCGGCGGCGCGACGAGCAGCAGCTCGTCGTCCATGACCGGCTCGGATATGACGTTCGGGTCGTCGGTCGGCGCTTCGACAAGGCCGAAGTCGAGCGCATGGCGCGCGATTTCCTCGACGATTTCGGTCGTGTTCATCACCCGCATGCTGACCGACAAATTGGGAAACCGAAGCAGAAAAGGCCCCAGCAGTCTCGGAAGCACGTATTCGCCGATCGTCAAGCTCGCGGCGAATTGCAGTTGTCCCTTCAGCTCTTCCGTATATTTGGCCATTTTCATGTCGGTTTCCCGCATGAGCTCGACCGCCTTGCGAGCCTGCGGGAGCAGGCAATGGCCGGCTTCCGACAGCTCCAATTTTTTGGTCGACCGGTGCAGCAGCTTGACGCCGAACCTTTCCTCGAGAGCCTGGATCTGCATCGTAACGGCAGGCTGGGTCATGTGCAGGGCTTGCGCGGCCGCGGAGAAGCTTCCCCGTTCCGCCACCATGTAAAAGATATGAAGTTGATGCACGTTCAGCGACATCGGCCCATTCCGCCCTCCGTTCGTGGTTGTTCGTTCCATTATACCATAGAAAAAGCCGCCTCCCGACCCGCAGGCCGGCGCCGGGCGCAAAAAAAAGAGCCGAAGCGAGTCCTCGCGGCTCCCTCCGACTGCGGTCAGCGGCGTTTGCGGTTGTTTTTGATCAAGGTCATTCTTCGGGAATGTCTCAGCCAGGAGTAATACGTTTTCAAATCTCGCAGTTCCATCGTTTCCGACATCCGTCCGAGAAACGTGACGACGATCATCTTGTGAAGAGGGTTGCCCAGCAAATCGACTTCCTTGTCCGACACGGCAAATTCGGCAACGAAAATCAAATCTTCGTCAACCATATAAACGTCCTGCTCGTTGCGATAATAAGAAGCGATTCTGCCTTCCTTCAGACATTGCCACAAAAATTCGGCGATGTCGGCATAATCCGCCTTCTCGGCTTGTACCCGGTCGGCCCAACGAGCGCGCGCATGGTTGGTGATGATAATGTCTACAACCTTTTTGTCTCCTAAAACAACATGAAAAGGTTCGTATGTACTCCATCGCTCGTTTTGTTTGTCTCTCACCGGGCTCTCCCCTTCCGGGCCTATAGGACTACGTTCATGGCAGAGAAACAGGAAGTCAAGATTATTTTAACTCACGGATTCGAGAAGATTCAACAAAAAAATAAACCGGGCCCATATTTTCCATATTCAGGATACCCTCTTTGCGTTTTCTTCGAATTCGATGGCGTCGCAAAGCTCGCGAATCTCATCTTGCAGGCGCTTGAGCGGCTGGCGCCACTCGTCTCCGGCAAGCCCTTGCCGACGCAGCAGCGTTTCCAATGCAGCCGCCTCATCGAACAAGTAGACGGCCGAGAGATTGCCGGCCACCCCTTTGAGCCCGTGCAGCATTTTCAGGCTTCCTTCGACTTCTCCGGAGGCAAGGCTCCGCTCCAGTTGCGCCCCGAACGAACGATTTTCCAGGCGAAAGGTGTGAAGCATATGCCATAAAATCGCTTGTTTGCCGCCTACCCTTCGGCTCGCCTCTTCCCATTTCAGCCGGCCGGCGGCACGAAGCCCCCGTTCGACGGCGGCGAACAGTTCCTCCGGCTCGATCGGCTTCGTCACGACGTCGTTCATTCCGGCCTGGAAACATTTTTGCAGGTCTTCCTGCACCACGTTCGCGGTCATCGCGATCACGGGAAGCTCCCAGCCGGTCCGAGCGCGCCGAATCGCGCGGGTCGCTTCGACTCCATCCAGTCCGGGCATATGCAGATCCATCAGGACGAGATCCCAATCTTCCCGCTCCAGCATGTCGAGCGCTTCGTAACCGTCGCAGGCGATCCCGATTTCGTACCCTTTTCCCGCGAGCAGTTCTTTCGCCACCTGTTGATTGATCGCATGGTCCTCGACCAGCAAAATGCGGGGGGCGAAAAGAGGTCCTTTTTTTCGCCGGATGCCCGAGCTTTCGAGGTGCCTCGTTTCTTCCGCCAGGTGAGCCAGCATATGCTGCACCGCCCTCCGGTTTACCGGCTTGATCAGCGTCCGGTCCGGCCTTTCCTCCGGCGGCATGCGCAGCCACTCGTTTTGGCCGAACGCCGTCGTCATGGCGACGGTTTTGGCCGAACGGACCGCCTTGCGAAGGGCGAACCACGTCTCTTCCCCGTACATGTCGGCCATTTCCATATTAAAAAAAACGTAATCGAACGACTCGCCTTCGGGCAGCCCGGAAAGGAGCGCGATGGCCTCCTTCCAGCTGCCCGAACACGTCGCCTCCATGCCGATGGAACCGAGCATGTCCGTGAGAGCGCGCTGCATCAAGCCCGGACGTTCGATGCAGAGAACGGTCGGGCGGGAAACCGAAATTTCCGGCTCGGTCCATGTTGCGGGAACGACCGGAAACAGCAGCGCGAACGAAAAGCGGCTGCCGACGCCTTTTCTGCTTTCCACCTCAAGGCGTCCGCCCATCAGCTTGACCAATTCCTCCGAGATGACGAGCCCGAGCCCCGTCCCGCCGTACTTGCGGCTCGTCGATCCGTCCGCCTGGGTGAACGGCGTGAACAGATGCGCCAGCTGATTTTCCGCGATGCCGATGCCCGTATCCTCCACGGCGAATTCCAGCATCGCCTCGCCATTGCGGACGCCGAACGTCTGCACCTGGAAATGAACATGGCCTTCGTCCGTAAATTTGATAGCGTTATTAAGCAAATTAAGCAGCACCTGCTCCAGCCGGAGCGGGTCGCCGATCAAACGGCCCGGCATCGGCCGGGGGATGTCGAAGACGACTTCGATCTGCTTTTTGCCGATAAAAATGCCGATGGTGTCCGCCAGCTTCCGAAACAGCTCGTCCGGCTCGAACGAGACGGTTTCGAGTTCCACTTTGCCGGCCTCGATTTTGGAAAAATCGAGAATGTCGTTGACGATGCCCAGCAGCACTTCGGAGGAGGAGACGATTTTCAGCGCGTAATCCTGCTGAATGTCGGTCATTTTCGTCCGCTGCAACAGCTTGGACAATCCGACGATGCCGTTGAGCGGCGTGCGGATTTCGTGGCTCATGCGCGCCAGGAACATGCTTTTCGCGCGGCTTGCCTCCTCCGCCGCTTGCTTGGCCTGCGAAAGCTCCGCCTGAATCGATCTCTGCCTGACGATGTCGTGGAACAGCCCGATGTAGCCGAGCGTCTGCCCGTCGTCGCTCACCATTTTGCTGACGCTTAAAAAGACCGGAACCCCCGTGCCGTTCTTATGCACGTATATTCTTTCTTCCGAGTAGGACAGCCGATTTTCCAGGCGGGCCGTAAAGTACGAAACCCCGGGAGCGATCGTCCTCCCCAATTTCGCGGAGAGGCGCTCCGCTTTCTCTTCGAGGTCGGACGGATCGGAAAAAGAGGCCGGCGTAACGCCCGTAACCTCTTCCTCGCGGTAACCGAGTATGCGCGACGCTCCCTCGTTGAAGCTGACGATAACGTAATCCGGATCGGTGACGATAATGCCGTACTCGCTTTGGCTGCGCACGGCATCGAACGGATTGTACCGTTTCCGCAGCTTTTCCGCCATCGCATTGATCGAAGCGGCGAGCGTCCCGATCTCGTCGCGCGGCTGCTCTTCCAGCGGCTTCACGCCAAACCGGCCGTCCGTGACCGCTTCGGTAGCCTGAAGCATCGCCTTGATTCTGCGAAATGGAGGCTCGATCGAAAGATGCAGCAATCCGGCGATCAGCAGCGTCGCCGCAAGGCAGGCCGTAACGGTCCGCCCCAGCAAAGCGTCAAGCGGCCGGTAAAGCCGCTCCGCGGAGAAACCCGCTACGTAATGCCACTCGCTGCCTTCGACGGGATAGGCGATCAAAAGCTCGCCGCGACCGTTATCGACCGATCGAAGCCGTTCGGACAGGAGGCGGAAAACGGCGGAGCGCGTTTGCGCGTCGAGCGCGGAAGCATTGCGGGTGTGATAGACGGCGGTGCCCGACTCGTCGGCGAGATAGCCCGCGACCGCCATGCCGTTTCGCTCGGCAAGCCGGCCGAAGATCGAGTCCCATGGCAAGGTTGCCCTCAACACGCCTTCGATCCGGTAAGAGAGATCGTAGACGGGCAAGTAAAGGGCGATCTCGGCATTCCGCCCGTCTTCCGGTTCGAAGAAGGGAGGCTGAATCGCTTGTCCGCCGTTCATTGCGCGGAGAAAATACGGACTGTTCGCATAGCTTTCCGTTCGGCCGCCGGGCATGCGAAGCGACCCGTCGCCGTCAATATAGGCCAGGTTCGAAAATTCCCCGTTCCGCTTCTTTCGTTCGCTTTCCAAATAAGCGTTCCGGGAGTCGGCGGTGCCGGTCCTAAGCGATTCGGAAACGCTGATGCCCCCGGCCGTTTCCAACCGGGAAGCCAGCCACGCGGACAGCTCCTCCGCGCGCTCGCGGACGTCGGACTCCGCCTTGTCGAAGAGCGATGCCCTTGCGGTCTTCTCGGCCGCCGAATAATAGATCGTCCCGAATGCGGCGATCGCGCAGACGGTCGTCAGCAGCAGCAAAAACCAGGTGCGAAATCGCAGCGATCGTAACACGTCAAGCGCCCCCTTGGCCGAAAGCGGTCATACAAAAAACCTTCTTCTTAGCATGAACGTTCAAGCGGGCTTGAAAGAAGAAGGTTGCGATTTGTCCGCGCCTGCGGACCATCCCCTCAGGCGCCGGCTTTATCGAGTTGCAATTTATAGCCGACTCCCCAAACCGTCTTAATATATTGCGGCTCTTTGGGATTGGATTCCAGCTTCTTGCGAAGATTGGTAATGTGAACGTCTATCGCCCGATCGTTGACGTACGAGTCGATGCCGCGGAGGGCGTTGATCAGCTCGTCCCGCGTAAAGACGCGTCCCGGGTACTCGAACAACAGCTTCATCAGCTCGAATTCGGAAAACGTCAGCTCGATGGAGGCGTCCCGCACGAATACGAGCCGCTTCTGCAAATCAAGGTGAAGTTCGGCATACGCCGTCTCCGACGCGGCGGCGATGTCGGATTCGGCGGCATGGCCGGGCCGCGCCCGGCGGAGCGCCACTCCGATGCGCGCCTTCAACTCCTGCATGCTGAACGGCTTGACCAAATAATCGTCGGCGCCGGCGTTCAACGCCTGAATGCGCTCGTTAACCTTCGCCTTCATGGAAATGACGATGATGGGGGTATCGGAATAGCGCCGGACTTGTTCGCACCACTGCGTTCCGTCGATATCCGGAAGCATAAGGTCCAACAGCACGACGTCCGGCCTGAACGTGCGAAGCGACTCGAAGCCTTCTTCGCCGCTTTCGACCCTACATACGGAGAATTCTTCATCCGTCAGATACATGGATATCATTTCTCCGACAATCTTCTCATCCTCGATGACGAGAATTTTGGTCAATGTGGGGCACCTCTTGTCGTCGTCAAATGTTTTGATTCCTAATATTTCTTTAATATTTATATTATATCGATTAGAAAAATTGTTGTCCACCTTACAATTCCGGCCGATAAGGCGGGACAACCTCCTTCCATTTGTAAAGAAACTATTAAATTTATGTGAATGAACGGGGCGGCGCCGGTTTCCGCATTCCCACTTTTTACTCAGACTTAAACTTTTATTACATTTTTAACCTATTATTTATGCTATACTGGATTCACTTTCTACATGACGAAAATAAAGGAGCTGAGAGATTCCGAGACGAAACGCGCCGTCGTTTTTCGGTTCGAACACATCCGAGACTGACTACGCCAAATCCAATTTAATGGAAGGTGGTAATTCATGATGTTCTCGCGAAAAAGCTTTCTCTCCGTCGCCCTTGCCCTCCTGCTCGCCCTTTCGTTGATCCCCGTCCCCCTTGCGCTCGCCGAAGGCCCTTCCGATCCGGCTCCCGAAATCTTCCCTTCCGGCACCGCCAACGGCAAATCCGTTCTGTTCGACAACACGCACGCCCAAACCGCCGGGGCGGCCGACTGGGTGATCGACGGCGGCTTTTCCGACTTTGCGGAAGCGCTGGCGGACGAAGGCTATTACGTCAAAGAACTGCGCAAGAGTAACCCCATCGCTCTTTCCGATCTGGAGGATTTCGACGTTTTCATCGTGCCCGAAGCCAATATTCCCTATAAAACGACCGAACAGCAGGCGATGCTGGATTACGTCGAGAACGGCGGCAGCATTTTCTTTATCGCGGACCATTACAATGCCGACCGCAATAAAAACCGCTGGGATTCCTCCGAAGCGTTTAACGGCTACCGACGCGGCGGATGGAGCAATCCCGCGGCCGGCATGAGCGCGGAAGAGACGGCATCGGACGCCATGGACGGAGTCAGCAGCTCGGATTGGCTTTCGGACAACTTCGGAATGCGGATTCGTTACAACGCTCTCGGCAACGTCGACTCCGGCTATATCGTTGCTCCTTCGCAAGCGTTCGGCATTACGGCCGGCATTGAAACGGTCACGATGCATGCCGGCTCGACGATCGCGATTACCGATCCGACGAAAGCGAAAGGCATCGTCTACATGGAAGAGACGACCGAGGCGTGGGGCAATGCCGTCGATCAAGGGGTATACAACGGCGGCGGCATCGACGAAGGTCCGTTCGTCGCCGTCGCGAAAGCGGAGCTCGGAAAAGTCGCGGCCATCGGCGACTCTTCCCCCGTCGAGGACAGCACGCCCAAATATTTGCGCGAAGAAACGGGCGGCGCGAAAACGACGTACGACGGGTTTACCGAGCTGGATAACGGCGAACTGCTGGTCAACCTGGTCAACTGGCTCGCGACCCCGGAGAGCTACACGTCTCTCGATCAAGTGCCCGGCCTGACGCTCGATTCGCCGACCCCGCTGCTTGCGATGGAAACGCCGTCCGTGTCGACGGAACCGGCTCCCGAACCTTGGACTGCTCCGGCCGCCGGCTACAAATGGTGGGACCGTTCGACGTTCAAACCCGGCTCTTACGGTTATGAGGACCCGGGTCCGGGAGGCGGCGGAACGATCGGCGACGGCGAAGATTTCGAAGACGGGGTCAAAACCGCCTATACGGCCGGGAGCGTTACGTTGGACACCGGCGTTTGGCATTTCGACAACGCGCTGCTCGGGGACCTGGCAACCGACAAGAAGAACGGAACCAAGGCGGCCCGGATCCGCTCCGCCGGCTCGATCGCGATGAGCTTCGACGCACCGGGCGCGGCATCGGTCACCGTAAGCCATGCGAACTTCGGCTCCGATTCGGGCGGAAGCTGGACCCTTCAAAAATCGCTCGACGACGGCTCCACCTGGACGACTGTCGGCGGACCCTTTACTAGCGGCAGCGCGCTCGCTTCGCAGACGATCGCCGTCGGCGAAACCGGCGACATCCGTTTCAGGATCGTCGTCGGCGGAACGAGCGGCCAGCGGATCAACATCGACGATTTCACCGTCACTCCGGCGGCAAGCGTCGGCGAGTCTTACGAATCCGGCGTCAAGACGGCTTATGCCGCCGCGAACGTGACGCTCGCCTCGGGCTCCTGGCATTTCGACAACGCGCTGCTCGGGGACCTGGCGACCGACAAGAAGAACGGAACCAAAGCCGCCCGGATTCGATCCGCCGGCTCGATCGCGATGAACTTCGACGTTGCGGGAGCGAATTCGGTCACCGTCTGGCACGCGAACTTCGGCTCCGATTCGGGCGCAAGCTGGACGCTTCAGAAATCGCTCGACGGCGGCTCCACCTGGACGGCCGTCGGCGGCTCCCATACAAGCGGCAGCGCGCTCGCTTCGCAAACGATCGCCGTCGGCGAAACCGGCAACGTCCGCTTCAAGATCGTCGTCGGCGGAACGAGCGGCCAGCGGATCAACATCGACGATTTCGAAATTCATTAAGAAGTTGCAGCATTCCCGTTCTATGCGCCGTGCCGCTTAAAGGCAAAAAAAAAGAGCGCGCCCACGATCCGGGCGCGCTCCTTCTTTTCGGCAACATTCCGTTCAAAGCCCGTAAAACCGGGTTTTGTCGGGGACGTTGCGCTCGTATTCCGTCTTGATTTCGCCGCGATAGGAACGTTCGACCTTTCGAACGTAGGGCAGCCGCTGAATGTTTCGCATCGTTTCTTCCGCCGCTTCCGCATTGACGTAAAGCACGGCGTAATGCATCCTGCGGGACAAATAGTGCAGCGTTCCGTATTTGTCCAGTCCGCGCGCCGCCTTCCAATCGCTGAACCAAACGATGTATCCGGTTCGTTCCGCAATCATGCGCGAGCCTCCCGCAAAGTTAATGACCGTTTCGGGCGTTTTTGCGGCGCCGTCAACCGCACCCGCCGCTGCCGCACGAGCAGCTGCCCCCGCCCCCGCACCCTTTCGGGTTCGGATTGTTGTCCGGCACCTTGATCGTTTCGGACACGGCGCGGGCGATCGCGAGCGAAACTTCGTGAAGCAGCAGATCGACCGCTTCCTCCGCCGCTTTGAACCGGCGTACCGGTTCATGGTCGGCCAGCGTCTTTTCGAGCCCTTTCACCCGGTCCAGCGCCTCGTTGTAATCGGGGTGAAAGCGTCCGAAACGCTCGCAGTCGGCGAATTTCTCCTTCGCCTTGACGAATTCGCGGGAGAGCTCGTTCGCTCTCTCGTCGCGCCGCACCCATTCCTTGCAATAAACGTATTCCGCCGCGAGAGCGGATTGTTTAATCATATCCCCCAGCTCGAAAGCGCGGGTCATCAGCAATGTCATATCGGCGACGCCTCCTTGGGCCGATCTTCCCGCAGGCCTCGCCGCCGGGAGGGTCTCCGCTCCGTTAACCATAGGGTCCACCTCACCTTTGGGCTTGCGATCTATCCTATCATACCACAAAGCCCGGGAAGTTGGTCAATCCTTATGCCGTTACGGCTTTCCGGGCAGGACGATCATCATCTCCCCGAATTCGTCCGCCGTCAGCGTCAATTTCCCTTCGGTTCCCGGCGAATCGCTTGCCCCGAACGGGCCGTCCGGCCGAACCGTTCCCGACACGCGCCAGCCTCCCTCGTCTCCGTCGAGCGTTTCCGGCACGAAAATCCGCCCCGCCTGCCCGCTGCCGATGCGCAGCGCCGTTCGCCAGGCGATCGCCCGCTCGATCAGCTTCCGGCGAGTCGAGGGATGGTAGGCGGCGGGCTTGCTCAACCACGAAGCGGGAATCCCGTCCACCCCGGGAAACAGTTCCGTTTCGTCCGGAAGCAGCGGATCCTGCTCGTAATAGCCCAACTCATGGCGGCGCAGCGCCCATCCGCCGCCGCTTCCTCCGCCGATCGCCGCTTCGGCCGGTTTGGCGGCCGTCCCCGCTGCCGGGGCTTTCGCGCGCAAGTCTCCCGCCGTCTCTTTCTTCCCCGCCGGCAGCGCCGGAGAATCGGCAGCCCTGTCGGTCGAGTATCCGAATTCAGCAATCCATCGGCCGACATCGTCTGCGCGCTCGGGCAGAATCCGGTAAACTCGGGGTCCGATTTTTTCCGCCAGCATCGACTGCGCCCGGGGATCCCGTTCGATCAGCGACGTCAGCTTCTCGTCGCCGATGCGAAGCAAAACGGCGCTTTCGACCGAAGCTTTGCCGATCGTCCGAAACCAGTCCCGGACGCCGAGACGCACGTTGCCCGGCAGTTCGCCTTCGCAAATCCGCTCAAGCGCCGCGAGCAGCGACTCCGGATCGTAGCCTCGCCTGCCGGCCGCTACGCAGGCTTCTTTCGTCAACGCATACGTCGACACGACATCGACAGCCTTTCGGTCGGCGATTTCCTCCAGGAGCCATCTTGGGCCGACGGGCACCCCGGGCGGCACCATAATTTCCAAGTCCGGCAGCACGAAAGCTTTTTCCGCCGAAGCTCGCTTTATCGGTTCCCCGTCTTCCTCGGCGAATCCGGGGTCGATCTTCCAGCGCAAAACGCTTTCGGATCTCCACTCGCCCCTCTCGATCCAGCCGAACGCTTCGAGCAGTCGGATCCACGCCGCGAAATCGGCCGACGCTTCTTCGGGAAGTCCGGCGCGCGCCTCCCGTTCGACATGCCACCGAAACGGGACAAGCTGCGAAATCGCGACGGCCGCGCCGAACAGAAGCGGCTGCTGCGAAGCGAACCGGTCGATGATTTGCCCCAGCAGCAGCCGGTCGAATTGCTCCGGGAGCAGGTCGGCCCACTCGCTCGGGCACTGAGGATCCGGAGCGGCCGCGATCGCGGACGGCTCCCTGACGAGGACGCCCGTCAGCAGGCCCAGGTCGAGAGCCAGCGACAGAGGCGGGGGGCAGCCCTCCGCATTCGGCAGCGCGAACGCGATGGCGCCGAGCTCGGAAGCGGCAAAGCGCAAACTTCCGGCAATTCGCGCGGCGGCCGTTTTGTGGGGAAGTCCTTTCGAGGTAAGAGGCAGTCCGGTTTTCCGGATGTCGGACCAAACGGCGAGCAGTTGAATCGACAGCGGCGGCCGGTAATCGGCCTCCGGCTTCCGGACGTTTCGCTCCTCGCCCGTTTCCAGCGGCGCGCTTCGGACCGGCAGCAGCAGACGCCTCCACATGGCGGCCGTATCCGTCGGAACGTACATAAGCGTTTCCCCCCACAGCTTGCGTACCGCAAACACGATCCCCGATTTTCGCAGGCGAATGAGCGCTACCCGGATTTCCGCTCCGGTCCAGCGGGTGGCGTGCCGCATCTCCCGCTCCAGCTTTTCCGCCTCGAAAGGCATCGCCTCGTATCGCCCGACAATCCACTCGAGCGTCTCCCTGACGGATGAGCCCGCGGCATCAAGCCACTCCTTCGCCCAGCTCCGATCCGCGAGCGTCCGCTCCAGAGTGCCGCCGGATGCCAGCCTCGACGCCAGCAGCGGCTCGGACCGAAGCGAAAAGAGCGCCTCGTCCGGCAGTCTGGACAGCGTCTCCGCCAAATTCATGTTCCCGCTCCTTCCATCGGTGTTTCCGAGCGATCGCCGCAAAACTCGATTTCGTACCGGTAGCCCTGCTCGAGCAAAAACCGTTGCCGCTTGCGCGCGTATTCCACTTCCTCCGTCCCTTCGCTGACAAGCGTATAAAACAGCGCTTCCCTTTTGGAACTTTTCGGCCGCAAAATCCGGCCCAGCCGCTGCGCCTCCTCCTGCCTGGAGCCGTAGCTGCCGGACAGCTGGATCGCGACGGCAGCGTCCGGCAAATCGATGGCGAAGTTGGCGACTTTGGATACGACGAGCGCCCTGAGCCCGCCGGCGTTAAAGCGGTCGAACAGCTCTCGCCGCTCCTTTTGCGGAGTGCTTCCCGTGATGACCGGCAGCGACAAAGATTCGGCGATATCGCGAAGCTGATTCAAGTACTGGCCGATGATGAGCGTAGGCTCGTCGGGATGGCGGCTGAGCAGGCGCCGCACGAATTCGGCTTTCGCCGGGTTTTCCGAAGCGATCCGGAAGCGCTCGCGCCTTGCGGCCGACGCGTACATCAAAGCCGCGCTCCCGTTCAGCGGCACTCTCACTTCCCGGCACGAAGCTTTCGCGATCCAGCCTTCCGATGCGGTGCGAAACCACGGAAGTTCGTACTTTTTCGGGCCGATCAGGGCGAACACGTCGCCGGCTCTGCCGTCTTCCCGAACGAGCGTGGCGGTCAGTCCGAGCCTCCGGGTCGCCTGCAGCTCGGCCGTCAACCGGAACACGGGAGCGGGGAGCAGATGAACCTCGTCGTAGATGATGAGCCCCCAATTTCGCTCCCCGAACAGCTTCCAGTGCGGATAATCCCCTTCCTTCCGCTTGCGGTACGTCAGCACCTGATAGGTGGCGACCGTGACCGGACGGACGTTTTTCGTCTCGCCCGTATACGCGCCGATATCGGATTCCGTCAGCGTCGTATGTTGCAGCAGCTCCCGCACCCATTGCGAAACGGAAACGGCATTCGGCGTCAAAATGAGCGTCTCGCAGCGCAGCCGGGCCATCGCCGCCATGCCGACCCACGTTTTGCCGGCGCCGCACGGCAAAACGACGACGCCGCTGCCGCCGGCGCCTATGCTGGCATCCGCGAACGCCTCCGCCGCTTCCCGCTGATAATCGCGGAGCCGGATAGCGCGGCCGTCGTCCGCCGCTTCGCGGAACGCGACCGCAAGCGTTTCGCCGGCGCGGTAACCGGCATCGTCCACGACCGGATAGCCTTTGGCCGCAAGCTCCCGCTTCAGCCATCCTCTCGCTTCCGGCTTGACGCGGACGGCATCGTCGCCATCCGCGCCGAGCCAGGCCGTCTCCAGTCCCTTTAGCGCTTTGACGGCTTTCATCAGCTCCGCATCCGAGGCGCGCAGCAGGAGCTTTTCCCGATCCTGCACGAGCCGAAGTTTGCCATACGATTGCATAATCGCGCGAAGCTTGTCTTTCCAGACGGCCGGCACCCCGTACCGGCACAATTCGTCAAGCCGCGCGAGTACGGTTGCGGCCGTCCAGCCCGCCGCGGCCGCGTTCCAAAGCGTTACCGGCGTCATGCGGTACGTATGGAAGCGCCCGGGACGTTTGATCAGCTCCGCCCACTCGCTCAGCGACCGGACGGCTTCGTCGTAATTCGGATGCTGCTCGTCCAGCAGCACAGTTCCGTCCGATTGCATAAGCAGCGGCTTCGAATCGGCAAACGGCATGTTCCATATCCTCCTTGCGAAATCCCGCTGCGAAACGCGGAAGGTCGAAAAGCGTTTATTTTGCATTTTGTCCATTTCCGCGACGAATAAGTCTTCCGGGACGGGAATGCCGAAAAGGAAACGCCGTCCCCCAAGGCCAAAGGCTCTTGAGAGACGGCGTTTGCCGGCCTGCGAAACATACTCCTTAATGCATAAAGGAAGATTCCCGGTGCTCGTGCTCGGAAATCCCGCTGAGCGCTTCCCCGGCTTCCTGAACGAAAATTTCCCGAATGGCCAGGTCCCCGATCGAAACGACGCCTTGCAGCTCTCCGCCGCTTACGACGGGCAGGCGGCGAATTTGCCGGGAAGACATAAGCGAAACCGCCTCGTCCACGGACGTGTCGGGAGAGATCGTTTCGACGCCTTCGGTCAGCACCGTCATGACGGATTCGGACCCGGGGTGCTTCTCGGCATACCCGCGAATGACCAGGTCCCGGTCCGTAATGACGCCGATCAGCTTGCGGCCTTCGACGACCGGCAAAAACCCGATATCGTGGTCCTTCATTTTGACGGCGCACTCGTAAATGTTGTCTTGAGGAGCAACGGTCACGCAATCGGTCGACATGACATCGGATACTTTTCTCATGAAAAAACGGATTCCTCCTTTCGGTTCCGTGCCTTAGCATCACCGAAGGGATCGATCCTCATTCGTTCCATCATATAGCACCGGCATTATGCGCCGGCCGCAGGCTCGTCGTCCGCCGCCGCATCGTCGGCTACGGCGATCAGCAGCCCCGCCGCGATCAGCATCGCCCGCTCGTCGATATCGAAGCGGGGATGGTGATGCGGCGGCGAGCTCCCGTCCTCCCGTCCGGCGCCAATGAAGATGAAGCAGCCCGGCCTCTCCTGCAAATAATAGGAAAAATCTTCCCCGGCCATAATCGGCTCGCACGGGCGGGCGCGGTCCGAACCGAGCCGGTTTGCCGCGATATTCAGCACCCGCGCCGCTTCCCTCTCGTCGTTGACGACCGGCGGGTAGCCCTCGAAAAACTGCACCCTCGCCTCGACTCCGTGCAAGGCGGCGGTATGGCGAACGACCTCCTCCAGCCGCTGCTTCATGAGCGCCCGGACTTCCGGCGCGAAGGTGCGAATCGTCCCGCCGAGCTTGCACTTGTCGGCGATAATATTGTTCCCCGTTCCGGACTGAAGGCGGCCAACCGTCAAGACGGCCGAATCGACCGGATTGACGTTGCGCGCCACGACCGTCTGGAGCGCGGTTACCAGATGAGCCCCCGCCAACAGGGCGTCCCTGCTTTGATGCGGCAAGCCACCGTGTCCGCCCCGGCCGACGAGCTCCACCTCGAATTCGTCGGGGGAAGCCATGAAGGCGCCCGGGCGGGTCGTCGCGATGCCGTACGGAAACGACGACCACAGATGCACGCCGTAAATCGCCGATACGCCGGACAGCGCTCCTTCGGCGATCATGCGAAGCGCTCCCCCCGGCAGCACCTCCTCCGCCGGTTGAAACAACAGCACGCGGTCGCCCCGCGTTTCGTTCTTATGCAGCGAATAATAACGGGCGACCCCGAGCAGTTCCGCCGTATGTCCGTCATGCCCGCAAGCATGCATGACGTCCGGAACGGCGGAGGCGTATTCGCACGACTTCTCGTCCTGAATCGGCAGGGCGTCGATATCGGCGCGCAGCGCGATCGTCCTCCCCGGCAGTCCGCCACGCAAACGGCCGAGCACCCCCGTTCCGGCGATTCCCCTGACCACCTCGTAGCCCCAGGCTTCCAATTTATCCGCAATAAAGCGGGACGTCTCGTTTTCCTGAAACGACAGCTCCGGATTCCGATGCAAATGCCGCCGCCATTCGACCATGCTTTCGTACAACGACAGCAGCGTTTCTTCGTTTAGGCTCACAGCGCCGCTCCCCAATCCTCGTTTTGTCTTTCATTGTATCAGAAAAGGGTTCCTCCTTGTAAACCGGCGTCCCGGTTCCCGCCTTTTTTGCGCGATTTCCCCCGAAGGCAGGCTTGCGCAAGAAAGACAAACCGTCTATGATGAAGGGGTAACATTGGCACGAATGGCATGTTTAAGGAGGAACCTTCATGATTCTCGAAAATACGGGCTTGAACGGCATCAAAAGCGATCTCGCGCACCTCGACGACTCCGGCGAGAAACTCGGCTTCGTCCGGTGGCAATGGGAGTACCGCCGGGCCACTTACGATCTCAAGCTTCACGACGCCGCAAGCGGCTCCGATTATTTCCTGCGCATTAACACGCGCGCCGTCGAAGGCAAACTGGAAAATCCCGAAGCGATCCTGCAAATTGAATCCGTCTACATAGGCCGCGCTACGTTCCCGCACGGGATGGAATACGAGTCCCCGATTCCGCCCGCGATTTTGGATACGGCCAACCAAAGGGTCCAGCAGCTGAAGCAGCTCCTTCTTTGACGGCCGGGTGGTAGCAAATGAAAAACCCGGGGAGCGGACAGCGGGGAACGCCTGACTTTTTGCTGTTGATCATGACGCTTTTGCTCGTTGGATTCGGGCTTGTCATGGTGTTCAGCGCCAGCTCCAGCATGACGGTCGTGTCGAAGGATTTCGGATACGACGCCTTGTACTTCACGAAAAAGCAGGTCATGTGGGCCGGGCTCGGTACGGTGGCCATGCTTGTCCTGATGAATATTCCATACGAACGGTACAAAAAGCTGTTTTTGCCGTTCTTGGTGTTCACGATCGTTCTGCTGTTCATCGTGCCGTTCGTCGGCGACGTGAACGGCGCCAGCAGCTGGCTGAAAATCGCCGGCTTCGGCATCCAGCCGACCGAATTCGCCAAGCTTGCGGTCATTCTTTACCTGGCGGCCATCATCACCAAGAAGCAGGAGAAATTCCGCGAGTTCAAGCGAGGCTTGCTTCCGGTCATGATCGTCATCGGCTTTATCGCCGGTCTCATCATGCTTCAGCCGGATTTGGGCTCGTGCGTCATCTTGCTGCTGTGCGCGTCGGCGATCATCGTCGCGGGCGGGGCCAACTTGAAGCACTTGCTGCTGTCGGCGGGCATCATCGCCGGGATCGGAGCGCTCGGCCTCAGCGTTTATTTGCTGGCCAATCCGGATTTCGACGGCGGTTACCGGCTTGCGCGCTTTACCGCCTTTCTCGATCCGTTCTCCGATCCCCAGGGCTACGGGCTGCAATTGCTGCGCTCGCTGGAAGCGTTCGGTCACGGCGGGTTTACGGGAACCGGGCTGGGCAACAGCGTTCAGAAGCTGTTCTATTTGCCGTATGCGTATAACGACTTTATTTTTGCTGTCATCGGAGAAGAGCTCGGCTTCGTGGGGACGACGCTGTTCCTTTTGTTTTACGTTCTGTTCCTGTGGCGCGGCCTGATCGTCTCGATCCGCTGCCCGGACCGTTTCGGGACGCTGGTCGGCATCGGACTGATTTCCCTGATCGCCATCCAGGCGCTGATCAACATGGGGGGCGTGAGCGGCGCGATCCCGATTACGGGCGTAACCCTGCCGTTCATCAGCTACGGAGGCTCGTCGATGCTCAGCTTGATGATGGGCATGGGCGTGCTGCTCAGCATTTCCAGAGAATACAACCGGGTCGGCAAAACCTCGCAATCGAACGCCAGAACTTCTCAACGCAGAACGGCGAACGCTTCCTGAACCGAATCGAAAAACGGCGCCTTGCGTCGGCTGTTTTCACAGCCCGCAGGCGCCGTTTTCATTTGACTCGATTCGCGTCTTCCGTTTCGGGTTCGTCTTTGAAGGCAACGCCTTCGACCTTCACGTTCACTTCGACGACCCGAAGGCCCGTCATATTCTCTACCGCTTCGCGCACGTTGTTCTGCAGCCGGACGCCGACTTCCTGAATCGGAATTCCGAATTGAACGACGATCCGCAAATCGATCGCCGCCTCCACCTGGCCGACTTCCACGGAAACGCCCTTCTGCGCGTTTCGGCCGCTCAAGCGTTTGGCAAGTCCTTCCGAAATACCTCCCGACATAGCGGCGACTCCCGGAGTTTCCAATGCCGCCATTCCGGCAATCGTTGCGACGACATCGTTTGAGATTCGAATTAATCCATCCTGCAAATGTTCGGTCATCGGCGGCTCACCCTCCCGTTATTTCGTAATTCCATTGTATCGGAATTTCCCCCGCGCAAGCAACTGGACTTAAGATCGGGTTCTGATTTATTTTATCCTAAAATCTGGTTATATTAGACCTTAGCGCTTGACTTCACGAAACCCGATCCGAGGTGGTCCGTCTGAAAAAGCTGTTTTTCCCGCTGCTCTTTGCGACATTTGCGCTCAGCGCCGTCGCTCATTATGCCGATTGGAATGCGATCGCCCAGTTTGTCGTCGCGGCGGTCGCGATCGTCTTCGCGGCAGGCTTTCTAGGCAAGTCGACCGAATCCGTGGCGCATTACGCCGGCCAAAGGCTCGGGGGGTTTCTGAACGCGACGTTCGGCAACGCAGCCGAACTGATTATCGCGATTTTTCTCGTTAAGGAAGGCTTGTTCGAAATGGTCAAAGCGAGCTTGACCGGTTCGATCATCGGCAACCTTCTGCTTGTGCTGGGAGCAAGCGCGCTTGCCGGGGGGTTGAAATACAAGGAACAAAAATTCAACCTTCACCTCGCCGGCCAAAACGGGACCTTGATGCTGCTGGGCGTCATTGCCTTGTTTATTCCCGCCGTATTCGTCAAAAGCGAGCATCTTGCGAATCAGAACTCGCTTGCGCTCAGCGTCATCATCGCCGGCGTGCTTATCGTGGCATATGCCGGTTGGCTCGTCTACTCGATGATAACGCACAAGCAGCTTCTCGAAGACCATGAAGAGACGTCGCCCGACCATGGGGAGACGGCCGCCTGGTCCAAAGGCCGGTCGATCGTCTACCTTGTCCTTGCCACCGTCATGGTCGCCTTCATCAGCGAGTGGCTCGTCGGGACGCTTGAAGTGTTCACGCGCGCATTCGGGCTGTCGGAGCTGTTCGTCGGCGCCTTTATCGTCGCCATCGTCGGGAATGCCGCGGAACATAGCGCGGCCGTCATGCTCGCCCTGAAAAACAAAATGGGGGCGGCCATCGAAATCGCCGTCGGCAGCAGCCTGCAAATCGCCCTGTTCGTCGCCCCGGTGCTCGTGTTCGTCAGTTTGCTGTTCACGCCGCATATGGACATTCTATTTACGACGGTAGAGCTCGCCGCGATCGCGGTCGCGGTTTTCATCGCGACCTCCGTGTCTCGCGACGGCGCCACGACCTGGTACGAAGGCACGCTGCTGCTTCTCGTCTACATCATTTTGGGAGTCGCCTTCTACTTCGTCTGAAGGGCCCAAGCCTCCCAAAAGCAATAAAGGGCATTCCGAAGCGCCGCGTCGTCCGCGCTTCGGAATGCCCTTTACGTATGCCGTCCGTTCAGATCCTGAATCAAGCTTCTTCCTTCTGTGCCATCGCTTCGTATAAAATCGCCAGGTTGCGTTCCAACTGACTGACGAGAAGCCGCCCTGCGCCGTCTTCCACAAGTCCTGCCCTTACTGCAAAATCGACCGCCCGGGAAAAGCCGTACATTTGCGTGTCCAGCACTTCCTCATATAACGGGCATTTGCGGGTCGCCAAATTTTCCATTTGAATGGCGATCAGTTTTTCGATTTTGCTGGCGTCGTCCTGCAGCAGGCGAAGAGCCTTCTGATTCAGATCCACCATAACATCCGATGAAGCCATTCCCACTCCCCCTGTGCCCTAACTTGCCAATTTAGCTATCCCTTTCATATTAGACGAAATTGGCCGCCAGCACAAGGACAGGACATCGGGAAAGTCGATCTTTTCCTCGATGGAAGCCCCTTTTTTTACGTTCCGCTCGCTCCCCGCTTTCCCAAATGCCGCTTGTGAAGCCAGGCAATCGCCGCGATCAGCGCGATTACGGCAAGCGCGGCGGCCAGCTCCCGTTGCGCCCATTCCGCCGCGTCGCGCCAATTTTCTCCGAGCATGACGCCGAATAGCAGAAACGCGCTCGTCCACGTGAGCGACCCCAATGCGGCGTGCAGCGCGAAAGCGCCGAAAGGCTTGCGGCTGGCGCCGTACAACAGCGCGGTCAAATGCCGCATGCCCGGAACGAAAAAACCGATCAGCAGCACGGAATGGCCATACCTTTTGAATTGCCTGTCGAACCGCGCTTGACGTTCTTCGGTCAATCCGACGCGCGAACCGAATTTCCGAACGAATCCGGCGAACGCTTTCCTTCCGACCCAATAGCTGAGCGACATGCCGGCGACGCTTCCGCCGATGGCGGCCAGCATCGTGAAGCCAAGCGACATGCGTCCTTGGGCGATCATATAGCCGGAGGCCGTCAGCAGCAGCTCGTCCGGCATGGGTAAGCCCGCGATGCCTAGCGCCATCGCCAGCAAAAGCCCCCAGTACCCGAATTCAAACATCAGCCCCAAAAGCAGGTCGGTAACGGGCAACGCCATCATCCTCTCGTTGGTCAAAAGCCCCCGTTCGCGAATGAACGGGGGCAGGCTGCCGGATGAAAAAAGCGGAACGGAAAATCCATGCCGGCGAGCTTCGGAGAAGCTGCCTTAGTCGACGATCGTCACATTCAGGTTGTGCTTTTCGAACACTTTGCCAAGCTCGGCTTTCGCTTCGTCGGCGTCCGGACCGTGAACGTGAAGCTCATAGGAATGGCCGCCGACCAGCGTCGTAAACAGGCCGAGAATGCTCTTAACGTCGATATACTTATTTTCAGCTTGTAGCACAATCGAAGAGCGGAATTTGTTGGCGGTTTGAGACAATTCCACGATTGCTGCATTGTTGGACATGGAAATCCCTCCAAAAGTTAGGGTGGTCAATTTCTTCCCTCATCATACCTTGTTCCCGCCTGCGGATGCAATAGGGAAAACGCTTTATTTCAAAGAATCCGGGTTTAACCCTTCGAGCTCGGGCACGACGAACAAGCCGTCCTTTCGAATGAGCCTGTCGTCGAAATAGATTTCCCCGCCGCCGTATTCGGGCCTTTGAATGAGCACCAGATCCCAGTGAATGGAGGAGCGGTTGCCGTTATCGCACTCCTCGTACGCCTGGCCGGGGGTAAAATGCAGGCTGCCGGCGATTTTTTCGTCGAACAGCGTGTCTTTCATCGGATGAAGGATGTACGGATTGAATCCGAGGCTGAATTCGCCGATGTGCCGCGCCCCTTCGTCGCTGTCGAGAATCGCGTTGATGCGGTCCGTATCGTTGGCCGTCGCTTTGACGATTTTTCCGTTTTCAAACGTAAAGGCGATATTTTCGAACGTAAACCCGTTATAGACGCTCGGCGTATTGTAGGCGATCGTTCCGTTCACGGAGTTGCGCGCCGGACACGAAAACACTTCTCCGTCCGGAATATTCCGCTTGCCGGAGCATTTTTTGGCGCCGATGCCCTTGATCGAAAACTCGAGCTCCGTTCCCGGGCCGACGATTCGGACTTTGTCCGTTCGGGCCATCAACTCGTGCAACGGTTCCATCGCGCGGTCCATTTTCTCGTAATCCAAATTGCAGACGTCGAAATAGAAATCCTCGAACGCTTCCGTGCTCATGTTCGCGGACTGCGCCATGGAGGGGCTCGGATAGCGCAAAATGACCCAATTCGTTTTTTTGACGCGCTGTTCCATATGCACGGGATGCCGGTGAACCCGGTCGAACAGCTTCATTTTGTCGGACGGCACGTCCGCGAGTTCGCTCGCGTTGTCGCCGGAACGGATGCCGATGTACCCCTGCATGCGCTTCATTCGCTCCAAATCGTAGGCCGCCCACACTTCCATCTGTTCTGGCGTGGCGACGTTCAGCAGCGTCCGCGTGACCGAACGGTCCTCGATTTCGACGAACGGGCGCCCGCCCCGCTTGGCCACCTCTTCGATCAGGCATTTGAGAAGCTCCCGTTCGGAGCCGATCATCTCGATCAGCACGTTGTCGCCGGGCTGCACGTTGATGGAATAGCCGGCCAGATTGGCCGCAAGCTTCGCAAGACGAGGATCTCGCATTTCGGTGTTCCTCCCCGGTATTCAAAAGGTTGGTTGCTTATCCATTGTATCACCGCCCGGGTCCAAGCGGAAATTGGTGACGGACGTCCTTTTTTCCGTGTAGGTTTTCCCGTTCAGCGCATAGGTGAGCACGGTCGTCTCCGTCATTCGCTTCGGGAACCAGGTTTTGCTGTCCGCCGTCCACAGGCACTCCGTTTCCACCTTCAACGTGGACAGCGCGGCCTCGAGCTCTTTCTCCGCTTCGGCAAGGATTCGTTTCGCTTGCTTCCTCCCGCCGTTGCCGGCTCCCGCCGCCGGGAGCGTTCCGGGCTCCGCCGGCCCGCTTTCGATTTCGTCCCGGACCGAGGCCATCCGTTCCCGGATCGAATCCTTCAACCGGGCGGTCGCGGCTTCGGGCCGAACCTGGATGGCCAGCGCGACAGCCCCTTTCTCCGAATCCGGCGCGAAGGCAACCGATTTCGCTTGCGACTGCATGATTTTCAGCAGCGACAACGGGTGGCCGCCCTTCTCTTGCGCGGGCACGTTTTCCCGGTCCCATTCCAGCGCCGCCGTCTTGTGGCCCGCCACCTCGCCGCGAAACTCCAATTGCTTCTCTACGTTTCCTCCGGGCGCATAGAGAGCGACATTGCCGTCGAAGGCGAAATAATCGTATCCGGCAAGCGCCGATGCCGATCGGGCAAACGCCTCCTCGGCGGTCAAACGGTTCCAGTCGGCCAGGCATCCGGACAGGCTTAGCCCGATGAGCGCAAGCGCGCAAAGCCCCTTGCAGCGAAATCCGGAGCGCCTGAATTTGCTTCTGCCGCGTGTCCGGTCCGTCGTCTCCATATTCATCCCCCCGCTCGTTTCCCCCTATCGTGTCCCGATATGTGCCGCTTATTCCGCTAAAACGCAACCCGGCCGCAAACGCAAACAATCGGCCGGACAGGAACGATCCGTTCCCGGTCCGGCCGATTGTCCGTTCGCGAGGCTCTCCCCCGCTTCGATCCGTTTATCCGACGGCCACGTTGTTGCGTCCGCTGTGCTTGGCGTCGTAGAGAGCCATGTCCGCCCGGTAAAACAGCGATTCTACGCTGACCCGCTCGTCGGCCGTCGTCCATTGCGAAACCCCGCACGACACCGTAACTTTCGGATCGGTCTCCTCTTCCACCCGCCTGCGGATCCGCTCCGCGATTCGTTTCGTTTGCTCCAGCCCGAGCTGGGGCAAATAAATCGCCAGCTCCTCCCCGCCCCAGCGGGCGGCGATATCCGAATCCCGGATGGCCGATTGGACGATGCTGCTGACCTGCATCAAAATTACGTCCCCCACCTGGTGGCCGAACGTGTCGTTGATTTTTTTGAAATGGTCGATATCGACCAAAATAAGCGAGCCCGACCCGTCCCGAAGCTGTCTGCGCTGAATCCGCTCGTTCAAATAATGCCGGGCGAACAAGCCGGTCAGATTGTCGGTGATGACCATCCGCCGCATTTCCGCGTGCATCGTGGCGTTCGAAACGGCCAGACCCAGATGGGCGGCCAGCACCTGAAGCAGCTTGTAATTGTCGTACGAAAAATGGTTGGGAAGCCGGTGGGTGACGAGCACGGCCCCGATCACTTCCCCGTTAATGATGAGCGGAGAAGCAAGCAGCGATCTGGAAATCGTCTCATCCATAATTCGCGAGTGAACGGGCGTAGCGTTATGATAATCCGATAAAATGATCGGTTCCTTGGTCGACAGCATGACGCCGCAAAATCCGTAATCGGCCGCGAACACTTCGGTCGTCATTTCCGGCACGTTCGAGGCGATCACGGTGAACTGGGCCTTGAACGAATCGAGCTGCAAAATAAAACAATAATCCGCCTTGAACATATCGAGCAGCGCGTCGGTGGCGAACGTCATCGTATCTTTCAGTTTCAGGCTGCTGTTCAGACGCTGCGTCAGCTCGTTGATCAGCCGCAGCTCTCCGACAAGCGTATTGGCCTGCTCGTGAAGCTTGGCCTTTTCGAATGCGGTTCCGGCGACGCCGGTCAGCATCGTCACGAATCGCAGATCGGCTTCGTCGAAAGGCTTGCCGCGCATTTCCAGCAGCATCACGCCGTAAACGCCTTGCTTGCCCGCAAGCGGAAAGGCGATCCGGCGGTTCGTCCCCTGAAATTCCTCGCGGATTTCGCCGTCCATGAACGCTTTCCAGCACAAGTCCATTTCCTGCTGATGGAAGGCAAGCGGCTTCACTTTCTCGTTCATGCTGCTGTAATCCTGAGACAAAAACAAATCCGCGCAACAGAACGGATAAACCTGATCCAAAATGCCCAGCACTTCCGAAAGAACGTCTTCCACGTAAATATGGTCGTTCAGCTTCCGCATCGCTTCGAACAACAGCGTGCTTCGGCGTTCTTCCCGCCTGACCAGCTCGGTCGAATGCAGATGGTCGCCCAGAAGCATCAGTTCGAACCGCCGGTACAGGCAGCTGCGCAAATGAAGGGCTGCGGCTTGCAGCAGCTTCAGTTCGCCGGCTTGCGCTTGTCCGGCCGGCATCAAGCCGACCAACACGCCGCAAAGTAGTCCTGAAGACCTGGTGAACATCGGGGCGGCCATCATATCGAAAAAGCGAAACGCCTCAAATTCATGTTCGTCTCCGCGCGTAAGCGCCGGGCGGCAGGTTTGCAGCGCCGAGCCGGCGGCCGTCATTCCGATCCGTTCCGTCTTCCAGTTCGCGGGTAACCGGTTGTCGCCGTCCGGCTCTCCTTTGCAAGCCGCCTTCGTGCCGTCGGGGTGAAGCAAAACGATCGAACACCCCGCCAGCCACGGAAATTGTTCCGCCTGCTCGTTCCAATCCGCGAAGCTTTCGGTAAGCAAAGCCTGTATATAAGGCAAGTCCGCTTCCGACAAATCCTGGCGTTGCACCCACGTCGGCAATTCGCTCGGAGTAAGGGATGGTAAAACGTTTGCCTGAATATACCGGGTAATCCCGCGGTTTCCGTCATGATTTGCCATCCCGCCATCCTCCTTACCGTCCGCTCGTGCCCTCTTCTTCTCTTTTTATACACTAACTATACAATGAATACAGGAATTTTGCACTATATCGAACCGAAATTAAGGGGACTTGCGGCATGAATTCGCAGGCGTGAAATATATGTTTTGGATAGCGCTTACAATCCCTGCGCGCACTTGACATAGGCTCGTTTATTCTTATAATATTAGTAGTTGAATATTGGGCTGAAGGTTTGTGTCACCCTCACGGACAATCCGCCGACGGGCAGCGGCTGAACTTCCTGTCGGAATCGAAACCAGTTTTCGATTTGGAGAAATCCGGCGCAACGGCACCCATTTTTCAAAAAACTTTTTTTGGAAAAAGGAGCTTGCATCCATGTCACGTTATACAGGACCGAAGTTTAAACTGAGCCGCCGTCTCGGCATCTCCCTGAGCGGATCCGGCAAAGAACTGAAACGCGCATTCCCTCCGGGGCAGCACGGCGCCAACCAACGCCGCAAACTGAGCGGCTACGGCGTGCAGCTGCAAGAAAAGCAAAAGCTTCGCCACATGTACGGCCTGAACGAGAAGCAATTCCGCAACCTGTTCGACCGCGCATCGAAAATGAAAGGCAAAGCCGGCGAAAACTTCATGTTCCTGCTGGAAAGCCGTCTCGACAACCTCGTGTACCGCCTCGGCTGGGCGAACACCCGCTACGGGTCCCGCCAGCTCGTATCGCACGGTCACGTAACGGTCAACGGCCGCAAAGTGGACATCGCTTCCTACACCGTTCAAGTGGGCGACGTAATCGGTCTTCGCGAACGCAGCCGCGGCTTGAAAACGATCAAAGAAGCGCTCGAAGGACGTCACCACCTGCCGGGCTACCTGGACTTCAACGCGAACGCGATGGAAGGCAAGTACGTTCGTCTTCCTTCCCGCGAAGAGCTGTCCCAGGACATCGAAGAGCAACAAATCGTCGAATTCTACAGCCGCTAAGCCGGCGACGCCAGAGAAACGCCCTTGCCGATCTTGCTCGGCAAGGGCGTTTCTTTTAGGCAGCCGATTATTCCGCGGCCGGCCGCGAATCGGGTTTCGGCTCGAGCTTCGCTTCCGCGGCCGGCCTAACCGTCGCGACCGGTAAGGGAGGAGGCGCGACTTTCCGCGTCAAGCCCTTTACCAGCCCTTCGACGTCGATGCCGGAAACGCTTTTCAGCATTTCGGGCGCCGTCGCCATCAGCGAAGTGACGTAATTGCTCACCCGGGCGGCCCCTTCGCCGTGACCCGTGTCGACGACGGTCAGCTTGTCGATCGACGCGATCGGCTCGGCCACTTTGCCCGCCAGCTCCGGCAGCATTTTCGCGATGATGTCGAGAACCGCCGCTTCCCCGAAGTTCTCGAACGCCTGCGCCAGCTTTTCTTTCGCTTCCGCTTCCGCCAGACCGCGCAGCCGGATGACTTCGGCTTCGGCCGTGCCTTTGGCCCGCTCCGCTTCCGCTTCCGCGATCCCGTTCAGCCGCTTCAGCTCGGCATTCGCTTTCGCCTCCGCTTCGATGCGGTACTTCACGGCATCCGCCTCGCGGATCCGCTTCGCCTTGTCCGCTTCCGCCGCCTGCTCGACCGCGTACTTGTCGGCGTCGGCCTTCTTCTTCACTTCCGCGTCGTACTGCTTCTCGCGGCGGAGAATTTCCTTGGCTTCGAGATCGATTTCCCGCTCCTTGCGGACCAGTTCGACCTTCATCTGCTCCTCGACGACGCTCTGCTTGGAACGAGCCTCCTGAATGGCATACGCCTGATCGGCTTCCGCCTTGGCCAAATCCTGATCCTTCTTGAAGGAAGCGACCTTCAGCTCCTTCTCCTTCGTCGCTTCGGCGATGTTCGTATCCCGAAGCAGCTCGGCCTTCTGTCCCTCTTCCTCCGCGAGCGCTTTCTGAATCCGGGCATCCCGGATCGCCTGGGCTTCGGCGATGTCGGCATCCCGCTTGACGGCCGCGATTCTCGGTTTGCCGAGCGCTTCGAGATACCCGTGCTTGTCGCGCACGTCCTTGATCGTGAAGGAGACGATTTGCAGGCCCATCTTCTTTAAGTCGCGGGCCGCGACGCTTTGCACTTCCTGGGCGAATTTATCGCGGTTGCGGTACACTTCCTCCACCGTCATCATGCCGAGAATCGCCCGCAGGTGCCCTTCCAGCACCTCCTGGGCTTCCCCCTTGAGCGCGTCGGTCGGCTTCCCCATGAATTGCTCCGCCGCCGTGGCCACGTCTTCCACGGAGCCTCCGATCTTGATGATCGCCACCGCGTCGGTCATGACGGGCACGCCTTGCTCCGTATAGACTTCGGGCGTCGAGACGTCCAGTTTGTGCGACAGCAGGGACAAAAATTGCGATTGCTGAAAAATCGGCAAAATAAACGCGCCGCCGCCGCGGACGATTTTGATGCGGCGGCCGGAATCGTCGACCGTCACGTTTTTGCTGCCGAGAAACGATCCCGTGACGATCATCGCTTCGTCCGGCGACACCGTCTTATACCTTGCCCAGAACGCGATGCCGATTACCGCGAGAACGGCAACGACGATGACGGGTATGTACAAATAGTCCGGAAAATTTTCCATTCGATTACCCCTTTCTCCTGGTTGCTAATCCAGCTTCGCTACGTACAGCGTGCCTTCCTTCACTTCGACGACGACAACCGGCGTTCCCGCCTCCACCTCCACGCCTTCGAAGCTTGCCGCGACATGGTTCGAATTGCCCGCCCCCACCCGAACGAGCACTTCGCCGCAGCCGGCGGCCGGAATCGGAGTGAGCACCTCCGCGCGCTTTCCGGCCAAATCCTGAATGGAATACCCCGTCGAATTTTCGCTGTTTTTCATCGGCCGGACGTAAACGAAATACATCCCGATGGCGATGAGCGCCGCTATGCCAACGGACGCGGCATACACTCCTGCCGCCGGAAGGGACGAATAACGCGACAGAAGCAGCCCCGTGCCTCCGAAAACGGTAATGCCCCCGGTCACGACGACCGGCTGGAAAAGCTCGTGCGCGTCGATCGACAGCCATTCGAACATCCCGTCTAGGGCACTGTCGAGGATGTCGCCGAAAAAAAGCGTGAAGGCGGCAAGCAAAGCCCCGAACGCAAGGCAGCATCCGAACACGATATCCATCGGTTTACCTCCTTTCCGACAAACTTGGGACTCCCTTCCTTACTCTCATAATACGTCGCAAAATATGTGAAAGTTTCATGAAACTTTCGTTAGACAGCTGTTCGAAGGCGTCAACAAAGCCTGACCCGGGTCCGACCGAAACGGAAAAAGAAGCGAAAAAGGACGAGCGCGGAAAGTATGGACTTCCCTTCGCTCGTCCTTTCGTTTTTTCGGCCCATGCGGCCGATGCGGTCTTTCTTAGCGAATCGCCAGCCGGCCGAATTTCCGCTTGCCGACCTGGACGATGTCGCCGTCCTGCGGCGCGATTTCCGCATTCGGATCGGTCAGCTTCTCTTCGTTCCAGCGCACCGCTCCCTGCTGAATGCTGCGTCTGGCTTCGCTTACCGAAGCCTGCAGCCCCAGATTCGTCAGCAGCTTCGCGAGTCGGATCGAACCGTCCGCCAGCTCGCTTGCCGGCAGCTCCAGCGTTTCGATGTCGTCGGGAAGCGCGCGCTGCTGGAATACGGTCACGAAATGCGACTCGGCCGCGGCCGCCGCTTCTTCCCCGTGATACATGCGGACGAACGTCCGGGCGAGGCGCATCTTCGCGTCGCGGGGATGAACGCTTCCGTCTTCCAGTCCCGACCGCAGAGCGCCAACTTCCTCGTTCGTCAGGTCTGTCGCGAGTTCGTAGTACTTCAGCATCAATTCGTCCGGCACGCTCATCGCCTTGCCGTAAATCTGGTTCGGCTCCTCGTCGATTCCGATGTAGTTGCCGAGGCTTTTGCTCATTTTGTTGACGCCGTCGAGCCCTTCGAGCAGCGGCAGCATGATGGCGGCCTGCGTCGGCTTGCCGTACTCTTTCTGGAGCGTCCTGCCCATCAGCAGATTGAACTTCTGATCGGTTCCGCCCAGCTCCACGTCGCTCTCCAGCGCCACGGAATCGTAGCCTTGCATCAAGGGATAGAAAAATTCGTGCACGCTGATCGGCTGTCCGGACTGGAAGCGCTTCGTGAAATCGTCGCGCTCCATCAGGCGCGCCACGGTGAGCTTGGCCGCCAATTGGATGATATCCGCGAATTGAAGCGGCGACAGCCAGGAGGAATTGTAGTAGACCTTCGTTTTGCCGGGGTCCAATATTTTGAAAATTTGCTTCTGATACGTTTCTGCGTTGCGCTTGACGTCCTCTTCGCTAAGCTGCTTGCGCGTTTCGGACTTGCCGGTAGGATCCCCGATCCGCCCCGTGAAATCGCCGATCAGCAGTTGGACTTCATGGCCGAGCTCCTGGAATTGCCGCAGCTTGTGCAGCACGACGGTATGGCCGATATGGATGTCCGGCGCGGATGGATCGAGCCCGAGCTTGATTTTCAGCGATCGTCCGGTACGGACGGCCTCGGCGATTTTGGCCGCCAGTTCCTCTTCCGGAACGATTTCGACGGCTCCGCGCCTGATGATCGCCAGCTGCCGGTCGACCTCCCGCTGCTGTTCTTGAGTCAAAGTTCCTATATTTTCAGACATGGCGGCTCATATTCCTCCGAATAAGTTCACAATTTCTCTCTTTATAGCACACCCCTTCGAAGGAAGTCAAACGATGGTTAGTTGTGGTATAATATTTCTGTTTGTTGAAGGAGGTTCTTTATGGAAGAAACGATGCAGACCCCTCCCCCCTCCAAAAGGAGAGGCTCAGGCTGGCTACTCGGCGTGAAGATTGCGGTGTACACCGTATTATGGCTCATTCTGTTCGGCATCCTGACGGGACTGGTGGCCGCGGGAGCGGTCGGGGGCTACGTAGCCGCGCTCGTCAAGGACGATCCGGTGCGCCCGCGCTCGCTCATCGAGGAGAAAATCAACGAAAACGCCATTACCGGATTCGTGTATTTCAACGACAACACGCTGGTCGGCCAGCTTCGCACCGAAGAAGACCGGCAGCCCGTCACCTATGACGAAATTCCGCAAATCGTCATCGACGCCGTCTTATCGATCGAAGACAAAGATTTTTTCAATCATATCGGGATCGATTCGAACGGGCTGATGCGCGCGGTCAAGCAGCAGGTGCTCAACGAATCCGTGCAGACGGGCGGAAGCACGATTACCCAGCAGCTCGCAAGGCAAGTATTTTTGACCTTGGACAGGACGAACACGCGCAAAGCGAAGGAAATTTTTCTCTCGCTGCGCCTCGAACGCTTTTTGAACAAGGAAGAAATTTTAACCGCTTATTTGAATAAAATCGCTTACGGCAACGGCTCGTCCGGTTACAACCTGTACGGAATCAAAGCGGCGGCCAGGGGGATTTTCGGCGTCGAGCTGAAGGACCTCAATCTGGCGCAAGCCGCCTACCTGGCCGGCGTTCCGCAGCTTCCGTCCGCCCATTCCGCTTTCACCAGCAAAGGGGAATTCAACGAAAGCCGGTTCAACCGGGCCGTCAACCGGCAAAAGCTCGTCCTGGCCAAAATGCTGGAGTACGGGAAGATCACCCAGGCGGAGTACGAGGAGGCGCTCGCGTTCGATCTTTACGCCTCGCTCGCCAAACCGGTCCAGAAGGCTTACAATACGTATCCTTATTTAATGCTCGAGGTCGAACGCCAAGCGGCCCAGCTTCTCGTGCTCAAGGAATACCCCGAACTGACGAAAGAGGATTTGAGCAAGGAGGAGAACGCCCCGCTGCTCGAGCAGGCCCGCGAGCAATTGCTGCGGGGAGGCTACAAGGTCAAGACGACGATCGACAAAGAAGTGTACGACCTCATGCACGACATCGCCGAAAATCCGGACAATTTCTCGCCGGACGACGCGACGAAGGGCGTCGAGCAAATCGCGTCGATCATGATCGATCATAAAACCGGCGCCATTCTCGGCATGATCGAAGGCCGCGATTTTCATATCGAGCAATTGAATTTCGCGACCCAAATGCTCCGTCAGCCCGGATCGGCCATGAAGCCGATCGCCGCTTATTTGCCGGCGATCGACAAAGGGCTCATTCAGCCGGCGAGCGTACTGGACGACGCGCCGATCATTCTGAACAACGGAAGCGGCGGAGCCAAACATATCCCGAAAAACTCGAACAACACGTACACGGGTCTCGTCACCGCGCGGACGGCTCTCGACAAGTCGCTGAACACCGCCGCGCTGAAAATTTTCCTGGAAAAGCTGACGATCCCGGAAGCCTGGGATTTCGCGCGCAAGCTCGGCATCACCTCGCTCGTCGAGGAAGACAATTACGCGCAAACGGGCGTCATCGGCGGCCTGAAGTACGGCGTGTCCGTCGAGGAATTGACGAACGCGTACGCCGCTATTGCCAACAAGGGCGTGTTCAACGACGCTTACATGATCGAAGAAATTACCGATGCGGAAGGCAACGTCGTCTACAAGCACACGCCGAATCCGCAGCGCGTCGTTTCGGAGCAGTCCGCTTATTTGATGACGGATATGATGCGTACGGTCATTACGAGCGGAACGGCGACGTCGATCAAATCGCAATTCGAGAACTACGGCAAAATCCCGGTCGTCGGCAAAACCGGAACGACGCAAAATTATGCGGACGTCTGGTTCGAGGGCTACACCCCGGACATTACGCTCGGCGTGTGGGCGGGTTACGAGAAATCGACCCACACGCTGTCGACCAAAGGACGCGCCCGCGCCAGGGAAATTTGGGCGAAAATCATGAACGAAGTGACCGAAGCGAAGCCCGAGCTGTTCCCGACCGACAAGTTCGAAAAGCCCGACGGCATCGTTTCGATGACGGTATCGAGCGTCAGCGGAAAGCTGCCGACCGATCTGACTCGGCAGGCAGGACGGCTTACGACGGACATTTTCAACAAGAAGTTCATCCCGACCGAGTCCGACGACGCATTGGTCAAAGTCCAATATATCACGTACAACGGCGTCAACTACTTGCCGCACGACGAAACGCCTTCCGATCTGCTGCGGGAAGCGATTATGGTGAAGCGCGAGAAGCCGATCGACGAGCTGATCGGAGAACTTCAGGCCGCGCTGCCGAACGTCTCTTCGGAAAGCCGCAAGTCGCTCTCGTACTATTTGCCGAAAGACGCCAAGGACAGCGCCCCGTCCAAGACCGACCCGCGCAGCGACGACGGAGGGACGCCTTCCGCTCCGTCCAACGTCTCGGCGGAAACGCTGGACGGAGGCAAGGTTCGGATTACGTTTACGCCAAGCCCGCAAAAGGACGTGGCCGGCTACCGCCTGTACCGCTCCGTCAACGGAGGCCCGTTCCAAAAAGTCGAAAACTCCGTTTTTACGGGTGACGAGGCGAAGTTCATCAATTACATTTCGTCCAGCAACGCCTATCAATATTACGTCACCGCCGTGGACGTGGTCGGCAAGGAGTCCGGGCGCAGCGCGGTCGTAAGCGCGGGAAGCGGCGCCGGAGAGATTCCGGTCGATCCGAATTTGCCGCCCGCAGGCGGAACCGACGGGGGCAGCGGCGGAACTTCCGATCCGGGCAGCACCCAAGCTCCCGGAACCGAGGCTCCGGGGTCCGAAGCTCCCGGAACGGGCAATCCGCTCGCGGCGCCGGGCTCGCCTTCCGGGCTTCAGGCGCAAATCCGGGATACCGGACTCGCGCTGTCGTGGAACCCGAATTCGGACGCCGACGCGGTGACCAAGTACGAGGTCTGGTACAGTCCGTCCCAGAACGGCAAGTACACGCTGCTCGGCTCCGCGCAAACCCCCGGCTACGAAGCGCCGGCGCCGGTCAACGCCGGCTGGTACCGGATTACGGCGATTAACGGCGTCGGCCAATCCGAGCCTTCCGCCGCGATCGAAGTGAAAACGAACTAACGGAATAAAGAACGGCAGAAGGGCGATCCTCCGGTTGCGAAACCGCGAAGATCGCCCTTCGTTTGCTTTTATTTATTTTCAAGAGTGCCGAATGGCCGGATGATCATGGATTAGTCCTCAATCGTCGACAAGTCGCCGGTGGGCAAATTCAATTCCCAAGCCTTCAGCACGCGGCGCATGATTTTGCCGCTGCGCGTCTTCGGCAGTTTGTCGCGGAATTCGATTTCGCGGGGCGCGGCGTGCGCGGACAATCCCTCTTTGACGAATTTGGAGATTTCCGTCTTCAACTCGTCCGAAGGAGCGAAGCCTTCTCGCAGCGAAATGAACGCTTTGATGATTTCCCCCCGAAGCGGATCCGGCTTGCCGATGACGCCCGCCTCGGCGACCGCCGGGTGCTCGACGAGCTTGCTTTCCACCTCGAACGGCCCTACCCGCTCGCCCGACGTATTGATCACGTCGTCGATCCGGCCCTGGAACCAGAAGTAGCCTTCCTCGTCCTTGTAAGCGGAATCCCCGGACACGTACCAGCCCGGAATACGGAAATATTCCTCGTACTTGGCGGGATTGTTCCATACTTTGCGCATCATGGACGGCCACGGCGTCCGGATCGCGAGATTGCCCATCCGATAAGGCGGCAGCTCGTTGCCCTGATCGTCGAGAATGGCCGCCTGAACGCCCGGGATCGGCTTGCCCATCGAGCCCGGCTTGATTTCCATGCTCGGATAGTTGCAAATGAGCTGCCCGCCCGTTTCCGTCATCCACCACGTATCGTGGATGCGCCGATCGAACGCCTTCAGCCCCCACCGCACGACTTCGGGGTTGAGCGGTTCGCCGACGCTGAGCACGTGGCGCAAATGGGACAGGTCGTACGATTTGACCGCTTCTTCGCCCGCGCCCATCAGCATCCGGAACGCGGTCGGCGCGCTGTACCAAACGGTTACTTTATATTTTTGCAGCGTCGAATACCAATCCTGAGGACTGAACCTTCCGCCGCGGATCACGTTGGAAGCGCCGTTCAGCCACGGGGCGAAGACGCCGTACGACGTTCCGGTCACCCAGCCCGGGTCGGCGGTGCACCAGTAAACGTCGTCTTCCCGCAAATCCAGGACGATGCGGCCCGTATAATAATGTTGGATCATGGCGTTTTGCACGTGGAAAATGCCTTTCGGCTTGCCCGTCGACCCCGACGTATAATGAAGAATAAGTCCGTCCTCCCGGGTCAGCCACTCGATTTCGGCTTCTCCCGGCGCTTCGTCCATCGCTTTGCGGAAATCGACGATGCCTCCGCCTTCCTCGACGCCGTCGCCGAATACGATCACATGCTTCAGCTCCGGCAGCTCGTCGCGGGCGACGCGGGGAAGCAGCGCCGGCGTCGTGACGATCGCCGCGGCTCCGCTGTCCTGCAGCCGGTCCTTGACGGCCGTTTCCATGAACGCTTCGAACAGCGGACCGACAACCGCTCCGACCTTCAAAATCCCGAGCAGGCTGAAATACAGCTCCGGGGTCCGCGGCATGAAAATGAAGACGCGATCCCCTTTGCCGATGCCAAGGCTGCGGAGCACGTTCGCAAAGCGGTTGGACTCCCTGCTCAGATCGGCATACGTATAACTTTCATCGCGTACGCTGTCGCTGTAATGCAGCGCGATGCGGTCGCCCTTCCCTTCTTCCACATGACGATCGATCGCCTCGTAAGCCATGTTGACTTTGCCGGTCGTCGACCAGGAGAATCGTTGCTCGATGTCTTCCCAACGGAAGTTTTGCACCGCTTGTTCATAAGATTCGAGGTTGGAACCTTTCGCCGTTACGGCCAGCTTCTCATTGTGCTGCAGAGTCATTGCCCTCACCATCCCGTTCGAATACGAATTCAAAGTGCTGATCACGCCGAAGGAATGCGCTTTCATTCATTCGTTTTCCGGCTAACGAAATTAAGTATACCATAAAACCCGGCGAATCGTCACAATGTTGTCATATAAAGCGCTTTATAAGTAAGCGCTCTCCTCCTTCCTCCGCTTTTGTTGTATAATGACAGCATTCGAGGAGGGAAAGACATGGAGCACCTGAAACGGTTCCACCGGCACATTCGCGATGGGACGAACGGTCCGATCTCCGTCGAAGGCCCGATTCCGCCGGAACGGCTCCGGGAGTACCGGCTTCACCCGAAGCTGGACGCTTTCCGGCGTCCCGCGGAGCAGCATGCCGCGCTCGTCGAAATCGCCGAGCTCCCCGAAGGCCGAATCGTCGCGGCGCTCGAAGGCGACCTGATCGTCGGCTACGTCACGTTTCACTACCCGGACGAGCTGGAAACCTGGTCGCAAGGCGGGATGGACGATTTGATCGAGCTCGGGGCCATCGAAGTGGCGGACGATTACCGGGGACTCGGCCTCGGCAAGAGCCTGATTCAAACGGCTTTCGAAGACGGCCAGCTCGATAACGCCATCGTCTATACGACCGAGTATTATTGGCACTGGGACCTGGAAGGAAGCGGACTGAACGTCTGGGAATACCGGGCGATGATGGAGAAATTGATGAAATCCGTAGGGATGGTCTGGTTCGCAACCGACGACCCGGAAATTTGCGCCCATCCGGCGAACTGCCTCATGGTCCGGATCGGCAAGGACGTGCCGCTTTCCTCCGTGGAAAAGTTCGACCGGGTCCGGTTCCGGCAGCGGTTTATGTACTAACGCTCGTACGAAAGGAAGCGATGTTTGTGAATTCACCGATTTCCGGCCCGATTTGGATCGACAACGCGTCTTCGGGCCGGTACCGGTTTCGCGAAGACCATCCGTTCCACCCGGTCCGCCTCAAGCTTACGGAACGGCTGCTGAAAGCATGCGGCGCGCTCGAAGCGCGGCAAATCGCCGTCCCGCAGCCTCCGGCGGACTGGGAAGCCGCGCTGGCCTGGATCCATCGCGCCGACTACATCGAGGCGGTCCGCCGCTTGAGCGGGACCTCTCCCGCCGTAGAAGCCGTCGAACTGGCGGCGAAGTACGGTCTGGAGCTCGACGGGGACACCCCGTACTTCCCCGGCGTTCACGAAGCGGCGCAAGCGGTCGTGCACGGCACGATCGCCGCGGCCGAGGCGGTCATGTCGGGGGCGGCGCCGCATGCGCTTCATTTGGGGGGCGGGCTGCATCACGCGTTTCCCGACCGGGGAGCCGGTTTTTGCGTGTACAACGACGTAGCGGCGGCCATCGCCTGGATACGGCGGAAGTATGACGCGAAAGTGCTGTACATCGACACGGACGTCCATCATGGCGACGGCGTGCAGTGGTGTTTTTACACGGATCCCGACGTCTTTACGCTGTCCATTCACGAGACGGGGAAATATTTGTTTCCGGGAACGGGATTCGCCCACGAGCGGGGAACCCAGTCCGGCTACGGCGCTTGCCTGAACGTTCCCGTGGAGCCGTATACGGAGGACGATTCCTGGCTCGACAGCTTCGGGGCCGCCATCGAGAAAGCCGTCCGCGCGTTCAAGCCCGACGTCATCGTAAGCCAGCACGGCTGCGACGCCCATGCGTTCGATCCGCTGTCGCACGTTCACTGCAGCATGCGCATCTACCGCGAAATGCCGAAGCGGATCCACCGCCTCGCCCACGAATGGACGGACGGCCGTTGGATCGCGCTGGGCGGCGGGGGCTACGATCATTACCGCGTCGTTCCCCGCGCTTGGGGGCTGCTGTGGCTGGAAATGACCGGCCATCCGCTTCTCGAAGCCATCGACGCCGCGCCGGGCGGAGCGCCGCTGCCGGCTTCCTGGCTGCCGGCGCGGCAAGACGGCGTCCCCGAAGGCATGCCGGCTTCCTGGCTTGACGATGCGTCCGCGTGGACGCCAATGCCAAGACGCGCCGAAATCGCCGCCAAAAACCGCGAGGTGCTGGAACTCGCGCTCCAGCACCTCGCGTAAAGCCTGGCTGCCCTGCCTTTCCGGCTCGGGTTACAGCCTTTGAATCATGTCGTCGACGATTGCGAAGGAGCGGCCCGCCGCCTCGACGGTAAATTCCGCAAAATTGACGTGCGCCGAGCCGTCCGCTTTGTCGGACATCGAGCGAATAATGACGTGGGGCACCCCGTTCATGGCGCAGACCTGGGCGACGGCCGCTCCTTCCATCTCCGTGCAAGCGCCGCCGAACTGCTCGTGCAGCGCCCGAACGACATCGCGGTCGGCGACGAACTGGTCGCCGGAAAGAATGACGCCCGTCCTGCAGCGTCCCGGGTACAGCCGTTCGCCGGCCTCGACCGCCATTCGGATCAGCGTGTCGTCGCCCTTCCACTCCGATACGTCCTGATACGGAATGACTCCGCGTTTGAAGCCGAGCGGCGTCACGTCGATGTCGTGCTGAAGGCAGCTCGACCCGACGACGATATCCCCGATTTCCAGGCTCGGATCCACCGCGCCGGCCACCCCGGTAAAAATGATTTTATCCGCCAAAAAACGGTCGATCAGCACTTGCGTGCAAACGGCGGCATTGACTTTCCCCACGCCGGATTTGCATACGGCCACTTTGCGGTCATGGAGCGACCCGATGACGTAATCGATGCCGGAGCGGTTCATTGTCACGACATCGCGCATTCCTTGGAGGAGCAGGTCGATTTCCTCCTGCATGGCCCCGATAATTCCGATCACGGGCATTCATTCCCTTCGTTTTCAGATAAAGAAACCCCGCCGGGAAGGAAACTTCCCGAGCGGGGCCTGTCGTATGGCCGCTTGCGCGATCAGGCTCAAGAAAGAGCGCTGGCCGAACGGCGAACGATCAACTCGTGCGGGAGAACGACTCTCGCCTGGTCTACCGTTTCCTTCTTCATCAGCTTCGTCAGCAGCCGCATCGATACCGCCCCGATGTCGTACATCGGCTGCGCGACCGTCGTCAGCTGCGGGCGAACCATCGATGCCATGCGAATGTTGTCCACGCTGATGACCGAAATGTCATCCGGCACTTTCAATCCGGCATCCTGGATGCTGTGGATCGCCCCGATCGCCATCTCGTCGGTTGCGGCGAATACCGCGGTCGGCCGTTCCGGCAGCTCCAGGAAATACTGCATCGCTTCGATTCCCGATTCGTACTTGTAGTTCCCTACGCGCACGTACGTTTCGTCGAGCGCAAGCCCCGCCTGCTCGAGCGCGCGCTTGTATCCGTGGTAACGGGCATAGCCGTTGGCCGGATCCTGAAGGGTACCGCTGATCATGGCGATCCGCCGGTGGCCGTCCGCGATCAGCTTGCTCGCCGCGTCGAAAGCGGCCGCTTCGTGGTCGATATCCACGGACGGCATCGTCCCCTTCTCGTCGGTCGTCGCGCACAGGACGATCGGAACGTTCGAAGTGCTGAACGCCTGAAGGTGCTCGTCCGTCACCGCTCCGCCCATGAACAGCAAACCGTCCACTTGTTTCTCCAGAAGGGTGTTGATGACGCGGATTTCCTTCTCTTTGCGCTTGTCCGCGTTGCAGAGAATAATATTGTAGTGATACATGTTCGCAATATCTTCGATACCGCGCGCAACCTCGGCGAAGATCGCATTGGCAATGTCGGGAATGACCACGCCGACCGTCGTCGTCTTCTTGCTCGCCAGCCCGCGGGCGACGGCGTTGGGGCGATAACCGAGCCGTTCGATTGCTTCGTATACTTTCTTGCGTGTCTGCGGCTTCACGTTCGGATTGTTGTTAACGACACGGGAAACTGTCGCCATCGACACGCCAGCTTCACGAGCCACGTCATAAATGGTTACCGTCACAGTCCTCGCTCCAATGTTCATAGACATCCTCGATAGGGCTTGTCCATGGGATAATAAGGTAATGATACGACAAATTTGCCGTTAACGCAATGTAACACGGCCGCTTGAAAAGCCAAATCTCGACTTTTGGCCGAATGGCCTCATCCTGCTTCCGCGGAACTCAAACGGTCTTTGAGAAAATCGTACGTAATTCGCCAATGCGACTCGTCCCAGACCGGCTTTCCGTCCCGAACCAGGATCACTTGCGGGGATTTATGCGTAACGCCGAGCGATTCGGCGATCGCGTTGCTGACGGGCCGTTCCTCGATCACATGAACGAGAGCGTAGTCGACCCCGCCCGCTTCGTCGTCCGCCGTATAATGCTGCCACTCCTCGTGCGCGCCCGCGCTTACGGAGCATTGCGTGCTGTGCTTGAATACGAGCAAAGGCTTCTCCTTCGTGGCGCGAAGGGCGTCTTCCCAATCGTCTACCGTCATCAAACGGCGTATTTGTGCCAATGCCGATGCCTCCTTGAAAATGATGCTCTTTATTTTCATGGTAACAGAAAATCGTTTTTTTCGCAAAAAACGAGGCGATCGCCCCGTTTTCGCTCCATTCGTCAATAGCATATGTATTGCGAGCTTAATTGCGACAATCGTCCGTTCAGCTCCGTTTTCCATTGTTCGTCTCCGACGTTGGATGCGACCAGCAGCAAATCCAGCAATTCGTCCATCCGCTCCTCGGTCCGTCTCGCGACGGCCGTCGCCGTGATCCGCCTTTCCCGCTTGTGCAAAGCGGCAAGAACGCCGACCCACTCATGCCGCTCGTCGAAAAGGACGGTCTGCGGCCGCGGCGCCGGCCCGAGCTCGCCGATGAGGCGTCCGAGCTCCGCCTTGACTCCGGGAAACACTTCGTTTCGGCCGCACTCATCGCATGAATAGACCGGCACGTTGGCAATGCTCGCCTTGCGCGCGTGCAAAACGGTGCGGAGCGTTAATTGCTGGCCGTGGCCGCATGGACAGCGCTTATGCAACGACATTCTCTCCCAACCCCCGGAACCGCGTTCCGGGCCATTTCGTTTCTCCCCTCTCGTATTCGCGCCTGCGGAAGGGAACTCCTTCTTTATAAGGCGCTGTAAATACTGGTATTTTCAAGACGTATTTACTTGCGTTTTCTTGCGGAGCGACCGCGCTCCCAGCCGTTCCATATGGCGACGCAAACGACGGCGACGGCCGCGCCGATCCCGTCGTGCAGCAAATCCGCCAAGTCGGGCGTCCGGTTCGGGACGAACGACTGATGCCATTCGTCGGTAACGCCGTAAAGCAAGCTCATCAACACGACCAGCAAGCTCCTGCCGACGTTCATTCTGCGAAAACCGAAGCCGAACGCATAGCTGAGCGCGAGGACGAAATAGGCGGCATAATGTCCCGGATCGAAGCTTTCCAGCCATGGAAACAGCTTTTGCACCCAGGGCAGGACGGTGTCCAGCTCGTCTCCGGTACGGGAAGACAAGATAAAAATGACGGCCATCACGACGACGGCGGGAAGCCAGCGAACGAAGCGGCGGCCGGTCGGGGAATCGTTGGACATGAAGATTGAAACTCCTTTGCGGGTTAATTTCGGATGAACGGGACGTCCGATTCTGTTAAAATAAGTGCGACGCGGCTTTGACGAAGCCGCAAAACGCGTGTCGGTTTTCAAAAGGAGGAAGAACCGTGACTCAGACCAAAAAAGTCATCTGCCTGCTGGACGAGGAATTCGAAGACCTCGAGCTCTGGTATCCCGTTTACCGGGCGCGCGAGGAAGGCGCGGAAGTGCTGTACGCCGCTCCCGAAAAAGGGAAAACCTACATCGGAAAATACGGCGTCCCGGCCGTTTCCGACCTTTCCTACGGCGAACTGGACGCTTCGAAGGCGGACGGCTTGCTCGTTCCGGGCGGATGGGCCCCCGACAAAATCCGCCGCGATCCGAACGTGCTGGAGTTCGTTCGGCAAATGGACGCCGCCGGCAAGCCGATCGGGCAAATCTGCCATGCCGGCTGGGTGCTCGTTTCCGCGAAAATCGTGCGGGGACGGAAAGTCACCTCGACCCCGGGCATCCGGGACGACATGGAAAACGCCGGCGCCGTATGGGTGGACGAGCCCGTCGTCATCGACGGCAACCTCGTTTCGTCCCGGCGCCCGCCGGATTTGCCGGCATATGCCAAGGCGTTTTGCGATTTGCTGTTCGGCCGCCTCTAAACGTTAAAAAGGAGGATTCCTTCGGCCTTGCGCCGGTCGGGAATCCTCCTTTTCGCGTCAGTTCACTCCCGGCTTGACATTCCCTCCCGCCAGCGCGATTTCCGCATGGAAACGCTCCAGGCGTTCCCGGATTTCCCGGGCCGTGCCGCAGCGGAACAATTCGCCGACGAGCCCGAGGCAGTCCTGGGCTTTCGTGCGCAGCAGCGTCTCCTTGACCGGCAAAATCGCCTGCGCCGACAGGCTGAGCTCATGGATGCCGAGACCGAGCCAAAGCGGCATCGCCCGCACGTCGCCGGCGAGCTCCCCGCACACCCGGACGGGGATTCCCCGCCGGTTCGCGGCTTCGCTCACCGTCCGCAGCATCCGCAGGACCGCCGGATGATACGGCTCGTACAGATGGCTGATCTGCTCGTTCATCCGGTCGACCGCCAGCGTGAACTGCACGAGATCGTTCGTCCCGATGCTGAAAAAGCTCACTTCCTCCGCCAGCAGCTCGGCGATGACGACCGCCGCCGGCACCTCGATCATGACGCCCGCGGGCACGTCGCGGTACGGCACGCCTTCGGCGGCCAGCTCGCCGGCCGCTTCCGCAAGCAAGGCGTTGGCCGCGCGAACTTCCTCCAGCGTCGCGATCAACGGGTACATCACCTGAACCTCGCCGTGAACCGCCGCCCGGAGAATCGCCCGAAGCTGCACCTTGAACAGGTCTTTCCGGTCCAGGCTGAACCGGATCGCCCGGTAGCCCAGGAACGGGTTGTCTTCCTCCGGCATTTCATGGTAGTCCAAATGTTTGTCTCCGCCGATGTCCAGCGTCCGAATGACGAGCGGCTTGCCGTTCAGCCGTTCCGCCGCGGACCGGTACACTTCGAACTGCTCCTCCTCCGTCGGAAACCGGCTGCGGTCCATGTACAGAAATTCCGTCCGGAACAGGCCGACTCCGTCCGCGCCGCTCCCCAAAGCCGCGTCGAGCTCCTTGACGCTGCTGATGTTCGCGGCCAGTTCGAGCGCGATGCCGTCCGGCGTGACCGGCGGGATCGACGCGAGCGCCTGCAGCCGCACCCGCGTTTCCAGATGCAGCCTGCGCAGCTCCGTGTAGCGCTGCAGCGTGTCGGACTTCGGGTTTACGTGCAGCTGGCCGGTTCCCCCGTCGATAATCAGTAAATCGCCCGTCGCGATCGGCTCCTTCGTCTTCCCTTCGATTCCCATCACGAGCGGAATGCCGAACGCCCGCGCCATGATGGCGGCATGCGAAGACGGACTGCCGACCATCGTCACGATGCCGAGCACGACATCCGGCTTCAGGTGAATGAGCTGCGAAGGCGTCAACTCCCGGACGACAAGCACGAACGGCTGCGTGTCCGACGGCAGCGCGATTTCCGGAACGCCGAGCAGATGCTTCAGCAGACGATTGCCGACATCTTTAATGTCGAGCGCCCGCTCTTTCATATATTCGTCGTCGAGCAAATCGAACATCGTGACGAAATGATCGATCGCTTCCTTCACCGCCACCTCGGCGGCCTTGTACTGCCGTTGGATGATGCCCTTGATTTCGTTCATGAACACAGGATCGTCGAGGATGGCCAAATGAGCGTCGAAAATGCTGATCTCTTCGGGGCCGACGGCTTCGTCCATCTCCGTCTTGATCTGGTAGATCTCGGATTTGGACCGTTTCACGCCTTCGTACAGGCGGTCGAATTCGGCGGCCAAATCGCTGACGTCGATTTTCTGCTCCGGCAGCTCCCATTCCCAATTGGGCAAGACGAACGCCTTGCCGATCGCGATCCCTTCCGAGGCTCCCAATCCCTGTATCATGCTCTCCCCCCCTTGTTCTCTCTCTCTCGCACGACGACGGACATGACGGCCGCCTGACCTTTTTTGACCGCTTTAAACGGCGCATAGCGCCAGGACTTGACGACGTCCGGATTGGTGATCACCATCGGAGTGGCAATCGACTTGGCCTGATGTTTCAGCTTCGGCAGGTGGAAGCGGATCAGCGGCTGTCCCGGCGTGACCTCGTCTCCCTCTTTTACGAATGCCGTAAAGCAATCCTTGATTTGCGAAGAGTCGATCCCGATGTGCAGCAGCACTTCGAGCCCTTCGTCGGTCGCGATCCCGATCGCATGCTTCGTCGGGTACAAATGAACGATTCGCCCCGCGACGGGGGCGACAAGCTCCCCCCTGTCGGGCAGAAACGCGACGCCCCGGCCCACGAGCCGCTGCGAAAAGATCGGATCGTCCACCTCTTCGATCGGAATCATGCGGCCCTGAACCGGCGCATGGAACTGCACCTGGTGAACGTCCTGCTGCATCAGCTTGAAAATTTCCTCGCGGATCAAATCCGAGTACGTGCCGAATACGACCTGCACGTTGCCCGCGCCCAAATGGATGACGCCCGCGGCGCCGAGATGGCGAAGCGACTTCGAATCGATCCGGCGGTCGTCGGAAAGCGTCAGCCTGAGCCGCGTGATGCAGGCGTCCAGCCGGACGATGTTCTCCTTGCCGCCGAGCGCCTGCAGCACGAGCGGCGCGCGGTACGGAATGTCGCCCGCCCAGTCGTCGAGCCTGGAAGCGTCCTCCCGGCCGGGCGTCGACAACTCGAACTTGCGGATGACGAGCCGGAACATGACGTAATAAACGATGCCGACCGCAAGGCCGATCGGGATGAGCAGCCAGCCTCTGCTGGCCAGGGGCAGGTTGATCAAAAATTCGAGCGCCCCGGCGGAGAAGCTGAACCCGTGCCGGATGCCGAGCTCGTACGTCAGCCACATGATGCCGCCGGACAGCAGCGCGTGAACGATGAACAAATAGGGCGCGACGAACAAAAAAGCGAATTCGACAGGCTCGGTCACCCCGGTAAGGAAGGCCGTAAGGCCGGCAACGCGGAACTGCTTGCGGATTTTGGGCTTCAGATCTTCCCGCGACTCGTGAATGATCGCGTAAGCGATGGCGGGCAGCGCGAACATTATGACGGGATACAGGCCGGCCATGTAGACGCCCGCCGTCGGGTCCCCCGCGAAAAATCGCGGCAAGTCCCCGAAAAACGCGTTTCCGTCATCCGTCCGGTACTCCCCCACCTGGAACCAGAACAGATGATTCAAAATGTGGTGCAAGCCGAACGCGACCAGGATCCGGTGCAAAAATCCGTACAAAAAGACGCCGAACCCTCCGGCCATGGCGACCATCTCGCCGGAAGCCGCCACGAAATCGCCGATCGCGGCGCCGACGGCGATCATGAGCCAGGAGAAGAGGATCGATACGCCGGCCATAAAGACGGGAACGAAGCGCGAGCCGCCGAAAAACTGCAGATATTCCGGCAGCTTGAGCGCCTTGAAGCGCTCGTTCGCGAGACCCGACGCGATCCCGAGCACGGCTCCGGCGAACATCGACGGCTGCACGCCTTCCGGATCGTAAGCGGCGGTTACCGCCGTGAAAATGAGCATTCCCGCAAGCGCCGACATGCCGGCAAGCGCCGACTGGTTGGACAGCCCGAGCGCGATGCCGACCGCAAACACGTAGGGCACATACTGAAATATATTCAACCCGGCCGCCTGCAGCAATTCGGGCATTTGAGGCCAGCCGAGCATCGCCCATGGCAAATGCGCGAGCATGATAAAAATGGCGGCTGCGGGCAGCACCGTCATCGGCAGCATCATCGCCCGCCCCAACCGTTGGAGATAGCCCACACCCATCATGAGCCGGAAGTCCCCTCCTTTCTCTCGATGTTACGTCTATGCGGCCGGTTTTGTCAAAAGCTCATTTCGCTTTCGGGGCGTAAAAAACCGCAAACCCGAGCCGCTTGTACACGCTGTCCGCATCCGCGAAGCCCGCTTCCCGCAGCCAGCGCAGCTGGTCGGAGACGGTCGCGTTGCGGTCCTGCTTCCTCCGTTCCTTGGACGCCTCGATCAGTTCCGGCGGCAATCCCGTCGCGGCGACTTCCCGCTCCCATTCCCGCAAATTGAAGGCCTCGAAGAAGGGCGTTTCCCCCGCGGCCTGATCCGCGTTGATGAATGCGCCTCCAGGACGGAGCACGCGGTAAATCTTTTTGAACAGCTTTTGCTTGTCCGCATGCTCGAGATGGTGAATCGACAGCGACGAAACGACGTAATCGTACGTTTCCGGAAATTCGCGCTCGGCGTAGTCGCCCGTTATGAACCGGACTTCGGCAGGGTGGCGCTCGAACCGCTTTCGCGCCTGATCGAGCATTTTTTCGCTGAAATCGATCAGCGTCAGCTTCGCCTGCGGGCAGGCCGCGGCGACAAACGACGTCAGAAGCCCCGTGCCGGCGCCCAAATCGAGGATGGACGGAGCGGCGCGCTCCGGCCGGATGAGCGACACGGCCATCCCGTAAAACTGGTCGAAGTCGGGTATAAGGCTTCTGCGCTGCCAATCGTAGCCGTCCGCTCCGAGGTCGAACAATTTTTTAACGTGTTCGTACATGATTAATTTCCCCGCTTTCCGCCTGGCGGCGATCGTTTATCCCGATTGTAGCCCAACGTCGGCAAGAGGAGAAATATATAAAAAGCATTTTGTTCATAGCTTTCAACTATATATAGCGCTTTGCGCCTATTTTTCGTTTAAGCAAGAGGCGCCCCGCGGCAACCGAAAACGTCTGCCGCGAAGCGCCCATGTTGCCTGCCCGGCGGGATCGTCTCGTATTTAACGTCCCGCTCTGCCGCCCGGAAGCAAAATCGAATCCTCGACCTTGATGCAGCGGTCCATAATGACTTCCAGACCGCCTTTGCGGGCGATCTCCGCCGCTTCGTCGTTGGCGATGCCGAGCTGCAGCCACAGCACCTTCGCCCCGATCGCGGCCGCGTCCGCGGCAACGGCGGGCGTATGCTCCGGCCGGCGGAAAACGTTGACGATGTCGACCGGCTCGGGAATGTCCTTCAAGCTCGCGTAGCACGTTTCGCCCAAAATGCGCTCCGCGTTCGGATTGACCGGAATAATCCGGTATCCTTTCGCCTGCATCGCCGCCGACACCTGATGCGACGTTTTTTCGGGATCGTCGGATAACCCGACGACGGCGATGTTGCCCGCGCCCTCCAAAATTTCCTTGATCCGCTCGCGCGGCGGATTTTCGAATGCCATGCCGGGTCGCCTCCTTTTTATTCCTTTACCCACTCGACCTTCGCGCCAAGCGAGGCCAAATGATCGAAATAGTTTGGGTAGCTTTTGGCCACATGATGCGCGTCCGATATCCGGATCGGCCGTTTCGACCGGAGACCCACGATCGACAGCGCCATAATGACGCGATGATCGAAGTGCGCATCGATCGTCACGCCCCCTTCCACGCCTTCGGGACGGCCGTGAACGATGATTTCGTCCCGCTTCTCCTCGACGTTCGCGCCCGCTTTGCGGAGCTCCGTCAAATAATCGGTTATGCGGTCGCACTCCTTGTAGCGCAAATTCTCCACGTTGTAAAAGCGCGACGTGCCTTCGGCGAACACCGCGGCGGCGACCATCGCCAGCACTCCGTCCGTAAACTCGTCGCCGTCGAATTCCCCGGCCTCAAGCTTGCCGGTGCCCTTCACGCGCACGATTCCGTTATCATGCGTCAGAGGCACCCGCATGCTGCGCAGAACGTCGACGACCGCTCGCTCGCCCTGCTTGCTGTTTTCCAGCAGCCGGTGAACGGTCACGTCCGACTCCGTCACCGCGGCGGCGGCCAAAATCGCCGCCGAGCCGGGATAATCGCCCTGCACGGTATACGTTTGCGCGAGATACCGCTGGCGTCCGGGAACGCGGAAGCGCATCAGGTCGTCCGACGCCTCCGCGACGATTCCCGCTTCCCGCATCACCTCCAGCGTTTGGCCGACGACGACCTTGGACTTGAGATCGTGAAGCACTTCGATTTCGCTGTCCTCTTCGAGCAGCGGCGCCAAAAACAGCAGCGAGCTTAAGTATTGGGAACTCACGCTTCCGGAAACCTGGATTTTGCCGCCGCGCGGCTTTCCGCCGCGGATCGTGATCGGCAGCTTCCCGCTCTGGTGCTCCACCTCGACGCCCATGCTTTGCAGCGCGGCGATCAGATCGTCGTGGGGACGTTTGCCAAGAGACTGCGGGTAGGCGTTGACGAACGTCACCTCCGGCAGCAAGGCGGCGACGGACATGAGAAAGCGCAGCACCGCTCCCGCGTTGCCGACGTTAAGCGACTTCGCCGGGAACGGGAAGCGCCCGAACCCCTTAATGACGATTTTCTCGTCGTCTTCCTCGAGGACGGCGCCGAGATCGCGGATGCAGCGGCGCATCGCGTCGCTGTCCTCGCTGTGGGCGGGGAACCGGATCGTGCTCGTTCCTTCCGCCAAAGCCGCGACGAGCAAATAGCGGGTCGTGTAGTTTTTGGAGGAAAGAGCCTGTATTTCGCCTTGCAGTTTTCCCGTGGGAGTGACGATCATATCCATCTGTTCATACGCCCCTTGTCTTGGACATCATTTTTGTTCCGATAAAAACGACTTGGTTCGGTCAGTTGCGCAGCAGCGCCCGGCCCAGCAGCCAGCCGGCGGCGAAAGCCGCCATGCCTCCCGCGTAGGAAGCAAATACATAGACGGCCAGCTGCCGCCCTTGGCGCTCGCGGGTCAGCTCCGCTTTTTGCGCGTTTAGCGTCGAATACGTCGTGAGCCCGCCCATGATGCCGGTTCCCGCGAACGCGAACGCCGCTTCGCTGCGTTCGTCGGCGTTCGCGCCGACCAGCGCGCCGAGCGCGAGCGACCCGGCCAGATTGACGGCGAGCGTCGCGCTGCGCGGCTTGCCTCCCCGCTTCGCGGTCCAGCGGCCGACCCCGTACCTGGCCACCGCGCCGATCGAACCGCCTACGCCGACGAGACAGGCAAGCGCCCACCCGTTCATCGTTCCCGCCCCCTTCCGAGCTTCAGCCCGAGCGAAGCGAGCAGCCAGCCGGCGATGCCGCTCGATGCGGCGTAAAGAACGGCCACAGCATATGCGTCGTGCCGCCAAAGCTCCCACAGCTGGGCGTTAAACGCGCTGAACGTCGTAAAAGCGCCGAGAAATCCGGTGCCGAGCGCTTCCTTCCACCAGGGCGACACCAGCTTGCGCAGCGCGAGTCCCGACAGCCAGCCGAGCAGCAGCGAGCCGCTCAAATTGATCGCCAGCGTCGCCCACGGAAAGGACGAACCTCCTCCGTTCGGCAGGACGAGCGTCAAGCCGTGCCGGGAAACCGCCCCGATAAATCCGCATATGGCGATCGCAACGATAACGGTCATTTGGCATCGCGACTCCCTGTTCCGAAATAAGCTCCGTTGAAAAAATCGTGCCTTACGCAATGCGCGGGTTGGCCGAACGGCCTTTCCGATTCGCCTCGTCCGATTCGTTTGACAGCGTATCCGGCGGTTCATTATGATTATTCTGTCGGTACGGTCACGATACCGATCACCGGTTCGACGAGAGGAGACGAAGCAAAATGAGCGAGTACGCGACGATTTCGGTCGAACAGCTGAAAGAGCGGCTCGACGCGGGCGAGAACCTGCATCTGATCGACGTCCGCGAAGACGAGGAAGTCGCCCAGGGCATGATTCCCGGCGCCCTTCACCTGCCGCTCGGCCAGGTGCCCCAGCGTCTTGACGAAATTCCGCGGGACGAGGAAGTCATTTTCATTTGTCGCAGCGGCTACCGCAGCGGGCAGGCCTGCGAATATTTGACCTCGCTCGGATTCAAGAAGCCGGTCAACCTGCTTGGCGGCATGCTGGCCTGGCACCAGCTATAACGCCCAGCGAACGAGCAGCTCGGCCACCTCGAGAGGCGACCGGCCGGACGTGTCGACCGTCGCATGCGCGAAATCGTAGGCATGGCGCCGCGTGCGCAGCAGATGGTCGATTCGCTCCGCCGCGTCTCCCTTGAGCAGCGGTCTGGCTCCGGTCCCTTCCGGGTCGGCGTCGATGACACGCTTGAGCAGCGTCTCCCGGTCCGCCGCCAAGGCGACGACCCAGCCGCCGGCGAGCATGCGGCGCCGGTTTTCCTCGCGGAGCACGGCCCCGCCGCCCGTCGCGACGACATGCCCGCTGCCGCCGAGCACCTCGTTCAGCACGCGGCTTTCCCAATCGCGAAAGACCGTTTCCCCGTCCTGTGCGAAGATGTCGGGAATCGCCTTCTCCGCTTGCCGGACGATCTCCTCGTCCGTATCGATCCGCTTCCACCCGAGCCGCTCGGCGAGCAGCCGGCTTACGGTCGATTTTCCCGTTCCCATAAATCCGACCAGGATGATATTTTTCGGTGTCGCTCGCTCGCTCAAACCTTTTCTCCCCGCTCCCTTGTACACTTTTCTTATCATATCACACAACCGCCGGGTCGCCCTAGGTATAAATCCGTTCTTTTTTTCGTATGGTGATAATGATCGGATTGTCCTTACGACTTTTGAAGCCAAGGTGGTCTGCCCATGAATTCCGCCGGTACCGGCCGCTTGCCTCGCCCGCAAGCGCTTGACGAACCGCTCAGACGATTGCTCGATCCCTCCTATCCGCTTTGCCGGGAGGATCTGATCTGGGGGCTCGACTATATCAAAAGAAAAGTGGCCGACGGAGCGCCCGAATGGACGGCGCTCGATCGGCCACGATTGCTGGCGCATTTCGCTTGCTACGCGGGGCTCGCCATGCATCTGCTTCACCGGCAAAACCCGTGCGGAGAAGATGCGGCTTGCTTGCGCGCGATGCTGGCGGACATGCTCCCCTAAGCTTAGGATTCCATCCAGTTGTGGTGGAAGACGCCTTCCTTGTCCAGACGCTTGAACGTATGGGCGCCGAAGTAGTCGCGCTGGGCCTGAAGCAGGTTCGCCGGCAGCCGTTCGGACCGATAGCTGTCGTAGTAGGCCAGAGCGCTCGCGAACGACGGAACCGGAACGCCGTAGCGGATGGCGGTTCCGACGACGTCGCGCCATGCGTCCTGATAGTTTTGGACGATGTTTTGGAAATATTCGTCAAGCAGCAGGTTTTTCAGCGCCGGATCGCGGTCGTACGCATCCTTGATGTTTTGCAGGAAACGGGCGCGGATAATGCAGCCGCCGCGGAAAATCATCGCGATGTTGCCGTATTGCAGGTTCCAGTCGTACTCCTCGGAAGCCGCGCGCATTTGCGCGAAGCCTTGCGCGTAGGAGCAGATTTTGCTGGCATACAGCGCCTTGCGCACGCTCTCGATGAAGGCGGCCTTGTCGCCTTGGAAGGCCGGCTTTTGCGGTCCGCTCAGCACTTTGCTGGCGGCGACGCGCTCTTCCTTCATCGCCGACAGGAAGCGGGAAAATACCGATTCCGTAATGATCGACAGCGGCACGCCAAGGTCGAGCGAGCTTTGGCTCGTCCATTTGCCGGTGCCTTTTTGGCCTGCGGCGTCGAGGATGACGTCGACCATCGGCTTGCCCGTTTCCGGGTCTTTTTTCGAGAAGATGTCGGCGGTAATCTCGATCAGGTAGCTGTCGAGCTCGCCTTTGTTCCATTCGGAGAAAATTTCGTGCAGCTCGTCGGTGGACAAGCCGAGCACGTCTTTAAGCAGCTGGTACGCTTCGCAAATCAGCTGCATGTCGCCGTACTCGATGCCGTTGTGGACCATTTTGACGTAATGGCCCGCGCCGTCCGGCCCGATATACGTGCAGCAAGGATCCCCGTTCACTTTCGCCGAAATGCCCGTCAGGATCGGCTCGACCAGCTTGTACGCTTCTTCGGGGCCGCCCGGCATGATGGACGGGCCTTTCAGCGCGCCTTCCTCGCCGCCGGATACGCCGGTGCCGATAAAGTTGAAGCCCTGCTCGGTCAATTCCTTCGAGCGGCGCTGGGTGTCGGGAAAGTAGGCGTTGCCGCCGTCGATGATGATATCGCCTTTGTCGAGGTGCGGCGTAAGCGACGCGATCGTCGCGTCCGTGCCGGCGCCGGCTTGAACCATGATCAAAATTTTGCGGGGCTTTTCAAGCGATGCCACGAACTCTTCGACGGAATAAGCCGGTACCAGGTTTTTCCCTTTGCCGTCCGTGGCGAGCAGATCGTCCGTCTTGTCGCGGGAACGGTTATATACCGCTACGGTGTAGCCGCGGCTTTCAATGTTCAGAGCAAGATTGCGTCCCATGACGGCCATGCCGACGACGCCGATGTGTGCTTTAGACATCTTCGCTTCATCCTTTAGACAAATTTTTCACAATATCGTTATTGTACTCGTTTTGCCCGCCGATGAAAACCTTCTTTGCCGAATCTTCATTTTTGGTAAAATTTCTATACAACCCGATCAAGCGCTATTCGGACTGCTGCCGAAAATCCCGCCAAGCATACTCGATACCCGCCCGCTAGATAAGCAAAATCGAGGTAACGCCAGCCGTCTTTATAATCCCGGAGCTCGAACTCGGGAAAAAGCCCTTCGAAGCTGCCGAACGCAGGCCACCATACGTTTTTCAAAAATGTCTCGGAACCGCGGCCAAGCCCCTTTCGCAGCCTGGCCGCGCGCTCCCCTCCGCTGCCTTTAAGCTGATCGCTCATCCATCGATCGTAAACATTCGTTTCCGGACCGTTCATTTCGCGTCCCTCCTGAAAAAAGTCATAACCACCGGCTTAGCCGGTGGCTTCCATCAGCCCTATAAGGGCATGTTACAAGCAAGCGCCTCTAAGGCGCTCTGAAGATCTGCCAACCGCGTGTTACCTCAGGCTAGCCCCTGGAAAGGGGCCTCTTTATACGCCCTTTTTCACCGACTCACCCGTAAACGGGTCGATCAGTTCCTTCATCGTGAGTTGTTCGTAGTTCTTGTCCTCTGTTCGTTGATTCCGAATGTATTCGGCGATAACCTTTTTGTTTCGTCCCACCGTATCGACGTAGTACCCTCTACACCAAAACTGTCGATTGCCGTAGCGGTACTTCATATTCGCAAATTTATCGAAGATCGTCAGTGAACTTTTTCCCTTTAAGTATTCCATAAACTCGGACACGCTTAGCTTCGGCGGAATACTCACGAGCATGTGGATGTGATCCGGACATGCTTCAGCTTCGAGAATTTCTACCCCTTTTCGCTCACATAACTCCCGGATGATTTTTCCGATTTCCCTTTTTAATTTCCCATAGATCACTTGCCGCCGATACTTCGGGGCAAATACGATATGATATTTACAGTTCCATTTCGTGTGTGCTAGACTGCTCTTGTCCATCCCTTGTCCTCCATTGATGTTTGGTAGCGGTTGGCAGACCGGCTCCCATATTATCATTGAAGGTCAAGGGATGACTACTCATAGCTATAAGCTTTCCTGAACCCCCAGTCGAACTGGGGGTTTTCTTATACAAATAAGCCGCCCGCCCGGAATCAAACCGGCGCGAACGGCGAGTGCTTCTCGACTTGTATACGAAACTATCCGGAACTATGCGAGACAATCTGCAACGATGCGGGACGTTCCACAGCCAGTCGGCGAGGCGGCCGGCCATCAGAGCCCACGCGGATTCCACTCGAACCCGAGCGCGTTCAGCAAAGACCGCGCCAGCGTCATATGTCCGCTCACGTTCGGATGGACGCGGTCCCATGCCAGCGTCGCCGGATACAGATGAGCCAGAACCGCGTCGAATGCCGCCTGCGTATCCACGAACAGCGTTCCATGACGTTCCGCCGTCTCCTTGACGATGCCGCCGTAGCGGTCCATCTTGGCCCGCATCGCGTCGGCGCGGTTCGGCTCCAAATAAAACGGGGTCATCAGCACGATCCCCTTGACGTGAGGCTTCGTTCGTGCCACGAGCTCGTCCAGCGTCGCCGCATACTCTTCCTCCGGCACTTGCCACTCCTTGATCGTCGGCGTATCGAAGTGTCTCCACACGTCGTTCGTCCCGATCATGATCGACAGCCAATCCGGCTTCAAATCGAGCACGTCGGTTTGCCACCGCGCCTTCAAATCGCGAACCGTGTTCCCGCTGATTCCCATGTTGACGACCCGAATTCCCAATTCCGGATAGACGGCCTGAAGCAGTCCGTCCGCGTAAGCGGCATAGCCCCTGCCGAGGGCATTGAACAGCCCTTCTCCGACCGGCTTCGTCCGTTCGCAGTCCGTGATCGAATCTCCGATCATGACCAGCTTGTCGCCTTTGTCCAGTTTCATCTCCCGATCTCCCCCGAATCTGCATATGAAATCATTTCCAGACAGCCTTATTATACTCCGCTCGTAAGCGTGTTCAAGTAAAAGACAAAAAAAGGACGCCCTCGCGGCGCCCTTCCCTATTTCCAACGGCTTCACGCTCTGCGCGAGCGCTCCGGCAAATCGGCCTGTCGAATTGTTGCTTGTTAATTGTCGTTACAGCTCCAGCATCAGCATTTCCTTGCGCATTTCGACTAGCTTCTGTTTGCTTGCTTCCGCTGCTTCCGCATCTCCTTGCTGCAACGCTTCATGAAGAACCGCAAGCTCGTAATCGAGCTCGAGACGAAGCACTCCCGCCCGGAGTTCGGCGCGCTTGGATTTGAAGGCCTGCACCATGTCTTCCAGCGTGATTTGGGGGCGTTTTTGAAAAATAATGCGATGCTCCATGCCCGACACCTCCACGAGACGGATAATTTCTCCAAACATGATGTTCTCGATGAGCAACTGTCGATCTCGAAACCGTTTGACGACGGCATGGCCGCGCGTATCGTTGATCAGCTTCTCGATGCTGCGAGCAAGCCGTTCGTCCTTAACCACGTACGTCCCAACCATCTTGTAACGCGTTCGGGTCCGCTGAAATCGGAACTTGAGCAGCTTCCGGCCGCTTCGCACCGAAACGAGAAAATGTTGATCGTTCTCGCTCCAGTACAGAGAGTAGCCGTTCTGAATCAGTTCGCGGATCCAATTTTGAATCTGTCTGCGGTCAAAACGAAGCTCGAGGTCGCAATATTCCACTTCGTAGCTTCGATTCACGGCCATCCCCCCCTCCCGCATCGTTGCACGGCTTGAGTTATTGACCGAATGTTCAGACATTTCTTGCTTACTTCTATCTTATACCCCATCTTATGTTCTGGCAACTTGGTTTCTTGACTATTTTGTCAACTTGGATTTTTGACCGTTATCCGGTATAGTGGGTTCAACGCTTGAACGATTCAGACGAGGTGAAAAAAATGAACACGACCGCAAAACCTTCCGTAGCCGAACCCGCGGCCGAGTTCGCCGGCTTCGAAGCCGCGGACTTCGACGCCATGGCCGTCCCGGGCCTGGAAAACCGGATGTCCGCCATTATTGAAAGCGTTCGGCCGAAGCTGCACGCGTTGGGCGATTCCCTTGCCCCGATCCTGACCGGGTTGTCCGGAACGCAGCTGTATCCGCATGTGGCCAAGCACGCCAGGCGGTCGGTCAATCCGCCTGACGACACTTGGGTCGCATGGTCTCCGAGCCCGAAGGGCTACAAAATGTTCCCGCATTTCCAGATCGGCCTCTGGTCGACGCATTTGTTTATTCAGTTCGCTATTATATATGAGTGCCCGACCAAAGACGTGCTCGCGGTACGCGCGGAAAATGAGCTGAAATCGATCCGCTCCTCCGTGCCCGCCGATTATCAATGGTCCAAGGATCATATGAAACCGGAAGGAACCGCCCACAAGGACATGTCCGACGAGGAGCTGAAGGAGCTGTTCGTCCGGCTCCGCAAGATCAAAGCCGCCGAGCTGACGTGCGGCCTGCACGTTCGCCGGGACGACCCGGTGCTCCGGGACGGCAAAGCGCTGCTCGCCAAGGCGGAATCCGTGTTCGCCACGCTGCTGCCCCTGTACCGGATGGCGAACGCGTAACGCGAGGAAAGAGCTGCTCCCATTCCGGCTCTCATTCGAAAGCCGCCGATCGCCCGAAGCGGTCGGCGGCTCGCCGGAACGTCAGCCTCGGGCGGAGGTTTCCCCTTTCGGTTCGCGCGGCCACAGCGTATAGCTGAAGCTGATCAGAAAATCGATGCCGAGCACGACCGCCCACCCCAGGATCCAAGACACGAACGGAGACTCGGCGTTCAAGTCCTTTTCCCCCGCCAGCCAGCTCATGACGAGCAGCAGAATGCCGCCGATCGCCCACGCGGCCAGATGCAGCAGCCAGCCTTTGCGCTCGTGCGCCGCATGCTCTTTCCCGTACAGCTTGCGGGGAGCCTCCCCGCCCTTGAAGCGATGAGCGAACCTTGCGTCGGCCCAGCGAATCATCCGATGGCCGAACGCCACCGATACGCCGACGTACACGGCCGCCAGGTTGTGCGTCCATGAAGGCTCGGCTCCGCTGCGCAAATCGATGACGGCCGCCGCGAGCAGGATCAGATCGACGACGGGCGTGCATGCCAGCAGCCAAGCGCCCGCCTTCCTTTTGTTCAGCGCATAGCGGAAAAAAAGCCCCGCGCCGACGAACACCCAAAATCCGATTTCGCACGCTACGATTAAAAATCCGATCATCACCGATTCTCCCTTTTTAATACATCGTATGAAAACAAGCTTATTTTAACACTGTTGTATTAAAAAACAAAGTGATAAAATAATCGCATGCCCAAAATCGTCGATCATGATCGGCGCCGAACGGAGCTGGGAGAAGCGGCATGGCGCATTATCCGGCGCGAGGGGCTGGAGGCGGTGACGGTCCGAAACGTGGCGAAGGAAGCGGAGGTGTCTCTCGGATCGCTCAGGCATTATTTTTCGACCCAATCGGAACTGCTCGCCTTCTCGCTGCGCCTCGTCTCCGATCGCGTCAAAGGCCGGCTGGCGGACTTCAAGCCGTCCGGCGACGTCCGCGCGGACGCGGAATGCATCCTCTGGGAACTGCTTCCGCTCGATGAAGAAAAACGCGCGGAAAGCGAGGTTTGGCTCGCGTTCACGGGCCGGAAACTGACCGATCCCGCCCTGGCGGAGCTGAACGCCCAGGTGTACGACGAACTGTACGCGGGGATGTTGCGGCTCGTGCGGGCGCTCATCGTCTTCCGCGAGGCGGAATCGGGCGCAAGTTCGAGCCTCGACGCCGAGCTGGAAGCGAGACGATTGAACGCGCTCGTGGACGGACTCCTCGTTCACGGCGTTTCCCGTCCCGACGTCATGACGCCCGAAACGATCCGCCGCATCGTCCGGCTGCACCTGGATCGTTTGCTTTCGGAAGCATAAACCGGCGCTTCGGCGCGCAAAAACGGCAGCGTTCCCCGCAGAGATGGGCGCTGCCGTTTCCGCTTTTCGGCTCTGTCAAAAAAGCTCTCCCCAAAAAGCGGGGAGAGCTTCGCAGCGCGGCAAAGGCGATCGATTACGCGTTCGGCTTCGCCGATGCGCCGTCCGCCATGCGGAACCGGGCCAGCAGGCCGATCGCAAGCAGGGAAATGACGCCGGACACGACGTACGGCAGCCAATCGTACACGCCGAGCAGGAGCGTGCCGAGCAGCGGGCCCGCGATCCGGCCGAGGCTGTCCATCGAAGAGCTGAGGCCGGATGCGACCCCCTGCTCGACCGTCGTTTTTTGCGTAATGAGCGATGTGACGCACGGCCGGGTCAGCGAGTTGCCGATGCCGAAAATGCACAGGTACGCCGTTGCGGCGATCCAGTTGTCCGCGGTCAGCAGCAGGAAAAATCCGATCGCCGACAGCACGAGCCCCGCCGCGATGAACGCCCCTTCGCGCCCCTTTTTCACGTACCGGCGAACGATGCCTCCCTGGACGAGCGCGCCGGCCAGCCCGCAAAAGAAAAACATGATGCCGACTTTATAAGGCGTGACCTCGAAGCGCTCCATGCCGAACAATTGCATCGTCGCTTCCAGAATCGCCAGCGAAAACGTCACGAAAAACGCCAGCACGTACAAATTTTTAAGCGGGCCCTGAAAGGCGGTCCACCGGGAAACTTTGGGCGCCGCCGCCGTTTTGGCCCGCTGCTCGGGCGTGAGCGACTCTGTCAGCTTCGCCCACGCCGCGAGCAGCGTAACGAGCGCCAGCCCCGCGGCGGCAAAAAACGGCGCGCTGAGCGAAATGCGGCTGAGCACGCCGCCGACGAAAGGACCGAAGGTGAAGCCGAGGCCGATGCTCATCCCGACGACCGCCATTCCTTTCGTCCGGTCTTCGTTTGTCGTAATGTCGGCTACGTAGGCGACGATGCAAGCGGTCACCGCGCCGGAAAACAAGCCGCCGATCAGCCGGGACGCGTACATCAGCGTCAAATTGTCGCCGGCCAGGCCAAAGAGCAGGAAGCTGAGGCAGAAGCCGGCAACGCCGATCATGATGACGGGCCGCCGTCCCACCCTGCCGGAGAGCGAGCCCCACAGCGGGGATACGACAAACGAGACGAGCGAGTACAGCGTAAGCATCAAGCCCGTGTGCAAATTGGCCGCTTCCGGGTCGATGTCGGATACGACTTGCGGCAAAACCGGAATAATAATGCCGAAGCCGATAAAGGTCGTAATGAGCATGAGCGCTACGATGGCGAGCTTGCTTCTCATGGACGTCGTTCTCTCCTCTAAAACGCAGTGTCGTTTTTCCTTAAAATATGGTAACACAGCTAGCAGCCCGTTCCAAATGCCGCCATTTGTCGTTTTCGTGACAGCCGATTCGGACGGAAATCGGCTGCGCGGCAAACTTGTTGCATTCCCCCCTATTTTTGCTATACTCAACCTAGTTTGAAACAAACTTCGACTCATGCTAGGTAAGAAAGGCAGGCGCTATCCATTTTGGATCATACCCGCACCCCTTTGTTCGACGCGCTTCTGCGCCATTCCGAAGCCGGGCCGGTGCAGTTTCACATCCCCGGGCACAAGAAAGGCGCCGGCATGGATCCCGAATTCCGCCGGTATGTCGGGCAAAACGTTCTCGATATCGACCTGATCAACATCGCGCCGCTCGACGACCTTCATCAGCCGGTCGGCGTCATTCTCGAAGCCCAGAAGCTGGCCGCGGACGCCTTCGGAGCGGATGCCTGTTTTTTTTCCGTGCAAGGAACGAGCACGGCCATCATGACGATGATTTTGTCCGTATGCGGCAACGGGGACAAAATCGTCGTCCCGCGCAACGTTCATAAATCGATTCTGTCCGCCATTATTTTCGCCGGGGCGCGGCCGGTTTTCCTGTCGCCGGCGCGCGATCATCAGCTCGGCATCGATCACGGCGTAACGACCCGTTCGGTCCGCCGCGCGCTGGAGCGTCATCCCGACGCGGCGGCGGTTCTGGTCATCAATCCGACGTATTTCGGCGTTAGCGCGAACCTGAAGGAAATCGTCGACCTCGTTCACGAGTACGATATCCCGGTTCTCGTCGACGAGGCGCACGGCGCGCTCATTCATTTTTCAGACAAGCTCCCGCTCTCCGCGATGCAAGCCGGCGCCGATATGGCCGCGACCAGCGTGCACAAGCTCGGCGGCTCGATGACCCAGAGCTCCATCCTGAACGTGCGAAACGGGCTGGTCAACGTCCAGCGCGTGCAAACGATTTTGAGCATGCTGACGACGACGTCCACCTCGTATCCGCTGCTCGCTTCGCTCGATACGGCAAGGCGCCAGCTCGCGCTGCACGGGGAAGAGCTCGCGGCCCGAGCGGTGGAGCTAGCCAACCGCGCGCGGCAGGCGGTGAACGAAATCGAAGGGCTCTATTCGTTCGGGGAAGACATTCTCGGCGACGAGGCGACCTACGACTACGACCCGACGAAGCTGACCATTCACGTCCGGCGGCTCGGAATTACCGGCTACGACGCGGAAAACTGGCTTCGCGAGCGTTACCGGATCGAAGTCGAGCTTAGCGACATGTACAACATTTTATGCCTGATTACGCCGGGCGACGACGACGCTTCCGTCGGTCTGCTCGTGAACGCGCTGCGCGAAATGTCGGAGCAGTTCCGCGACACGCGCGAAATTCCGGACATCGTCGTCAAGGTTCCCGAAATTCCCCACCTGTCGCTGACGCCGAGAGACGCGTTTTACGGGGAGACGGAAACGATCCCGCTGACCGAATCCGCCGGCCGGATCATCGCGGAGTTTATTTACGTATATCCGCCGGGCATTCCGATTTTGCTGCCGGGCGAAGTCATCTCGCAGGAAAACATCGATTACATCGTCGACCATCTGGAGGTCGGCCTGCCGGTCAAAGGACCGGAAGATCGGACGGTCAGGGAAATCAAGGTGATCGTCGAAGAGACGGCGATTTCGTAGGCGGCCCGCAGCATTCCGCCGGTCGCAGTCTATCCCCCGCGCGCCCAATGCCGGCGCAGGGGGGTTTTTTTACGTTCGGGCAAAACGATTGTAGGCGATATCCGATTTTGCTATGATGGGCTTGGAGGTGGAAAACGATGAGTCAAAGCGCTTTCATTTCGCTCGTCCAAGGATCTGCCGCAACCGAAGTGACGCTCGACGACGTAAAGGCCAAGCTTCGCCTTTATATCGACCAGGCGTCTCGGACCGGCAAACAGCTCGGCTGGGATTACGCCGGCGCCGCCTTTCCCTACTCCATCGAGGACCAAAATTCCGAGAAGCACGCCTGGTTTTATTTGAAAGGCTCCAGGCCCCCCTACCGCTTCATCGTTTTCGGCGTCGGCCGCCGCCCGGACGGCGAACGCTCCGTTCCGTACATCCAGGTCGTCCTTCCCGAAGGCTCCACGCACGCCGACAAAGCGAAAGCGAACGAATATTGCAAATGGCTCGGCCGGCAGCTGCTGGCGGAAGTCACGTTGTTCAACGGCCGCACGATGGTTTTCAGCTCCAGAAAATAAAAAAACGGAGCTGCCGCGGCATGCCGAAACGCGCATGCCTGGCAGCTCCCGCGAAAAGCGATGGCTCAGTCCGCTTCCTGGGCGGCGAGCTCTTCGTAAACTTTCATGACCCGCTCCCACTCTTCGTCGTCTTCGATATTGACGAGCACTTCGTCTTCGCCGTCTTCCTCGATGCGGAAAATGACGCCGTCGTCTTCGGGATCGTTGCGGTCAAGCAGAACGGCATAAGCGTTATCGCCGCTCTCGAATGTGTACACAAGCACCATTTCGTGTTCGTTGCCTTCTTCGTCCGTTACGACGAAAACGGCTTCTTCATCGTGCTCGTGGTTGCAGTTTTCGTCATGAACATGATCGCTCATGTGGAACCTCCGTTCAGTCGGTTGGATTTACTTTTCCATCGTATCGTATCATTTCCAAATCCCCGGGTCAAACGAACGGCGCTCCCCCGGATCGGGAGGAGCGCCGCCGCTTATTTCGAGATGATCGTTTTTTCCGAGACGACCTGCATGGACGAGCTCCCTGCGGGCTGCATCCAGAAGCGGATCGTGTACTTGCCGCTTGATTTGAACTCGTAGCCGAATTTGTCGCTGGTCGTGAACCAGAAGTTGTCCTTGGTCGGAAAATCCTTGTCCTTGGTCGTTTTGCCGTCGATATAGGTCTCGTCCCCGTAAGGATCGGCAATCGTGACCTTGAAGGCGGAAATGTCCGCTTGCAGGTTGTCGATTTGAGCAAAAACGATGAAGTTGACCTTCTGGTTTTTCTCGACCGAGCCGAACGGCGTGCTGCCGTTCATGGCAAACATATGTACGTTCGGCTTCGAGACGGTCACTTTCTTGTCCTTTTCGTCCCAGGCGACCATTCCCTGCACGAGATCGCCGACCTCGCGCACGCCCAAATACGCTTTGCCGTCCACGAGGATGCCGCCGTCCTCGATCGTTTGCTTATTGAATACGATTCGCACCTTCTGCGCAACCGTATCCGCAAAAACCGCGGAACCGCCTACGAGCAATAGGGCCACGGTCAACAAAAGCAGCTTGCGGATGTTCATTCTGCATGACCTCCGTCGTTCGCACTCTTTTACCTGTATGGTTATACCGAACAACCGGGCAAAAGTTGCGAGAACGCGAAAGAAAATTCAGAGCGGACATCCGCCGCGGCCCTCCCTTCGGCATGACGGAACGTGTCGAATCCGCTCCGATTGTGCGCTCGCCCGGGAAATAATGGCTCCGCCATTTCCCCGCGGTTTGCCGGGATTCAATTGGCTTTGGGCAGCGTAAGCACGCACGGAACGCCGTTGCCGATCGCTCCCGGCTCCGACATTCTGGCCAAATAGGCTAACCCTCGCGCGCACGGAGTGCGGCAAACCGCGCACGCGTCCGAGGTGACGATTTTCATTTGCGGGCGGTGGACGACGGAGGACAGCTCCTTCTTTTTCGACGCCCCTTTGCCTTTCGGTTTGCTCATGCGGCTCCCCCCTCTCCCTGCGAAAATGGCAGCCACCATAACGTATGCGGGAGGGCGGGGCAATGCTTCGTTTTTTGCAACGAAATCTTTTGCATCGATACAGATTATGGTATATTCAATTCAGTTTTAAATGCGTTCGTTTGCAACGATTCAAACTGGCAGATGAGACAGCTGGGAGGCTTGGAATGGATATCCAAATGCTGGGGACGGGAAGCGCCTTCGCCAAAACGTTTTTCAACAACAATGCGCTGATCTATTCCGGTGGCCGCATCCTTTTGATCGATTGCGGGCATACGGCTCCGAAGATGCTTTACCGACTCGGCATTTCGCCGGACGATATCGACGCCATCTTGATTTCGCACATCCACGCCGACCACGTCGGAGGACTCGAAGAACTCGCGTTCAAGTACAAATTTACATATAAGACGAGAAAGCCGTTGTATATCGCCGAAACGCTTGTCGAATCGCTATGGCAGCATTCGCTGCGGGGCGGGCTGGAGCAGGAGCATTACGACTCGCTGCAGCATTTTTTCGACGTGCGGCCGCTTACCGAAGGAACTCGCGTCGAGCTGCTAAGCGGTTTGAGGGCGGAATTGCTTCGAACCGATCACATTCCGAACAAATACAGCTACTCGATTTTGCTGAACGACTCGTTCTTTTATACGGCCGATATGAAGTTTAATCCGGAACTGCTCGCGAAGCTCGTTCGCGAACGGGGCGTGACTACGATTTTTCACGACTGCCAGCTGCATGAGCCCGGAACCGTTCACGCGTGCCTTCCCCAGCTGCTGACGCTGCCGGACGACATCCAGGAACGAATCCGGCTTATGCATTACGGAGACGATCAGCCCGATTTCATCGGAAAAACCGGAAAAATGACGTTCGTCGACCAGCATAAACGCTATACTCTTCCGTTTTCGGGATGACAACCGGATCCGGAATGCGGTATGATGAGAAAAATTCGCCTACGGAAAGGATGCCTGCGTTTTGGTTGCCGCCTACGTGATATCCGCGATCCTGCTCGTCGTCATGATTTGGGTGCTGCTCTGGGTCACCAAAAAAGCCTACTCCCGCAAATGGGAAGAATGAACGACAAAAGCTCCGACGCCTTCAAGCGGCAGCGGAGCTTTTGCTATGATTCGGCGCTTGCGGCGGGCGCGGCGAGCTTACCACCCGACGCCCCACTCCAGGCCCGGCGTGACGTTTCGCGACCGGTACACGTCTTGTGAGACTTCGCTCGGGTATACGCTCGCGAATACCTTCGATTCGGCCGAATCCGAAGCGCCGGGGGCGATCGCGCCGGCGGGAACGGCCGGCTTTTGGCCGCAGGCGGCCAGGCCGATCGTCGCCGACAGGAGGGCGGCAACGGCGAAGCGGCGAAGCGCCCGGCGGCGGTTCGCTAAACCGAACGGCATGGCGGCGGCCTCCTTCCTTTCATTCGGAACGCTGCGCTGTCGCTCCGTTTTACTCAGAATACCCGCCGCATCCGGGTCTTAATCCGTCGGATCGCCTTTTTTGCCCGGATCGTCCTTGATCGTCCAAATGAACCGCCGGTCGTGTTTGAGCGAATCCTCGCGCACCATGCGGGCGACGGCCAGCATGACCGCCCCGATCAGACCGAACATGGCGAGCAGCGCCAGCGTCAGGATGACGCCTTCCTCCATCGGACCGTTCCTCCCGTTCCAAGGCATTTATTTTATACATACGCCGGTCCGAAAGCTTCATTACTTTTACTTTTTCCGTCCGCGAAAATTTGGCGTTCTTTGTGCAAAACAATTCCCGCCCAAACGGTTGACACGGCTTTCCGAAGTTGGTATTATACAAAATGTGCTTGCGAGATAGTATGATCTGATAGCTCAGCTGGGAGAGCACCATCTTGACAGGGTGGGGGTCACAGGTTCGATCCCTGTTCAGATCACCATAATCGACAGCCAGCCTTCCCGTATTCGCGGGAAGGTTTTTTTCTTTTTGTTACCCGTTTAGAGATGCTCCATCGTACCAACAATAGGTTAACGAAGGAGTGAAGACAACATGCCGAACAAAAAATCCACGACAAGCCGTACGCTGCTGTTGACGCTTGCTTTCCTGCTTCTCCTGCCCGCCGCCGCCGGCGCGGCCGAACCGTCCCCCGAAGCCGTCCGGGCCGAGACGCCCTCCGTTTCTTCGATTCATAAGCGGATGGCCCATCCGCCTCGTCCCGTCCCGAACGAAGAACTGCTCAAGCTGTTGAAAATCGACGAGACTACGCTCCATAACGAGCTGGCCGCCGGCAAATCGTTGGCGGACGTCGCCGCGAGCAAAGGCGTTGCGAAACAAAAGGTCGTCGATCTGCTCGTCAGCCAGCATGTGAAAAGGCTGAACGAAGCGGTCAAAGCCGGACAGATTACCGAAGACGAAGCCGGCAAATGGAAATCGAAGATGGAGGAACGAGTGCGGCTGCTCGTCGACAGCAAAGGCGGCATGCACCATCGTCACTTTCGGGGCGCGAAGCGGTTGAACGACATCTCGCAAGTGCTTGGCATGGAACCGAAAGCGCTGATCGAAGAGCTTAAAAAGGGCAAATCCGTCGTGCAAATCGGCAAGGAGAAAGGCATCAGCGCGGAGACGATCGAAAGCAAGCTGCTGGAGAAGGAAAAAGCGAGAATCCACGACCAGATCAACCGCGTTTGGGACAAGCAGCGCCAAATCAACCGAAGCTGAAGAATTCGAAAAAAAATTCCCGATCCCTCTTTACATTCCGGCTGCATCCCGCTATAATAGATCAAGTCGAAACACTTCTTGATCTGATAGCTCAGCTGGGAGAGCACCATCTTGACAGGGTGGGGGTCACAGGTTCGATCCCTGTTCAGATCACCATATCGCATTTGAAGCCCCGCCGGCTGGCGGGGTTTTTTGCTTGGGCTCGACAGGGGACGGTTGGCGGCGCAGCATCGGGACAGGCTTTACGAGCCCTTCTCCCCGCCTGCGGCAAGATTGGCCGCTTATACAGCGAAACCGCTCGTGCCGGGAACGCGTGCGGCTCCGCTATGCAAAAAGATGCGCGGCAAGTCGGCGCATTTTTCAAACCGCGTCGGTCATTTTAGGCCGTTAATTAAGGATGGACGGCGATTCCCCGACTCCGTTAACGTCTGCGCCGTATTCCGCTTCGCCAAGGGGCCGATGATGTCCCGCCCCCCTTCCCTCTCGTCAAAGCGCTCCGCCTCCGGACGCCCGAAGACCTTCAGCGGCTCGGTCCGCCTCCGGAATCTGCCAGTCGATCTCGGATTCTCCGACGGACCGCAAAAAAGCGTTTGTTCGCGAAAACGGACGGCTGCCGAAAAATCCGTTGTGCGCCGAAAACGGACTCGGATGCGGCGAAGCGATGACGTGGTGCCGCGACCGGTCGATGAACGACGCTTTTTCCTGCGCGTGCCTTCCCCACAGGATGAACACGATCGGCTTCTCTCGCTCGTTGAGCGCCGCGATGACCGCGTCCGTGAACTTTTCCCACCCGAGACCTTTGTGCGAATTCGGCTGGCCCTCGCGCACCGTCAGCACCGCGTTCAGCAGCAGCACGCCCTGCCTGGCCCAATGCTCCAGAAAGCCGTGGCTCGGAATCGCGCAACCCAGATCGTCCCGCAGCTCCTTGTAAATGTTCTGCAGCGACGGAGGCGTCTTTACGCCCGGCATCACCGAAAAGCTGAGCCCGTGCGCTTGGCCGGCTCCGTGGTACGGGTCCTGCCCGAGAATGACCACCTTAACGTTCTCGTAAGCCGTCAGATGAAGCGCCTGAAAAATATGATACATATCCGGATAAATGCGTCTGTCCCTGTACTCCTCCGCCAATTGCCGCCTTAGCTCCCGATAGTACGGCTTCTCCATTTCCGGCTCGAGAACCGGTCCCCAATCATTGCGGAATACGGCCGCCATCTTGCGTTCCTCCATTTTCTGTCGTCGTTAACTCTTCTATTATAGCAATCTATCGGACATCCGTGAAACCGCCGCGAGTCCCCTTGCGGTTCCGCCCGGAAAACAAAAAATCCTGCCTCGGCGTTTAGCCGGACAGGACAACTGGCGTTAAATGTTAAGGAGTGCTCCTTGAAAAAAATGGTGCCGAGGACGGGAATCGAACCCGTACGGGTGTCACCACCCCCAGGATTTTAAGTCCTGTGCGTCTGCCTGTTCCGCCACCCCGGCGCGAAAATCGCGCTGCCGCGCGCATTGGCGCGTATTCCGCCAACCGCGAAATCGACCATTCGAAAACGATCAACGTTCTACATATTACCACGTCCGGGCATACGCGTCAACAAAATCGCGGGCCGGCTTCCCCCAGCAATGGCAGAGCGGGCGCGCAAGAATGGGGGAATCTGCGAATGATTTCGTCCAAGCCATCCTCTTCTTCCATCATAAACTATACTATGAAGCTGAAAGGTGGTGACTTACGATGTCTTTGAGGAGAAAAACGATCGTCGTCAAACTCCGCCCTGGTCAAAAAGCGATTATCATTTGCAAACATCGGAGACGCAGAAATCCGCTATCCCTCTAATCTCTCAATTCGCAATTCCCGCATTCAACGCAGCCTGTCAAAAACGCCCTTCGGGGCGTTCTTTTTATCATTGGCCCGCTTTCCGCGCCCGACTTTCCGCCGTTCGTGCCCGTTTCCCGCACAAACAAAAAAACGCCTCCTTCCGCTTGATGCCGTTAACCGGCTTGGGAAGTAGAGACGATTCGCATTCGCCTTTGCATCGCTGCTTGCATCCTCAGTGGTGGGCCCTGAGGGACTTGAACCCCCGACCAATCGGTTATGAGCCGACCGCTCTAACCAACTGAGCTAAGGGCCCTCGTCTGAAGTCCGTTTGAGGTTTAAGTTTGGTTGCGGGGGCAGGATTTGAACCTGCGGCCTTCGGGTTATGAGCCCGACGAGCTACCGGACTGCTCCACCCCGCGATGTTCACCATCAATCTGTCGACAGCGACAAGAATTAATATACTACAAGAGTATTGAATAAGTCAAGGAAAAAATAACAATCCGTTAAAAAAAGTCGTCGCGCTTCCGGCTTGAGCTATTCCTCCTTTTTGACGTTTCCGCCGGAGGCCGCATCGGCCTTTGCCATTTCCGCCAGCTTCTGCAGCAAAATATGCTGCGGCATATGCATCAGGTGCTCGAGCGGCACCTTCAAATGTTCGGCAAGCTTTTGCGCGGTTTCCGCCGTCAACGGCATTCTTCGCATGCTCCCGCCCCCTTTCTTCTAAAACGATAACACAACGCCTTTACGCTGCCAAGGCCGGCTTCGCGGCAAACGGCGAATCCGGCCTTGGCGGCTAAGGCATAAAACGAACTCCGTACTTTCCTTTGCGCGATCGAAACACTTCAATTTCCCGCGGCATGTCGATCCCGAACAGCCACCCGTCGTGCTCCATTCGGCGAACGAGACAGCCTGCCTGGAACTTGCTGTCGTACAGCCTCGACCAATAGACCCAATTCATCGCTGGCCATCCTTCCGGTGAATAAGCTCCAGGCTTTAGGATGCTCCTTCGCGCTTCGGCCTACTCTTCGGGGCTAGCCGTACGGACGATCCGAAGAGCGGGAAAGCCGAAAATCAGCCTCCCGACGCCCGACGGAGCATTTCCCTCTGGATCGCTTCCTGATCGCCCAAATAAGGCGTAAGATCGATCTCCCCGGTCGGGTTCTGCTTGATTTCTTGCAGCAGCTCGTTGCCGTTGTCCTGCCATTCCTGCAGCGCTTCCTTGACGCCCAAATCGCCGCGGACCGCCTTTTGGAACGATTGGTCGCCGAGTTGCTGAATATAGCTCAGGTTGGGGCGTTCCCGATAAAGGCTTTGCTCGGCCTGATTATACTCGTAAGGAATCGGCTTTTGCTTGTAGAACGCCTCGATATTGTAGGCCATGCCGTCGAGAGGCTTGACGAACTCGGTCAGCGAGCTCATCTGGTACGTGCTTCTTGCCTTGAATTTGGCCGTTTCCTTGCTCGTGCTGAACTTGATGAACTCCCAGGCATCGTCCGCATTGGCCGCGTTGGCGTTGATCACCATCACTTCGCCCAGGTACATCCCGCTGCTTGCTTCCGGCATCTCCGGAAGCACCGGGTAGGTGACGACATCCCAATCGAGGGGCTCGTAATTTTCCATTTTGTCTACGTTATCGTTATAAGTCTTGAGCTCGTTGATTAGGTAATTGTTGCTGATCATCATGGCGACGCGGTTCGTAAAAAACGGACGGTTCGAATACGGATTGTAGCGGTAGTTGCCGTCGGCGGGCATCTCCTCCACGAAATCTTCCGCGCTCGGAATCACTTTTTGCTGCGCCAGCTCGATCGGGCGCTCCCAGGCCCGCTCCCACTGCGGCGTATTGACCGTCATCGTCTCGGCCTTGTCGTCGAACATCCTCAGCTTCAGCGGGGCGACGATGTTGTTGACGCTGTACATGCTTAATTCGGAGTTCCAGTCGTTCAACGTCAATCCAAATATCCGCTCGGCGCCCTCTCCCGTGCTCATCTGAGTGGCCAGGTCGAAAATTTGGTCCCACGTCATCCCGTCGGTCGGCGGAGTGACGCCCGCTTTCGAAAACAACGTCTTGTTGTAAAACAAAACGCTGGAGCTGAACGTAGAGGTCAGCCCGTAAACCTGGTTGTTGCCTGCCTCCCGGATGCTTTCGATGACGGACGGCACGAACGCTTCCAAATCCACTTTGTCTTTCTTGATGTACGAATCCAGCGAAACGAGCAAATTATCCTGAATCAGCCGGCCCATCGTTCCCTGATCGGTGACGAGCACGTCGACCGGATTCGGTCCCGTCAGCATTTCCTTGAGCCGTTCGTACGTATCGATTTGCTGAAATTCCTTTTGCTCCTCTTCCGAAGCGTACATCATCTCCGAATAGTCGGTCGCATATTGGAATTCGATGTCGATGTTCCCTTTGGACAGCTCGAACATATCCGTGTATTCCTGACGGTAATAGGATTCGCTGTCCTGGCTGCCCGAAACCATGCCGATGCGCAGCGTGCGGCGATTGTTCGGATCGTCTGACGCGTCTCCTCCGCTGCACGCGGCGGCGAGAGCGGCGACGACGGACAAAACGAGCACGACGGACAGCGACTTCAACGTATGTAATCGAAGAAATGAGCGCAAGAAAATTCCCCCTTATCCTTTTAAAAACGCCGCGCAGACCGCCCCGTCGGTTGACTGCGCGGCGACGTTTCGCTACCCTGTTGCGTCAGCCGACTGCAACCGCGGCAGACGTAGCCGAGTCGTAAAGAATCGGACCGCCTCCTCCGCCGTACACGTCGTCGTTGACGCCTTCGATCGGACCGGTCGGCGTCAGCTTGATTTTCTGCAGCAGTTCGTTCCCCTTCGTCTCGAATTCGGCGAGTGCTTCCTCTACCGACATTTCGCCGTTGACGACTTTGTTGTACTGGGTATTGGCGAGCGAATCGATCAGGTTCAAATTCGGACGTTCCTGATACAGTTTCGAGTAGACCGCCAAATTTTGCTGCGGAATCGGCTTCGTCGTCGTGAAGGCTTCCATGTTGTAGCTCATGCCTTCCTTTGGCTTCGCGTATTCGATCAGCGACGGAAGCTCGTAGCTGCTGCGGGCCCGCAGCTTGCCCCACTCCTTGCCGTTCATGAACTTGACGAATTCCCAGGCGTCGTCCGGATTCGGAGCCTGCGAGTTAATGGCGGCGAGCGTATTCATATAAATATATCCGCTGATCCCGGGCGCTTCCGCGAACGTCGGCACGGACACGACATCCCAATCGAGCGCCTCCATGTTTTCGAACTTATCGACGTTGCGGTTGAACGTGTCGATTTCGCTGATCATGCTGTACGAGCCGATGACCATCGCGACTTTGCCGCGGAAAAACGGCTGCTGCTCGTAAGGATTGTAGCGGTACGGTCCGTCGGTCGCCGGCTGCTCGAACACGAGATCCTCCTGCGACGGGAGAACCTTGTCCTTGAACAGATCGGTGTACGTCGTCCATACGTTTTTCCATTGCGGCGTATTGATCGTCATCGTTTCGCCTTTTTCGTCGAACATTTTCAATTGCAGCGGCGCGGCGAAGCTGGTCAGATCGTAATAGCCGTTGCTGTAGCCCCATTGGTTGAACGTGAACCCGAACGTCGCATCCTGGCCTTCGCCGGTCTTCAATTGGCGCGCCAGGTTGAACAATTCTTCCCACGTCATGCCGTTCGTCGGAGGGGTGATGCCGAGGTTGCTGAACATCTTCTTATTATAAAAAAGTGCGGAAGGCGAGTACGTCGGCGCGAGAGCGTACAGATTTTGGCCGTCGCCCAGGTCCTTGATGCCTTCGATGACGGCCGGAACGTATTCGGCGGTGTCGATTTCGTCTTCTTTCATCAGCGGATCGAGCGGCTTGAGCAGATTTTCCTGCACCATCGTGCTCAGCATGCTCGAATCGTTCAAAATCATGACATCGACCGGGTTCGGCCCCGTCATGATTTCCTTTACCTTCTCCAGCGGATCCGGCTGCTGCGTTTCCGGGGTTTGCTCCTCGAACTGCGTCTCGGTCCAGTCGATCGCCGGCACGATTTCGATGTCGATGTTGCCGTGCGTAAATTCGAACAGGTCGGTATATTGCTGGCGGAAATATTGTTCGTCCTGGCTGCTGCCGTACATCGTCCCGATGCGCAGCGTACGGCGGTTGTTCGGGTCGTCGGTTTCGTTGCCTCCGCTGCAAGCGGCGAGCAAAGTGCCGGCTAGCGTCAGGCTTATTCCGGCCAGCGCGAGCTTGCGAAATCGGTTGTTCTTCATGCGGGTTCCTCCTCGATCGGTTTCGGTGCTTTGATGACAATTTGTTCCCCGTCAAACTCCATGCTCGCCTTGTCGCCGATTTCCAGGGCTTGCAAATACTCCTTCGGAATTTGCAGCCGTCCTACGCGGTCCACGACGACAAAGGCTTCGTGTTCTTCGTTCAACCCCCCTCCGAGAGGAGGCGCGTCGTCCAAATTCGGATTCCGCTTGATAAATTCGGTGCTCGTCAGGCCGTCGCGGATGGCCACGACGCGGTCGACCTTGCTCGCCAGCGACAGATCGTGGGTAACGATGACGATCGTCAACCCCAGCTCCCGGTTGAATCGCCGGAAAATGTCCATGATGAGATCCGACGTCCGCGTGTCGACGGAGCCCGTCGGCTCGTCGGCCAGCAGCAGCTGCGGCTTGTTGGCCAAAGAGATCGCGATCGCCACGCGCTGCTGCTCGCCGCCCGACAGCTGGGTGAGCTTGTTGTGCATGCGCTCCTTCAGACCTACCCACTCCAGCAGTTGCTTGGCGTAAGCCCGGTCCAGCTTGCCGGAAAACATCATCGGCATCTCGACGTTTTCCAGCGCGGTCAGAAAGGGCAGCAGATTGCGCGCGTTGTTCTGCCAGATAAAGCCGACCGTCTCCCGCTTGTATTTCACGAGATCGTCGTCGCTCGCCTTGAGCAGGTTCCACGGGCCGACGGTCACCTGGCCCGCCGAAGGGCGGTCGAGGCCGCCCAAAATGTTCAGCAGCGTCGACTTGCCGCTTCCGCTGTTGCCGATGATGGCCATCATTTCGCCCGGGGCGACGGTCAAATTCAGCCCCTGCAGCGCGACGACCTCGAGATCGTCCGCCTTGTAAATTTTGACCAATCCTTCGCAAGTAATCACAAAGTTACCGCTCCTCTCCCAGCTTGACGGCTTGATGCACTTTCAAGCGGCGAATATGCGTCACGAGCATCGCGATGCCGATCGCCATCATGACGCCGACGACGCCGTACAGCCGGAAATCGTCGGCATTGTCGAACACGACTTTGAACGGCGGCACTTGATTGGCGGCGTTGTCGGTCGTTTGCAAAAACGGGAGAAACAGAAGGCTCGTCGCCTTGCCGATGCCGATGCCGAGACCGATCGAAAGCCCTGCCGTAAAAATCTGCTCCAAAAGCAGCATGCCGGTCAATTGCCCGCGCGACAAGCCCATGGCCCGCAATGTCCCGATTTGCACGATTCTTCCCGACAAATTGAAAAACCAGAACAAAATGTAGCCCGACAGCGAAACGATGATCGTCACGAGGAATCCGAGACTTAAAATGCCGAACACGCCGCCCCGGGCCGGATGCTTCGCCTGGGTAATCAGCTCGCTGCGGGCGTCGTCGATCGACGCGATCTGGATGCTTTTCTCTTGCAGCACCGGAATGATCGGAGCCGTCAAGGCGTCGGGTTCCATCTTCAGCCACACGTCGTAGGGCATAAGCGGCGCCTGGTCGTAGATGTAGTCCAGATTGGCGACGATGAACGGCGACTGGTCCGGATATTGGGCGGGCCAATACGGAAGGATCGCCGCGACCACGAACTCGACCGGCTGCTCCTGCAGCACGGTTTGCACGATATCCCCGATTTTCATGTTGTATTGGTTCGCCAGGTTCGAGCTGACGAGCGCATATTCAGGCGCTTTCCCCATCAATTCGAGATATTTGTACGGACGGGCCGGATACAAATCGTCGCGGAACCAGGCGACCCGGGCAAAATCGACGTTGTCGATGCCGACGATCGTCCCTTGCCCCGCCGTTCGCCCGGAAATCGTAATGTTCGCCTTCGTTTGCAGCACCCTTGCGGCGTGCTCCACGCCGGGAAGCGTGCGGAACACTTCGAACGGCGGCTCGTTGTAGTTGACCCGGGTAACCGTCGGCGTCTGGCCGCCGCCGCCGCCCGAACCTCCTCCGCCTTGCCCCTGGCCGCCGCCGCCGGAACCGCCGGACGGGGCTTCGAATTCCGGGCTTGCTTCCCAGCTCGTTTTAACGATGACGTCGGCGCCGTATTTATACAAAATCCGCTCTTCCGAATTGAGCCCGATCGTGCGCGCGGCCGAAGCGTTGTACACGCCGAGCCCCAGCGTCAAAATCAGCAAAATCATGAGCGGGTAATACGAGCGGGACGAACGCGACAGCTGCGTGAGCGTCAAGTAAAGCGACACCGGAAGAAACGACTTTCCGATCCAGTTGAACAGCTTCAGCAGCAGCGGGAACAGCCGCAAAAAGACGAGCGCGGCGGCGAAAATCGCGAGCGCCGGCACGAAAAACAGAAACGGCTGGACGTTCAGCTGGTCCGTCGTGACGCCGGTCGCGAACGACACCATCTGGCGTTCGTTGAACAAGTACCAGCCGTAGCCGGCGACGCCGAGCAGCGCGACGTCGAGAAACCAGCGCTGCCATACCGGCGAACGGTCCGCCCGCGCCATCTTCCGCTTGTAGTCGACGATCGACGTCCGCGTAAAGACGAGCGCCGGAATGACGGCGGCCCCGATGGCGACGAGCACGGCCGCGGTTCCGGCCAAAATCCCGTCCGTTCCGAATCCGACGGGAATCGCCTTCCGGTTGACGAATTCGAGAAATCCGCTGGCCGAGCCGATGCTTTTGGCCATGAACCAGCCGATGAATGGACCCGCGACGAGCGAAACGGCGCCAAGCAAAACGCCTTCGAGCAAAAACAGCATGAAAATTTGCCGCGTGCCCGCGCCCCGGCTTCGCATGACCGCGATGTCGGAACGCTGCTTCTCCAGCGATTGGCGGGCGTTCATCGTAATGAAGTAGAACACCATCGCGATCATCGGCGCCGCGAGCATGAACAGCATCGTCTGCAGCTGCACGCTGTCGCGGCGGAAATCGCTCAGCATGTCGGCGAACGAAAGCTCGACGCCGGTTCCTTTCAGCTTCTGGTACGCTTCGATGTCGATCCGGCCAAGCGTGGCGCTCAAATCCGACAGCTGGCTCGTCTGGATGTCGCGAAGATCGTACGCCGCGTACCAGTTCGCCGTCTGCAGCGGAATGCCTTGCGCACCGGCAACGTCCTGGAGCATCGCGTCGTCGGCGATGAACAGCGTGTTCATCAGGCTGTCAAGCCCCTGATACCAGTAGGCGCTCGTTTCGTCGAGCGGCTTGTAGGAGCCGACGATTTCCACGCGGAGCGTAATGTTCAATCCGCCGTAGATCGGGTAGAGCAGCACGTCGCCGACATGCAGATCGTTGCGGAACATCGCCTCCTCCATCATGACGGCTTGAAGCGTTCCGTCCGCCGCGGCCCGGTCCGCGAACCATTTGCCGCCCGCAAGCTCGACTTGGTCTTTAAGCCCGCCGAAGGCGGCCAGCGTCATCGTTCTCGTCCGGCTCGCGTCGACCTTGGTCGGGTCTTCCGGCGTAACCTGCGTATTGCGGATCGTCAGGCTGCGCTGCTCCGCTTCGATCGGAAAGCCGATCGCCGCGGGCACGTCTTCGGTAATGTAACGGTCCGCGTCGGCAAAGCTGTTCAAATCCGTCTTTCCGTCGGTCGATTGATAGCGGAGCAAAAGCGATCCGGCCGGCAGCCCCTCGCTGTTGTCCTGGAGCGATTGGGCGACCACCCGCTTCAGCGCCCCGTCGGCGTACATCGGAATGCTCGTCGTGAACGCCACGGCGAAGAGCAGGCCGGCGAGCGTGCTGAGCGTCAGCCAGCGGGTGTTCCACATTTTTCGGAATAAAAAACGAATGAGCGCGCCCATAGCTTACCGACCCACGACTTTCTGTCCCGGAGTCAATCCTTGGAGCACTTCGACGTCCGTCGACGTCTGCTGGCCGACTTCGATATCGACCTCCCGCTTGCTGCCGTCCGCCTCGACGACTTGCACGTACGTTCTCGCCCCGATCGTCCGCAGCGCGGAAGTCGGGATGACGACGGCGTTTTCCTTGCGGTTGGTGACGACCGACGCCGTAAGCGGCGTTCCTCTCGTCGCTTCCGCCGGCAGATCCGGAACGTCGACGAGCAAATAATTGCTCACCTTGTCGATCTGGGCTTCGCCCGGATTCTCCTGGTCGTTCGACGGCTCGGGCAGCGCCTTGATTTTGCCCGTCAGCTCGCCGACGTTATTGATGGATACCTTGACCTCCATCCCGACGGCGACCTTGGCGAGATTGTCGCTCGAAAGCTTGGCGGCGACGACGAGACGGCTCGTGTCGGCCACGACCGCGATCGGGTCGTACGCCTTGATCTGCTTGCCCTCCTCGGCGCTCACCGAGACGACCGTTCCGCCGAAAGGCGCGGTAAGCACGGCGGCGGCGATGTCCTGCTCCATGTCGGTGATCGCCTGGCGCGCTTCCTCGAATTCGATTTGCTTTTGCTCGAATTCGAGCGGATCCATTTCGTCCTTTTGGCGGAGCGTGTTTTTCATGTCGAGCTCGAGCTTCCGGAATTGCAGCTTCTGGCTGCGGAGCGATTTTTTCAAATCTTCCACGTCCAGTTCGGCGATGACCTGTCCCGCTTTCACGGCGTCGCCGTTTGATATGTACAGCGTTTTGAGTCTTTTGCCTTCCAAAGAAGAAGAAGTATAGTAGAGCGTTTTTTCCTCTTCGGACATGATTTTGCCCGTGCCTTGAACCTTCGTCTCCAACGTCTTCGTGGTAACTTCGTATTCCGGCTTTTTCGAAATTTGCGGCAGCTGGATCGCCGACAGGTCCTCCTCTTCCGGCTCGTCGGGCAGCAGCGAGCAGCCGGCCAGCGCCGCGCTCAAGGACAGGACGGCGAACGCCGAAGCCAGCTTGCGCTTGGAGCCGCGCCAAGCTCCTTTCCGGTCACTTGGATACGAATACGCCGTCCACCATTTCATAGACATGGTCTGCAACCTCCAATATCGTCAAATCGTGAGTCGTCATGCAAATCGTCACTTTCTCCGCGGAAACGATGTCCCGAAAAACCCCCATAATCTGGGCAGTCATCTGCGAATCCAGCTCGGCCGTCGGTTCGTCCGCCAGCAGCAAGCTCGGCCGATGCGAAATCGCCTTGGCGATCGCGACCCGCTGCTGTTCTCCCCCGGAAAGCTCGGAAGGCCGATGGTGCATCCGTTTCGCGAGCCCCACCATTTCCAGGCATTCGGTGATCCGTTTTTTCCATTGGGTTCTCGGAACTCCCGCCATCCGCAGCGTCAGCTCCACGTTCTCGTAAGCCGACAGCAGCGGCAGCAGCGCGTAAGCCTGAAAAATAAATCCGATTTCGCTGCGGCGCACCTCGGTTCGCTTACGGTCGTCCAATTTGTGAAAGGGGCGTCCCTGAAAATAAATTTCGCCGGCGGTCGGCGTATCGAGCCCGCCCATCAAGTTCATCAGCGTCGTTTTGCCGGAGCCGGACCGGCCTTTCAGCATGACGAGCTGTTTCGGATATAACTGCAAATCGATTCCTTTCAACACGCGCAGCTTCTGGCTGCCGACGTCGAACGAGCGCTCCACCCCGCGCACCGTCAAAAGCGGCTCCGCCGGCGCGGAAGCGGCATCGGACGGCTGCTCCCGCTCCGAGGGCTCAAGGACGGCCGCAATCGATTTCGGCGGCTCGGGACCTTTTTTTCGCTGCAACCATGACCGCATGATTCTGGCTCCTCCCCCTGTTGCCTATAGCAAAAATTGACGACGAATGCAGTTCTTTCCCCATGGCTCCATCAATTATAACGATCCAAACCGAGGAAAAGTTACGTCTTTAGCAATTTTTTATGAGAAAGATGAGAGGAGGATGGGCCTATTTTTTCGGCAGCTTGCGACAGAAAGGGCTTCCGGCGCTTATTTTTTTGCTTTCCTCTTTATAAGAAGGGGATATTTTGTGTATGATGAAGGAATAACAAGAGAATTCCTAGGGAAGGTTGGTCGGATTGGACAGCAAAACGTCGTCATCGAACTTTATCAAAAACATCGTCGCCGAGGATCTGGCCGAAGGCCGCGTGAAGGGAATCGTCACCCGGTTTCCGCCCGAACCGAACGGCTATCTGCATATCGGGCATGCGAAGTCGATTTGCCTGAACTTCGAGCTTGCCGACGAATTCAAAGGCCGCACCCATTTGCGGTTTGACGATACGAATCCGTTAAAAGAAGACGCCGAATACGTCGAATCGATCAAAAAGGACGTGCAGTGGCTCGGCTTCGACTGGGACGGACTGTTTTTCGCCTCGGATTATTTCGGCGAAATGTTCGACCGCGCCAACTTGCTGATCCGCAAGGGGCTCGCCTACGTCGACGATCAAAGCGCGGACGAAATCCGCGAAACGCGCGGCACGCTGACGCAGCCCGGCAAGGAGAGCCCGTACCGCAACCGCTCCGTCGAGGAAAACCTCGACCTGTTCCGGCGCATGAAGGACGGAGAGTTTCCGGACGGGGCCAAGGTGCTCCGCGCCAAAATCGACATGTCGTCGCCGAACATCAACATGCGGGATCCGGTCATTTACCGCGTCGTTCACGCGACGCACCACAATACCGGGGACCAATGGTGCATTTACCCGATGTATGCGTTCGCCCACCCGCTCGAGGACGCGATCGAAGGCGTCACGCACTCGATATGCACGCTCGAATTCGAGGATCAGCGGCCGTTCTACGACTGGGTCGTCCGGGAAACCGAAATGCCCCATACCCCCCGGCAGTACGAATTTGCGCGGCTGAACCTGACGAACACGGTCATGAGCAAGCGGAAGCTCAAAATGCTCGTGGACGAAAAGGCCGTCGACGGCTGGGACGATCCGCGCATGCCGACGATTTCCGGCCTTCGCCGCAAAGGCTACACTCCGGAGGCGATCCGCGCGTTCTGCCGCGAGATCGGCGTCGCGCGCAGCTACAGCGTCGTCGACGAGCAAATGCTGGAGCACTTCATCCGCGAGGATTTGAAGCTGAAGTGTCCGCGGACGATGGCCGTTCTGCGGCCGCTGAAAGTCGTCATCACGAACTATCCGGAAGGGCAGACGGAATGGCTGGACGCCGAGAACAATTCGGAAAACCCGGAGTTGGGCTACCGCCAAATTCCGTTCTCGCGCGAAATCTACATCGAGCAGGACGATTTCATGGAAAATCCGCCGAGCAAATACTTCCGGCTGTTTCCCGGCAACGAAGTCCGGCTCAAGCACGCGTACTTCATCAAGTGCGAGGAAGCGATCAAAAACGAAGCCGGCGAAGTGGTGGAGCTTCGCTGCACGTACGATCCCGAGACGAAGAGCGGCTCCGGCTTTACCGGCCGGAAGGTGAAGGGCACGATTCACTGGGTCGACGCCTCGCAGGCGGCGCCCGCGGAATTCCGTCTGTACGAGCCGCTTATTACGGAAGACGAAGAGGACGACGACGCCCCGTTTCTCGAGCGGCTGAACCCGAACTCGCTGACGACGCTGCAAGGCTTCGTCGAGCCGGGCTTGAAGGATGCGGCGGCCCAGGAGAAATTCCAGTTTTTCCGGCACGGCTACTTCAATGTCGATCCGAAGGACAGCGAGCCCGGGCGTCCGGTGTTCAACCGGGTCGTCTCGCTCAAAAGCTCGTTCGACATTTCCAAAGCTTAAGCAAGCCGAACGCCCGCTCGCGCGGTCTTGGGCGCGGGCAGTTCCCGGCGCAGGGGCGTTTACGGTAACCGCAAGACAGGTCAGCTTCAATACGTGCGCGAATAGCGGTCGGGAACGACCGCTATTTTTGTTCGACGATTCGGAAAGGATAAGTTTCGTTTCGTGCGAATCCAAGTCTGTTTTTCCTGGAGCACCGTTTGCCGCCCGTAACGTATTGCCCGAAAGGAGTGACCGTCCCATGAAATGGCGTCCGCTCGCGAGACTCGCTCTGCTTGCCGCCGCGATCGCAGGAGCAGCCGGATGCGCTGCGAATAACGAGCCGCCCGCTTCCCCTTCCGCATCGCCGACCGCTTCGACCGCCACTTCGCCGCCGACGGCGACGGCCGGGGGCGAACAGGCGCCGAACCCGGCAACCGGCGAAAATGCGCCGCCTTCGGCAACGGTTCCGCCGGAAGCTTCCCCTTCTTCCGCAGCCCCGCCGTCCGCCTCCGAAGATCCGATCCGGTTGAAGATCCGGAACATGACGCCGGAGGAGAAAATCGGGCAAATGGTGTTGGCCGGCATCGAAGGCGACGAGCTTGACGACGAAGCGATAAAAATGATCCGCGAACACAAAATCGGCGGCATCATCCTGTACGGGGACAATATATCGGATGTCCGCGGAACGGTCTCCCTCATTAACGCGATCAAACGCGTAAATGCAGGGAATCCCGCGCCGATCTTCATCGGCGTCGACCAGGAAGGCGGCCGGGTCAGCCGTTTGCCGGACGAGGTCGAACCGTTTCCGGCCAGCGCCGCCGTCGGCGCCGGCGGCAAGCCGGAGCAGGCCGAGGAAATGGGAAATCTGCTTGCCGAAGCGCTGCTGGCTTTCGGCTTAAATATGGATTTCGCGCCCGTGCTGGACGTCAACAGCAACCCGGACAATCCCGTCATCGGCGATCGCTCGTTCGGCAGTTCCGCCGAACGCGTGGCCGAAATGGGCATCGCAGCCATGAAGGGCATTCGCGGGGGCGGCGTCATTCCCGTAGTCAAGCATTTTCCGGGGCACGGCGACACGTCCGTCGATTCCCACCTCGATTTGCCCGTCGTGAACAAGACGCCGCAGCAGTTGGCGAAGCAGGAATGGCTCCCGTTCCAGGCCGCGGTCAAGGAGCAAGCCGAAGCGATCATGGTCGCCCATATTCTATTTCCGAAAGTCGATCCAAAGCGGCCGGCTTCGCTGTCGAAGACGATTGTCGGCACGCAGCTCCGGGAAAAAATGGGCTACGACGGCGTCGTCATGACCGACGATTTGGGAATGGGCGCGATCGTCAAAAACTACAAGCTGGCCGACGCCGCCGCCGATGCCGTGGAAGCGGGCGTCGACATCCTGCTGATCGGCCACGGTTACGACAACGAACGGGCCGTTTTCGAGTCGCTTGTCCGTTGCGTCAAGGACGGCACGATCGCGGAAACCCGGATCGACGAGAGCGTCTATCGCATCCTGAAGCTGAAAGAGCGGGCCCGCCTGTCCGACGAGGAAACGGAAGCGCCCGACCTTGACGGTCTCAATGCCAGGATTCGCGATTGGCGCGGTCGAATCGAATGAATCCCGCATCTTCGAATGCAGCCGAACGCCCGGCCGCCGTCAGCCGGACGCGAACGATGCGTACTTGGCCGCGTTCCGGACGGCCGGCCAAATATCGGGCGTCTCGCCGCCGATGTACCAGTAGGCGAGCCCCGCCATCCCCCGCTTCGCGGCCTCCGCCGTCTTCAGCGCGAGGGAGCGGCTGTCCTCCGCCCAAATCTTGTACGTCGTTCCCGACTTGGCGAACGTGTAGACGTACTGTCCGATCGTCTCGTCCCAGGAGCAACTCCCCGCCCCGAGCGACTCGACGGCCGCAGCCTGCTCGCGGATCGACAAAATCGTCGAGGAGACGGACGGCGCAAGCGTCCATTTCCGGGTGTACGTCGGCAAGGCGAGAATCGTCCGCGACGCCGGCACGGCCTCGTGCAGCGTGTCCAAGCCGCTCGCCACCCACGGCAGCGAAGCGACCGATCCGGCAACCGGGGAACCGCCCCAATGCTCGTCGTACCCCATCAGGACGATATAATCGGCCGCTTCCCCCAAAGCGGCGTAGTCGAACGCCGCCGTCCAGTCGGAACCGAGATCGGGGGAAACGTTCACCGACAGCACCGCCCCGATCCGGTGCAGCCGGCAGGCCAACTCTTCGACGAAGGCGGTCAAGCCGAAGCGGTCTATTGGCAGCACGTTTTCAAAGTCGAGATTAAGACCATCCATTCCGTAATGGTCGACGTAAGCGACGAGCTGATCGATGACGTCCTGCCGGTTGCTCTCGTCTTCAAGCAGTCGATGGGTCAGCTCCGCATCCGATCGGTTGCCGACCATCCCCCACACCTGTTTCCCGCTCTCGTCCGCCCATCGGACAAGCGTTTCGTCCGTGCTGTCTGAAACCGCCGAAGCCGATTCCAGAAAAAAGACGCGCGGAACGAGCGTATTCACGGTCGACCGCTTTACGCTTGCGATAAATTCCGCCGTCGTCTGCAAGTACTGCCAGCCGAGCTGCAGCCCCATTTCCGGCTCGCGCTCCAGACCGTCCGCCCATTCGTCGTTCCGAACGATCCGGTTCAGCAGCGCGGCCGTCTCCTCGCGGGTCAGCGCATCCTGCGGACGGAAATGGCCTTCGCTATCCCCTTCGATCAGCCCCGCTTCCGTCGCAACCTGCGCCGAGGCGACCGCCCAAACGCTTATGTCGTCCGCGTCCTCGTACGAAGACGATTCGCCGCCGCCATAACCCTCCAATTTTAAAGCCCGCGCCAGGAGGACAGCCGCCTGCTCCCGCGTCAGCGATGCCGCCGGGCGAAACGCGCCGGCCCCCGTCCCGTTCACGATGCCGAGCTGGGACGCCGCCTCCGTCGAACCGTAATACCATGCGCCGAGCGGAACGTCGATAAAAGAAGAAATGCGGCTCGCCACCGGCTCAAGCCCGAACAGACGGATCAGGAGCGCCGCGAATTCCGCGCGCGTGACCCCCCGCTTCGGACTGAACGTATCGGCGCTCGTTCCGCCGACGATGCCTTTTGCGTACAACGCGGCGATATCCGCCTTGGCGAAGCTGGACGCGATATCGCGAAACGGCGTTCCGACCGAGGTTCCGGCCGCAAACGCCGGCGGCGCGATCCCGCAGGCGAGAAAGGCGGCCAACCCCAAATTCAACAAACGATAAAAACGCAAAACCCGCACCTCTTTCCGGCAGGACAGATATCCCTCTATCCTCTTTTGCCTCTATCCCTCTATCCTATCAGAGAAGCAGCACGGGCAAGCACGCGTAAATATTGGGAATCGGGTTCCGGCGCGCTCAAAAAAAATACCCCCGCCGGTTTCGACCGAAACGGGGGTGATGCAAAGATGCGCCGACAAGCTTATACGCCGTAAGCCGCCGGATTTTCGCGCCACGCTTTCAGCTGCGCGACGTCTTCCTCGCGGATGGCTCCGGTCTCGAGCGCGACGGAGACGAGCGCCGTATAGTTCGACAGCGTATGCAGTGGAATGTTTTCCGCCGCGAACGCGTCGGTCGCCTTTTCGAACTGATACGTGAAAATCGCGACGACGCCCTGCACTTCGCAGCCGGCATCGCGGACGGCTACCGCCGCCTTGAGCGAGCTCCCGCCGGTCGAGATCAAATCCTCGATCAGCACGACTTTTTGGCCGGGTTTGAAGCTGCCTTCGATCTGGTTCGTCTTGCCGTGCCCCTTCGCCTTGTCCCGCACGTACAGCATCGGCAGGCTCAGCTTTTGGGCGACCCAGGCCGCATGGGGAATGCCGCCCGTCGCAATGCCGGCGACCGCTTCGCAGTCCGGATATTGGTCCCGGATGATGGCGGCGAAGCCTTCTGCGATCAGATCGCGGATTTCCGGAAACGACATCGTCAGCCGATTGTCGCAGTAAATGGGCGACTTCAGCCCCGAAGTCCACGTAAACGGCTCGTTCGGGCGCAGCGCCACCGCCTGGATGCGCAGCAAGGCGCCGGCGACTTCGGTCGGCAGGCGGTCTATGGATACAGTGGTCATGATGCGCTCATCTCCTCAAGGATCGATTGAAGCGAAACGGCGGGATCGGGAGCGCCGGTAATCGGCCGCCCGATCACGAGATAATCGGTGCCGCCCCGGACGGCGTCGCCGGGTGTCGTGATGCGCGACTGGTCCCCGATGTCGGAACCGCGCGGCCGAATGCCCGGCGTCACGGTGAGAAATTCCGGACCGCAGGCGAGCTTGATCGCTTCGACCTCGAGCGGCGAGGCGACGACGCCGCGAAGACCGGCGCTGGCGGCAAGCTTCGCATAGTTTACGACCGCCTGCTCGACCGTGCCTGCAATTCCGATTTCCTCGTTAAGCACGGCGAGGCTCGTGCTCGTCAGCTGCGTCACGGCGATGACGATCGGTTTCTCGTCCGCGTCGCCCTCCCCGAGCGCATCCTCCACGCCTTGCATGGCGGCCCCCATCATCGCGCTTCCCCCTGCCGCGTGCACGTTGAACATATCGACGCCGAGCCGCGTGATGCTCCGGGCGCCGCCTCGCACCGTGTTGGGAATGTCGTGCATTTTCAAATCGAGAAACACTTTGAAGCCCCGGGCTTTCAGCTCGCGGACGACCGAAGGGCCCGCGGCATAGAACAGCTCCATGCCCACTTTCATCCAGCAGCCGGTGCCGTGAAGCGCGTCGGCGAGGCGCAATGCCGTTTCGGCATCGGGTTTGTCGAGCGCTACCATCACCTTGGCGGCAGCTTGCTCGCGTGTGAGACGCATCGTCAACACGTTCAGCTCCCTTGTTTTAACGTAAAATGTCACATAGAAGCCCGATCTCCGGCAGTAGCTGGAGACCGGGCAAAAGCGCGAATGTTAAGGCGTAAGCACCGGCATCGCTTCGCTGGAGAAGCGCAGCGACTCCAGCATGTTCAGCAGCGCGCGGACCGTATCGAGCGACGTCAGGCAGACGACGCCGTTTTCCACCGCTTCGCGGCGAATCCGGAACCCGTCGCGCTCCGGCGTTTTGCCCTTCGTCAACGTATTGACGACGAATTGCGCCTGTCCGGTGCGAATCAGGTCGAGGATGTTCGGCGAGTTCTCGCTCAGCTTGTTCACGCGCGTGACGCGCATCCCCGCTTGTTCGAGCGCTTCCGCCGTGCCTCCGGTTGCCAGCAGCTTGTAGCCCAATTTGTAGAAGCCGCGCAAAATTTCGATCGCTTCTTCTTTATCCTTGTCGGCGACGGTCGCGATGATCGAACCCGAGGTCGGGATTTTCATGTTGGCGCCCAGCAGCCCTTTGAACAGCGCCTTGGCGAAATGGCGGTCGCGGCCCATCACTTCGCCGGTCGATTTCATTTCCGGCGTCAGCGTCGGGTCGACGCGGCGCAGCTTGGCGAAGGAGAACACCGGCACTTTGACCGATACGTGCTCGTCTTCCGGCCACAGGCCTCCGGAATAGCCCAGGTCGGCCAGCTTGACGCCCAGAATCGCCTGCGTCGCCAAATTCGCCATCGGCACGTTCGTCACCTTGGACAGGAACGGCACCGTGCGCGACGAACGCGGATTGACTTCGATGACGAACACCTGCTCGTTCCAAATGACGAACTGGATGTTGACGAGCCCGACCGTCTTCAGTTCCTTCGCGATGCGGGTCGTGATGTCGACCGCTTGCCGCTTGATTTCCTCCGACAGCGACTGCGGCGGATAGACCGCGATCGAGTCGCCCGAGTGGACGCCCGCGCGTTCGATATGCTCCATGATGCCGGGAATGAGCACCGTTTCGCCGTCGCAGATGGCGTCGACTTCGATTTCCTTGCCGAGCATGTAGCGGTCGATCAGGACGGGATGCTCCGGATTGATTTTCACCGCTTCTTTCATATAAGCGAGCAGTTCGTCGTCGGAGTAGACGATTTCCATCGCGCGGCCGCCCAGCACGTAGGACGGGCGGACGAGCACCGGATAGCCGAGCGATGCCGCCGCGCCTACCGCTTCGTCCACGGAAGTGACGGTCGTGCCCTTCGGCTGCGCGATGTTCAGCCGGCGAAGGAGCGCCTCGAACCGCTTGCGGTCTTCGGCCTCGTCGATGCTGTCGAGCGACGTGCCGAGAATGCGCACGCCGGCGCGGGACAGCGGGCCCGCCAGATTGATCGCCGTTTGGCCGCCGAACTGGACGATGACGCCGATCGGCTTCTCCTGCTCGATGACGTTCATGACGTCTTCGAAGAAGAGAGGCTCGAAGTACAGCCGATCCGACGTATTGAAATCCGTCGATACCGTTTCCGGGTTGTTGTTGATGATGACCGCTTCGTAGCCGGCGTTGCGGATCGCCCACACGGCGTGAACCGTCGAGTAGTCGAACTCGATGCCTTGGCCGATCCGGATCGGGCCGGAGCCGAGCACGACGATCTTTCCCTTCGCGCTCGGGATCACTTCGTTTTCCGTCTCGTAAGTCGAGTAGTAGTACGGCGTCGAAGCTTCGAATTCGGCGGCGCAGGTGTCGACCATTTTATAAACGGGTTTGATTCCCTGCTGCAGCCGGTATTCCCGAACGGCCGTTTCGTCCGCGTGAGCCGCGCTAACGCCTTGGCCCTCCTTGCGCAGCTCGGCGATCGCGCGGTCGGTGAAGCCCATGCGCTTTGCCTTAAGCAGCGTCTCGGCCGTGAGTCCGGGCTCGCGGCGAATAACGTCCTCGAATGCGACGATGCGTTCGATTTTGTCCAGGAACCACCAGTCGATGCTCGTCAAGTCCTGGATGTCCTGCAGCGTCCAGCCGCGGCGGAACGCTTCGGCGACGAGGAACAGCCGTTCGTCGTCCGGCTTCGCGAGGCGCGTGCGAAGCACGTCGTCGGCGATTTCGCCCGCGCCCTTGAGCAGCAGGCGGTGCGTGCCGATTTCCAGCGAGCGAACCGCTTTGTGGATCGATTCCTCGAACGTGCGGCCGATCGCCATCACTTCGCCGGTCGCCTTCATTTGCGTGCCGAGCTTGCGGTTCGCCGAGACGAATTTGTCGAACGGCCAGCGCGGGATTTTGCTGACGATGTAGTCCAGCGTCGGCTCGAAGCAGGCATAGGTCTGCCCCGTAACCGGGTTGACGATTTCATCGAGCGTGTAGCCGATCGCGATTTTGGCGGCCATTTTGGCGATCGGGTAGCCGGTCGCTTTCGAAGCGAGCGCCGAAGAGCGGCTGACGCGCGGGTTGACTTCGATGACGTAATATTGATAGCTTTGCGGATCGAGCGCGAACTGCACGTTGCAGCCGCCTTCGATGTTGAGCGCGCGAATGATTTTCAGCGATGCGGAGCGGAGCATCTGATACTCGCGGTCCGACAGCGTTTGGCTCGGCGCGACGACGATGCTGTCGCCGGTATGGACGCCGACCGGATCGAAGTTTTCCATGTTGCAGACGACGATGCAGTTGTCGTTCGCGTCGCGCATCACTTCGTATTCGACTTCCTTCATGCCCGCGATCGATTTCTCGACCAGGCATTGGCCGATCGGGCTGTAGCGGATGCCGCTGTCGACCGTTTCGCGCAGCTCTTCCTCGGTCGCCGCGATGCCGCCGCCCGTGCCGCCCAGCGTATAAGCCGGGCGCACGATGACCGGATAGCCGATTTCGTTCGCGAAATCGACCGCTTCCTGGATGCTCGTCACGATGACGCTCTCCGGAACGGGCTGGCCCAGCTCGCGCATCAGCTCGCGGAACAGATCGCGGTCCTCGGCGCGCTCGATCGCCGACAGCTGCGTGCCGAGCAGCTTGACGCCTTCCTGCTCGAGCACGCCGGCGCGGGCCAATTCGACCGCCATGTTGAGGCCGGTCTGTCCGCCCAGCGTCGGCAGCAATCCGTCCGGACGCTCCTGCCGGATGATCTGGGATACGAACTCGAGGTTGATCGGCTCGATGTACACTTTGTCGGCCATATTGGTATCGGTCATAATCGTGGCCGGGTTGCTGTTGATCAGGACGACTTCGAGTCCTTCTTCCTTCAGCGCTTGGCAAGCCTGCGTGCCGGCGTAGTCGAATTCGGCCGCTTGTCCGATGACGATCGGGCCGGAGCCGATCACGAGAATTTTTTTGAGGTCGTTATTTTTGGGCATATTGCAGTTCTCCTCTCAGCGTCTCCGCCAACTGTGCCTGGCGCGGCCGTTCGGGGTTGTTGCGTTTGTGCTCGCGGATCATCTCCAGGAACCGGTCGAACAGGTAGCCGCTGTCGAACGGACCCGGAGCCGCTTCCGGGTGATATTGCACCGTGTAGGCCGGATAGCGGTTATGCTTCAGGCCTTCGATCGTTTTGTCGTTGTTGTTGATGTGCGTCACGGTCAGCTCCGTGCCCCGGATCGACTCTTCCTTGACCGTGTAGCCGTGGTTTTGCGATGTAATGTAGCAGCGGCCGCTTTCAAGCTCCTTGACCGGGTGGTTGCCGCCGCGGTGGCCGAATTTCAGCTTTTCGGTGTCGGCCCCGCAAGCGAGCGCGAAAATTTGGTGGCCGAGACAGATGCCGAACAGCGGGTATTCGCCGAGCAGCTGGCGCACCGTTTCGACGGCGTGCGGGACGTCCTTCGGGTCCCCGGGGCCGTTCGACAGCTGGATGCCGTCGGGATGCAGCCGGCGGATTTCGTCGGCCGTCGTGTCGTGCGGGACGACGACGACGTCGCAGCCGCGCTGTGTCAGCTCGCGCAGGATGCCGCTTTTGGCTCCGTAGTCGATCAGCACGATCCGCTCGCCGTTGCCCGGGCTGGAAAACACTTGCTTCGTCGACGTGCGGGCGACCTGGTCGCGCAGCAGCGAGGAGGCGTTAAGCCGCTCCCGCAGCTCTTCCACCCGTTCGGTTCCCGTCGTCAGAATCCCCTTCATCGTACCGTGGCGGCGCAAAATCCGCGTCAGCATGCGCGTGTCGATGTCGCCGATGCCGATGATGCCGTACTCTTTGAGCAGACTGTCCAGCGTATACTGCGCCCGCCAGTTGCTCGGCACCGGCTCGTGACGGCGCACGACGAAGCCGTGAATGTAAGGGCGAATCGACTCGAAGTCGTCCCGGTTAATGCCGTAATTGCCGATCAGCGGAAACGTCATCGTGACGATCTGTCCGCAGTAGGAAGGATCGGACAGAACTTCCTGATATCCGGTAATGCCTGTATTGAACACCACTTCGCCGGTGGACGCGCCTTCCGCGCCGAATCCGAGGCCCGTGAACAGTGTGCCGTCTTCCAGTAACAATCTCGCTTGCATCCCTTTTCCTCCTCAAGTCTTTGCGTGAGCAAAAACGCCTCGTATGCCTTACAAGCGACAAGCTTAAGCCTGTTCGCTCCAGACGACCTTGCCGTCGACCATCGTCAGCGCCGGCCAGCCGGAAAGCTTCCAACCGGCGAACGGCGTATTCCGCCCGAGCGACAGGAACGTTTCCGGATCGACTTCCTTCTCGGTTTCGAGGTCGATCAGCGTGACGTCGGCGGCCGAACCGGGGGCCAAAGTCCCCGTCTCCAGCCCGAACACCCGGGCGGGATCGCTCGTCATGCGGCGGAGCAGGAACGGCAGCGTCCACCTTCCGGTCTTGACGAATTTCGTGTACAGCAGCGGGAACGCCGTTTCGAAGCCAACGATGCCGAACGGGGCGCGCTCGAGTCCTTTCGCTTTCTCTTCCGCGCTGTGCGGCGCGTGATCGGTCACGATGATGTCGATCGTCCCGTCCTCGAGCGCCTCGATGCAAGCTTCGACATCGCGGGGCGTCCGCAGCGGGGGGTTCATCTTCCAGTTGGCGTCCATCGAATCCGGAATGTCCTCGTCCGACAGCACCAGGTGGTGCGGGCAAACTTCCGCCGTCACGCGGACGCCGACCGATTTGCCGAGCCGGATGAGCCGGATCGACTGTTCGGTGCTGACGTGGCAGACATGGTAGTGAACCCCGGTCGCCTCCGCCAGCAAAATGTCCCGTCCCACGTGAATCGCCTCGGATTCGTTCGGAATGCCCTTAAGACCGTTCTTGCGGGAAAACGCGCCATCGGTCACCGAAGCCCCGACGACGAGGGAATCGTCCTCGCAGTGGGCGATGATCGGAAGGCCCAGCGACTTGGCCTGCGCCATCGCGTCCTTCATCATTTGCGCGTTCTGGACGCCCACGCCGTCGTCGGTGAAGCCGATCGCGCCCGCTTCCTTGAGCGCGGCGAAGTCGGTCAGCTCGCGGCCGAGCTCGTTTTTCGTGATGGCAGCGTAAGGCAGCACCTTGACCGCGCCTTCGGTCGCCGCTTTGTCCAGCACCAGCCGCACCGTTTCCGGGGAATCCGCCACCGGACGGGTGTTCGGCATGCAGGCGATCGTCGTAAAGCCGCCCTTGGCCGCCGAGCGGGTGCCGCTCGCGATCGTTTCCTTATATTCGAAGCCGGGTTCGCGAAGGTGCACGTGCATGTCGATGAATCCCGGGGAAATCAGCTTGCCCGCGGCGTCGATCGTTTCGGCGCCGGCCGTGTCGGGCGCGGTCTCGCCGTCCGCCCATTCGGCGACTTTGCCGTTTTCTATTTTCAAATGCTTTTTCGAAAGTTCTCCGGTTTCCGGGTTCACCGTCAAGCCGTTTAAGATCCATGTCGTCATGTTCGAAAGGCCTCCTCGTATCCGTCTGTTGCTCCGATCCGTTCGATGACCGGCTTTACACTTCCACTTCCGCTTCCCGCGGGTGCATGATGAGGACGCAGTCGTTTTCGTCCACTTCGCTCAGGGAGACCTCGATCTTCTCCTGCCTGGAGGTCGGCACGTTCTTGCCGACGTAATCCGGCCGGATCGGCAGCTCCCGGTGTCCCCGGTCGACCAGGACGGCCAGCTGGATCGCCTGGGGTCGCCCGCAATCCATCAGCGCGTCCATCGCCGCCCGGATCGTTCGGCCGGTATAGAGCACGTCGTCGAACAAAATGATCCGCTTGTCCTTGATGTCGAAAGGCTTGTCGCCTTCCGCGCTAACGAGGCCCGGCACGACGGAGGAAGCGTCGGCATCGCTCGGCCGGTCGTCCCGGTACCGGGTCACGTCCAGCTCGCCGACGCCGATCGGGCGGCCTTCGATGTCCCGAATGCGCTCCGCGATCCGCCGCGCCAGAAAAACGCCCCTCGTCCGGATGCCGACCAGCGCGCAGCCGTCGATTCCTTTGTTCTTTTCCACGATTTCGTGGGCAATTCGGGTCAGCGCCCGCCGGATGGCGGATTCATCCATAATGACGTTTTGAAACTCCTGCATAACGAACCCTCCCGCTGGCGATGAAGGCATAAAAAAACCTCCTTGCATAAGACGCAAGGAGGTGTATGTCGACAGGATTAGCCACAGCTTGACCGCGAGGCGGACAGACGTCCGCTTGCGAAATCAGGCCGCGACCGAATCGGGTCGTGCGCTACGCCACCTTGCCAGCCTCTCTGGACTGAGTTAAAGGCAACCGTTCATTTATCTGAGATTATCGCACTTTCGACACCCGTTGTCAACAGGATTGTATTTATTTTTATGCAGTTTTATGAATTAAAATTCAAATTCCACGTCCGTCAGCCGGCGCTTGATTTCGCCGATGACGCGCTGCTCGTCTTCTTCCCCTTGCGCGATGAACGTGACGGAGAAACGGACGAAATGGCCGGCGTCGTCCCAAGGCACGGTGGAGATCAGCTTTTCGCGGATCAAATATTGCGAGAAATCCTCGGCCGTCTCGAACCGCTGGCCGCCCTTGATGCCCTTCGGCGCCTCGACGTACAGGAAGAACGAGCCCTTCGGCTTCTCGGCTTTAAAGCCGATTTCGTTGAGCGCGGCCACGAGCAGGTTGTGGCGGCGCGAATATTTGGACGCGATCGCCTCGGTGATGGCCGGGTTCGCCAGGCCGTAGGCGGCCGCTTTCTGAATGGCGATGAACTGGCCGGAATCGTTGTTGTCCTTCACATCGCTGAACGCTTTGACGATGAGCGGGTTGCCGGCGACAAAGCCGATTCGCCAGCCGGTCATGTTGTACGACTTGGACAGGGAGTGAAGCTCGACGCCCACGTCCTTCGCCCCCGGCACCGACAGGAAGCTGAGCGGCTTGACGCCGTCGTACGTCAGCGCCGCGTACGGAGCGTCGTGCACGATGACGACGTTGTATTTCTTCGCCCAAGCGACGACCTTCACGAAAAATTCGGCCGTAGCGGCCGCGCCCGTCGGGTTGTTCGGATAGTTCAGGTAAAACAGCTTCGCCTTGCGGGCGATCTCTTCCGGAATGGCGTCCAGATCCGGCAGGAAGTTGTTCTCCTTCGTCAACTGCACGTTGTAGACTTGTCCGCCGAGATATTTCGTGTGGGTGCCCATGACCGGGTAGCCCGGGACGGTCATGATCGTCACGTCGCCCGGATTGATGAACACGGACGGCATCATCGCCAGCGCCGGCTTGGAGCCGATCGAGTGCACGACTTCGGTTTCCGGATCGATGCCGTCGACCGAGAACACTTCCTTCAAATATTTCGCGGCCGCGACCTTGAAGTCGGCGATGCCGTTGTCCGCGTAGCCGCGGTTTTCAGGCTTGGCCGCTTCTTCGGCAAGCTTGGCCACGATGCCGACGTCCGCCATTTCGTCCGGCTCGCCGACGCCCATGTCGATCAGCTCAACGTCGGGGAACGCTTTTTTGGCGGCGGCTTTGGCGCGTTTGATTTTTTCGAACTTGTAAATGTTCGTATCCTTGCCGTAGTTGGATCCGCCGATCCGGTCGGCGAATTGCTCTTGAATAAAGGTGGATTGATATTGTTCTACGCTCACGTTTGCGACACTCCTCGCCTAAATTACTCTCATTCTCAATATGCCGCAATTCCGCGTTTCTCACCATGGATTTTTGCGCAGAAGGTTTGCAGGATTTGCAAATCCGAAAGCCGGGCGAAGCGGGCACAGTCCCCTCATGCGAACGGCTCGTCCGAATGAATGAAAAATATTGGCTGGATAAGGGCATAACTTTCTCCCAGGAAAATCGTCTTGCCGACCTTGGAAAGATAGACTTTATGGCGACAACGAAGCATTGGAGCGGGGACTGGCGCGTTGGCGCAAGTAATCTCGGCTTGCGGTACTTATGGAGGCGTCTTTGCGGGGGGATGGAGATGAGAGCGGCTTCATGCGCAGGGACGGCGTAACGGTTGGCGGGTTTCTTGGCGGGATCAATCGAGTTTGGCGGAGCTTCGTTGGATTTCGTCCAAATCAAAAACGGCTTTTTCGCTACGTTCGCAGGCTTCGTTGGATTTTGTCCTATGGAGCAAGGCCGTTTCATCCATTTCGTCCGAAATGACCGTTCCTCGTTGGATAAAATCCACTCTAGCCCAACATGAATGTGCCTTGTGCGTAAGGTCGAGTTGAGTAGCCACGACTCAACCGGATCGACAGCTTGCGCGCTGAGGCGGCGAGATGAGTCATGGTTATCCAACTTGAGCGGGGCTGCAGGCGTATAGAGGTTCAGATGAGCAGCCACGACTCAACCGGATCGACATACGCATCAAATGCATTCCCCGTCATCGCGTCCTGAGCATATAAAGCGCATGCTCCATATCGTCCGGCAGCGGGGCGCTGAACTCCATCGTCCGTCCGGTTCGCGGATGGACGAAGCCCAGAACGCCGGCATGAAGCGCCTGCCCTTCGATCCCGAGGTTGCGCCCGCCGCGCCCCCCGTATACCGGATCCCCGACGAGCGGATGGCCGATGTACTTCATATGCACCCGGATTTGGTGCGTCCGCCCCGTTTCGAGCCGAAGCTCCACGAGCGTATATTCGGCAAACCGCTCCAGCACCGTAAAATGCGTGACTGCGTCCTTCGCGCCCTTGTCGGTGACCGCGAACATTTTGCGGTCGTTTCTGTCCCGGCCGATCGGCGCGTCGATCGTTCCCCGGTCGTGGGGAACGACGCCCCGAACGAGCGCGGTATAGCGCCGGATGACCGAATGCGCTTTGAGCTGCTCGGCCAGCGAATGATGCGCGGCGTCGTTTTTGGCGGCCATCAGCAGGCCCGTCGTGTCTTTGTCGATGCGGTGCACGATGCCCGGACGGACGACGCCGTTAATGCCGGACAAATCCTTGCAATGGTACAGCAGCGCATTGACGACGGTGCCGGACGCATGTCCGGGAGCCGGATGTACGACTAGCCCGCGCGGCTTGTTGATGACGATGACGTCCTCGTCCTCGTGCACGATGTCGAGCGGAATCGGTTCCGGCGCCGCTTCGATCGGTTCGGGCTCGGGAATCGTCACGGTTATCGCGTCTCCGGCCGCCAGCTTGGCGTTCGGCTTTGCCGCCATGCCGTTCACGACGACGGCGCCGTCCCGAATCCATTCCTGCACCTGCGAACGGGAAACGGACGCATCCGCAAACCGGTCGGTCACATGCTTATCCAGCCGCTGTCCCGCCTGGTCCTCCGGCACGATCCACGATCGCTCCCGTTGCCCGAAATCTTCCTCATCCGGCAGTTCCGGATCAAACAAGCTGTTGTTCTTCTCCATTGTCATCGGTTTCGTTCTCCTTGTTCTTGTCCTTCGCCCGGCGTTCCTCCAAAAACGTGTCCAGAATAATCAGGGCGACCCCGCACACGAGAAACGTGTCGGCCATGTTGAAGATCGGAAACGTCCAGTTGCCGAAGTTGAACTGCAGGAAATCGACAACCTCGCCGTAAATGGCCCGATCCAGAAAGTTGCCAATGGCTCCCCCGAGCACGAGCGCGAGAGCGGTCGGCAGCATCGGATGTCCTTTGCGGTATGAGCGGTGCAAATACCAGATGATTCCGGCGGCGACAACGATCGTGACGATGACGAAAAACGTCCGCTGCCCCTGCAAAATACCGAATGCCGCGCCCCGGTTCCGAATCGAGGTAATGAGGAAGAAATCCCCGATGACCGGGATTTGCTCGTACAGCTCCAAATTCCGTTCGATGATTTTTTTCGTGATGTAGTCGATGATAAATACAAGCAAGGCAATTCCGTAATACGGCAAAATTCCCAATCGACTCCGTTGCATTCGTAGCGCTCCGCCTCTCACTGCATATTCCTGATGATTTTATCATACTCGGGAGAGGAGAGTCCACGAACGAGGATGCAAAAAACGACAGCGCGCCCAAAACATGTCCGCGGCGAACGCGACGCAAAACAGTCGAACCGGAGAAAACTACAGACCGGAGGCATAAAGCCAAAAACGACTCGTCGTCCTTTAACGGCGCGATCAAGCCGCAAACGGATTGGATCCTGCAACGCCAACGGGAAGGGAGCATATGGTTATGGCCACACAGTTGACGGAGGAAAAGCTGCACTCGCTGCGTCGCAGGCTGTTGGACGAAAAAAGCGAATTGGAAAAACGCGTGCGGCAAAACGGACATTTCGGCCTCATCAACGCATACAAGGATTCGACCGGCGAGCTTTCGGGGATCGACAACCACCCCGCCGATGCCGGAACGGATACGTTCGAGCGAGCCAAAGACATCGCCTTGCTGGAGAGGCAAGCGTTCCGATTGGATAAAATCGAGGCTGCGCTCGAAAGAATGGACACCGGCGAATACGGCCGCTGCGCCGCTTGCGGCGGCTTCATTCCGGCCGAACGCCTCGAAGCGCAGCCGACCGCGATCTACTGCGCCAAGCACGAGCCCGTCCAGCGCGAGCATGAACAGCGCCCGATCGAAGAATATTTTTTGCAGCCGCCGTTCGGCCGCACTTCGCTCGACGGCCAAGGCGACCAAAACGGATTCGACGGCGAAGACGCATGGCAAATCGTGGAATCCTGGGGCAACTCCGACAGTCCGGCCCTGGCGGAGGGCGCCGACATTTCCGATTACGAGATGGTTTATACGGAAGCCGACGAAAACGAAGGGTTCGTCGAACCGCTTGAAAGCTTCCTTGCGACCGACATCACGGGGACGGACATCAGCGTCGTCCGGAACCGGGCTTATCATCGTTACTTGGCCGACCGGGAAGGCGAGCCGCTGCTCGAGCCCGACGAGATCGAGCGCGAGTAGGCCCGATCGTCAGTACGGATTGATTTCAAGCTGCCGCTGCACGATCCGGACGATGTCCGCTACGTAATCCCCGATGATCGGCAGGTTCAGCGCGCCAAGCAGCTGAAGAAGCCAGACGATCGTTGCCGCGAAAAAAGTAAAGCCGAGCGCGATGCCGATGCCGCGGAACAAGCCCGAAACGAAGTTGCGCCAGATCAAAGCCCACGGACGGTGCATCAGATTCGTGTATTCTTTTATTTCCGCCTTTTCCATATCCCCGGCCAGCTTGTCGATGCGCGCCGCCAGCAGATGAAGCGTGCGCTCGAGCGGCGTCGGCTCCTCCTTTGCGCCCGGCTTGCGCGATTTAGATTGGGCGTGGATCCGGTTTTGTTCGTCCATCGTTTTTCCCCCCGTCCATAAATCGTCATACGTTAGCTTACCACAACGGCCGCGCGCTCAATCTTGCGGCCAAAAGAACGATTTCAATGCGGAGCGGGCAACCCGGAACTCGTCCGGACAAGACAAAAAAACGGCCGGCACCGACCCCGTTCGGGTCGTGCGGCCGTTTTTGGCGGAAGAGCGGGCGCTCCGTTTTCCCGGGGCCCTTCGTCGTTCCTTACTCGGCGACGATTTTGATGCCGATCGTTTTATCCCCCGCCTGCACCTCCTCCATGCCGGGTTCGGAGGCGAATTTGACATCGCGGACGAGCACGTTTTCGCGAAGCACATGATCGAAAGCCCGCAGCGCGGCTTCCGTCTCGCCGTCCGCGTCGAGCACGAGCCCAACGCGAAGCTCGATCGGCAGGTCGAGCTTTTTCCGCGTATCCTGGACGGCCCGGATCACTTCGCGAACGAGCCCTTCCTGTTCAAGCTCCGGCGTGATGTCGGTGTTCAGCGCGACCGTCATTCCGTTGCCGGACGCCGACGCGAAACCCGTCTTCGCCTGCTTCTCCACGAGCAGTTCGGACAGCTCGATGCTCAGCGTTTCTCCGTCCGGGGTCTCGAAGTCGATCGCCCCGCTTTGCACCGCTCGGCTTGCCTGCTCCGCTTCGAGCCCTTTCAGCATCGCCTGGATCGGGCCGACGTTTTTGCCGTATTTTTTCCCGGCGACCTTCAAATTCAGCTTCAGGCTGAAATCGACGAACCCGCTGTCGTCTCCGACGAGCGTAATTTTTTTGACGTTGATTTCGTCCTTGATGATATCCTCGTATTCCGCCGGGTCGAAATCGCCGCCGAGCGAGACGAGCAGCTCGGACAGCGGCTGGCGCGTCTTGATGGCGGACTCGTTGCGCACGTTGCGGGCGAGCTCGACGATATTGCGCGCCGTCTCCATGTCCCGCTCCAGCTTGGCGTCGATTTTCGCCGGATCGCTGACCGGATAATCGGCCAAATGCACGCTGTCGCCGCCGCCGAGGTTGCCGTAAATATCCTCGGACACGAACGGCAGGTACGGAGCCGTCAGACGGGCCAGCGTCAGCAGCACTTCGCGCAGCGTCTGATAGGCGGACACTTTGTCGGCCGGCAGCCCGCTGCCCCAGAAGCGGTCGCGGGAACGGCGCACGTACCAGTTCGACAACTCGTCGACGAACGCCTCGATCGCTCTCGCCGGATTGAGGAAATCGTTCGTTTCCAGGCCGCGGTTGACGTCCGCGATCAGGCTGTTCAGCCGCGAGACGATCCAGCGGTCGAGCTTGTTCGCGGAAGGCGCGTGCGGATGGTTCGCCGGATCGAAGCCGTCGATCGAGGCATACAGCGCATAGAACGCATGCGTGTTGACGAGCGTGTCGACGACTTTCGATTTGGCTTCCCCGACGATGCCTTTGGAAAACCGCTTGCTGTTCCACGGCGCGCTGTCCGCGAGCAGCGCCCACCGGAACGCGTCGGTGCCGAATTCATCGATGATGTCCCACGGATCGATGACGTTGCCCTTCGATTTGCTCATTTTCTGGCCGTTCTCGTCCAGCACGTGGCCGGTCGAAATAACGGATTTGTACGGCGCCTCGCCGTTGTACAGCGTCGACACCGCGAGCAGGCTGTAAAACCAGCCCCGCGTTTGGTCGATGCCCTCCGAAATAAAGTCGGCCGGGTATTGTTCCTTGAACGTTTTCTCGTCGCCGTTCGGATGGAAATACTGCGCGAACGGCATCGAGCCGCTGTCGAACCAGACGTCGATCACTTCCGGCGTGCGGGTCATCGCGCCGCCGCACGTGCACCGCAGCTTCACCCCGTCGATGTACGGCTTGTGCAGCTCCAGATCGTCCGCGACCGGCTCCGTCGCCAGCTCCTGCAGCTCCTTGCGGCTGTGCACCGCCTTCTGCGCCCCGCAATCGTCGCACACCCAAACGTTCAGCGGCGTTCCCCAGTACCGGTTGCGGCTGATGTTCCAGTCGACCAGATCCTCGAGGAATTTGCCGAACCGGCCGTCCCGCAAATGTTCGGGATACCACTTCACCTTCCGGTTGTTCGCGATCAGCTGATCTTTGACCGCGGTCGTCCGGATGAACCAGCTTTCCGTCGCGTAATAGAGGAGCGGCGTTTTGCAGCGCCAGCAGAACGGGTAGCTGTGCTCGTATTTTTCCTTATGGTAAAGCAGGCCGCGCTCGGACAGCATTTTGACGATGGCGATGTCGACCTCGGGATCTTTGACGAACCGGCCGGCCAAATCCGTCACGGCGTCGACGTACCGGCCGTCGCCTCCGACGACCATCAGCATCGGAATATCGTGCTGGCGCGCCACCCGGTAGTCGTCTTCGCCGTGGGCCGGCGCGATGTGAACGATGCCCGTGCCGCTCGAGTCGCTGACATAGTCGCCGCCGATGACGCGATACGCGTTATCCACCTGTACGTAGGAGAACAGCGGCTCGTACTCGAGCCCGACGAGCTCGCTCCCTTTTACCGTGCCGAGCGTTTCGTATTCGCCCTTCAGCACCGTTTCGGCAAGCGTTCCGGCGACGATATAAACGCCGTCGTCCTGCTTCGCTCGCACGTATTCGATGTCGGGATGGACGGCAAGCGCCACGTTCGCGGGCAGCGTCCACGGCGTCGTCGTCCAGGCGAGCACGTATTCGCCGCTTTGCTTCAATTTGAATTTTGCCGTCGCGGACAAATCCTTGACGTCTTCGTACCCTTGCGCCACCTCATGCGAGCTGAGCGTCGTCTGGCAATCGGGACAGTACGGACTGACCCGGTGTCCGCGGTACAGCAAATCCTTTTCGTGAATCGTCGCGAGAATATGCCATACGCTCTCGATATAGCGGTTGTCGAGCGTAATGTACGGATCGTCCAGATCGGTCCAGTACGCGATCGCTTCGGTCAGCTCGCGCCATTGGCGCTCGTATTCGAATACGCTCTCCTTGCATTTCCGGACGAACGGCTCCACGCCGTAGTTTTCGATCTCCTGCTTGCCCGAAATGCCGAGCTGCTTCTCTACGCCGAGCTCGACGGGAAGGCCGTGCGTATCCCAACCGGCTTTGCGAATGACCCGGTAGCCGGCCATCGTCTTGTATCGGCCGACGAAATCCTTGATGACGCGGCCCAAAACGTGGCCGATATGCGGCTTGCCGTTTGCGGTCGGCGGGCCCTCGTAGAAGACGAAGTTCGGCTTGCCGGCCCTGCTTTCGATCGAGCGGCGAAACGTGCCGTCCCGCCTCCAATATTCCAGTACGCGCAGCTCGCGATTGCGCGCCTTTTCCTTGACATCCACGCGATTCATAGCTTGCTTCCACCTTTCCTTGTTTGCGAAAACCCTTTGGAAAAAACAAAAACCCCGCCCCTGAAAGGGACGAGGATCGCTCGCGGTACCACCCTTGTTCCGCTCGGCCTCGATCGGCCGAAACGGCTCTTGACAAGCGCAGCCTGCTTCGGACTGCGAACCCCGTTAACGGAGGGCCGCCGTTTCAGCCTACTGGCGCCCGAAGGCAGGGTTCGGCCTGGCATCTCGGGGAGGATATGCCGCCTTCGCTTCACGCTGGCTCGCACCCGCCGCCAGCTCTCTGCGCATCCGCGCAAGGCGCACTTGTTCCCGTCATCGATTTTCACTGCTTTTCATTTCTTTATACCGGGAAATCCGGCGTTTGTCAATCGGCTCAAACCTCGATCTCGTGAATGCGCGATTCCTGCGACTCCAGCGAATCCCAGCTGTCCTTCGTCAGCAGTTCCAGCTGCGTCTCCACGAGCGCGCGGAAGCGGGCGCGGTAAATCGAAGCCTGCTTTTTCAGTTCTTCGACTTCCATCGCCACCTTGCGGGACTTGGCCAGCGATTCGTTAATGATTCGGTCCGCGTTTTTCTCTGCTTCCTTGATGATCAGCTGGGCTTCTTTCTTCGAGTTGTTCTTCAGTTCGTCCGCCGCTTCCTGGGCAACGATGATTGTCTTGCTGAGCGTCTCCTCGATGTTGGAGAAATGTCCCAGCTTTTCCTGAAGGGATGCGACCTGGTTTTGCAGCTCCTTGTTCTCACGGATCAGCGCTTCGTAATCCTTAATGACCTGATCGAGGAATTCGTTGACTTCGTCCTCGTCGTAACCGCGAAGCCGGCGGCCGAACTCCTTGTTATGGATGTCCAATGGCGTGAGTGGCATCGGCTAACCTCCTGTGAGAAAAATGCGGAAAGATTCGTTATGTTAATCAGGGTATTCGACATCCGAATTGGAATTCCTTCTGCTTTTCAGACAAATTTGCCGATGCGAACGCGTATTCTCCCGCTTTTTGACGTTCCTTGCACTTCCAGCACTTTGAAGCGCCCCAAGCCTTTGACGGAGACGATATCGCCTTCCCGTACGGGGCTGGACGGGTCTTCTTCGGTTTTCCAGTTGACCCTGCAGCGTCCGGCCCGGATCGGGGCCATAATTTTCGCGCGGCTTAGCCGAAACGCGTCGCTGGCGATGCCGTCGAGCCGCATGGAAGCGACGGACAGCGTCGTCTCCTCCAATGCCGGCCGCGCAACGTTCAGCGCGGACAGCGGCAGCAGGGCCGTCGTCACTTCGACCCGGTGGGCCTGCTTCAGGTGAATCCGCAAAAAGTCCGCGATTTCCTCGGTGACCAGCACGTGGCAGCCGGTTTCATGAACGTGCAAATCGCCGATTTTTTCCCGTTTGACGCCGAGACCGAGCAGGGCCCCGAGATAATCCCCGTGATCGAGCTCGCCGATTTTGCGGTCGTCCGAGGCGACCTCGAGCACCTCGATTCCGATTTCCTCGTGCTCGACCGGACGATAATCGGGAGCGAGAACCGCCCGTTTGCGTTCGGCTTCCGGGTAGCCCCCGTCGAGCCGTATCGCGACGTCGGAACGCCGGCCCGCCAGCGAAAATAAAATATGCGCCTGGCGCGGGTCGAGGAAATCCGTGCGCCGAACTTCGTGAAGCTCGGCGGCCCGCTCGACCCATTCCCAGGCGCGATCCACAAACCCTTTCTCGTCGGGGTGGAAATGCTCGTATATTTCGGAATGAGGCATCGTTCTTAACTCCTAACCGAAAAAGAGATTCAGCACCGCGATCAGCCCCATGGCGATGAAGCGCAAGGCGAATATCGCCACGATCGGCGAAATGTCGATGACCCCGCCGATGGCCGGAATGATGCGGCGAAACGGCGACAAGTACGGCTCGACGATCTTGCCCAGAAGCTCGCCGACGAAGCTTTCGCGCACCGCGGGCACCCAGGACATCAGCACGTAGATCAGGATCATATAAAAGTAAATATCGTGCAACAGCCAAATGTAGCTTTCAATTTGGTACAACCTGAGGTCACCTCATTTTGGAATAGTCGGCTTCCTCCGCATAAAGTTCCGAAATCGTGCCCGAGATTTCAACGGAGTCCGGGGTGCAGAGAAAAATGTTCGGGCCGAGTTTCGAGATTTGTCCGCCCAGCGCGTAAACCGTGCCGCTCAAAAAATCGACGATGCGCACCGCATGATCGCGCCTTACCCGCTGCAAATTGACGACGACCGTGCGGCGCGACTTCAATTGATCCGCGATCTCCTGGGCTTCGTCGTACGTGCGCGGTTCCGTCAGCACGACGCGGACGTTCTTCTGCGAATGAATGCTCACCACGTTATTCTTTCCCATTTGTTTACGCGGCTCGAACGCGGGAGTTTCAATTTCTTGCTCTTCATCCTCCGCGATCGCGTCCTTGTCCTTGTCCACGGCTTCGTCCTGCAAGCCGAAGTAGTTCAGAAACTTGTTGACTACGCTCATGTCCTATCCCTCCTCTTTGCCTACGAGAACGCTACCCAACCGGATCCATGTCGCTCCTTCTTCTATGGCCACTTCAAAATCGTTCGACATGCCCATCGACAATTCCGTCAGCGGCTCGCGCAGCGCGCTCCCCTCGTTCAGTTCGTCGCGGAGCTGCTTCAGCCGGCGGAATACCGGCCGCGTGTGCTCCGGATCGTCCTCGTGCGGAGCCATCGTCATCAGGCCGACCGGCTTGACGCGCCGGAAGCCCGACACTCCGCGGACCAGCTCCTCGAGCTTGTCCGGCTCGATTCCGTGCTTGGACTCCTCGCCCGACACGTTCACCTGCAAAAAGCAGGGCACGTCGATTCCGAGCGCGTCCGCGCGTTTGTCAATTTCCTCGGCAAGGGACAAGCGGTCGACGGAATGGATGTAACCGAACTTTCCGACGACGTCCTTGACCTTCCGCGTCTGCAGCGAGCCGATAAAATGAAACACGGCTTGTCCGTTCAGCTGCCGCCACTTCTCTTCGGAATCGGGCCACCGGTTCTCCCCGACGTGCCGGATTCCGTGCGCGACGACGTTCGCCGCCGCGGCGGCGGATACATATTTGGTGACGGCGACGACGTTGACGTCTTCCCGCCGCCTGCCGCTTCTCGCGCAAGCTTCCCGAATCCGTCTCTCTACGTCCTGCAACCGTTGCTGCAAAGGCACGACGACGTTCACCCCGATCTCCTGCCGATCCAGCTCGCCATTCTTCCGGTCGAACCGTTCTCCGCGCAATGGGAGAAAAACAAGTCGGTACGGCACGACGTGCACCAAGAAGACATTTCGATGCGGCTCGGCAAAATTCCTGCTTTTATCATAAGATGTCGGTTAATTTGTTTCAAGTCAAGCTTTGCCTTCCCGTTTGCCGTCGGGCGAACGCAGCTCTCGTCCGCGCCTAGCGGCAGCATATGGCGAAGCACGGGCTCGTCGACCTCGTAGCAGCACGGGCCGATCGAAGGCCCGACGGCGGCAAGCAGCCGATCGGCACGCGTTCCGTACGCCTTTCCCATGGCCTCGACCGCGGCTTCGGCCACATGGAGGGCCGTCCCTTTCCACCCGGCATGGGCAAGGCCGACCGCGCCTGCGTCCGGATCGTAAAAATAAAGCGGAACGCAATCCGCGAAAAACATCGTTAGCAGCACGCCCGGCTCGTCCGTGATGAGCGCGTCCGCATCGGGAATCGCCGTTTCGCGGCTCAGCCGCCCTTTCCCCCGGTCGGCTCCCGTCACGACATGCACCCGGTTGCCGTGAACCTGCTCGGCGCACGTCCAGGCCGGGAAATCCCAATCCAGGGCGTTTGCGATCAGCTCCCGGTTCCGGACGACGTCGGCGGGATCGTCCCCGACGTGCAGAGCCGCATTAAGCGACGCCCAGGGCGGCTTGCCGACGCCTCCGCCGCGCGTCGTAAAGCCGGCCGTCAAGCCGGCGGCTTTCGCCGGTTCCGCCCAGCTCGCTCCCAGCCGGAGAAGCGCCGGTCCCGCTCCGTCGGCGGCATTTCTTCCAAATGGCTCCACTAGCGCCACCTCCGTCCTAACAGTGTACCACAGCGGCAAGGGCCGCGAAAAGAAGAACCCCCCTTACCTGGCGCTTCCTTCCGCTTCCTCCGCCCGGTAGGCTTTGGCGTCGTCCAGCCGGACAAGCACGACGTCGGCTCCGATTTTGACGATATTTCTCCACGGGATGACCACGTCGCTGCCGTTTCCGAACATCCCGAAAAAGCGGGTGCTTGTCGGCACCACGATCGAATCGATCCTCCCCTGCCGGAGATCGAGCTCCAGATCGCTGATTTGGCCGAGCTTTTTCCCGTCGACGATGTTGATGACGTCCTTCGCTTGAAAATCGGATATTTTCATTTGCCGCCTTCCCGCCTTCCGCCCTCGGCGTCGGTATAGGCTACCGTACCGTTTATTCTAAATATATGTGCCATGCCCGCAAAAGTTTCATGAACGCGCGGAAAGGACCGGGGGAAACTCCCCCGGTCCGGCGAACGAAATCCGAATTACGTTTTGACGTGCTTTTGCATTTGCTGGATGGCGGATTTCTCGAGACGCGACACCTGCGCCTGGGAAATGCCGATTTCGTCGGCGACCTCCATCTGGGTTTTGCCTTCGAAAAACCGCATGGACAAAATCATTTTCTCGCGATCGTTCAGCTTGCGCATCGCTTCGCGAAGAGCGATCTCCTCGATCCACTGGATGTCCTTGTTCCGCTCGTCGCTGATTTGATCCATGACGTAAATCGGATCCCCGCCGTCGTGGTAAATAGGCTCGAAGAGCGAAACCGGGTCCTGAATCGCGTCGAGAGCGAACACGATATCTTCCTTCGGCACGTTGAGCACTTCGGAGATTTCCATGATCGTCGGCTCGCGCGAATGCTGATTCGTCAGCTGGTCGCGCACCTGGAGCGCCTTGTAGGCGATATCCCGGAGGCTCCTCGATACCCGGATCGGATTGTTGTCCCGCAAGTAACGGCGAATTTCGCCGATAATCATCGGCACCGCGTACGTCGAAAACCGGACGTTCTGGCTGAGGTCGAAATTGTCGATGGCTTTCATCAGGCCTATGCAGCCGACTTGAAACAGGTCGTCCACATATTCGCCGCGGTTATTGAATCGCTGAATGACGCTAAGGACGAGACGCAAATTGCCGTTGACCAGTTTTTCCCGCGCGGCGAGTTCGCCGCGGGTTTGCAGAGCCGTAAACAACTCCCTCATTTCGGCATTGGCGAGGACAGGCAGCTTTGAGGTGTCCACTCCACAAATCTCCACTTTGTTGCGGGTCAAGACGATTCCTCCCGGGAGCAGCGTTAATGGTAAGTGTCTCCGGGGGTCAGCCATTTTATTACACCATCTTGTTGAATTCCTTTCGAAGCCGCTTGATGATGCGTTTCTCGAGCCGCGAAATGTAGGACTGCGAAATGCCGAGCAGGTCGGCGACGTCCTTTTGCGTTTTTTCCTCTCCGTCCGCAAGCCCGAACCTGAGCTCCATAATCGTTCTTTCCCGGTCCGTCAGCTTATCCAGCGCCTTGTGCAGCAGCTTGCGGTCGACCTGTTCCTCGATATTGCGGTAAATCGTGTCGTTCTCCGTTCCCAGCACGTCGGACAGCAGCAGCTCGTTGCCGTCCCAATCGATGTTCAGGGGCTCGTCGAACGACACCTCGGTTCTCGTTTTGCTGTTGCGGCGCAGATACATCAAAATTTCGTTTTCGATGCATCGGGACGCGTAGGTGGCAAGCTTGATTTTTTTCTCGGGGTCGAACGTGTTGACGGCTTTGATGAGGCCGATCGCGCCGATCGAGACGAGATCCTCGATGTGAATGCCGGTGTTCTCGAACTTCCGCGCGATGTAGACGACGAGGCGCAGGTTGCGCTCGATGAGCATCGCCCGGATCGCCGCGTCGCCCGTCGAAAGCTTGCCCAGGAGATATTCCTCTTCCTCGCGGGTAAGCGGCGGCGGCAGCGCTTCGCTGCCGCCGATGTAGTACACCTCTTCAGACTTCCATCCGAGCCGGAACAACAGGCGATACAGCGTCAGTTGGGATAGGAGCTTCCATTTCACGAACAATTCGACAACCTCCTGTCATGCAGGCTGAGATGGGGCGGGATCCGAACCTGGAGCCGGCACGAGGTCGGGATGGACGATCGCCCGATAGGTCTGGTCGGAGGACAACCTCCCGCCGTCCAGGCCGATGAGCACGCGCCGGCTCGTTTGCGGCAAGCGATCCCCGAGAACGACCGATACGGCGTCCGGTTTGACGGCCAGCATCATCCGGGTGTTTCCGTTCACGCCCCGGTAAGGAATAAGGCGCAGCCGGTCATGGAAATCGGCGTCCGCGGGCGTCTGTCCGCCAAGCTCGGCCACCATCCGGTCGGCCGGCTCGGCCGCAAGCCTCGAGGCCCATCCGAGCGGCAGCCAATCGCTCCAAATCGAAGCTTCCATGACCATCACCGGAATTCGCGTAAACGGGTCGTACAGGCGATTGCCCGTATCGATCAATCCCCGACAGCGCAAACTTCGTTCGCCGATTGTCACCGTCACGTCCGCCAGCAGCGTCTCGAGCCGTTCCCGGCTTTGGGCGCTGGAGGAGGCGCTGCGAAACAGCCAGACGGACAGGGCGAACGCCGCCGCGAGAAGCCCAAGCTGCATCTGCCAATCGAGCAGCAGCCCCCCTTGCTCCGTCACCGTCACCGAGCCCCAGGGCGAACCCGTTTGCTTAAGCAAAAAGGAGATGCCGATCACGCCGCCGAGCGTCGCGAAATTGACGAGATAAAAGGCCCCGAACAGGCGGATAAACCGAAGCGGCCCTCCGTATCCGAATGCAATCCACACCATGATCGCGGAAACGATCACCTTCGCCCCGAACGTGTACAGGTAAGGGATGTCCGCAAGAAACATGATGGCGGCATAAGCGGCGCCAGCCGCGGCCGACAAGGCGATCCGCGTTCTGCCGGGCCGCAGTTTGCGGACTTTCGCCGTCGTGAGCAGCACCGTTCCATCAACAGCCAGATTGGTTAAAAATACAAGATCCACGTAAACGGTCAATGGATATCGCCACCCTTGAAAGCACCACCGGTAAGGATGAACCCAGTATAATCCGTTTCGTTTTCGGAGTCTGTCTAAATTTGCCGCCCCATCCGCTGTTTTTTTGTCGAGTTCGCGTTCGTTTTATTGCAGGACCACAACGTCCCCGACGCTTACGCCGTTTAAAATTTCCGTCTTGTCGGGCGTTTCGAGACCGATTTCGACCGGCTGCTTTTCGATCGCGCCGTTTCGCTCGACGTAAACGAAGTAATCGCCGTTCTCCTGCATGACGGCCAAAGTGGGCACGACGATCGCTTCGTCCTTTTTGTCCGTCTGGATCGTTCCCGTCAGCGTCAAGCCGGCAATGAGCTCCGGATCGGCTTCCAGGGAGATGACGACCTCGAACTGCGCCGGATCGGTGCCCGTCTTGGCGAATTTGGACACGTGCTCAACGACGCCCTTCAGTTCCGTTCGCTTCAACGCCTCGGCCTTGATGACGGCTTCCATGCCCTCTTTGATTCGGAACACTTCGTATTCGCCGACCGTCGCGATCAGCTCGAGCTTCGTCGTATCGACGATTTTGCCGATCGCCGCGGCGGGATCGACCATTTTGGGCTCCTTCGTTTCGGAGAACAGGAAAATGCCGCCGACCGGAGCGATATACTGAGCTTTGGCGAGCTTCTCCTCGTTCAATTCGAGCTCTTTCCTCGCAATGTCCAGTTGGACGCCGCCGAGCTCGGCTTCCGCCGCCTTTTGCTCCTCGCCGGCGTACTGTTCGAAGGCGACGGTCGGGTCCCCCCACTTCGCGTCGGCGGCATCTTGTTCGACCCGATCCCGCAGCGCCCCGAGCTTCAAATCCAGTTCCTGCTTGCGCACGTTCGCTTTAGCCAGCTCAATGCTGTCCCGCAGCGCCGAATCTTCCAGCTTGAACAGCACCTGGCCTTTCTCGACCTGCGATCCCTCCTGCACGTTCCATTCCTTCACCTCGGCCGCGAACGGAGCATAAACCGGCGTCTCGTCCGCATACGAGGACTTTCCCTTCACTTCGATCGTATTCGCGATCGTCTCTTTCGTCGCTTCGAGCCGGATGACGTTGCGGTCCAATCCGTCGGACGGCGCCGACTGCCCGGCATTGCGGTTCATGCTGTACAGCAAATAAGTGAACAAGGCGATCAGGACGAGCAACAGAACGATTATCCATGTCGACTTTTTTTTCATGTTCGGTCTCCTCTGAATCTATTCTCTTTTGATTGCGGTCAAGGCGTCCGTCCGCGAAGCTTTGATCGCCGGATAGATGCCGGACAGCACGCCGGTCAGCAGGGCGAAAAACAGGCCGACCGCCAAAATCCACGGATCGATAAACAAAATTTCGTCGCTTTCGGCAAACCGCTGCAGCACGATATTGATCGCCCATATGACCCAATAGGAAAATAAAATGCCGACGCAGCCGCCGATAAAGCCGAGCAGCGCGGATTCGACGACGAACATGTTCCGGATCTGGGCCAAATTCGCGCCGAGCACCTTCATAATGCCGATTTGCCGCCTTCGCTGGTAAGTCGACATCGTCATCGCCACGATGATCGATATGGAAGCCACGAACAAAATGAAGAGGCCCGCCCCGCCGAAAATATAGCGAATGATTTTGAACTGCGAATTCGTCTCTTCCTGATACCGAACATTCGATTGCGTGGTCAGGTTCAGCTTTCGAATCAGTTCCTCCGTTTCGCCGACGCGGGACGGATCTTCGACTTTAACGATAAGATAGGGTTGAACCGTCCCTCCGGCCCCGTTGGCGTCCCGTTTGGCCCGCTCGATCCGGTCCGCCAGCCCGAGGGAAACGTAGCCGATTTTTTGGCCTTCGTACCCTTCCGTTCCTTCTGGCTTTTGCAGCACGCCGGCGACCCGGACCGGAAATTCGGCAAATCTCGCGGCTCCGTCGTTTTCGCCGATATAGACGCTAAGCGTCAGCTGCTTCTGGTATAACGGATAAGAGATTCTTTCCTGCCTTCGATCCCTTGCCGCCGCGTCGCCGGAACCGGCCGCCTGAAGGCCTTCGAGCCGGGTGTCGTACAGGTCGTACAGCGCCGAGTAGCTGATAACGATGGCGTTGTCCTGATCGGAAAAAGCGCCCTGCCCCAGCTCGAACCCGAACTCCTCCAGCTTCGAGACGTCGGCTCCGATCAATTGCAGACTCCCGCGCTTCGTATCGTCCACGATAAAATTGGCATAGTCGACTTGCCGGAACAGCGCGGCGCTCCGAACGTTGGGCAGCTGCCGGATCAGCTTGATTTTTTGCTCGGTCAGGTCGCCGCCCTGTCCGGCCGTTCCGCTGCCCTGCGAGACTGAAGCGCCCGGAAACGCAGTGATTTCGTCCATTTTCAAAAACGAGTTCATTTGTTCCCTGGCATAATGCGTGATCGATTCGCCGAACGCGAGCGCCACGATGATCGCCGCGGAGCCGATGGCGATGCCCATCGCGCACAAAGCCGTGACGACCATTCGCCGCCGCAGCTGGTCCCAGCCGAGCACGACGTAGTCCCTTAGTTTCATCCGGCTTCCCCCCGCGATTCCTCGGGCGACGCCAGTCTTCCGTCCCGCAAATAGATGATGCGCTGCGCCCTTTGCGCTACTTCGTGCTCGTGCGTTACGATCATGAACGTAATGCCGAGCCGGTCGTTCAAATCGAGCAGCAGATCGATAATCTCCTTTTCCGTTTTCGTATCCAGGTTGCCGGTCGGCTCGTCGGCGAACACGATCGACGGAGAAGTGACGAGCGAACGGGCGATGCTGACCCGCTGCTGCTGGCCGCCGGACAGCTGCGAAGGGTAGAGCCCCAGTTTTTCCGACAAGCCTACCTGGTTCAGGATGCGCGCGGCTCTCTCTTTTCGCTCCTTCGGTTTTACCCCCTGGAAGACGAGCGGCATCTCTACGTTTTCCGACACCGAGAGATGGGGGATCAGCTCGTAGGATTGAAAAATAAATCCGATGTTGCCCCTGCGAAACTCGGCGAGCTTGTTTTCGTTCATTTTTTCGATCGCTTGCCCGGAGATTTTGATCGTGCCCTTCGTCGGCTTCATCAGACCCGCCATCAGGTTGAGCAGCGTCGATTTGCCGGAGCCCGAGCTCCCGAGCAGAGCGACGACTTCCTTTTTATGTACGGTCAGATCGATTCCGTCCAATACGAGCGTCTCTTCCGTCCCGTTCCGAAAGCTGTGGGACAGTCCCTGTATTTCTAGCATAACTCTCCTCCTTTACCACTCTATTCTAACGCAATCTTTCGCTCCGTTTCTTATCTTTTTATAAAGATTCGACAAAAAATTAGACCGGCCGCGTCGGCCGGTCGTGCGTTTCGGTATAGGCACGGCCACCCGTCAGACGGTAGCCTTGCGCAACAGCAAGTACGATCCGGCGAACAGCAAAGCCGTCGGCGCGGCAAGCCAGGAGATCAGGCCGAGAGGGCTGAAGCCGCCTAAAAATCGGCCAAGGTCGTCCCACCGTTCGTACCGGGTCGTCAGAACGAGGGCCAGCGTAACCGCCGCGAATATCCCGATGGACAGCAGCCAAAGGCCGATCCGTCCGAACCGCCGGTGCCAGCACGAGATGAAAAATCCGAGAAAAAACATGAGCAGAAGAACGATCAGGTACATCCATATCCTTCCGACGTCCGGAATCGAATCGATCCAGGGAATCGTAAAAAATCGCATCCCGATGCCCCAGCTGCCCGTCGCTTTTTCGATCTCCGTTAACGCGTACAGCAAAATGGCCGACCCCAGGCAGACCGCCGAAGCCATGATCGTCGTGCCCAAAAAATAATCTCTTCTTCTTACGCTTAAGCTGATGAGAAACGGAAACGATTGCGTGACCGATATGCAGCCGCTGACAAACATATACACGAAAATCGAAGCTATCCCGCCCGTTTGAAAAACATCCCCCTCGGCCGCCAAGGCGCCGATGGCCCAATTGATAACGAATGCCATGCCCACCACGAACCACGGCAGCACGTACCAAGACCACTTGTCGCGCGAATGGGAGCGAACGACGCATGCTACCCTGTTCATTTCCGCTCGCCCTCCTTTTCCTGCGAAGATTCGGTTTTCGTCAAATGAACGATCAGCTGCTGAAGCGAAACCGGCGCCGTTTCGAGGCCCGACGCTCTCGCTTCCTCCTGCTCGGACTCCGAGCTTTGGCCGACGATCGTGACCGACAGCAGGCCGCCGAACGATTCCTTCCGGATGATTTGCTTGTCTTTGGAAAATCGCTCCACCTTGGCCGCCGCCCCCGTCACCGTATAGGCGCTTCCGCGCAGCGCTTCGGCGTCCTCGTCGAGCATCAGCTTGCCTTTGTCGATCAGCAGCACGTGCTCCAGCATCAGGCTCACTTCATCGATGAGATGCGTCGAGAGGATGACCGTGCGCGGGAATTTCCCGTAATCCTCGATTAAATGTTCGTAAAACAGGCTGCGGGCGACGGCGTCGAGCCCCAAATAAGGCTCGTCGAAAATCGTGAGAGGCGCCCTGCTCGCCAGCCCGACGACGATGCCGACCGAAGACTGCATGCCGCGCGAGAGCTTCTTCACTCTCCGTTTCAGCGGCAGCCGAAAATCCTCGATCAGCCGGGAAGCATATTCCCGGTCCCAGTTCTCGAACAGGGTAGCCGCTACGCTCATGACGTCCCGAACGGTAAACGTATCGGGGTACTTCTGGCTTTCCTTTATAAAGCAGGTCCGCGCAAGCACCCGATTGTTTTCATAAGGATTTTCCCCGAACAGGTTCACTTCCCCGCCCGAAGGAAATTGCTGAGCGGTCAGCAGGTGCATGATCGTCGTCTTGCCCGCCCCGTTGCGTCCGAGCAAGCCGTAAATTTTATCCTCCCGGAGAGCGAAGCTGACGGAATCGAGCGCTTTGAAATCGCCGTACGATTTGGTCAAGTTGCGAACTTCCACCACGTTCGTCATGGCCTTTCCTCCCCTTTTTGGATCATTTCCGCGATTTGCGATGCCGTAATGCCGAGCTTTTCCGCTTCCCTCAGCATCGTGACGACATATTGGTCGTAAAATTGCTGCCTGCGCTTTTCTTTCAAAACGGTGCTTGCCCCTTCTTTCACGAACATGCCGATCCCTCGCTTCTTGTACAATATGCCTTGGTCCACGAGCAAATTGACGCCTTTGGCCGCCGTAGCCGGATTGATCTTGTAAAAAGCCGCGAACTGGTTCGTCGACGGGACCTGCCCTTCCTCCGGCAGCGCGCCGTCGATAATGTCGTCTTCGATTCGTTCGGCGATTTGCAGAAAAATCGGACGGCTGTCATCCATTTGAACGCCCATTGCCCCTCCCCCTAACTGGTTAATTACTCTTGTAATTAACCATATAACATGTTCGAACTCCTGTCAACGTTTCTGAAGAAAAAAGGAAATGGGCGGCGCCGCTGAAGCCGCCAGACGCCCGTGTCATCTGGCGCACAGTGCAGCGCGATCTTGCGCACGGCGCGGCGCGATCTGGCGCTGGTGCAGCGCGATCTGGCGCACGGCGCGGCGCGGCGATCTGGCACTGGTGCAGCGCGATCTAGCGCACGGCGCGGCGCGGCGATCTGGCGCACGGCGCGGCGTGGCGATCTGGCGCTGGTGCAGCGCGATCTTGCGCACGGTGCGGCGCGGCGATCTGGCATGTTACGTCAAACTTGGCAAGCACGCGCAACCTGGTCGACTGCGCCACGTGGCCATGAGGGCGAAACTTTCGGTTCATTGGCGATGTTCGGATGCGTGGGCGGACATGAGGGCGGGAACGGCGACCTGCGGGTGAGAAGCGATCAAAAGGCGAATTTCCCCGGTACAATCGAGCAGTTAGGAGGAGGAGTCGGACTACATTCGAAAGAAGACGATGCTTCGTTGGATTTTGTCCAATCAAAAACGGCTTTTTCGCGAAACTCAATGCCTTCGTTGGATTTTGTCCAATCGGGAGAGGCCTTTTCGGAGGTTTCACCCCAATTTCAAGCTCTTCGTTGGATAAAATCCACTCTAGACAGCGGTCCCTCCGTTTTTAGCTTCGTAGAGTGGATAAAATCCAACCTAGGCATACCGATGACCGTCACTTAACGCAATCTCTCCTTCGCCTAAGCGATGATCGGACCGCCACACGACCTCCCCTTGCCTGGGCGACGACATCGTTTCCGGTTAGTTGCGCCCTTCCACTTCAGCGAAGACTCCGGACTGCCGCTCTTCGCGCACACTCTCCACTTCAGCGAAGACTCCGGACTGCCGCTCTTCGCGCACCCTCTCCACTTAAGCGAAGACTCCGGACGCCGCTCTTCGCGCACCCTCTCCACTTAAGCGACGACTCCGGATTGCCGCACTTCGCGCGCCCCCTTCACTTAAGCGATAACACGTTACGCCGATCTTCGCGCGCGCCCCATCCGCATAAGCGACGACTCGGACGGCAGGCGGCCAACGAAAAACCCCCTTTCCGGAAGCCGGAAAGAGGGTTCGCTCGAAAGCCGATTAACGATCGCCGCGCGGGCGATTCCGCAAAAAGGCGGGAATGTCCAGATGGTCGCTGGACGTATTGTTGCTGCTGCCGAAAGGCCGCAGATTGCCCCCGGACGAAGCGGGGCGCTGCGTCTCATGCGTTTCCGCATGCTGCTGCGCTTGCGGCGCCGATGCCGGCATTTGCGGACGGCGCTGCGGAGCGGCGGCCGGCTTGTGCTCGAATCCCGTCGCGATGACGGTTACCTTGATCTCGTCCTTCATGCTGTCGTCAATGCTGGCGCCGAAAATCATGTTCACTTCCGGGTCGGAAGCGGCAATGACGATTTCGGCGGCTTCGTTTACTTCGAACAGCGACAAATTCGAGCCGCCGGTAATGTTCATGATGATGCCGCGTGCGCCGTCGATGGACGTTTCCAGCAGCGGGCTCATGATCGCCTTGCGGGCGGCTTCCATCGCGCGATTTTCGCCGGTTGCGATGCCGATGCCCATCAGGGCGGAGCCGCGCTCGGTCATGATCGTCTTGACGTCCGCGAAGTCGAGGTTGATCAGCCCGGGCACCGCGATGAGGTCGGAAATGCCTTGAACGGCCTGCTTCAGGACGTTGTCCGCCTCGCGGAACGCTTCCATCATCGGCGTCTTCTTGTCGACGATTTCGAGCAGCCTGTCGTTCGGGATGACGATCAGCGTGTCGACTTTCTCTTTCAACGCTTCGATGCCTTGCTCGGCCTGCGTCGACCGTTTGCGGCCTTCGAACGTGAACGGGCGCGTCACGACGCCTACCGTCAACGCCCCGCATTCTTTCGCGAGTTCCGCAATGACCGGAGCGGCCCCCGTACCCGTGCCGCCGCCCATTCCCGCCGTGACGAATACCATATCGGAACCGCGGAGTCCGCTCATGATGAGCTCTTTGGATTCTTCGGCCGCTTTTTTGCCGACTTCCGGGTTGGCGCCGGCGCCGAGTCCGCGGGTCAATTTATCGCCGATTTGCAGCTTCTGTTCCGATTTGGTCAGCTGCAGCGCTTGAGCGTCGGTGTTCACCGTAATGAACTCGACGCCCTTCACTCCGTTTTCGATCATGCGGTTGACGGCGTTGCTGCCGCCGCCGCCGACTCCGATCACTTTAATTTGAGCGAGCGGTTCCATTTCAAAATCAAACTCCAACATATTTCCATTTTCCTCCTCGCATCGCTTGCTTGATCCGTCCTGAGCGGCGGTTCAAATAAATTCTTTGAAAATGTTTTTGAACCATTCCTTGATGCCGGGCTTGGTCGGCGCCGTTCCCCCCGTTGACTTGCTTTTGGACGGGCGTTTGGAAGCGGACGCGCCATGCGTTCGAACATACTTCATGACGTACTGAATCATGCCGACACCGCTGCTGAACGACGGATCGCGCACTCCGATAAAATCGGGCACCGCAATTCGGACATTGGATTCCAGTTCGGTCTGGGCAAGCGCCAGCACGCCGGGCATCGATACCGATCCGCCCGTAAGCACGTAACCGTTGATCTTGTCCAAATAACCGAGCCGTTTCACTTCCTGCCGGATCATTTGAAAGATTTCCTGCATGCGCGGTTCGACGATGATCGCCAGCTCGTATTGGGAAAAATCCTTCTCCACGTTGCTGCCGACGCGCATTACCTTGAATTTCTGATCCTCGTCTGCATCTTCGGCACGGGCGCAACCGTACTTTAGCTTGATCTTCTCCGCATGTTCGGTTTGCGTCTTCAGCCCGTAGCAAATGTCGCTCGTCACGTAATCGCCGCCGATCGGCAAGGTGGAGACCGCCGCAAGGCTGCCTCCTTCGAAAATCGCGATGGTCGTGGCGCCGGCGCCGATGTCGGCGAGCACCGTTCCCATCTGCTTTTCGTCCTTGGTCAGCGCCATCATTCCCGATGCCAGAGACATCAGCACGATGCCGGAAATTTTCAGGCCGGCCTTCTCCACGCAGCGCATCAAATTATGTACGGCCGCTTTCGTGCCGGTAATAATCGTGCACTCCACTTCGAGGCGAACGCCGATCATACCGCGCGGATCCTGAATGCCCGTCAAGCCGTCGACGAGAAACTGCTTCGGCAGCAGGCCGATAATTTCCCGCTCGGGCGGCAGGGCGACGACTTTTGCCGCTTGCAGGACACGCTCGATATCCTCTTCGCCGATCTCCCGGTCTTCGTTGGAAACGGCGACGACGCCGTGATTGCTCTGCAGCGAGATATGATTGCCGGCGATTCCGACGTAAACTTCGCTAATGGTGATGCCGACCATGCGCTCGGCATGATCGACCGCGTTGCGGATCGATTGTACGGTTTGATCGATATCGACAATGGCGCCTTTGCGGATGCCTTCGGAATCCGCGGAACCGACGCCTATAATATTGATGGCCCCGTTGCTTATTTCCCCGATGATCACCCGGACTTTAGATGTGCCTATGTCCAAGCTGACGATGAGGTCGTTGCTGCTCAACCGGTGGCACCTCCCGTTGGTTCGATGAAATGGCTATGATATGGGACGCTTCCTCTACATATTCAACGTCTGCGAGGTTTTCCCTCTTTTTTCAACAAATTTTTTCATAAAATCGGGCGTGAAAATTATTCCTTTCAGACTGTGAATTCCCGGAAGTCCATAAAAGAAATTCTAGCACTGTTTTCGGCAGTTGAGTAGAGTCCATTTCCTTAGTTTAAAAGATTATCCCGCGCTATCCGGCTCAGTTTGTGCCGAAAAAGGCCTGTACGTATCCGCTTCGAGGAGAACGACTTTTCCGGGTTCCCGGTTTTCCACGATTTCCGAAAGGACGGTCGTCTTCTCGGGGAGCCTTTCGATCGTCGTCGTCACTTCGAAACGGGAACGGGTAAAGATTTTGATCCGGTCCGGATAGGCGGAAGAAGGATCGGGGGCGATCTGGGACAAATCTCTCAGCAGAGAGTCCGGCAGCTGGCCGAGCGCGACGCACAGCGCGCTTCGCTGCGCTTCCATTTCCGACCAGCCGGTCAGCACCGGCTTGTCCGGCAAATCTCCGGACACCGGAACCGCGATCCCGCTCGCCAGCACGACGAGCGTCTTTCCGGTTTCGTCGAGCTCGACGGCGACCTCTTCGAATTCCTTCACGGCAATTTCGATCTTGCCCGGAAAACGCTTCGTCACCTTGACGGATTCGACCGGCGGAAGCTCGCGAATGCGCCGCTCCATCTCCTCCGCGCCCGGGAAGAAAAACGAATCGCCTTCCCGCACCGTTCCGGCGGACATGACGTCTTCCGCCGTGACGTGCACGTTTCCGGAAATTTGAACGGACGATACTTTCGACAAGGAGGAGCGGAAAAACAAGAAGATCATCACGACGACGAACAAAACAAAAACGATCCACAGCAGCTTTCCGCCCTTGCGGCGCGGCGCCGCTTCGCCTTCTGCGGACGTTCTTTTCAACGCGGGTATCCGCTCTGCCATCTCGCTCCTCCTCCCCCCGTTCCGTTCGGGTCCTCCGCTCGGCCCCCATGCGGCTTGTCCCGGTCAGCCTATAAAAATCCCCCGCCAAAGAATGGGGTTAAGCTTCAGCGGGGAACCCCTCAGCGAAAAGCCGCGATATTGGCCCTGTCGCTGCACTGTCTGACAATCCGGCCTCCCAATCGGCCGAACATCTCTTCTATCCGATCATATCCCCTGTCGATATGATGAACCTGCTCGATGACCGTCCGGCCTTCCGCCGCGAGTCCCGCGATGACAAGCGCGGCACCGGCCCTTAAATCCGTCGCTTCCACCGTCGTTCCGAACAGCTTCGGCACGCCGCGGATAAAGGCGTTGTTCAAATCGGTCCGGATGTCGGCCCCCATGCGGCAAAGCTCGTCGACATGTTTGAAGCGGCCTTCGAACACGGTTTCCTTAATGACGCTTACGCCGTCGGCCAGCGACAGCAAAATCATCAGTTGCGCCTGCAAATCGGTCGGAAACGCCGGATACGGCGAGGTCACGACCCGAGGCACGGCGCGCGGACGAGCGGCCGCGCAGACTTTTATTATATCATTTTCGATTTGAATTTGAACACCGGCGCGCCGCAGCACATGGATGAGAGCGGTAAGATGCCTGGGCTCGGCACCGGCGAGCGAGACGTCGCCTTTCGTCGCCGCGGCGGCGACCATGACCGTCCCCGTCACGATCCGGTCCGGAATCACTTCGAATTCGCACCCGGAGAGCGACGACACGCCTTCGATGGTTATCGTATCCGTGCCGGCCCCGCGGACACAGGCGCCCATAGCGTTCAAAAACTTCGCCAAATCCTGGATTTCCGGCTCGCGGGCCGCGCCGACGATCGTCGTCCGGCCTTCGGCCAGAACGGCCGCCATCATAACGTTTTCCGTCGCGCCGACGCTGGGAAAGTCCAAGATGATTTCCGCGCCGCGCAGCCGTTTCGCCCTGCAGACGATCCGGTTGCCCATCGCCTGGATTTCCGCGCCGAGCGCCTCCAGCCCCCGCAGGTGCAAATCGATTTTACGCTCGCCGATCGCGCAGCCTCCGGGCTGGTACACCTGCACTTCGCCGAAGCGGGCAAGCAGCGGTCCCATCAAAAAAACCGAAGACCGCATCTGGCGCATCAGGACCTCCGGAACGTGCGAGGAGGAAGCCAGCGCGCCGTCGACCTTGATTTCCTCGTCCTGACGGCTGGCGCGGCAGCCAAGATTTTGCAAAATGTCGAGCATCACTTGAATGTCGAGCAATCGGGGTACGTTGCGAATCGTTACCGTTCCTTCGGCCAGCAAGCTGGCGGCCAGAATCGGCAGAGCGGCGTTTTTGGCTCCGTGGATGCGAATGGTGCCCGAAAGCGGCGTGCCGCCTTCAATCACCAAATTGTCCAAGGGTTTCACCTCCGGATTACCGTTCGCCCATCAATAGAACCTCCGGCACCAATCGGATTCCGAAACGGTCCTCGACGGTGTTTTGAACCCGCTCCATGAGGGCGAGGACGTCCTCGGCCGTTGCTCCGCCGTGATTGACGATAAAGTTGGCGTGCAGAAGGGAAACCTCGGCCCCGCCTTCGCGGGCGCCTTTCAATCCTGCGGCCTCGATGAGCCGCGCGGAATAATCGTTCGGCGGATTGCGGAACACGCTGCCCGCGCAAGCCGCTTGCAGGGGTTGGGTGCGCAGCCGCCTCTCCTTGTACGTCGCCATAACGGCGGCGATTTCCTTGCGATCTCCTTGTTCAAGGACGAACGTCGCATCCGTTACGATGCCCCGGCGTTCATGCAGGATCGAATGGCGATAGCCGAAATCCAGTTGGTCCTTTCCGTACGTCCCGCTGCTACCGTCCTCCCAGACGATATCGGCCGACTTTAAAATGCGCGACACGTCGGAACCGTGCGCTCCGGCGTTCATGTAGACGGCTCCGCCTACCGAACCGGGAATTCCTCCCGCGAATTCCAGTCCGGTGAGGCCCTGCTTTCCGGCCATGACCGACAGCTTGATGAAGGAATAGGACGCTCCGGCGCAAACGGCGTTGTTGTCGAAATCGATGCGGTCGAACCCATTGCCCAGTTTGATGACGGCGCCCCGAATTCCTTTGTCGGAGACGAGCGTGTTGGATCCGCGGCCGAGCGGAGTCCAGGGAATCCCGTGACGATGCAAAATCCCGAGCGCGCCGGACAATTGTTCGCGGGATTCGGGAACGATGAAGAGATCCGCCGGTCCGCCGATTTTCCAGGTCGTATGTTCGGCGAGCGATTCGTTCAGCTTCACGCGCCCGACTCGGGCTTGTTCCAATTCCGCGACCAACCGTTGCATAAATAGTTCCTCCCAATTCCTAAAGCGTTTCGGTCAGCCGTCCCCGCGGCGCCGCTCGCCGCCGGACCGACAGTCGCGATTACGCTGTATAGTATGACGAGCGGCCCGCGCTGGTGACAAACGCCCAACGGCCGACCGAAACAAGCCTTGTATTTTCATTAACGTTTACGAATAATGCCCTTGATTTGATCGTAGATCGTCGCGGCCGCCTCCGGCATGCCGAGGCCGCGCGAAGCGCGAGACATCGCTTCCCGGCGGGCGGGATCGCCCATAATGCCGGCGATCGTCCGAAACAGGGCGTCCCCGGTCAGATTTTTCTCCAGGATCATGACCGCCGCCCCCGCCGCCTCCAGGCTTTCCGCATTCGGCTGCTGGTGATTGTTCGTGACGTTCGGAGACGGCACGAGAATCGACGGAACCCCGAGCGAAGTGATTTCCGCCAGCGAAGAGGCGCCCGCGCGGCTGACGACAAGCGATGCGGCCGCCAGCACTTCCGGCATGTTGCGGACGTACGGCAGCACATGCACGCGGCTTTCCGCGGCGGAAAGCGGTCCCTTCATCCGCGCGAGCGTCTCTTCGTAATAACGCTCCCCCGTTACGAAAATAAAATGGACGCCGGTTAGCGAGCCCAGCTTCGGCGCCATGTCGACGATCGCGTCGTTGAGCGCCTTCGCTCCCCGGCTGCCGCCGACGACGAGCACGAACGGCGTTTGCGGCGCCAGGCCGAGCGAGGCGAAGCCCTTGAGGCGGTCTCCTTTGGCGACGGCCGAAGCGCAAGGATTGCCTGCGTGCACCACATTGGGCTTGCGGCCGAAATGCGGCTTCGAATCCGCGAAGCTGACGGCGACGCCGTCCGCGTACCGGCTTAAAAATTTGTTGGTCAGCCCGGGAACGACGTTCTGCTCGTGAATGAGCGTCGGGATGCCGAGCTTCGCCGCGGCGTAAACGACCGGTCCGCACACGTAGCCGCCGGTGCCGACGACGATGTCCGGCTTGAACTCGCTCAGCATCGCTTTGGAGCGCTTCACGCCCTTAAGGAAGCGCATGACGGTGCGGACGTTGTCAAGCGACAGCGACCGCCGGAAGCCGGTAATGTGAATGCTTTGAAACCGGACGCCCTGCTCGGGAACGATCCGGCTTTCCAGCCCGCGCTCGGTTCCGATATACAGCAGCGACGAGTCGGGCTCCCGCGCCGTCACTTCCCGGCCGATGGCGAGCGCGGGATAAATATGGCCGCCGGTGCCTCCGCCGGTCAATACGATACGCATACGTTCACCTCGAATAACGGGATAAATTAAGCAAAATGCCGAGCGCCGTCAGCAGCAGCGTAAGCGACGAGCCTCCGTAGCTGACGAGCGGCAGCGTAATGCCCGTCACCGGCAGCAGGCCGATGACGACGCCAACGTTCATAAGCACCTGAACGCCGAAAATGCCGACGATGCCGGCCGCGAGAAAGCTGCCGAACGGATCGGCAATCGTAATCGCGCAGCGCATGCCGCGCCAGATGAGCAGGAGAAACAACAGCAGCAAAAGCGATCCTCCGATGAAACCGAGCTCCTCCGCCAAAATCGAAAAAATGAAATCCGTCTGCGGCTCCGGCAAGTAATTGTACTTTTGCCGGCTCATGCCGAGGCCCAAGCCCACGAGCCCGCCCGGCCCGATCGCGTAAAGCGACTGGATCGACTGGTAGCCCGCGCCGAGCGGGTCCTGCCACGGGTCGAGAAACGCCGTGATGCGCTGAAGGCGGTACGGCGCCGCCGCGATCAGGGCGACGAAGCCGGCAACCCCGAGCAGCGCGAGGCCGCCCAGATGGGCGAGCCTGGCTCCGGCCGCGAAAATGACGAGCAGCGACGCCCCGATCATGACGGCTCCGGTGCCAAGATCCGGCTGCAGCATGATGAGGGCGAACGCCGCGCTGAGAATGCCCAGCGGAGGCATCAGCCCCCGCGCGAAGGAATGCATCCGGTCCTGACGCTCGGAAAGAAAATGGGCGAGAAACAAAATCATCGCCAGCTTCATGAATTCCGAAGGCTGGATGCCGAACGATCCGATCCCCAGCCAGCTTCGGGCCCCGCCCCGCACGACGCCGATACCCGGAACGAGCACGACGACGAGCAGCGCGAAGCAGGCGATGAGCGCCGGCAGCGTCCATTTCTTGAGCCGGGCGTAATCGACGTTCATCGTGACGAACATGGCGGCGATGCCCATCGCGGCAAACACCAGCTGGCGCTTCACGTAATAAAACTTGTCTCCGTAATCGTGGAAAGCGGCTACGGCGCTGGCGCTGTAAACCATGACGATGCCGATCGCCAAAATGGCGAGCGTCGCCGCGATGATCCAGATATCGGGAGCGGAACGGGTCTTGACCATGGTACCGGACACCTCACGTAGACGAAGAAGTGGGGACGAGCCCCCTTCTTACAACGTATGCGCCGATTCCTTAAAAATGCGGCCCCGCACCTCATAGGACGCAAACATATCCCAGCTCGCGCAAGCCGGGGACAAAAGTACGGTGTCCCCTTCTTCAGCAAGTCCGGCGGCCTCTTTGACGGCAAGGCGAAGCGTATCGGCGGCATCCTCTACAGGATCGACGATTCGGACCGAACGTAAACCGGCCTTCTCCGCCACCTTGCCGATCTTCTCCCTCGTTTCCCCGATGGCGACGACCGCCTTGAGCCGGTCGCGAAACGACGGCAGCAGCTCCATGTAGTCCGAGCCGCGGTCGAGGCCGCCGGCAATGAGCACGAGCGGCGCCGGCAGCGAGGCGATCGACATCGCCGTCGCCGTCGGGTTCGTCGCTTTCGAGTCGTTGTAGTACTTGACGCCGCGGAACGTGCCGACGTACTCCAGCCGATGCTCCACGCCGGCGAACGTCTCGAGCGGCGCCGCAAGGCGTTCCGGCGACGCTCCGGCGCTCAAGGCGATCGCGATCGCCGCCAGCGCGTTCGCGGCGTTGTGCCGACCGGGCAAGCCCAGGCGGGCGACCGGAAGGATCGCCGTCTCCGTGCCGTCGCCGGGCCGGTACACGATCATGCGCCGCGACTCGTCCTCCGGCGCCTCGCCCTCCGCCGGCCGGGCGGACAGATACGGCGGCTCCACGCAGACGCCGCGCGCAAGGCTTTGCGTCAGCGAGAACGGCAGCGTCCTGGCGTTGAGCGATCCGGCAAGCCGCCGGCAAGCTTCGTCGTCCGCGTTGTACACCGCGACGTCGTCCGCCGTCTGATTGGCGAACATTTTCGCCTTCGAGCCGACGTAATCGTCCATCGTTCCGTGGTAATCGAGGTGCGTCTCCGCGACGTTGAGCAGGCAGGCGATCCGCGGCCGGAAGGCGCTCGTCCCCTTGAGCTGAAAGCTGCTCAGCTCCGCGACCAGCCAGCCGTCGGGCGACACCTCCGACACCGCGTCGGTCAGCGGGCGGCCGATATTACCGGCGACGAGCGGCTTGAGGCCGGCGGCCTCCAGCAGCCTGCCCGTCCACGTCGTCGTCGTCGTTTTGCCGTTGGAGCCGGTGATGCCGACGATCGGAGCCGGCGAAATCGCCGCGGCCACCTCGACCTCCGTGACGATCTCGACGCCGAGCTCGGCCGCCCTGACCAGCGGAGGCGCCGTATAGGGGATGCCCGGATTTTTGACCAGGAGCGCCGTTTCCCGCGTCACCAGATCGTCCGGATGTCCCCCGCACACAACAGAAATGCCCAAAGCTTCGAGCTCCGAAGCTTCGGGGCATTGTTCGCGAGGCTTGCGGTCGTTCGCGACGACGACCGCCCCCGCCCGATGAAACAGCTTCGCGGCGGCGACGCCGCTTCTCGCGAGACCGAGGACGACGACCCGCCGCCCCCGGTAACGGGTTGGTTGCTCCATGTTCTATATCCCCTTGTACAAGATGAATCCGGCCAGCGCAAGCACGAGCCCCGCGAACCAGAACGTGGTGACGACCCGCCATTCGGACCAGCCCGACAGCTCGAAATGATGGTGGATGGGGCTCATTTTGAACACCCGTTTGCCCCTTGTTTTGAACGAGATGACCTGAATGATGACGGACAGCATTTCGATGACGAACACGCCGCCGATCAGAATGAGCAAAAGCTCCGCCTTCGTCAAAATCGCGACGGCCGCCAGTCCTCCGCCGATGCCGAGCGACCCGGTGTCCCCCATGAATACTTTCGCCGGATGGGCGTTATAAACGAGAAAACCGAGCACCGCGCCGATCATCGCCGCCGAAAAAATCGCCGATTCCGACTGCGACGCTTCGAGCGCGATGAGCGCGTAAGCTCCGAACGCCAGGGCGCTTGTCCCCGACAGCAGGCCGTCCAGCCCGTCGGTAAAATTGACCGCGTTGCTCGCCGCGAAAAACATGACGACGACGAGCGGATAATAGCCCCAGCCGAGTTCGAGCGACCAATCGGTGCCGGGAATGCCGACCGCGGTCGAATGATCCATCCCGTGCAGCAGCACGCAAAAAACGACGGCGAACAGCAGCTGGCCGAGCAGCTTTTGCCTGGCGGTAAGGCCGAGCGAGCGCTTCAGCGCGATCTTGATATAATCGTCGAGAAAGCCGACCAGCCCGAATCCGAGACAGGCGACGATAAGCGCCCAATATTCCGGGCCCCGGTCGGCGAACCGCAAAAACGCGATCGTCAGCGCCAGCAAAATAATGACGCCGCCCATCGTGGGCGTGCCGGATTTCTTTTTGTGGGATTCCGGTCCTTCCGTCCGCACCTGCTGGCCGAACTTGAGGCGCCGCAAAACCGGGATGCACAGCGGGCCGAGCAAGACGGCGAGCAAAAAGGAAACGCCTAGCGTCCACAGCGTCGTCGTATAGTCCATCCTCTCACCCCACGGCTCCTTTTTGCAGCGCGAACGCGACCTCTTCCAGCTTCATGCCGCGCGAGGCTTTCACGAGCACGAGATCGTCCGGAGACAGCTCCGGCAGCAAAGCCTCGATCAATTCGCGCTTCGTTGCGAAGTGGCGGACGGCTCCTTCCGGAAAAGAAGCTTTCGCCCGCTCGGCCGTATGCGCCGAAAGCGGCCCGACCGTGTACAGGGCATCCGCCTTGTCCGGCGTCAGCGCCTCGCCGATGCCCGCATGAAACGCCGCCTCGTCCGGCCCGAGCTCCAGCATGTCGCTGAGCACGATCCACTTTTTGCGGTAGCCTTTCAGCTGGGCGACGAGTCCGATCGCCGCGCGCACCGCCGTCGGGCTGGAATTGTAAGCGTCGTTGAGCACGACCGCCCCGTTGTACGCCTTCGATCGTTCGATGCGCATTCCGGTCAGCTTCGCGGATTTGAGCCCGGTTGCGATTTGCTCGTCGCCCAGCCCGAACAGCCGGCCGACCGCGACGACCGCGAGCGCGTTCACCGCGTTGTGGCGTCCGGTCACGCCAAGCTCGAAAGCGGCGTCCGGGCGGTCCGCGATGCGGAAAACGCACCCTTCCAGCGTCACCTCGGCTTCCCGGAGGCGAACGTCGCAGCCCTCCCCTTCGCCGAAGGAGACGAGCCTTGCGCCTTCGGGCAAGGCAAGATGCGCGAGCTCTTCCCGGAGCAGCGGCTCGTCGCCGTTGTAGACGAGCGCGCCGCCGGCTTTCAGCCCTTCCGCGATTTCCAGCTTGGCGCGCGCGATGTTGCGGCGCGAGCCGAGCTGCAGCAGGTGGGCGTCGCCGATATTCGTGACGACGGCGGCGTCCGGCTTCGCGAGGCGCGAGAGCAGCGAAATTTCGCCTTTCCCGCTCATGCCCATTTCGAGCACGATCGCTTCCGTATCCGCCGGCGCCCGCAAGATCGTCAGCGGGAGCCCGATATGGTTGTTGAAATTGCCCGCGGTGGCGTGCACCTTGAACCCGGTCGCCAGCACCGAGGCGATCAGATCCTTCGTCGTCGTCTTGCCGTTGCTCCCGGTTACGCCGACGACGCGGGCGTTCAAGCCGGCCAAATAGCTTTCGGCCAGCTTTTGCAAGGCGGCAAGCGTATCCCGGACGACGACGAGCGGAATTCCGGCCCCGGGCGGAATCGGACGGTCCGCTTGCCAGAGGGCGGCCGCCGCTCCGGCCGCCTCGGCCGCCCGCAAATGATCGTGGCCGTCGAAGCGTTCTCCGGCGAGCGGCACGAACAGCTGACCCGGCGCGAGGCTCCTCGTATCGGTCGACACGCCGGCGATTTCGGTCTGTCCGGCGCCGGGCGCCCCCTCGATGCGGACGCCTCCGCACCAGTCCGCGACAGTATGCAAAGATGCGATCATCACGACTTTCGTCTCCTTAAAGCTTCTTTCGCAACGAGGCGGTCGTCGAAATCGTAGGTGACGCCGCCGATGATTTGATACGTTTCATGACCTTTCCCCGCAATCAATACTACATCTCCCGGGCTTGCCATTTCAACCGCCATCTCGATCGCGGCCTTTCGGTCCGGTTCCAGTATGTAGCGCTCCCGGGGCGTGCCGATGTCCGCGAGCCCCGCCTCGATGTCCCGCAAAATCGCGGCCGGATCCTCCGAGCGCGGATTGTCGCTCGTCACGATCAGCCTGTCGGCGAGCTGTGCGGCGATTCGGCCCATGATCGGCCGCTTCGTCCGGTCGCGGTCCCCGCCGCAGCCGAAAACGCATATCACTTGTCCCTTTGCCAGCTCCCGGACGGTGCGGAGCACGTTGTCCAGCCCGTCGGGCGTATGCGCGTAATCGACGATGACGGCAAACGGCTGGCCCTCGTCGACCGCTTCCACCCGGCCGGGAACGCCGGGCGTGCTCTCCAGGCTCGCGATCGCCCGGTCGAGCCCGATGCCTTCGCAAAGCGCGGCCGCGAGCGCCGCCAGCGCGTTGTAGACGTTGAACTTGCCGACGAGCTTGAGCTTCACTTCGCGGCTGCCGCGGAACGTGTCCGCCGTAAACGACGTTCCCCCGGCGGAGATGCGGACGTTCGACGCCCGAACGTGAGCCTCCCGCTCCACGCCGTAGGTCACCACTTCCGCCGCGGTCAGCCGGGCGAACCGTTCCGAAACGTCGTCGTCCGCGTTGAGCACGGCGTAGCCGCGCAAGGACGGATCGTCCTCGTAATGGTTGCCGATCCGGGAGAAAAACAGCCCCTTCGCGTCGGCGTATGCTTCCATCGTGCCGTGATAATCGAGATGGTCCTGCGTCAGGTTCGTAAATACCGCGCCGCGGAACCTTGTCCCCTTCACGCGGCCCTGCGCGAGCGCATGGGAGCTGACTTCCATGACGCAGCGCTCCGTTCCGGCGTCCGCCATCTCCCGGAAAATCCGCTGCAGGTTCAGCGCGTCGGGCGTCGTCCCCGACATCGGCAGGCTCCTTCCGGCGAACCGCGTTTCGATCGTGCCGATGACGCCGGGCGCGATGCCCGCGTCCGCCAGAATGCGCTCGATCAAATACGTCGTCGTCGTCTTGCCGTTCGTGCCGGTGACGCCGATCGGCAGCAGCTTGTGCGACGGACGTCCGAACCAGACGTCCGCAAGCTGCGCCAGCGCCTGCCCGACGTCGGGCACGACGAGCTGCGGCAAGGCGACGTCCAGCTCGCGGCCGACGACGAGCGCCGCCGCGCCGGCCGCCGCCGCTTGCGGCGCGAAATCGTGCCCGTCCACGGTATGGCCGGGCAAACAAAAGAACAGCTGACCCGGCCGCACGCGACGGGAATCAGCTTCGATGCCTTGTATAGGGACCCGGATATCGCCGACGGGACGGCATACGATCAACTGCCGGGCAAGTTCTTCCAATAACATAAGCCATCGGCCTCCTTCGACATGCAGTACACTCATTATCAACGAACGGACTCGCCGACACAAGTGAATCCAGCACGATTTTCTGAAAATGAAACGTTTTTCATTCGTCCGCGGCTTCCTCGCCCAAATAGATGCGGATGACCGACCCTTTCGCCACCCGCGAGCCGGCCGCGGGCGCCTGCCGGATGACCGTCGAGCCTTTGCCCGAAGCGGACAACGTAAAATTCATGTTCAGGTCCTCGTACAAATCCGAAACCGTCTTCCCGACGACGTTCGGCACCGTCACGATCCGCGTTTCGCCCGGCTTGTATTCCTTCGGAAGCTGGTCTGCGCTCGGCTTGACGCCGAGGTACGGCAGCGCGTCCGCCATGATGTTGCGCACGACGGGCGCCGCGACGACGCCGCCGAATTGAATGCCCTGCGGATTGTCGACCGCGACGTAAACGATCAGCTCGGGGTCGTCCGCCGGCGCGAAGCCGATAAAGGACACGATGTGCTCGTTCGGCGAGTACCTGCCGTTCACGACCTTTTGCGCGGTCCCCGTCTTGCCGCCGACCCGGTAGCCGTCCAGGAAGGCGTTGCCCCCCGTGCCGCGGGCGACGACGCTTTCGAGCGCCTCGCGAACCTGCCGCGACGTCTCGGGCGAGATGACCTCCCGGACGAGCTCGGGCTGCGTCTCCTCCAGCACGGTCCCGGTTTCCGGGTGCACCCATGCCTTGGACACGTGCGGCTTATACAGCTTTCCGCCGTTGATCGCCGCCGCCACCGCCGTAATTTGCTGGATCGGCGTAACGGAAACGCCCTGGCCGAACGAGGTCGTCGCGAGCTCGACCGGGCCGACCTGCTTCGGCTTGAACAAAATGCCGTTTTCTTCTCCCTCCAGGTCGATTCCGGTTCGCTTCCCGAAGCCGAAATCCTGGATATACTTGAACAGCGCGTCCTTGCCGAGCCGCTGCCCCAGCGCCACGAAGCCCGGGTTGCAGGAGTTTTCGACGACCTCGAGGAACGACTGGCTGCCGTGCCCTCCTTTTTTCCAGCAGCGCAGCTTGGCGCCGGCCACGTCCACAAAGCCGGGGTCGTAAAAAAACTCGTTTTTCAAATCGACCTTTTTTTCCTCGAGCGCCGCGGAGAGCGTAATGATCTTGAACGTCGACCCAGGCTCGTACGTCATCCAGATCGGCAAAATCCGGTTGTAGACGGACGGGTCGACCTCCTGATACAAATCGGGCTGAAACGTCGGACGGCTTCCCATCGCCAAAATTTCGCCGGTGTCCGGATCCATCGCGATGGCGATGACGCTGTCGGCCTGATATTGAAGCATGGCTTGATCGAGCTCGCGTTCGACGATCGACTGGATTTTTTGGTCGAGCGTAAGCTGGAGCGTGAGCCCGTCGCGCGACGGCACGTAATTTTCCGACGAATTCGGCATCTGCCTGCCCGCCGCGTCCGTCAGGAACGAAACGTTCCCGTTGATGCCGGACAGCAGCTCGTCATACTTTTTCTCCAGCCCCGTCAGTCCCCCGTCGTAGCCGACGATGCCGAGAATGTGCGACGCCATGCTGCCGTAAGGATAGTAACGCTTGCTGTCCTCCGCGACGACGATGCCCGGCAAATCGAGATCCCGGACCCGCTGCGCCAGCTCGGTCGTCATTTTGCGTCCCCCCGGCTGCAGCCGGACGTTGCTCTCCCTTTTCGTCAGCTGCGAATAAAGCTTCTCCTCCGTCATGCCGAGCAAGGGCGACAGCTTTCTCGCCGTTTCTCCCGGATCCTTGACCTGGGCCGGGACGGCGTACACCGTCGGCGAACTGACGTTATAAGCGAGGCTGACGCCGTTCCGATCCGCGATCGCCCCGCGTTTGGCGGCGAACGGAATTTCGCGTCTCCAGGAATCTTCCGCTTTTTCCGACAGTTCCTCCCCGTTCCACAGCTGAACGTATCCGAGCCGGAAAATCAGGGCGCCGAAACCGACGATCACGAAAATGAGAGCGGCGAACAGCCGCCTGCGCACGGTCACCTGAGATATTTTCATGCAAAGTCCCCCCTCCCCGGAACCGGCGGGCCGAGCCCGCACCGCTTAGTTCAAGCTATTCCGGGGAAGGGGGGGTTAGAACAAGCCTTATGGATTCGATTGCGTCCGATCGTCCGTCTCTTCTTCGGTCTGCCCGGCATCTCCGTCCGATTGTCCGTCGGCGGCATCGCCGGTCTCCCCGTCCGAAGCGCCGTCCTCGATTTCGGCTTTTTGACCGGGAGGCGCAAGGGCCAGCACGACGGATATGGCGCCGTCCGTGACCGTGGACTGTTGGGCGCTTACGTAGCCTTCGCCGGTCACCCGGCACGTCGCGCCGAGCAGCGAGCACAGATCGAGCGCGTCGCGCAGCGACAGCCCCGTCATGTCCGGCACGCTGCCGACTTTTTCCTCCGTAAGCAAGTAGACGCGGTCGGCCGTCGGAAACACGCTCCCCGCGACGGGCAGCTGGTGGAGCACTTTATCGCCCTTGCCGAGCACTTCCGCCTGAAACCCCGCGCTTTGCAGCGAAGCCGCCGCCTGCTCGATCGTCTTGCCCGCGGCGTCGGGAACGGTCGCCGTTACCGGCGCGCTTTCCGTCTCTTCGCCGGTTTCGGCGTCCTCCTCTTCCAATTGCGGCATGACGCCGAGATGGCGAAGCGACTGCTCCATGATTTTTTTGAAAATCGGGGCCGCGACCGAGCCGCCGCCCGCATATTCGTCCTGCGGACGGTCGACCAGGACGTACAGGACGATCTGCGGATCTTCCACCGGCGCGTAGCCGATGAACGAAACGACGAATTTGTCCTCGGAGTAAATCCCGTTTTCGACGACCTGGGCGGTGCCCGTTTTGCCGGCGATCCGGTAGCCGGGAATGTACGCGTTGCGGCCCGTGCCGATTTCCTGGTCGCTGACGACCTGCTCCAAATATTCGCCGACCTGCCTGGACGTTTCCTCGGAAATGACCTGGCGCACGACCTTCGGCTCGGTCACCGTTTTTTCTCCCGTTGCCGGATCGACGATCTCTTTGACCAAATGCGGCTGGTACAGCTTGCCGCCGTTCGCGACCGCCGCGACCGCCGCAACCTGCTGGATCGGCGTAACCGTTACGCCTTGGCCGAACGTGGCCGAAGCGTAGTCGCGATTCCACGTCAGCGACGTTTTGCCGATCACTTCGCCTTGCAGCTCGATGCCCGTTTTGGCGCCGAAGCCGAAATTGTCGATATATTGCTTGAACAACTCTTTGCCGAGCATTTGATAGCCGAGCTTGACGAACGCGACGTTACTGGAATATTTCAGGCCTTCCAAATACGAGATCCGGCCCCACCCGCTCCAGTTGTGATCGTGGATCGGCTTGTCCTTGCTGGAAATGCTGATGCTCCCCGAATCGTAGTAGGCGTTCGGATTGAACAGCCCTTCTTCCACCGCCGCCGCCAGCGTCACGATTTTGAAGGTCGAGCCGGGCTCGTACACCGACTGGATCGCGTTGTTTTTGAACGCTTCCTGATTGGACGAATAATTCCAATAGTTGTTCGGATCGAAATCCGGCAGGCTGACCATTCCCAGTATGTCCATCGTCTTCGGGTCGGCCGCGATCGCCGTGATGCTGACCGGATTATACTGCTTGTAAGCCTCTTTCAGCGCTTCTTCCATGTAAAACTGAATGTCCTGATCGATCGTCAGCCGGACGTTTTTCCCGTCGACCGCCTGCTTGACCTCTACGTTTCCGTTGGCCAATTGCGTCCGGATGCCGTCTTTTTCGTAGGTGATCGAGCCTTCCTGTCCCTTTAATTCTTCGTTCAGCGTTTTTTCCATCCCCATGACCGCTTCCCCTTCTTTATTCTCGTAGCCGAGAATATGCGAAGCCAGCGAATCGTTCGGATAAAAACGTTTCTTCTCTTCGATAAAATAAATGCCGACGTCGGATTGGCCGGTTTGCTCCTTCAACTGATCGCGAAACGCCATCAACCGGTCGGCGACTTCCTTGTCCATTTTCCAGCCTTCGGGACGGATTTCGCGTTGGGCAAGGTAGGTCCCGTCCGATTTTTTGGCGTCGATCGCCTCGCGAATCTCCGTCTCGTCCTTGCCCAGCACGATGCCGAACTTGGAAACGATCTGGTCGACCAAGCGCCATTCGGGATGCTCTTCTTCAAGCTCGTGAAGCTTTTTCGGCCCGACGGCCAGCGTATAGGCGACCGTGTCGGCGGCAAGCACCTTGCCGTCCCGGTCCGTGATCGTCCCGCGGTCCTGCACGAGCTTTTTGCTCGTTACCCAAGTTTGGCGGGCTTGTCCCTCCCAAAACTCGGCATTGGCGACTTGAACCCAATAGATTCGGACGATCAAACCGAAAAACAGGAGGGTGATGAGCCCTCCCAACAGCAGCGTGCGCAATTTGATTCGTCTTTCCATACCCTTTCACCCTCTGACAAAAGCTTTACGGATTCGAATCCGCGGCAGGTTGACCGGAGTCGGGAGACAGCGTGATCGGTTGTTCGTCGTTTTGCAAAAGTCCGTTCTGCCCGGCAATCTCTTTGATTCGGCTGGGATCTTTCAGCTTGTCGATTTCTCTTTGCAGCTCTTTGTTTTCTTCCACCCGCTGCTCGTACTGGGTCGTGACCGTTTGAATTTCGCGGTTGAGCTGATAGAGGCCCGCGTATCGGTAGATGACGACGCTGGATACGGCAACGAACAAAAATACGGACAGCAAATAAAGCAGTTTTTCCCCGACCGGAATCGAACGGCGGCGCGGATCGGGCGACCGCGAAGGCGCCGGCGCTTTCTTTCTTGCCGGCTCCTCGGGCTTCCGTTCCGGACGGAGAGCCAGGTTCCCATAATATTGTTGCGGCATTCCTTCAATCCCCTTCCGGTCTATTCGTCGAGACTCGCCTTCGCGAGCTTTTCGGCAATTCGCAATTTGGCCGAGCGCGCTCTCGGATTGGCCTCGAGTTCGCGTTCGGAAGGCAGAACAGGCTTGCGCGGGGTAAGCTTAAGCCTGCCCTCGCTCATGATCTCGACCGGAAACCCCGGCGGAGACATATTTTTCGGCACTTCTTTCGCAAACGTTTCTTTGCAAATGCGGTCTTCCAGCGAGTGAAACGTAATGACGGCGATCCGCCCGCCGGGCTTCAAACAATCGATCGCCTGCAGCAGCGCCTCGCGAAACGCCTCCAGTTCGTCGTTGACGGCGATTCGGATCGCCTGGAACGTCCGCTTCGCCGGATGCGGCCCCGTTCTGCGGGCCGCCGCGGGGATCGCGGACTTTACGATTTCGACCAGCTCGCCCGTCGTTTCGATCGAGGCTTTCGCTCTCGCCTCCGCGATCCGCCGGGCAATTTGCCGCGCGAACTTCTCTTCGCCGTAATCGCGGATGATGCGGGCGACTTCCCGCTCCTCCCATTCGTTGACGATTTGCTTCGCGTCGAGCTCCTGCTGCCGGTCCATCCGCATATCGAGTTCGGCATCGTGATTGTAGCTGAAGCCGCGATCGGCCTCGTCGAGCTGCGGGCTGGATACGCCCAGGTCGAACAAGATGCCGTCGACTTGAGGCTTCCCGTCCGCCAGCGGAACGCCGGCTTCCCGCAGGACCGATTCCAGGTGCCGGAAGTTGCTTTTCACCAGCGTCACCGCATCCCGATACGGAGCGAGCCGCTCCCGGGCGCTGGCCAGCGCCCGATCGTCCTGATCGAGGGCGAAAAGCCGGCCTTCCGGCGGCGTCAGCTTTGCGGCGATCGCTTCGCTGTGGCCGGCTCCTCCCAACGTGCAGTCGACATAAACGCCGTCCTCGCGGACGTTAAGCCCTTCGACCGCTTCCTCTTTCAGCACCGTAACATGGTGAAACAAATGCAAGCCCTCCCGGCAACCTCGTGGGTCCTTCGTTTTTTCTATCTTGCAGTAATTTGTTAACGTTTTTGGTGTCGTCGGAGCCGGTTAAGCCGACCTAGAAGTTCAAATCGAAATCGACGAGCTTCTCGGCAATCTCGTTGAACGATTCCTCGGATTGATCCTTGTAGGAATCCCAGACCGCTTTGTCCCAAATCTCGACCCGGGTCGAGACGCCGATGACGACGCACTCTTTTTCCAGCTTTGCGTACTCGCGCAAATGGCCGGGCAACGTTACCCTTCCCTGTTTATCCCATTCGCATTCGGACGCGCCGGAAAAGAAGAAACGCGTAAACGCCCGCGCATCCGATTTCATGAGCGGCAGCTGCTTCAGCTTCTGTTCGAACGCGTTCCATTCTTCGCGGGGGTAGACGAACAAACAGTTGTCCAATCCGCGGGTAACGATGAAGTCGGAACCGAGGGCTTCGCGAAACTTGGCAGGAATGATGATTCGGCCTTTGTCGTCAATCGAATGCTGAAATTCCCCCAAAAACATAAGCCCTCGTCACCCCCTCCACTATACACCACTTTCCCCCACTTTGTGCCACTTAGGATGATTATTCGCGTCATAAAATAAAAATCCTGCCTGGATGGCAGGATTTTAAAAAATATTTTACGGGATTAAACGAGTTTTATCGGCTTTCCTCTCCGCCGTCCGTGTCGGCTGGTGCCGGCTGTTCGGCGAGTTCGGCGTCCGAAGGCATTTTATCGGCGTTCAGCCGTTTTCGCTTCTCCGCGCTTCGATGGTTTCTGACAGCCCGGCTTCGGCGGACGACGAAAAAGGCGGGGACGGCGACGATCGCGATGACGAGCAGCACGGGCAGCAACGCGGCCAAAAACGTGAGCAGGCTTTCGCCGACGGCCCGCAAGACGCGGGCGCTGCCCTCCATCGCGGCCGACAGCCGCTCTCCCAATGACGCGCCTTCGTTTTCTTCGAATTCCGCCTCCTGCGCGCCCTCGTAAAGACGCAAATTGACGGTGGAGTAGGCGACGTTTTGGTCGAGATAGCGCATTCTTCCCTTGATTTGCTCGATCGTTTGCTGAACGCGCGCCACTTCATTGGAGAAATGAACCAGATCGTCCGAATTCGTCGCCTTATCCATAAAGCTCAGCAACCGGGCCTCCAGCGCCTCGTTCGCCTTCAGTCTCGCTTCGAGGTCGACGTATTCTTCGGAAACGTCGTTGCCTTCCATTTGCCGTTCGAAAGAGAGATGGGGGATTTGCTTGAGTTCGTCGAGAAACGAGCTGAAGCCGGAGGACGGCACTTTAATGACGTACGTGGAGCCGGCGCGCCCATTCGTTTGACTGTCCGCGAATTGGACGATATAGCCCCCGCTTTGAAATATCGCGTTCGCCACCCGCTCTTCCCCTTCGGCGAACGATTCCACTTTCATCGTCACGTTTGCGGTATAAATCATTTTTCGGTTGTAGCCGCCGGCGGCATCGGCGATCGGGCCGATTCCCGCCTGGGCGCCGGTTCCCTCTTCCATCTCGCCCGCCTGCGCGTTGCCCGCTCCCGCCGCGGCGCCGGCCGAGTCCGCCATGGCGGCACTCCCGTCGCCGGCGCTGGCGGATGGCACCGCCGCCGGAGAACCGCCGGTTTCGCCGGCGGCGCCGGATTGTCCGGCCGCCGACTGCGAGCTTTGCGAAGCGGCGGTCATGGACAGCGCCTCCGCCCCGCCGGCCCCGGGTTCCGCCGCCGGCGCCGCCATCTCCTGCGGAGCCGAGTCCGCTTCATCCGACGCGGAACTGCAGCCTCCCGCGAGCAGCACGAGAACCGTCAGCAAGAGCAACGAAAGCCAACTCGCCTTGCCGACCGCGCTTCCTTGCTTCTTTTGCCAAATCCCCCTCATGTCCATTTCCCCCTTTTTATGGTTCTGACCGTTAGACGCGGCGCAAAAGGAAAATGTTACATATTTCTGCGGAGGCGTTTCGTCGGGCATTCGCTTGCCTTTCAAACCGCTTGCTTTTGAGCCGAAAGCCGATTCGGCCGGACGCAAGGAAACCGAAACAAACGCTTTTCATTGCTTAAGTCATGCATATTTAAATTGAGCGGTCGGCAGTCGGGGCGGGTATGAGGGTGAAATGTTAGAGTACATTGGCGTCTTGCGAGGCTTGGGGCGGTCATGTAGGCGAAATGTTCGGGGACATTAGCTGCTTGCAGGCTCAGGACAGTCATAAGGGCGAATTGCTCGGTGTGATTGCGATGTTTCGAGGGATATCGGGTTGCATGCAAGTTAAGGCGAAGCTTCGTTGGATTTTGTCCACTACGTATGCAAAAAACCTGACATGAAGCTAGCCAAAATAAAAAAAGTCTCCTATTGTAGAGGAAGCAGACAAAATTGCCCATTTCCCTACAAAGGAGAACTAACCCATGGGCAATATACACCAAAAAACGGTTATGCGCAAGTGTTTAAAAGAACTTAAGCTCCATATGGGAAAACTTCCTTTGGCGGATCGCTATGCGAAGAAATTGACGATCACCGCGGCCATCCTGTTATGTATCGAGGGGGAAATTCAGCAGCGAAGGACCTTGGAAGATATTCAGCTCCATTTGACTACAGATCCTTATCTTCAAAAACTGGCTGGCGTGTCTTCCGTTCATGCCTCGACGCTGAATCGAAAGCTGGCGAAACTGCCCTTGGATTACTTGCAGTGCATCTTCGAACGGTTAGCCTCCCGACTGCAACAACTGATGCCAGGCGCCAAGGGAGTTGGTCATTTGGGTAAACTGGCCCCTATCGATTCAAGCAGTTTCCTTCTTCCGTTTGTGTTTGGCGATTGGACCTTTTATCAGGATCGAACCAAGGGGGTGAAGATGCACACTCGGCTGCTATGCTTGGACGAAGAAAATCCCTTTCCGGACCGGATCGTCTTGTCCACGGTTGGGGTCTCTGATCAGATGGCGGTTGATGAGCTCGTGACACGCAAGGATCTGACCTACATTTTGGACCGGGGCTACGTGAATTACACGCGCTTTTGTGCATGGGCGAAAGACGGCATTACCTTTGTGGCCCGACTTAAAACGACCAACACGTTCACGGTATTGCAGGAGCACCCTGTGAAGGCCGACACGCCGATCCTGCGGGATGCAACCGTCACGATCTACGACAAGAAGACGAAAACCCATCGGCCGTTTCGCTTGGTGGAGTTCCAGGACGAGAAGGGTCGGACCTACAGGCTGCTGACCAACCGCTTCGATCTTAGCGCCGCGGACGTAGGGGAAGTCTATCGCTGCAGATGGCAAATTGAGTTGTTTTTTAAGTGGATCAAGCAACACCTGACGACGATCACCTTTCACAACCATGATCCGACTGCCGTAGGGGCTCAGTTGTATCTGGGCGTCATTAGCTATCTGTTGTGCCAGCTCGTGCATCGGCAAACGCCGAACAAGTTGACCCTGTTTAACTTTGTTCGTTATTTGCGTCATTACAGCCAATACCCGTGGAAGCGGTTCGTCGCCATCTTGAATAAACCTACGGAACGAACCAGTCGGGGAAGGCAAAAGCGAAAACAAGCCAAGACCGTCCCTCGGATTCAACCTGGCAGAGGCAAAAATGAACGTGAGGTTGTGAAGATTCTAGTCCCGTAACGAAACCATTTGGATCCAAACCTTTTTTTGGCAATTTTTTCTGCGATTCCTCCCCTGTTGCTCGTTTTTCCTCTCCCCATCCAAACGACATGTAAAATATTAGGTCAAAGGAAATAATAATGACAAACCAACTCGGTACTGGATTTCGCGTTAGGTTTATTGCATGTATAGTGGATTTTGTCCAATCAAAAACGGCTTTTTCAGGAAACTCGATGCCTTCGTTGGATTTTGTCCAATCGGGAGAGGCATTTTAGGAGATTTTGCCCCGATTCCAAGCTCCTCGTTGGATAAAATCCACTCTAGACGGCGGTCCCCTCGTTTTTAGCTCCGTAGAGTGGATAAAATCCAACATAGAAACCGATCGCAGCGCCCCAGGCAGCCCCAGCCGGCTCCAGCCACCCCAAGTCCGTTCCATTAAGTTCCAGTCAACCCCAGCCAAGCAGCCTCAACCGGCTAAAACCAGGAACCCGTCCAACTAGTCCAAACCAGCCCAAGCCAAGCCACCGTCCCGCAGCCGACATTTCATCCAAGCTCCCGGAAGCGCGGCCCATGAGCCTTCAAGCGTGTTTCGAGCAGTAGCCGCATCTCGACCGGATCGACAGCATGCGTGCGAGGGCGGCGTGACGAGTAATGGTTACTCATTTGAGTCCGGCTATTTGCGTGCGGAGGGTCGAGATGAGTCGCCATGACTCAACTGGATCGACAGCATGCGTGCGAGGGCGGCGTGACGAGTAATGGTTACTCATTTGAGTCCGGCTTGTTGCGTGCGGAGGGTCGAGATGAGTCGCCACGACTCAATTGGATCGACAGCATGCGTGCGAGGGCGGCGTGACGAGTAAATGGTTACTCATTTGAGTCCGGCTAGTTGCGTGCGGAGGGTCGAGATGAGTCGCCATGACTCAATTGGATCGACAGCATGCGTGCGGAGACGGCGAGATGAGTAATGGTTACTCATTTGAGTCCGGCTTGTTGCGTACAGAGGGTCGAGATGGGTCGCCATGACTCAATTGGATCGACAGCATGCGTGCGAGGGCGGCGAGATGATTCATTTTTACCCAACTGCATGAAAAGAAGCGGCCCGCCCCCGTTCAACGGAAGGCGATCCGCCTCTTCTCTTTTGACAATAATCCCGCTCAGTTCGCGATCCGGCTGTCCAAATACGTTTTACTCTCCGCTCAGTGCGAGGTCCAGCTGTCCAAATACGCTTTTTGCTCTCCGCTCAGCGTATCGATGGCGATGCCCATGGCCGACAGCTTCGTCCGGGCCACCTGCTCGTCGAGCTCGTACGGCACGTTGATAACCTTTGCGCCGAGCGACTGATAGTTCTCGTTCGCGTAACGCAACGCAAGCGCCTGGAGCGCAAACGTCATGTCCATAATTTCGGCCGGGTGTCCGTCGCCGGCGGCCAGATTGACCAATCGTCCTTCGGCGAGCACGTAAACGCGGCGGCCGTCCTTCAGCGCGTATTCCTCGATATTGCGGCGGACGGTGCGCTTGGAAACGGCCATCGCCGCGAGCTCGACCAGATTGACTTCCACGTCGAAATGGCCCGCGTTGGACAAAATGGCGCCGTCCTTCATATTTTCGAAGTGGGTGCCGCGAATGACGTCCTTGTTGCCCGTCACCGCAACGAAAAAGTCGCCGACTTTGGCAGCTTCGTCCATCGGCATGACCGCGAAGCCGTCCATGTAAGCCTCGACCGCTTTAATCGCGTCGACTTCGGTGACGACGACGTTCGCGCCCAGCCCCTTGGCCCGCATCGCGACGCCTTTGCCGCACCAGCCGTAGCCGCTGACGACAACCGTTTTGCCCGCGACGACGAGGTTCGTCGTCCGGTTGATCCCGTCCCATACCGATTGGCCGGTCCCATAGCGGTTGTCGAACAGGTGCTTGCAGTACGCGTCGTTGACCGCCACCATCGGGAATTTCAACGATCCGTCCTTCTCCATCGCTTTCAGGCGCAAAATGCCGGTCGTCGTTTCTTCCGCTCCGCCGCGGATCGTGGCGAGCAAATCCTGGCGCTCCGTATGGAGGATCGTGACGAGATCGCCGCCGTCGTCGATGATCAAATCCGGCTTCGTTTCCACGGTTTTGACGAGCAGATCGTGGTATTCCTCCGCCGTCGGATTGTATTTGGCGAAAACGGTTATTCCGTCTTCCGCGAGCGCCGCGCACACGTCGTCCTGCGTGGACAGCGGATTGCTGCCCGTAATGGCCACTTGCGCGCCGCCGGCTTGAATAACCTTGGCCAGGTACGCGGTTTTGGCTTCCAGGTGAAGCGAAATGGCAACTTTAAGTCCCTTGAACGGCAACTCGCGCTCGAATTCCTCGCGAATGCGATTCAGCACGGGCATGTGCGCTTGCGCCCAGTCGATTTTCAGTTTGCCTTCGGGAGCAAGCGAAGGGTCCCGGATAATGCTGTTAGTCGTTGCCAATTGCGAATCTCCTCCAAGTCGTATCCATAATAAAAACCAATTTCTGCGATCCGGTCAGATGTCAGACCAACGCTTCCGAGATCAGGTTCTCGACCAGCCGATGGCCGCCCGTCGCTTCGAACGGCACCTGATGCCAGCCCGCAAGCCAATCGGGCCCGTACCGGTTCAGGAAATGAATGCTTCCGAGCACCCGCTCCTGAAGCTTATCCTGGGGCGCCAGCGAGCCGCGCATGCGATCCCACTGCCGAAGTCCCGCTTCGTGCTGCTTGGCGAGCGCGTCGGAGGCGCGCTTTTCCAGGTAGGCGATTTGCTCGAAAATTTTGTCCTGATTGCTTTCCCCGAGCTTTCGCAAGGCCGGCTGAAGCGCCGACATGGTATCCAGGATCGGCGCGTAAAGCTCTGCGAACCGGTCTCTGACATCGGCGAATTTGGCATCGAGCTGCCACCGGTCCTGCTCGGCAAGCCATTTTTCCTTCCGGCTTTCGCCTTCGCGAATAACCTCTTCCGCCGTGATTTCATACTTGTCGAGCAGCTTGCGGATGTTCGGCTCCAAAAATGTAAACGATTGCCTCGGAACGATAATCGGCATCGACATGCCGAAGCGCTTGAACGCCGCTCCGAGCGAGCTCCAGTAGGCGATTTCGGCGTGACCGAGAACGGTGCCCAAAACCGGCAGCAGGTACTCCTGCATCATCGGCCGCGTCAACGCGTTATTGCTAAGCCGTGTTGAACCGCCGTCCGCCATGTCCAGCAGCTCGTCTTTGGAGAAAAACGCTTCTTCCTTTTTATCGGAAAAACGCCCGTCCTTCTTGAACAGCAGCGTCCTTCCCGATTCCAGATGAACGAATACGTTGGCGCAGCCCGGCGACGATTCGGCCTGCAGCGGAAACCCGAGCTCGCGGACCGCTCCCTCTCCTTCGCGAAGGGCGTGTTCCAGCTCGTCGTTCCGCTCGATCAGCTCGCGGAAAAAAGGACCTTCCAACGCGCGCAGGTTCGGGTCGTCCGCATCGAGCAGCAGCAGCCCGGAAGGTCCGAACCAGTCCGCCAGCAAACGGGCGAAGGCGAGCGTCAGCGTCGGCTCATCCGAAACGTGCTTGCGCAAGCGTTCGAGCAAGCCGGGCTTGAACTCGGTGTCCGGCAAGGCGGCGGACAGCGCCTCGAGCGCGGCCTCCCACTCCTGTCCGCCAAGCGGGGTGCGGCTGACGGAATGACGCGCGCCCTCGGGGCGCTCCATCCGGATCCGGGCGAGCTCGCCGCCGGCAGCCGCCACGAAGACGTGGTTCGCCTCGTCAAAATCGTGATCCTCGCCCGCGATCCAGAATACCGGGACGACCGGACGGCCGAGCAGGCGCTCCGCATGGCGCGCCGTTTCGATGACGGTCAGCGCCTTGTATACGATCATAAGGGGACCGCCGAACAGGCCGGCCTGCTGACCGCCTACGACGACAAGGCTGTCGGAAGATTCCAGCTTCGCCAGCGAACGCGCGACCGCCTCGAACGCCGGCAGCCGGGCATGGTACTCGCGGATCGCGCCGGCGACCAGCTTCCGGTCCGCGCGGCGTCTGGCCGTCGCATCCAGCGCCGCGGCGCGGCGGCGCCAATCGCCTTCCGCCGAAGGGTGGCTTCCGAAAAGGCCGCGAACTCTCTCGTCTTGACGCCGATATAACTCCGCCAGCGAAGGAGAAGACAACCCATCCAAGGGTGTTAGATTCATTCAGGGGTCCTCCCAAAGTTTGAGACTTATCAAACTTGATTGTACACAACAGCGGAATTGGCGTCAAAAGAGAATATCGCGGACTTTCATCGGGCTCTCTCAAGTGTACGCCGGCGGCGCGATTCGGGTTCGGGCTGGCCGAAAACGCGAAAAAAACCAAATCTCCGCGCAGGAGAACTTGGTCCCGTCGCTCTTATTCACGGTCAGGCGATCACGCCGACTGCACGAACAGGTATTTGACCAGCGTAACCGCCATCAGCAGGACGTAGACGACGCTGAGCATAAAAAACGACAGCCGCCACACCGCTCGAACGAGCTTTGTTCCGTCCACCTTGCCGCGGACCCGGTTTTGGGCGTTGCCGATGAGCCCCGCAAGCAGCAGCATGAACAGCAAAATCAAATACGGACCGAACGACGTGCCGAACTGGTTCAGGAGGCTGGACACGATGCCGATCAGAAAGAGGGTCGTCACGTCCATCGACAGCTGGATGGCCCGCTTTTTATCCTTGCTTCGGGCATGCACGACGAGGAAGACAAGGAGAAAGGGAATCATCGGCACAACGGCCAACGCAGCATAAGCATACTTTAATGCTTCCCATATCGCCGCCATCGTCATCTCTCCTCATTCGCCGGATATCGCCTTTACCAACGCCGCGAGCTTCTCGTTCCAGGACGCGCTTCTCCCGATCGCGGAACCCATGCGGGCGATCGCCCCGTTGATGGCGTCGATTTCCGTCGGGCGTCCCGCCAGCACGTCCTGGAGCATGGAGGAGCGATTGGCGGCCGTTCCTTCGCAGACGTCGAGCACTTCCCGCCAGAGCAGCTCCGGATCCCGCAAACCGTACGGCGCCAGGATGGCCGCCGATTCTTCGTAAACGGCGCGCATGAGCGAACGCCGGTCCGCCGTCGCCGACAGTTCCCCGTTCCTTAGCCGAAGCAGCGCCGTCAGCGGATTCACGACCGCATTGACGAGCAGCTTGCGCAGCATTCTGTCCATCATATCATTCGACAGGGAAACGGAAAATCCTGCCTGCAGAAGGCATTTTTCGACGGCGAACGCCGTTTCCTCCGGCATCGGATCGGCATAGCGGGCGGGATACGTCCCGAACAGCGGAGCTTGTCCGAGCCAGGTCGTCCCCCGGCCGGCATGCAAAACCGAACGGGGGTCGGCCTTCAGCGCCGCTTCGGTCGTCACCGCCGCGACAATCGCCCGTCCCGGCAAAGCGGCGGCGAGCAGGTCCGTGTGCCCGATGCCGTTCATCAGCGCGATGATCGCGCCGCCGGGCGGAACGGCGCGCCTCAGCCCGGCGAGCAGCTCCGGGGAAAGCGAGGTTTGCTTTACGGCAAGAAAGGCGATCGGCCCGCCGCCGTCCGCAGGCACGTCGTCGACGGCCCGCGCGGCCACGGGAACGTCGACGGGCGAGCCTCCGTCCGCGTCCATGAGGCGGATGCCCGCGGACGTCAGCAGCTCCGCCTGCTCCCTCGTTCGCGTCCACAGCTCCGCCTTCCGTCCCGCGGCCGCCAGCCTGCCTCCGAACAGCAAGCCGAGCGCCCCTCCTCCTACGATCGCGATCCGCACTTGCCGCGCCTCCCTTTTTTGCCCTATTTTATCGCAAGATCGGCCGATCTGCCATCCTCGATCCGGCGGGCGGCCATCGTCCCGTTCGTCCGGGCAAAAAAAAAACGACCTGCCCACAAAATCGCTGTGGAAGCAGGTCGCGCCTTTATTCGATGCGTTCCAGATTGCCGTTTGCGTCCATTTTGAACCGAGCCTTTTCCTCTTCCGACTCCTCCGCCAAAAAAGCGAGCCGGCGCGCCCGGTCCATAATCTTTATGAGCGCCTTGTAGTCGTCGTTGACGACGCGATAATCGGTTTGCACCTCGTTTACGGCTTTGGACAGCCGCTCGTTCTCTTCCTCGAGCTCGGCAATCCGCTCGTCTTTCTCTTTCAATTCCTTTTCGAATTGCTTGATTTGGCGGTTATACTCCTGAATCGAGCCCTTCCATTGACGCAAATAGCGGATAACCGCTTCGAGCGACAAAGATTCCGCCGTCAGCGCTTCGGATTTGGCGCCGCCCGCTTCGACCGAAACCGTTTCGTCGGCCGAACTCAGCTCGGCAATCCCCTGCTTTTTGAGATAATTCCGTTTTTGCCGCTGCTGCTTGGCGAGCGCGATCGCTTCGTTATACCGTTTCCGCACGCAGCTGTTCCATCTGAAGCCGCACGCCGCCGCCGTTCTCGCGATTCGCTGCCCGACCTCTTCAAACGCGGCCAGTTGCGTGCCGCCTTCCCGAATATGTCTCAAGGTTACCTCTGCCAAAATCAAATCGTCGTCTTCCGTCCATGCATCCTGTCTCGCGGCTGTCATGGCTTGTTCCCTCCTCGTCATCCTTGCTTCGATGCCTTTTCATTTCATTTCTATGCTTGGCGAGAAATTCATAGAATCTATCGGATACTCCTATGTATATCCAAATTTCACGCGCGTATACCTGCGGTCGGCGATGACGAACGAATGGGGAATAAAACGGCGGTCTTTGCGGAATGATGAATGCAAGTTAAAAAGTTTGCCAATTCGTCACTTCTTCCGGTTTACACTTCGTGCGGACAGCGGGTATAATAACGATTAGAAATTGGGTTGGTATGTCAGCAGAGAGGGGGATCATTCATGGCACGCATGTTTCGGGTGCTCGGCTTCTTCACGCTTGTGATCGCTCTTATGTCTTTCGCAGGCGACATGTGGGAAATGTCTTTGCTGTTCTTTATCCAGTCGGCGGTATTTTTCCTGCTCGGATATTTGAAATTCACGGAAAAGACCTATATCTACATGTTTTGGGGATATATGATCATTGCGTTCCTTGGCTTTACATATTGGTCGGTGTTCGAAATGGATTTGCCTTACTAAGCTTGGGGCGAACGCATTCCAGCGAACAGAAGCCCGAGTCTCGCGCGGTTTTCCGTGCGGGACTCGGGCTTTTTTCAGTCATTTTGCCGGAGCGATCGGCATTTGGCTTTCGACTTCGACATAACGGACAGCGGGCAGCGCACGCTGACAATCGCTAAACTCTCGAACCGTTCCCTTTGAAAAAAATGTGCACCTTGAACAGCTCGCTCATGGCGTCGGACAGCAGCAGCTGGCGGATCGAGCGATTCCTCCGGACGACCGGATCGAACGGGTCGGTTATCGCGTGCGCCGACAACCGTTCCAAAATGCCAGACTCGATCAAAAAACGCTGCTGCGTCCCCTGCCAGACCGGCCGCCATCCCGCCGCTGCGGCAGCGGCCCGCACCGCCGTGAAATTCACGTGCGCCGTCATATCCTGCTCGCCCGGCGCTTCGTACGGATCGACGCCGGCCGCATGCCGCCGGTAGCAGACGAGCGTCCCGTCCGTCCGGTGCGGCGCCGCCAGCTCCCCCGCCTCGTCGCCGTAATCGATGACGGCCAGCAGCGCGTCGCCCAGCTTTCCGGCCATGCCGGCGATCCACTCGACGGCTTCCAGGCCGATTTCGACGGTTTGCCCATCGCGCAAACCGATTCCGTCCGCGGCGAGGCGCGCCGCCAGCTCCGGCCTGCTTGGCCGGGTCAGGCAGGCCTCGGGTTTCGCCGAGCTCTCGGCCCAGGCCACGCCCCATTCGAGGAGCTCGCCTTCCCGCACCGTCACCCGATGAACGGGAAACGCGTCGAGCAGCTCGTTGGCGATGACGATGGCGTTGTGTTCCTTCCACGGATAGCTTTCCGCCTGGGCGCTGTCCATCACGGTCGCCATCGGCCGCGCACGGTCGCCGCAAAGCGTCCTCTCCGCTTCCCGCCGGTGCGCGGGGTGATCCTCCGCGACGAACAGCCGAAACCTTCCGCCGCCGGCTTCGTCCGACCAGGCCTCGGCCAGCTGGCGGACCAGCCTTCCCGTTCCCCCTCCCCAATCGACAACGTTTACGATGCCGGCGCCGAAATGCTCGTCGGCCAGCTTTCGAAGCGAGCTCGCGAGCTGCCTGCCCATCGCATCGCCGACGAACGGGCTCGTGTAAAAGTCGCCCTCCCTTCCGACGCGCGCGGGGCCGCTTCGATAATAGCCGTAATGGGGGTCGTACAGGCAAAGCCGCATATAGTCGCAAAACGTCAGGCAAACGACGGTCTCTCCGTCCGCGGTCCGCCCTTCGCGGCCGCTCCGAAGGAGCTGTTCCCGGAATTTATCGGCAATAGGCGGTCGAGATCGATTCCGTTTCATCGCTGCCGGCTCCTTTCCCTGACATTGCCAAGCGATTATAATAAAAGTCGTGACAAAGCCGCCCTCGGCGAAGGAACAAATACCGGACGCGCTTCTAAATTCGGCGGTTCGGACATAGGTTGAACTACCCTCGCCGCTCGTCCGCCGCAGAAAGGAGGCCCCGATGCGACGATTGATAGGGATTGGCTTGCCGTTATTGCTGCTCCTTGCGGCATTGACGCGAACCGGGGCTCTCGTTCCCGTTTACGCCGATCCGGCCGAAATCCCCGAACAAACGAGGGAACTGCTGGAAAAAAGTTTATCCGTGACCGAGCTCGAACGGGAAATCGAACGGATCGGAAGCCTGAGAACCGAAGCCGAGCGAGACATCGTCCATAGCGAAACGGAACTGGCACGGCAGGAAATCGAGATTGCGGCCCACCGGGAAAAGGCCGGCCGCGCCTTGCGCTCTTATTATATGGGTCAAAAGGATATTCTGTTGTCCGGAATTTTGAATGCGGGATCGCTTTCCGAGCTGCTCCGGACGTGGGAGCTCATGGAGCTCGTCTTCCGCTCCGACCGCGAAGCCCTGCTCGCGTACCAGGAAGAATACGATCGGCTGCGCCAGAGCTACGAGGCCCTTGCGAAGAGCAAGACGGAGCTGTCCGAGGTCGAGAACGCCCTGATCGCCCAGCGCGACCGGATAACGGCTTTGCGGCAAGAAGTCGACGAAGCCCTCGCGGGCAGCGGGCAGGAAGCGTATTTGCGGCAGTTGATGAACGAAATGCAGGCCTACTGGCGCAACGTCGGCTTATACGAAGTTCGCGAACATTTCCGCGCGCTGTCGAAAGCGATGGGCCGCTTGCCGGATTGGATTCAGCAAAACCCCGGCATCATGAAGACTAGCGGACTGAAGGCGACGATTACCGTCACCGACGAGCAGCTCAACGAGTTCATTCGAAGCGAGGACGGGCGATTCGAGCAATTCGAGATTTCGTTCGTACCGGGAAAAATGGTGCTCGAAGGCGACAACGGCAGCCTGAGCGTGCGGATCGAAGGCCATTATACACTCGAAAACGAGCCGCAAAACGCCATTCTGTTTCATGTCGACAAGCTCGTGTTCAACGGCTTGGAGCTGCCCGACACGACGAGGGCCGATTTGGAACGGGAATTCGATCTCGGCTTTTATCCGCAACGGCTGATCAAGTACGTGACGGCGGACACGGTGGACATTCAAGAGGGGGAACTGGTCGTCGGCTTAAAAATCGGCAAATAGCCCCGGGTCGAGCCGTTTCCAGTCCTCCACCGTTACGGAACCGTCCATCAGGCCGTTCCATGCCGCGCCGAGCTCGCTTAGCCGTTCGGCGGCGTCCGGCCCCGAAGCGAGCGCGGGCATATTCGGAAACGCGCCCGTTCCCGCCTCGTGCAGCGGAATCGGAACGCTGCCGGCAGCCGAAAAGAGAGAACGATAGACGGGCAGCTTGCGCGAATCGCGGTAGTTTTGCAGTTGATTGTCTTTGCTCGTCATTTCGGCGGCCCATAATTGGGCCGCTTCTTCATGCTGCGATTTGGCGGACAGCACGAAGCTTTGGCCGCCCGGCCATACGAACGCGCGCTCCCACGAGGAGCGGTCCAAGTGAAGGCGGTCCGAAGCCGCTTCCGGCAAGGCATCCAGCGCCAGCAGCGCTTCGGAATGCCTGGCGACCGCCGCCACGCCCTCTTCCGCGAACGTTCGCCAGAAGGCGGCGTTTTGCGGGCCCGTGCGGACGCCCTCGCGGAATTCCGCCAGCAGCGAAAGCGCCTGCTCGAAGGCTTCCCCGCTTCCGGTCCAGCTCGTCCCGTCCAGCACCGCGTCTTCCCGCAGCCTGGCCGCGGATCCGACCCATGCGAGCAGGGCAAGCGGATCGGTATCGTCGATCGCAAGCCAATCCGCGTCCCCGCCGGTTTCGGCCAGCTTTAACGCCAGTTCCCGCCATTCCGCAAGCGAAAGCGGCACGGAAAGCGGATCCGCATCGTTTCCGAGCTCGCGAAGGGTTTCGCGATTCCAAACGATGACATGCGGATCCATATCGCGGGGCACGCCCCATATGTAGCCGTTCCACCGCACTTGCGAGAGGAGAACGTCGAACGGTTCCGATATCGCCTCCCCGACGAACACGCCGTCGGCCGGCATTAGCTCCCCCGCCACCGCGAGCGCTTTGACGCGTTCGTTCGGCACGAGCCACAGGTCCGAGTCTTCGGCGCTCCACAGTTCCCGTTCCCACAGCAGGTCGGCTTCGGCCGGATCCATTCGGGCGAGCTCGACGCGGATGTCGGGATAGCGGAGCCGAAACGACTCGTTCTGGCGGGACAATGCGGCGAAATCGGAGCTGCTCGCGACCGCCGTGACTTTGAGCTCCGCGTTCGGCTCCTGCTCGTCCGCCGCGGGCGGGGATGCTTCCCCGCCTTCGCTCGTCAAAATCGACTCCGTCGTCGGGGCGGGAGCGGAATCCCAAAGCGACAGCAATAGAACGGCTATTGCCAGCAGCACGAGAACGACGCTCGATTTGCGACTCTTCACACCGCTCACTCCTCATGCTTGTGTTGCCATTTTCCTATGATATCAGGTAAGATCAGGAATGTCTCGCTTTTTTGCAAACGCTTCAGCCTGCCGCCGAGCCATTCGGGCGCCGAACCGTCCGATACGCCTCAAAGCATGAAGGGAGGGAACAAACGGATGGAAAAAAAATTCGGCCTGAGCATGACGCTTCCGGAAAATAAGCTTCCGGGGTTCTATGCCCAGATCGTCAAAGGAATCGCCGAGCGCGCTCCGCTATACGACCGGCACAAGGAGCTGCTCATTTTCGACAAGCGGGAACATCTCCCCTCCGTCGAACAATTTCTGACGCGGTACAACGTCGCGTTCGAGCCTCGTCCGCTGCTTGAACTGCCGGAAAACGGCGTCGTCCGGACCGGCCTTTTCGACGATTACGGCTTCGAATCGCGCGCCGGCAACGCCTACCTCGACTTGACGTCGACGGCTTTGTTCCGGCTTGCGGAATCGGAGCCGGACGCCTCGATCGCGCCGGCCCGATGGCAATTGGAGGAGCATCTCGTCTGCTCGATCGAGGCGGACGGCCGTACGGCGTTCGCGATCGACGGCGGGCTTCAAGAGCTGGCCGACCGAATCGCGCGCGCCTACGGCTGCCGGACGGAGTGGCTGGATGAGTAATCCGGCCGGTTCACAGCCTTTCGGCGGCGAGCTGCGCGAGGCGCGAGCGCTCGCCCTTTTCCAGGGTGACGTGGCCGCTAATGCCCTCTCCTCTGAACTGCTCCACCAAGTACGTCAGCCCGTTGCTCTGCGCGTCCAGGTACGGGTGGTCGATCTGCTCAGGGTCGCCCAGCAGCACGATTTTGCTGTTTTCGCCGACGCGGGAAACGATCGTCTTCACCTCGTGGCGGCTTAAATTTTGCGCTTCATCGATTATGATGAACTGCCCCGGAATGGAACGGCCGCGAATGTACGTGAGCGCTTCGACCTGGATGCTGCCGAGACCCATTAAAATTTTGTCGAGATCGCCCGACTTTTTCGTATCGAACAGAAACTCCAGATTATCGTAAATCGGCTGCATCCACGGACGCAGCTTCTCCTCTTTCTCTCCCGGCAAATACCCGATATCCTTGCCCATCGGCACGACGGGACGGGCGATCAGCAGCTTTTTGAATTTGTGCTCGTCCTCGACCTTCATGAGGCCCGCGGCAAGGGTAATGAGCGTCTTCCCCGTTCCGGCGCGGCCGGTCAGCGTAACGAGCGGGATGTCGTCGTTCAGCAGCAGTTCGAGCGCCATGCGCTGCTGCGCGTTTCGCGCGGTGATGCCCCAGACGGGATCGTTGCCGAGGTGCAGCGGATCGAGCCGCTGCCCGTCCTGGCTGACCTTCAGCAACGCCGATTTGGAAGTGCCGAGCTCGTCGCGCAAAATGACGAATTCGTTCGGGTGCAAATGAACGCCCGGCCCCAGGCTTTGAATATCGAGGAAACGGTACGTATAAAACTCGTCGATGATCGAAGGATGGACCCGCAGCGTCGCGTGCCCCGTATATTGGTCGGAGGGGGACACGGTGCGGTCCGACAAGTAGTCCTCGGCATGGATGCCGAGCACGTCGGCTTTGACGCGCACGAGCACGTCTTTGCTGACGAGAATGACGGGGCTTCCTTCTTCCCCGCGCTCCTGCTCCTCCATATGATAATTGAGCGCAACCGCCAAAATGCGGTTGTCGTTCGTCATTTCCCCGAACAGCTCCTGAACCCGGACGAACCGGCGGTGATTCATTTCCACCTTGAGCTGACCGCCGCCTTCCAGCGGGACGCCGTTATGCAAATGCCCGAGTCCGCGCATGCGGTCCAGTTCCCGGGATACGAAGCGGGCGTTGCGCCCGATTTCGTCGGCCAGCCGTTTTTTGGAGTCGATTTCCTCCAGTACGACCGACGGGATGACAACCACGTTCTCCTCGAAAGAAAACATCGCCAGCGGATCGTGCAGCAGCACATTCGTATCGAGTACGTAAATTTTTTTCACGGGTGGTCCCTCCCGGGTTCGACGAATTTTCGCGTGTTTACATAGGAGCCGGACGACAGGGGACAATAAGAAAAGCAACCAAACGAAGAAGGTGAAAATCATGCAATGGCAGCGTTACGGATCTCGACTTGCGGTCTGCCTGATGCTCGCTTCCCTGGCTTCAGGGGCCGCAGGCTGCGCTGCGAAACAAGCGGCGCCCGAACCGCCGGCAAACCGTCTCGAAGCGCAGGACGAACAGCCGGCCGACGCGGCGAGAAGGGAGATTACGGATCCGCAGGCGGTTGCCGCGCATCTGGAGCAGCTCGCGGCGGGCGTTCAGGGCGTCAGGGGCGCCAACTGCGTCGTGTTCGGCAATTACGCGATCGTCGGCATCGACGTGGAACCGAAGATGGAGCGATCGCGGGTCGGAACGGTTAAATACGCCGTTGCGGAAGCGTTCCGCAAAGACCCTTACGGGGTAGACGCGCTGGTCACGGCCGACGTCGACCTCGCCCAGCGGATTCGGGAAATCCGGCAGGACGCGAACCAAGGGCGCCCGATCGCCGGATTTGCCGAAGAGCTCGCGGACATCGTCGGCCGGCTCGTGCCGCAAATGCCGCGCAGCATCATCCCGCCCGCATCCCCGGATATCGACGATTCCGTCCGGCAGCAAGAGACGAATTCGGTTCAAAACGGCCATCGCCGCACCTCCCGTTAGCAAGTCGGCCAGGTCGTCAACCTTCCCGAAAGACGCAAAAAAGCCCAGCGAAATTCACTGGGCTTTTTTGCGCATGTTAACGAAAACTTGTCCATGTAAACGGTCGGCCGAACCGCAAGGCAACGGAGCTGCGACAACGGCGGGAAGCTTTCCCGAGTCGGGATGAATGAAGACGCGCACCGCCATTGGCAGACCTCCTCGCAGCTGTTCATGGCCTCATTATACCACACGCTCCGAGGCGTTTCCAAGTAAGCGGCCGTCCCGAATTAACCGGCGGCGGAGGGCGTTGCCGCGCCAGCCTGGCGCCCTTCGGGCGAAAGCTCCTCCGCCAGGGCGGCCTTCGCTTTCTCGACGCTGCTGTCGTTCAAATAAACGTAAGGGCTCCTCCAGCTGCCTTCGAGCGGAATAAACCGGATCTGGCTGGAGTCGAGATCGTAATAGGCCTTCAACAGATTGGTGATCTGCTCGCGCGGAATGTCGGTCGTCATGTTGTCGCCTACGGCGCTGATCACCTTCCCGAGCTTCGTCACCCCGCCGAGCGATTTCATTTCGTCGGTGATGGCGGCCAGCACGCGGGCCTGGCGGTCGTTCCGCGCGAAGTCGCTCGACTCCGGCGTTCTGCCGCCCTTGGACTTCCGGTAGCGGACGAAGCCGAGCGCGTCTTCGCCGTCGAGCGTTTGCTCGCCTTTCTTCAAGTCGATCTTCGTTCCGTCCGCCGAATCGGTATAGTACATATCCTGGTCGACGTAGACTTTGATGCCGCCGAGCGCGTCGACGACGTCGGAGAATCCTTTGAAATTGATAATGGCGGTATAGTCGAACGGCACGCCGAAAAACTCGCCGAACATGTCGCGCATTTCGCTTCGGGCGTACGTATAAGCATCGTCGCTGCTTAGCCCTTCATCCCGCTTGCCCGCGTAAAAATTGGCATAGTAGGCGTTCGCCTTCCGCTGCTTGTATCCGTCGATGTCCAGCAGCGAGTCGCGCGGAATCGACACGACCGTGGCCGTATTCGATTTCGGGTTGAACGCGGCGACCATCAGCACGTCCGTGTTCAGCGTCCCGGTGCCTTCGCGGCTGTCAAGGCCGAGCAAAACCATCGAAACCGGCTTCACCTGGGCGCTGTCGGCGGAAGCGATCGGCTTCGAATCCGGCCCTTCCGGCAACGCGATATCGTTCAGCGTTTTATTCAATTCCAGATACAAATACCCGGCGAACAGGCCCAGGCCCAAAATGACGACGGCAAAAAACGAAAGCAGGGCGACGACCCACTTGCGCCGTTTCGGTTTTTTCTTTTTCGGGGTTGCCGACGTTTTGCGCGGAGGCGTTTGACGGGCTCGCGGCGGCAACGGTGCGTTCGCGTTCATTCGTTCACCTCTGACTCTCCGTCTTCTATCGAAGCATGGCCGTACAGGTCGGCCGCGAGCTGCTCGGCCGCTTCGCGGTCGAACCGGACCTCGCGGGCCGTTCCGTCTTTCGCCCGATAGGAAACGCGATATTTGGCGGCATCGCTTGAATCGACTTCAACCGACGCCAGCCCGTGATCTTCCGACAAAATTTGCGCAAAAAAGCGAAGCGAACCCCGCGCGGCTTCGTCGTCGGGGCGAATTTCGGTCATCAGCTTCGTTTGGAGCCAATAGAACAGCGCATCGTTCAGACGCATTTCCGATCCCTCCGCGCTCGGCAAGGCCGCATGCGAGATTCGCTATTCGCTTTCGCTTGCATGGTCAACTACCTGGATTCGGAGGCCTCGGCCGAAGGCTTGTCCCCGCCATCCTTCGGCTTGCGGAGCTTGTCGTACAGCTGGCGCAAGCGCAGCATGAGCATCATGATGACGGCGACGCCCATGCACTGAATGATCGGCAGCTTGTCGATTTGCAGCACCAGCAGCACCAGGCAACCGAGCGCCATCATGACGTAAACCAGGATTTCCTTCAAAATCGGCAGACGCCCGGGCCGAAAGACGGCGTTGAAAATATAAATCGTAAACGCCAGGATCAGGATATAGGAGATGAGCGGATGCTCCTGAAACCACGTCTGCACGGCTTGTTCCCCCTTTGGCTGCGTTCAGCGGCGAGCCGGGACAGAATTATACGCCCGACTCCGCCATTTTCCGCTGCTTTTCGAACCGGTCGCGCTCGCCTTTGTTCAAGTACTTTTTGCGCAGGCGAATCGACTTCGGCGTAATTTCGCAATATTCGTCGTCGTTCAAATATTCGAGCGCTTCTTCCATCGACATGAGGCGAGGCGTCTTCAGCTTCACCGTCTCTTCCTTCGTTGCTGTCCGGATGTTGTTGAGGGCCTTTTCCTTGCAGATGTTGACGATGATGTCGTTATCGCGAGTATGCTCGCCGACGATCATGCCCTCGTAAATTTCCGTGCCCGGATTGACGAACAGGATGCCCCGGTCCTCGACGCTCAGCATGCCGTACATCGTCGAGGTGCCCGTTTCGCTGGCGATCAGCACGCCCTGGTGGCGTCCGCCGACCTGCCCGCCGACGACCGGACCGTAGTGGTCGAACGCATGGTTCATGACCCCGTAGCCGCGCGTCAGCGTAAGGAAATTCGTCCGGTACCCGATCAGCCCGCGGGCGGGGATCAGAAACTCCAGGCGCACCTGGCCGTTGCCGTTGTTGATCATATTGACCATTTCGGCTTTGCGGGTGCCCAGGCTTTCCATGACGCTGCCCATGCTCTCCTCCGGCACGTCGATCAGCAAGCGCTCGATCGGTTCGCTCTTCACGCCGTCGATCTCGCGAACGATGACTTCCGGCTTGGACACCTGCAGCTCGTAGCCTTCGCGGCGCATATTCTCGATCAAAATGCCGAGGTGCAGCTTGCCGCGGCCGCTCACGATGAACGCGTCCGGGCTGTCCGTTTCTTCCACGCGGAGGCTGACGTCCGTTTCCAGCTCCTTGAACAGCCGCTCGCGCAGCTTGCGGGACGTGACGAATTTGCCCTCGCGGCCGGCAAACGGGCTGTTGTTGACGATGAACGTCATCTGCAGCGTCGGCTCGTCGATCTTCAGTACCGGCAGCGCCTCCGGATTCGCCAAATCGGCGATCGTTTCGCCGATGTTGACGTCCTTTATGCCCGCGATGGCGATGATGTCGCCGGCGGCCGCTTCTTCCATTTCCACGCGCTTCAGCCCTTGGAAGCCGAACAGCTTTTCGATGCGGGCCTGGCGGATTTTGCCTTCGCGGTCAAGGACGGCGACCGGCTGGCCCTGGCGGATTTTGCCGCGGTTCACCCGGCCGATCGGAATGCGCCCCAAATATTCGTTATAGTCGAGCAGCGTAACGAGAAACTGCAGCGGCTGCTCCGTATCCTCGGTCGGCGACGGGATATGCCCGACGATCGTTTCGTAAAGGGGCTCCATCGTCGTGCCGAGCTCGGAAGCGTCCATGCTCGCGATCCCGTTGAGGCCGGAGGCGTAGACGACCGGAAAATCCAGTTGATCGTCGTTCGCTTCGAGCTCGATGAACAGCTCGAGCACTTCGTCGACGACTTCGGCCGGACGGGCCGCGGGGCGGTCGATTTTGTTGACGACGACGATCGGGGTAAGTCCCGCTTCCAGCGCCTTGCGCAATACGAATTTCGTTTGCGGCATGCAGCCTTCGAACGCGTCGACGACGAGCAGCACGCCGTCGACCATTTTCATGATTCGCTCGACCTCGCCTCCGAAGTCGGCGTGTCCGGGCGTATCGACGATGTTGATCAAATAGTCTTTATAGTGGACCGCCGTGTTTTTCGCCAGGATCGTAATGCCGCGTTCCCGCTCCAGATCGTTCGAGTCCATTGCGCGCTCCTGCACTTGCTCATTGTCCCGAAATGTGCCGGATTGGCGCAGCAGTTGATCGACCAGCGTTGTTTTCCCGTGGTCGACGTGCGCGATAATGGCGATATTTCGAATCCGATCTCTTTGATGCATGATTCCACTCCTCATATTTTCTCTGTATCACAACATAAAACGCCGACGTTTTAGTCGACGTATACCTACATCCCTTCTATTATATGCGAAAATCGTCGCAAATCAAGGGACTACCAAATTTTCGGGCGGCGCAGCACGAGGTAGGCCCCGAAACCGATCAGCAGCACCGCAATGAGATAAATGCCCCACGTCCACAGCAGCGACATGACGAACATGAGCAGCGAAACGGCTCCGAGAACGATCGACGCGGTCCAGATGGCGCGATTGCGCATCGGTCCGAATATGTAATATTCGTACAGGCCCGCAGCGACGGCAAATACGAACAATGGCCACAAGTACTTCATCAAGCTCCAGTCGAACCAGCGGCCGATCAGCAGCGGGACGGACACGACCGTCAAAATCCCCGCCGGCACGAGCGCGATCGCGGGCAGGATCCGGCCGAAATACAGGACGTGCAGCAGCACCCCGGCGATCAAAATGAACAACGGCCAGAACAAGGAACCGATATAAGCAAAAACGCCAAGCTTCCCCAGCAAAATGACCAACCCCGCAGCCAACACCAGAACGCCGACCGCGGCGGATTGTTTGTTCACGATGGCCCCCCCAATTCTTTCAAAAACTTCTATGCATTCAACGAATTCCTTTTTAGTGTAATGGAATTGAGGAGAAAAAACTAGGGCGGCAAGCTAAAATTCGAACAAAGATCGCCCGTCGCAAACTGGCGAGATTCGCCAAAGGTTAGCCGGTTCGACTTTACGCTCGCTTTCTGCGCAGAAGGAGAGCCGAAGCGATCAGGAGCGAAACGGTCACGAACGGAAGCGCTTCGAGCGCATGGGCGGAAACTTGCGGCAGCCAGCGCTGCCAAAAGGGATCTTTGAGCAGCATTTCGCCGGCCGCGTAGCCGAGCAGCGCTCCCCCGATGTAAACGAGAAACGGAAGGCGGTCCAGCGCTTTGATCATAAACGAACTGCCCCAGATGATGAGCGGGATGCTCATCGCGATTCCGATGACGAGAAGGCCGACATCCCCCTTTGCGACCGCAGCTACGGCGAGCACATTGTCCAGGCTCATGATGAAATCGGCGGTCACGATCGTCCATACCGCTCCTTTCAGCGTAACCGCCGCCTTCGTTTCCTGCTCGTGCCCGTTATTGTCGACAAGCAGCTTCAGCGCGATGGCGAACAGCAAAAGCGATCCGGCGGTCTGCAGCAGCGGAATCCGGAGCAGCGCGACGGCCCCGACGGTCAGCAGGCAGCGAAGGGCAATGGCGGCGGCGCTTCCCCACCAGATCGCCGCACGGCGCTGCGCAGGGGGCAGACGCCGTCCGGCCATCGCGATGACGACCGCATTGTCGCCGCTAAGCAGCAGGTTAATCAAAACGATTTGCGCAAAAACCAAAATATTTTCGCCCAGTTCCATTCGAAATCCCCCCTCTTACCCGTTGTATGTACAAGCCATTCAGGTTATGTTATTAAATATTGGGTTCGAAAACGAATCTTTTTGTCGGGCGGAACGTAGGCAAGAAGTTGGACAACAGGGAGGAAGCCGGCATGGAGGAAGTATTCAGTCTTCAGTTTTTAGGGTCGTTATTGCAAATCGTCTTTATGGATTTGATGCTTGCGGGGGATAATGCGATCGTGATCGGTCTTGCGGCGCGCAACTTGCCGAAGCACCTGCAAAAAAAAGCGATCTGGTACGGGACCGGCGGGGCGGTAGTCATTCGGGTCGCCGCCACTCTGCTCGTCGTCACCTTGCTCAAAATTCCGTTTCTGCAAGCGGTCGGCGGCCTGGTGCTGCTTTGGATCGCCTACAAGCTGCTCGTTCAAGAGGACAGCCACGAGGACATTCAAGCGAGCGACTCTTTGTGGGGCGCCATCCGCACGATCGTCATCGCCGACGCGGCGATGGGCCTCGACAACGTCATCGCGGTAGCGGGCGCGGCCCACGGCAACGACCTGCTGGTCATCCTCGGCCTGCTCATCAGCATCCCGATCGTCGTCTGGGGAAGCACGCTGTTCGTCAAGCTGCTCGGAAGGTTTCCGTGGATCGTGTACATCGGGGCCGCCGTCCTCGCCTATACCGCTTCGACGATGGTCACGCACGAGCCTCGGCTGGGCGGCTTGTTCCACGACAATCCGGTCGCCGTCTGGACGTTCGTGGCGCTCATGATCGCCATCGTCATCGTCGGCGGCATTTGGACGAACGCCATCAAGGCGAAAAGGCAGCAGGGGCGTTTATCGGGCGGAGACGCCGATTGAGCGGCCATTTGCATTCGTTTGTCCGGACAAGCCTCGGATTGGCGTCCGAATCAGCGGTCCCGAGAGGCCGCCATTTACGAAATTTCCCTCACTGCAAACGAAATAACGGCCCCGGGACCGGAGGCCGTTATTTTGATTGAGGAGCGAGCCCGGATTGGGCCGGCATCTTCAAAGGCTTCTTCTTTTCATTTATTCGTTGCCCCCGCCCCAAGGGCGCTCTGCGTCGGTACCCGCTTAAAACCAGCGGTCCTCCTCGGCGGGGGCTTCTTTTTTTCGCTGGATCCGGCCTTGGGCGTTCATCCACACCGTCTCCGTTCCCTCGACCGCCTCCCGGATCATGCGCTCCAGATCGGCCTTCATTCCATCCTCCAGCCGCTCGACGATTTTCAAATTCGGATTGGTCGCCGGAGATTTCGGCACGAACAACGTGCAGCAATCCTCGAACGGCAGGATCGACGTTTCGTAGGTGCCGATTTTTTCGGCTTGCCGGATAATATCGAGCTTGTCCATCATGACCAGCGGGCGCAGCAGCGGCAAGGATATCGTTCGTCCGATCACGTTCATGCTTCCGAGCGTCTGGCTGGCGACTTGCCCGAGGCTGTCGCCGGTCACGAGCGCAAGCGCGCCGCTGCGTTCCGCCAGTTTTTCGGCGATGCGCAGCATCGATCTGCGCATAAGCGTGATGATCAGATTGTCCTGGCCGTTTTGCGCGAGTTTCGTCTGGATATCGGTAAAAGGAACAAGATGAAGCTTGATCCGGCCGCCGTAATGAGCCAACCGCTGCGTCAGCGTAATCACTTTCTCGGTCGCCTGCTCGCTCGTAAACGGATAGCTGTGAAAATGAACCGCTTCGATTTCCAGCCCTTTTCGCATCGCCATCCATCCCGCTACGGGACTGTCGATTCCTCCCGACAACAGCAGCATCGCCTTGCCGTTCATCCCGATCGGGAACCCTCCGGTGCCTTGCTCGACCTTGCAATAGACGTACGTTGCCTCCGCCTGGATGTCGACCTTGAGCTCGGTGTCGGGATGGCGGACGTCTACCTTCAGCTCCGGCGTATTGCGCAGCACGTGAGCGCCGACAAGGTGATTCATTTGCTGCGAATCGTGCGGGAAGTCCTTCCAGGTTCGTTTTACCGATACTTTGAACGTTTTGGGCGGAACGTCCAGCCCCCGCATGACCGCGAGAGCGGCTGCCTGGATGGCCGCGAGTTCGTTTTCCGCTTTCAGCACCGGACTGAACGATGCGAGCCCGAATATTTCGCGAAGGCGGGCGGCGACGGATTCGTATGCTTCTCCGTTCAGGTGGATAAACACCCTGCCGTAGGATCGTTCGTAGGACAAGCCCCGGAACGCCGCGAGCGATTGTTTGATGTTGGCCGTCATAAGGGATTCGAACTTCCGCCGGTTGCGTCCCTTGATCGTCAGTTCTCCGAATCTCACCAAAATTAAGTTGTAAATCATGTCAAGCTCCTCTCAAGCGGCTTCAGCTTGGCGACGGCGAGGCGCAATCTTTCGGCAAGCGTATCGATATCCCGTTCCGTTTGCTCGTCCCCGAAGCTGATGCGAATGCTTCCCGACGCCCGGTGCTCGTCCATTCCCATCGCCGTCAACACCCGGCTCGGTTTCAAGCTTTTGGAGGAACACGCCGACTGCGTCGAGATCAGAATCCCGTGCTTTTCCAGCATATGCACGAGCACTTCCGGCCTCATGCCCGGATAAGAGACGTTTACGATATGAGGAGCGAATCGGCTCTCGTCCTCCAAGACATTGAGCACGAGTTCGGGAATGCTTTTCAGCCGTTCGATCAATTTCCGCCTTAACCCGTACATGCGCGTTCGGCGTTCCTCGATCGTCTCCATCGTAAGCCTGAGCGCTTGCGCCGTACCGACAATGCCGGGCACGTTATGGGTTCCGCTGCGCCTGCCGTCCTCCTGCCCGCCTCCGGCAAGAAGCGGGCTCAACTTCAGCCCTTCGCGGGCAAGCACGAAGCCGGCGCCTTTCGGCCCGTGAAACTTGTGGGAGGATGCGGTATACAGATCGATTCCCCATTCCTTCCATTTGACCGGAACTTTTCCGATCGCCTGAACGCCGTCCACATGAAAACGGACCTGCGGCCGGTCTTTCAGCAAACGGCCGATTTCCTCGATCGGCTGGATGGCGCCGGTCTCGTTGTTGACGTGCATGACGCTGACGAGAACCGTATCGTCGCGCAGAGCATCGGCCACGTCGGCCGCCCGGACGAAGCCCTGCCGGTCCACGGGAAGAAACGTGACGGCCACGCCCTGTTCCTCCAGCTGTTTGGCGCAATAAAAAACGGAAGGATGCTCGACGGCCGTCGTGACGATATGCTTCGTCGGTTTGCGGGACGCGAGCACCGTTCCTTTCATCGCGTAGTTGTTGCCTTCGGTGCCGCCGGACGTAAACACCACTTCTTCCGCTTTCGCCCCGAACAGGCCCGCTACGTTCGCGCGCGCCCGTTCCACCAGCTTCATCGCTTCGGCTCCCGAGCGGTGCAAGGCTGCCGCGTTGGCGTAATGCCGCGTCATCAGCTCGCCGACCGTCCGTACGACCTGCTCATAGGGAGCGGTCGTCGCGGCATTGTCAAAATAAAGCATTTCCATTCGCAATATCCTCCGAAAACGTCTGAATCGCTGAAAAAAAAGATCAAAAGGGATGTCGTCATCCCTATTTGATCCCCGTCGGATAAAACCTTATAATAGCGGCGTTCTTCGTTACAAAGGAGAAGTCCAGCCGATTCTCGCATTCAAAACTTTGGCGACGTAAGCTTGCGTTTCGGCGGGAAGCTCGCGCAAACGTGCCGTCACGTCCTCGTTCGTCCTGAGGCCCAGCCGGTCGACGCGCCCCGGCCCTGCGTTATAAGCCGCAAGCGCCGCCATTTCGTTGCCGTCGTATTTGCGCAGCAGGTACGATAAATAGCGGGTTCCGGCGTCGATATTTTGCACCGGGTCGAAGGAATCCGTTACGCCAAGCCCTTGCGCGGTCGCGTCCATCAGCTGCATCAAGCCCTTGGCTCCGGACGAAGAAACGGCGTCGGCGCGAAAAGAGGATTCCGTTTGGATCACGCCTTTGATCAAGGCCGGATCCACGCCGTAGCGCGCGGAAGCTTCATGAATGATCGCGTCGTACGAACCCGTACGGCCCAAATCGTCAGCCAAACTTCCCAGGCCCAGGCTTCCCAGCCCCCAGGACATGCTGCCTGAAGGATTAAAACCGCTAAATCCTAGCAAGCCGACCGACCCGGAAGAACCGGCCCATTCGAGGCTGTCCCCGTACAATCCGTTGGCGGCCGACGAGTCCAGACCGAGCATTTGCGCCAAAAGCTGACTGAAGATCTGATCGTCGTCGTTCGATCGAATCGATGTCGCGGAACTCGCATCGTTTCCAAGCGGATCCGCTCCGGATAACCATTGCGACAACAGCAATTCCTTGATAACCCGCGGGTCCGTCGAAATTTTCATGTCGATCATTGTGCAGTATCGCTCCCGGAAAATGATGCCTGTCTCTTCACATTGTACATCAAACCCGAAAGCCGTGAAAAGCCGAAACCGGCGAATTTGCCGGCAGGAAATGCAAAACGCGCCTTTGGGCCTACCGCGAGGCAGCCGTCAGCCTTCGCTTTTCGGCTTGAACGTCAAGCAGCAGGTTACCGCCGACGTTCGGGCCGTGTCCTGATGTTCTTCGCCAAACTCGTCGGCGAATTCCTCGCTCTCCGCGTTCAAACGCGCGTGAGCGTCGATTTCGATGGCGATTTCCTGCGCTCCGCAGCGGTTGCCCTCGTTCCAGAACGAGCAATTGCTGACGCTGCATAACACCCCGTTTGGCATGGCGCCTCACCTCCGGTAGTAGTGTGCGCATCGCGTTATGCGGTATGCGGCCGGAAGGACGGGGGTTGCAGGAAGTTCGCCGGCAATAAGCCTATTTCTGTTGATTGTGCAAGCGCCGTTGAATCAAGTATTCGCTTTCGTAATACGATAGCTCGTCGCGCAGTTCCTCATACACGTGCGAAACGCTCAGCACGATATCGCGCACGGCGCGAACCGGCTTCAAGCGGAAACGGATCGCGTCTTGTCCGGTATAGGCATATCTTCCGTCTTCGGAATAGCCTTCGTTTTTAGGATAGAAAAACGCGTTCACGCAATTGTGGTACACCTCGTAAAGAGCTTTTTCCGCCGCTTCCGCGTCGAAATTCGGCCGGCGCAGCAGCGCGCCGAGCTTTTCGTACGACACTTCGGAAAAGACGAGCAAATGACGAAGGTCGGAAAGCATGCCGGCATAAAAAGCGTTCAGCTTCTCATCCTGTTCTTCGTTCAATTGCGGCAACGCATAAGCGTTCAAAAAAGCTTCCAGTTCGGCGCAGGCCGCTTTCAACTTGTCTCGGCTGGATTCGGCGAGGCCCCTGGCTTTGGCGGATGGCATCACTCACTTGCTCCTTTCGGTTCACACGGACACATTCGTTGTCGTAGTCATAAGCAAAAAACGTTTCGCAGGCTTGACGTCGGCGAAACTTACCCCCATCGTACCATAAATTCCAATGAAACGGTACTGGCTCCCGCCAAAATCGATCGTATTAATTTTGTCCCTGTGCTGAAAGCTATCGTTAAACCTGCGTTATACGCGATTCGAAACCAGGAGGTGCCGCAGCATGAACCGCAAATCGTGGTTCGGCCCGTTATTTGCCGTTGCCGTCGTCTTGTTCGCCTTGCCGCTGATCGTCCCTCCGCGAAACGATCCGGGGCCTCCCGCCCCCTCCCCGGCGGCGAACGAGGGACGGGCTTTCGTTCCGTCCGCAAAAAGAGAAGCGTCCTTCAAACACAAAACGATTGCGCAAGACAAGCTCGCTACGGAAAGGCTCAGCCGCCTCGACAGCGAGCGCGATCTGCGGCTCCTGCTCTCCGGCGGCAATAAAATAAAAGCCTCGGAGCGCCAGGCCAAGCTGGAACGGATGACGAAAACGCACGGCCATTTCGTTTCCGTTTGGTGGAAAACGGATGGCCGGACGTACGAGGCCGATTCGGCGCCGGCGGAATTGAAGCGCAAGGCCGCTCCTTACGTGGCGAAAGCCAATGCCGCCCTGCTCAAGGGAAAAAAGTATCATTCCCCTTCTTTTGCAAGCGGGAACGAAACGAATTTCGTCGTCGCCCTTCCGGGGACGAAGCCCGGAGAAGGCGTGGCGGCTCTCGTTCACTCCGACATCGTAGAGGAAGTGCAGCGGCACCAGGAAAAAAACCTGCGCGTCGTTCCCTATCCCGCCGAAGGAAGATATCGGGTGGAATCGGTCCTGCCCAACACGAACAAAGACACGACCGTGCGGAAGGGAGACGACAACGGAAACGTCAGCCATTACGCCGTCGACGAGCTGGTCGTCAAATTCAAACGGCCGCTTTCGGAAAAGCAGCTGCTGCAGCTTAGGAAAGACCTGCACATTACCGTCGTCCGCCATCGCGGCCCTACGTATTTGTTCCGTTCCAAAAAGTACAAGATGGAGCAGTTGAAAACGTACTTTGCCAAATGGAATCCGTCGTTCATGGAGCCCCATTACTTGTATTTGACGAACGAAACGTCGGGCGCCGCCCGACCGGACGACGGGACCGAACCGGCGGCGGTTATTCCCAACGATACGCTCTACGGCGACTATCAGTGGAATTTGCCCGAAATCGCCACCGAGAAGGGCTGGAACGTCACCCGCGGGAAGGACGAAATCGTCGTGGCCGTCGTCGACACCGGCGTGCAGCTCGATCATCCCGATCTGCAGGGGCGCCTCGTGGAAGGAATCAACATCGTCGACCCTTCCAGCCCCCCCGATGACGACGTCGGCCACGGAACGCACGTCGCGGGCATCATCGCCGCGCAGGTGAACAACGGCGAGGGCGTCGCCGGCATGACCTGGTATACGAAAATCATGCCCGTCAAAGCGCTCGACAGCACCGGCGCCGGCACGACCTATTCCGTCGCCGAAGGCATCATCTGGGCCGTCGACCACGGCGCGGACGTCATTAATATGAGCTTGGGCAACTATGCCGAAGCCCAGTTTTTGCACGATGCCGTCAAGTACGCGTACGACCGGGGCGTCGTGCTCGTCGGGGCCAGCGGCAACGACAATACCGATCGCCCGGGTTATCCGGCGGCTTATCCCGAGGTGATCGCCGTGGCGGCGACCGATCCGGGCGAAGCGAGAGCCGAATATTCCAACTTCGGCGATTATATCGACGTGGCCGCTCCCGGCAGCTCGATCGCGAGCACCTATCCGGGCAGCCGGTACGCCGCCCTGTCCGGCACGTCGATGGCGACGCCGCACGTCGCGGCGCTCGTCTCGCTCGTCAAGGCGGCCAACCCCGGACTCGGCGTCGACGAGATCGCGGAAATCGTCCGTTCGACCGCGAGAGACCTCGGGCCGGCCGGCAAAGATAACGACTTCGGCTACGGCCAGATCGACGTGGACGCCGCCGTTCATGCCGCAAGCGGCGGCGGAAACGCCGGCAACGGAACGGGAACGCCAGTTGACGGCATCGGCTACGGCAATGGCGGAGCCGTCGAAGGCGACGGAGGCTTTCCCTGGACGACCGACGGAAATTTCGGCTCCTTGCAGCTCTATCCCGACCGAGTCCGCGAAGAAGTTCGCCGATCGCTGCAAAAGGGGTCCTGAGCCGCGACGGCGAGGCAGCCGCCTCGATAGCGGCGCGAGTCAGGAAAGCGAGTCGACAAACGAAAAGTATCATCGTGAGCTTCGCCCTCAAATCCGGGCAATTAAACGGATTTGAGGGTTTTTGACGTTTTTCATGATTTTTTAAGCTTTATCGGTTACAATTAGAGATTGAAATTATGCGTTAGTTTCTTACTTAATACAAGCAGAGGAGCAGAATATGGACAAATCGCAACGGAAGGCGACAACCAAAAAAATACGCCAGGAGCAACAACGAAAAAAACAGCAACGAATGAGAATCATCATATGGGCGACGGTCGTCTGCTTCATTGCCCTTGTCGTGGCCGCCATTTTATTAAAGCCCGAACCGAAGCCAATAGCAATTAATTACAATGGAGCTCCAACAATTGGTTCCGAATCAGCTCCAATTAAAATTGTCGAATTCGGTGATTTTAAATGCATTGCCTGCAAATATTTCAGTGAAGAGATCATGCCTAAATTAAAAGCTGAGTATATCGACACTGGAAAAGTATCATTTTCATTTCAAAATTTTACGATTTTTTTGCCAGATTCTTATACAGCAGCTTTGGCTGGGCAAGCTGTTTTTCACCAAAGTAATGAAGAGTTTTGGAAATTTTATGATGCTGTTTTTGAACACCAGCAAGATGAAAGAATCGAATGGGCAACATCAGAATTCTTGGTGAATTTAGCCAAAGAAAAAGAATTAAATATTAATTATGACAAGTTAAAACAAGACATTGATAGCCAAACATACAGTGAAGAAGTGGATAATCAAGTTAAAATTGCAAAAGAAAATCGTTTTACTGGAACACCTACTATTTTAATTAACGGACGAAAACTTGATGATAGCACAGCACTAAATTATGATAATTTAAAAAAAGAAATTGATAAAATTTTAAATGAGATGGAAAAATAAACAAGGAAGTTTATAACTGGACAGTGAAAAGTTCTCAACCTTAAGAAGCCCATGAATCTGCGTCAGCAGCGGACAAATCTTGCTTGGAACGAATAATTTGGGTTACGGAAAGATGCCTGTTTTGGGCAAATAGCCGAAAAATCGAATGACGTAAATGGGCCGTCACCGTCGCTTCCGAGACAATCGCTTTGGAAGGCGTGCGAAGATATCGAAAGAACAGCGCGGGAGTCCGTCCGGAAAACCGCAGGGTGATCAATTGGATAATACCTGTCGAAATGACACTGCACATGACGAAGCCCTCAATCGCTTGCAGGGTTTGCCGAATGCGCAAGCGATCCGTTTCGCGCTTCACCTGCTCCAGCGGATGCGGCTCGTCTTTGCGCAAGTATCGCTTCAGCTTTGGCATAGAGCGGCTCCAGAATCGGTAGCCGAATGCGCCGATCACCTGCTTCATTTCGCGAAAGGTGCACTCGATCTTGAATCGATACCCGTACAGCGTGATGATCTCCGCCCCTTCCAGGGACAGGTCGGTGCTGACGAGATGGAATGGCGGTCGCCTTGTTTGACCAAAACAAAGCGAAGCCCTTGGTACAGGCCCTGTCCCCAGAGCAAGTCCAGGCACAGGCAAGAGAGCGTTTCTTCCTTCCCGTAAATCGTCACGTTGACCGGTTGAAATTCCGTTGCCCGCGTGTGAAATAACTCGGCGAGCTTGAGCATCTTTCCCTGCTTGGGCGGGCCGTCCCCGGCCGGTTTTGCGGACGGGGCGCTCATAGGCGACGACATTCATCTTTGCCTTGGTCACGATGTACATCCAGCTCTCGCCGGAGAGATTGCCTTCACCCAAACACTTCAGTGCCGGAATGGACAGGAAGTAACGATCCAGCAGAAGCAAGGCTCCGCCAAACGAACGGGCGGCGTGGAACGCTTGATCGATCATTTGTACCACGTGGGAATCCTGCCGCTGCTCGGACGAAGCGTCCCAGCCGAAGATGGTTTTGACGCCGTCCTACAAATTCATGAACAAGGGCAGGCAGAACCATTTGAGTGGGGAGCCTTCCAGAATGCCGATCGCGCCAAACAGATGGCCGAAGTTAATGCACGTGGAATTCGATGACAAGGAAAACACCTGGCACTTGTTCATCGACTTCGAACGCGGATCGACCTTCGCTTGTCCGATTTGCGGTGCGGCGTGCACCGCGCACGATACGGAAACGAAGAAGTGGCGCCATCTCGACTTCTGGGACTGGAAAACGTACATGCATGCACGCGTACCAAGAACGGATTGTCATGCTTGTAAGAAGATCACGCAAGTGCCGGTTCCTTGGGCACGCGTGAAATCGCATTTTACGTTGCAGTTTGATGCGTGGGCCATGCGGCTGATGGCCGAAATGCCGGTCAATGCTGCCGCACGCGAACTGCGCGAGCATGACACACGGATGTGGCGCATCTTCCATCACTACGTGGATAAAGCGATGGCCGAACTGGATTTGACGCGTGTAAAGCGGATTGCGATCGACGAAACGTCTTCCCGCCGCGGCCACCGATACATCACGCTGTTTGTAGACGCCGACACCATGATCGTCCTGTTTGCGACAGAAGGCAAAGGGATGGACACGCTGGGTCGCTTCAAGGAACGGCTGGCTGCCAATAGGCGCGAGCGCGGAGCAGATTGAGGAAGTCTGCTGTGACATGTCTCCGGCGTTTATACGGGGGATTGAGGACTTCTTCCCGAAAGCCGAGATCACGTTTGATAAATTCCACGTCATGAAGCTGGTGAACGAGGCCGTAGACGATGTGCGAATTGCCGAGCAAAAGCAAACGAGGGAACTGAAGCATACCAGTACATTTGGCTGAAGAACGAATCCAACCTGACGGAGGCGCAGCGGGAAACGTTGACGCGATTAAAAGGTACGCACCTGCAAACCGGTCGTGCCTATCGCCTGAAGCTGGCGTTGCAGGATTTCTGGAGCACGCCGCAGATCTTCGCGGATGTGTACCTGCGGGAGTGGATGGGGTGGGCGAATCGGTCCCAGCTAACGCCAATGGTGGATCTGGCGAGAACGATCAAGCGGCACGAGGAAGGCATCTTGCGCTGGTTCCACAGCAAAATGACCAACGGGCTTTTGGAGGGCATCAATGGCCTCGTTCAAGCATCCAAGCGCAAAGCGCGTGGCTACCGCAATGTCGAGAATTTGATCGCCATGGTATACATGACGGCCAATAAGCTTCGTTTGCCTGCACTTGAAGCGCGACGATCACATTAAGACCGGAAACAAAAAAAGAACGGGCACCAGCATGGAGCCACGCATCGCTCGCATCTGTACCAATTCCCTTGTCCAGCAACCAGTCTGCCCATTTGGGCATTTTTTTATGCGGCAACAGAAAGAGAACGCGGAGTGAAGCATCTATACCAATTCCCTTGTCCGATTTTGACCCTACCGCTCTAGCTAAGAGGGCCTCCCCCACCCAATAGCGCGAAGATCCTAGCGCGAAGATCCCTTTATGAGGTCCACAAAGGGATATTTGAAGCGAATCGAAGATGGAATTCAGCCCGTCAGTATCGAGATCACTGTGCATTGACGTGAGCGCGCAGGGGGCAAAAAGACGGCGATCCCACCGTTCCCTGTTGCCGGTCTAGGTCTGCCAGGACACAGCCAATCTGTGTTTCTTTCAACCACTTCGGTATCAGTATTTTCCGTTATCAGCGCATAGCAGCATATCTGGTTTAGCGAATTTTGTTTAATTTTGATTTAAATTGAATAATTGTTTTGTAAATATAGGAATTCAAGTCTATGTTTTGATATTACCATATTTGTTATTATTTTTTTCGGTGATATTATTCCACCAATTACTAAATCCACATTTATTTGTGGGAGGAGGAGTTTTTATGAAAAAGAAGTTTTTAATGTTGTTTGCTGCATTTGCAATGTTTTTAAGTATTTTTCCTGTCTACTCAGAATCTGCATCAGCAGCCTGTGATGATCCTGATTTTACATGGACTATTACTATTGAAAGATTTGGAACTTCAAGGTGTTTCGACGTCCCCAGTGGTTACTGTTCGCCGCCTGACTTTATGGCGGGAAAAAGGCATGAATTCGCCATTCGGTGTGGCGGAGCCAAACCGAATAAACAGCCGACAATAGCCTAATCCCTTCTGTACAATGACGGTGGATTAGGCTATTGTCGATTAAAAAGGAAAATGCTCCCGAACCTTTGGCGAGGATCCCCGGGAGCATTCACTTCATCATGTCAAAAATACTTTATTTCGGCCTTTCTTGCAAGGCTTATTTACGCACAGTCAGTGTCAAGCTAGCGTGGGCAGTCATTTAAGATGCCTGGAACGCGAACCCCGAAGGAACCTCTTCCTTGTAAGCGCTTTGCTTCGTTCTTTCATCAAACACAAGTGATTTGTCAGAATTTTTTGCCGTTATCCGCGAAGTGCTTTGAGTGCCATACCCGTTGTGCTGCTTTGCTTCGGTCCTTGCAGCATGCGAATCATTCCAGCGATACAACCCTTGACCGGTTGCGTCACGTTCTTGAGCAATTGCCGCATGTTTATCGACTGCTGCGGCGTTGCCTGCTTACTCGCTTGTCCTTCAACCGTTCTTACCACCGTGCCCGCTTCTTGAATCCTCATCATCGTCCTCAGCATCGCCCTGACGCCTCGCTCACCCCAACTGTCCCCGCCACGCTTCGTCCGCTTGGCGAATATACGCATCTGCGATTCCGCGCTTCCCATCGGGCGCATACCGCTTGTGTCGATCCCCTTCGCCTGGAGTGTTTTTCGGTAGTCGTCCAAATGCTTCTCATGCCGCTTTAGAAATCTTTTATACGGCTTCCAATCCTTCCGGTTCTCTTCCGCTATCTCTTGCTCCGACACGCCTTCCAGGACCGCCATAAGCGCGGCTGCATCCTGTTTGGCCAAAGACCGTCTCACGGTCTCCCACACCTGCGGCAAATGACCAACAAAGCGTTTCAAATCACGCGCCACATGAAAGCGGTCCAGCATGTACAGACATTGGTGAAAGTAGGATGTACATTCCCCGATCCACGCCGCGCCGTCTCCGTTCACCACAAGCCACGTGTTCTCGTCGATTTCGTAACGCTCCACCAGAAAGTCCCCGAACCCTTCCCAGAAGTCGCCGCCGCTCGTATGCAGGTAATGCTGTTTGTTCTTCAGCTGTACCCGCTTGCCGTTCTTCTCCCAGCCTTCGTGTCCGACTGCAATTGCGTTCTCCATCCCGCGCTTTTTGCTCCGCCGCAGCTTCGTGTACAGCCCATCCACTTCCACGAACAGCACGCGGGCAGCGCGCCGTTTCACCGCTGGCATCGGCTGTTGCGCACGCTCCATCAGTTTTTCCCTGATCGCTTGGTGGCTCAGCACATTGTAGCCCAAAAGCTGCTCCAGCCTCTTTGCGCTGTCCCGGTACGACGGTCCTTGGCTTGCGAATGCGATTGCTGTCTCTTCCAAATGCGGACTGACTTTCCCGCGCCCTTCGAATTGCAACAGCTGATCCAGCAGATACACGTGTTTGCCGCTTCTACGGTCACAGTACAATCTCCGCTTAAAGCGCACATTCCCGAACACTGTGTTGACGCTTGTTTCACGCTCGTCCTTTACTCGATAACGCTCTCGGTCCCGTTGCTCCAGGATCTGCTGATCCAGCGCCTCCAGTACCTGCTTCATCGCACGAGCGAATTCCTCCTGCATTTTCCGGAAAATCCATTGCTCAATCTCTTTCATCGTCGGCATTGTTGTGGTAAAGTGGCTCACAGGAGCTTCCTCCTTCTTGGTGTGTTGTGCGCAAACATCACTTTACCAAGGGAGAAGCTCTTTTTCTATATCCGCTTTTTCCAATTCCTACACCCACAGAGATTTTACACTATCTTACGCACATTCGGAAATCAATCTCCTGACGTCCAGCTCTGCTGTGAAAACTGCGGTCGGCTTCTCCATAAACACGGTCGTTATTGGCGAGGAATTGTGACGAAGCATGAGGTCATCCAGATCCCGATCTACCGTCGATATTGTCCTACCTGTAGAATAACAATCTCCCTCCTGCCGGAGTTCCTGATTCCATGGGCCCGGTATGCGACTTGGGTGCGAGAAGCGGCATTAAAGCGCAAGCACAAGGGATTCTCTTGGCGGCAGACGACAGAAAGCACAACAACTCCTGCCGTGCGTTATAGCCGCCGTACGTTGAAACGCTGGTGGGCAAGACATCTGCGCCGCGCAGCGGATGCAGCACTATGGGTTGCTGGGAAACTCGTAGCCCAGGGGGACGACACGGATATGCTCCACCTTTACCCCACCATGATGAACCCAACGCCAATGGATACATTGAATTGGCTGGACAAACTGTTACCCCGATTCATCCCCGCTGGCGCATCCAGACGGGGCTATTGGACGTTTCTAAATGCGAGGTTACCTGTAGCATCACGCTTATAAATCCCTTCAGCATCCACCGCCAAGGAGCAAGGCAAACGAAAATCGCCTCCAAAATTGCTTTAAAAATCGCCTGGACGGCAAGTTGCCCTCCTGATCCCACAAAATATGCGCCCTCCCTGGCTTCTAGCGTCTATGCGATACTCTCATAGACCACAGGGAGAGGAGATTTAGCATGGATGAGCAAGCAAGGCAGCAAGAAGCCAACTTCCGTTATGGCTTAATTGCATCACTGGTTAGCCGCAAATTGGATCCCGGAGAACAGATGGCGTTGATGCGCGAAATTGTAAGCCATGAGTATGAAACGTCGTCGGGACAGCGAAGGAGAATTAGTCTACGAACGCTTGAGCGATATTTAAAAGCGTATCGCGAAGGCGGATGGGAGGCGCTGTTGCCCTCCGTCCGAGCAGACAAACTCACGACCAGGGAAATCCCCGAGGATGTGCTTGCCAAAGCGATTGCCTTAAAGCAGGAGCAACCCGGCCGAAGCGTCAGGCAGATTATTGCGATTCTGGAACTGGCGGCATTCGTGGCCCCCGGCACCCTGAAAGAAAGCACGCTTAGCAAGCAGCTTCGCCGCCGCGGCGTCACGCGCAAAGCGTTACTGAATACGGGGTGGAGCCACTTTCGCCGGTTTGAAGCCACGCACCGAAATAGCATGTGGCAAGGCGATGTGCAGCATACCCTTTACCTTCCGCATCCGGACAAGCCCGGCAAGAAGGTCATGGCCTATCTGGTTATTTTCATTGACGATTACTCTCGCTTCGTTGTGCATGGCCAGTTCTATTTCGAGGAACGTGTGGCCCGGCTGGAGGATTGCCTGAAGAAGGCGATTTTAAAGAACGGAGTGCCGGAAATGATCTATGTCGATAACGGCGCCATCTATTCTTCACACCATTTTGAGCGGATTTGCGGGCGACTGGGGGCAGAGCTTAAGCATACTCGCCCCGGACGTCCTATGGGACGCGGGAAGCAAGAAAAGTTCTTCCGATTTGTCGACCAGAGCTTTGTGCCGGAGGCATACGACCTGATTGAACAAGGGAAGATCCAGACGCTTAACGATTTGAATCGATTCTTCTCGGCGTGGCTTGAGATTGCTTACCACCAGAAAGTCCACAACAGCTTTAAGCAGCGCCCAGTCGACCGATACCAAAAAGACGACCACCCGATTCGCATGTTGCCGCCGCATGAACTCATAGAAGTATTCTTGCTGGAGGAATCCCGCAAAGTGGACAAAACGGGATGCATCTCGCTGCTGGGCACGATATTCGAGGTCCAGACAGAGCTTGCCGGCTCGAAGATTCAGGTGCGATTCGATCCGCACGACCTGTCCGTCATCCAGGTGTGGAAGGACGGCCAGCGCTATGAAGACGCGAAGCCAATGAAGCTCCGCGATCCGAAAAACCGGCCGAAGCAGGATGAACCGAAGGCCGTCATGCAACCGCCGAAGACGGGCCTCAACTATGTGGAATTATTGGTGGAAGAACAGAAACGGCAGACCCGCGAAGCGCAAGGCGCTGCGCTTTCGCGAGCGATGAAAGAGGTGAATCGCTCATGATTCGTGGTTTCTTCGGGTGGGAGCGCGTTCCGTTCACCCGGGAGATTGAAACACGGCATCTGCACCGCTCCAAGCGATTCGAAGAATGTGTAGCACGGATGCAGTATATGGTGATGACTCGCTCGATTGGCTGCGTCACCGGTGAAATTGGCTGCGGCAAGTCGACAGCCGTTCGCTACTTGAAAGACCAACTGGATCCGAACAAGTACCGGTTTATCTATCTGTCGGATGCGAATCTGAAACCAAGGGACTTTTACCGTGAACTCCTCCACCACTTCGGCTTGCCGCCCAAGTTTCTGCGCAGCGAAGCCAAACGGCAATTCCAGCACCTCGTATGGGATTTGTACGAGAACCAGCAGAAGGTCGCCGTTATTGTCGTGGATGAAGCGCACCTGCTTTCAGGAGACATGCTGCAAGAAATACGCTTTTTGACGAATTTTCGTATGGACTCGATTTCGCCGCTTGCCCTGCTGCTCATTGGACAGCCGGAACTACAGGCCACGTTGCAACTGAGAATCTTCAAGCCGATTACACAGCGGATGAACGTGCGTTTTCATTTGGAAGGCTTGTCGCTCGAGGAGTGCCGCGATTACATCTCCCACCAATTGGAGGTTGCCGGAAGTACAGGGCCGGTGTTTACGACAGAAGCGATGGACGCCATATACGCGCATGCTCGGGGGATATGCCGAGAGATAAATAACGTCTGCACCGCTGCGCTTCTGGATGCAGTGCTGCGAAAAGACAAAATGATTGATACCGTCCATGTGACGAGGATCCTAGCTGAATTTAAGGAACAGTGAGGGATGACAAATATGAATGAGATACGATTTCATGGAGATACCGAGCGTTGGAACGTGTACGATGGAGAAGAGTTGCTTTGCTCGCTACGTTGTGGTGATGCCGTGATGATTCAAGTAGGAAAGCACTTCTTGCCATCCAACCTTGAGCTCGATACGGACTGGTACGTGAAGTTTGGAAATTCGAAGTTCTGGCTCCACCGACATGCCAAGTACCGCGTCCGACCGCTGTTCTAACTGCTCTTCGGAGCAGTTTTTTTACGCCGACAAACAAAGGCGAAATATAATTGTCTCCGAAACGGCGGTGAGGAAAGCAAAAAGCCACCGTCATTGGCGGTTCCGAATCTACCGTCAATTAAAGTGGCTGATGACAGGTTACGATCTCCACCTTGTAGTTTCATCAATTAGAGATTCTGATGGTAATTTACTTTTGCCTCCAAATGCAACCGGTTCTGTTCAAGTTTCATTATATAAAGGAACCGACATTAATTTTGCTACACGTATTGGGACATTCAATGCAGATGTAGGCTTTAGTACTGCCAGGGATTTCAATAATTTAAGTGCAGGTTCTTATATATTCGAAGTCGATAATAATACAAGCGTCTCAGTTGTCCAAGTAAATGGTAACGTGTCGTAGGCGAATAGTATTAATTTATTATTTCACTTTATCCTTTTAAATAAACCAAAAACAAACATATAAGTAAATTGTTTCATTCGGACTATAGCTGTTTATTTTTTAAGAATAACTTGTATAAAGCTGCGGAGAAGTTGTACAATTATACTAATAAAATTAATACTTTTTAGGTTATAGTATTTTTTAGGAAATCCAGTGATGATTAAAACATTGAGAAACAACCAATTTTTGAAATTTGCCTATTTTACAATCTGAATACGTTATTAGGACAACATGATGGTACGAGCGAGGAGTGACACTTTCTTGATAGCCTGGATTCGGACGTATAGCCTTTATCTTGCATGGGTCGTGTCGCTGGTCGCGACGGGAGGCAGCCTTTTTCTTAGCGAAGTGATGCGCTATATTCCATGCAGTCTGTGCTGGTACCAGCGGATCTTTATGTACCCGCTCGTCATCCTGCTCGGCCGCGCGGCGATCCGCGACGACCGGCGCATGATCGGCTACGCCCTTCCGCTGGCCGTTATCGGCGGCTGCATTTCGCTGTACCACTACGCAGAACAGAAAATTCCGGGCCTGGCCCAAATGCTTCCCTGCTCGAGCGGCGTGCCCTGCGATAAAGATTATTTGGACTGGTTCGGCGTCATCACCATTCCGCTTCTCGCGCTGATCGCGTTCATCCTGATCATCGTCGCGCTCTCCCTCGGAAAAAAAGCGGCGGCCGATGCCGCCGACGAAGAAGACGAAATCGAGGATTAAGATCCCGATTCGAACCGTTCCCCCGTTGCGTGCGATAGCGCATGCCGGGGGAACGGTTTTTTCGGCTGGCTAGGCCGCAGAACGATAAAGGCATGCTACCGGCGGGTCGAGATGAGCAACTGCGACCCAACCGGATCGTGTAAGTACGTTCGAAGGCGGCGAGATGAGTAATATTTACTCAATTCGCTCCGGCCGCATAGGTTTAAACGGTTCAAATGAGTAATATTTACTCAATTCGCTCCGGCCAAGCAGGTTTAACCGATTCAAATGCGTAATATTTACTCAACTCGCTCCGGCCAAGCAGGTTTAAACGGTTCAAATGCGTAATATTTACTCAATTCGCTCCGGCCGCATAGGTTTAAACGGTTCAAATGAGTAATATTTACTCAATTCGCTCCGGCCAAGCAGGTTTAACCGATTCAGATGCGTAATATTTACTCAACTCGCTCCGGCCATATAGGGTTAACCGGCTCAGGATCATCGGAGACGGTTTAGAAAATGTCCGCGAAACTTATACTTGCCGAAACGTTAAAAAAGCCGATGCACGCGGGTATCTCTACCTCGCCGCATCGGCTTTCGCAAATTGAATGGTTGGGATCGGAAAGCTTGCCGTAAGCCGGGTTCTGTACTTCCGGTGGTGCGACGGACCTTGCGATCCTCCCACGTGTGGAAGCGACAATCATCTTTCTAGGCCGTACGTTGCCGCACGGCTCAAGCGACCAACCCGAACGCGCCCCGGGCAAGGGCTGCGGCCTCGAAAGCCGCCGCGTTCCTCTTCGGTCTTGCTCCAGATGGGGTTTACCAGGGGCAAAGTCGCCAGTGCCCCTCGTGGTCTCTTACACCACGGTTCCACCCTTGCCTGTGCCGCGCAAGGCGGCCATCGGCGGTCCGTTTCTGTGGCACTATCCTTCGGCTCGCGCCGACTGGACGTTATCCAGCATCCTGCCCTATGGAGCCCGGACTTTCCTCTCGCGGCCTTAAGCCGCCAGCGATTGTCTGTCAAACTTTCCGATTCGTTACTCCAGTATACCGCGAATCGGCTTCCGGCACAACGGCAATCCTTGGCCGAAAAGCCAATTCACTTGAGCTTGAACGGCTCCGTATTCACCTCGGAAGCGAATACCTCTGTCGCATATCCCTTTTCGGCGAGCCGCTGCCGCAGCCATTCCGCCGTTTTCGGCTTCATGATTTTTTCCGCGTTATGCCCCGGATCGATCAGCATGAGCCCCATCGCGTCGGCGTCGTGCGCCGTGTGGTAGTCGATGTCTCCCGTGACGAGCACGTCGGCGCCGGCGAATTTGGCATGGCGAATGTAACGGGAACCGGATCCGCCCAGCACCGCCACCTTGCGAACGAAGCGCGAGCCGTCGCCGACCGTGCGGACGAAAGGGACGTCGAAGGCGCGCTTGACCCGTTCCGCGAATTCGTCCAACGTTTCCGGCCGCGCCAGCGTCCCGACTCTCCCGAGGCCGAACGCGCGGCCCTTCAAGTCCATCGGATATACGTCGTAAGCGACTTCTTCGTAGGGATGAGCCTTCAGCATCGCCTGCGTCACCGCTTTCAGCGCGCTTTGCGGCACGACCGTTTCGATGCGCGTCTCGGCTACGGCTTCGAGCTTGCCCTGCTTGCCGATAAAAGGATCCGCGCCTTCGCCGGGCAGAAACGTCCCCGTGCCTTCGATGTTGAAGCTGCAATGGCTGTATTTGCCGATTGCGCCGGCTCCGGCGGCGAACATCGCCGACCGGACCGCCTCCTGATGCTCCCGCGGCACGAATACGGCCAGCTTGAACAGCTTGTCGGTATGGACCTCTTCCAGCACTCCGCGAACCTCGAGTTCGAGCGCTTCCGCCATCCAATCGTTCATGCCGCCTTCGGCCGTATCCAGATTCGTATGCGCCACGTACACCGCAATGTCGCCGCGCAGCAAAGACGCCGCCAGCGCTCCCTCGGGCGTATCCGTCCGAAGCGTCTTGAGCGGCCGGTAAATCAGCGCATGGTGCGCGATAATCAGCTCGGCCCCGATCGCCGCCGCCTCCTCCGCCACGGCTTGCGTAACGTCGAGCGCGACGAGCACGCGACGGACTTCTTTTTGCAAGGTTCCGACCTGAAGGCCGATGCGGTCGTCCGGAACCGCGTAAGCTTTCGGCGCGAGCTTTTCCATCAATTGGATAACCGTCTCTCCGCGGGCAAACATGCGAGCACCTCCCGATAAAGCGTTGTCGTTCGTTCCCATTCCTTTGCCTTCTCCGCCGTTTCCGGAGCTTCGGACAGCCGTAGTTGTTCCAGAATCCGGTCGCGTTTCGCGATTTCGCCGCTCCACTTGCGCCGGAACAGCTCGCCGCCCTCCCGCAGCAGCAGCGGCCCCATCGCATACGCAATGTCCGGCGGCAATTCGAACCGCTCGCCCTTTGACGCGAAGGAGACCGACAGGCCGTACAGCTCGGCGTTCCGCCGCTCCGCATCCGCGCCGTCGCCCGCCCGTTTTGCGCGAAGGAGCGTGTAGATTTCCCCGTCTTCCTCCAGCAGCTCTTCGATGTCGAGCACAAAACCGCGCTCCCGCAGCCATCGGCGCACCTGATCCTCCGCGACGTGCGGCGACAGCACAAGCGTATCGACTCCGTCCAGGCGGCTTCCGGCCGCTTCCAGGATGCGCACGATCAGGCTGCCTCCCATGCCGGCGATGCAGACGGTATCGACCTCCCCGGGATCGAGCACGGACATTCCGTCCCCCATGCGCACCGATATCGCCCCGTCCAGGCCCGCCTCCGCCACCTGGCGCCTTGCGGCCTCCACCGGTCCGGCATGGACGTCGCCGGCCACGGCGAAAGAAATTTTGCCGGTTGCCGCCAAAAAAACGGGCAGCAGCGCATGATCGGTGCCGATATCGGCCAGGCGGGCGCCTTCGGGCACCAAATCGGCCAGCGCGGCAAGACGTGCGGACAATTTAACGCCCGCGTTTTTCATTTGTTCGTTCGGCATCGATTATGCAACCCATTCCATCCACTGTTTTTTCCATTTGTAAAGACAAATGCCCGCGATCGCGATCTTCGCGACAATTTCGATTTGGATCCACTGCGAATCGACGCCGTACAGCGCCGAATACACTTCCGGCATAAACCACAGCACGAGCGCCGTCGCGAACAATACCGTTCCCGTGGAACGGATTTTTACGCTGACGAACCAGCTCAGCCAAAAAAACAAAAACGCGGCCGGCAGCCAAAACGCCTGGACTTGAATCCACGACGGGTCGGAAATTTGGCGGGCCAGCAGCCAGGCGTACAGGACGACGACCGCCATCCAGCCGCACCACTGCATCATGCCGAACCGGAGCGCGACGCCGCAAACGATCCAGGACAGGGCGCAGACGATCAGCAGAAGCAAAGGTCCGGCTCCGGTCGTCCAGCCGTGAAGCTGCAAAATCGCCGCTCCCCCTCCGATCATAAGCAGCATACCGGAACCAAGCAACAGAAAGCAACGATACGGCAGCTTCTCCCGCCAGCGGACTCCCCCCGCCGTAAGTCCGGCCGAAGCGACGGCGACGAGACCGATTTGCAATGGCAGCGGAAACGCGCTAAAATAAAACACAACCAAGCAAATCAAGGCAAATATTCCAAATACAAGTAGCCACTGTTTGCTCGTCGCCTGCCCGATTTTCCGGACCGCTTCGCCGGCGAAGCTTTTCGGCCGATTCGCCAAATCATCCAAATACAGATTTTGCAGGAAATCGCAATACTGTTCCGGGAGCAGCTTCGTTCTTCGCCAGGATTCAATTTCTTTTACGATCAGCTTCTTTTTCTCGTCATCCGACACAGGCATTGGCTCCTTTCCGTGCAAAAAGACCTCCAACCGTCTCGGCAGAAGGTCTCCCTAAACAGGCTCAATACCTGTATCGGCTTATTCCAGGAAATCTTTTAGCCGTTTGCTCCGGCTCGGATGACGCAGCTTGCGCAGCGCCTTGGCTTCGATTTGGCGAATCCGCTCGCGGGTGACGCCGAACACCTTGCCGACTTCCTCAAGCGTCCGGGTACGGCCGTCATCCAGTCCGAACCGCAGCCTCAGCACGTTTTCTTCCCGTTCGGTCAACGTGTCCAGCACGTCTTCCAACTGCTCCTTCAGCAATTCGTAAGCGGCGGCGTCCGCCGGCGCGAGCGCCTCCTGGTCTTCGATGAAATCGCCCAGGTGGGAATCGTCCTCTTCGCCGATCGGCGTTTCGAGCGAAACCGGCTCTTGCGCGATTTTCATAATTTCTCGCACTTTGTCCACGCTCAGATCCATCTGCTCCGCGATTTCTTCCGGCGTCGGCTCGCGGCCGAGCTCTTGAAGCAGCTGACGCGATACGCGGATCAGCTTGTTGATCGTTTCGACCATATGCACCGGAATCCGGATCGTCCGTGCCTGGTCGGCGATCGCCCGGGTAATGGCCTGGCGAATCCACCACGTCGCGTACGTGCTGAATTTATAGCCTTTCGTATGGTCGAATTTCTCGACGGCCTTCAGCAGGCCCATGTTGCCCTCCTGAATCAAATCGAGAAACAGCATGCCTCGTCCGACATAACGTTTCGCAATGCTGACGACAAGACGGAGATTGGCTTCCGCCAGTCTCTTTTTCGCTTCTTCTCCGTCGAAGCCGCCGATTTCGATTTTTTTGGCCAATTCGACTTCGTCGTCCGCGCCAAGCAGCGGAACTCGTCCGATCTCCTTCAAATACATCCGGACAGGGTCGTTGATTTTGATGCCGGGCGGAAGCGACAGGTCGTCGTCGAAGTTGAAATCGTCGTGGCCTTCCTCGTCGCTGCCGCGGCCGATTTCGTCGTGATCGTTCGCGACCTCGATGCCGAGATCGGCCAGCTGCTCGAAAAATTCGTCGATTTGATCGGCATCCTGATCGAAAGGAGAAAGCTTCTCCATAATGTCCTTATAGGTCAAAGAGCCTTTCTTTTTGCCCTGTTCGAGCATCTGGGCTTTTACCTGCTCCAGTGTCGCTTCCGTTTCCAACCCGGTGTGTTGATCGTTCGCCATTACCGACTCCCTCCTCCCCGGATAAAAGCATCAAGCATCCTTGCGCTGTTTCTCCAGGGCGATAATCTCTGTTCCAATTTGTACGGCAAGCATGATGTCTCCGGCCCGCTCCGCTCGAAGCATCTCTTCTTTTTTTTGTTCGATTTCGCGGGCAAGCGCGGCCTGACCGATCGTACGGATACAATCTTCCATAGCCCTTTCGTCGAAAGGGTATTCCTCTAGCGCGATGGCGCTGGCCGTGCGCTCAAGGCGGTCGTCTTGCAAAAAAGCGGTAAACCGGCTGACATCGGGATCGTTGCCTTGCGCGTAATAAGCATATAAGAAAGCAGCAATGGCTGCGTGATCCTCTATATGAAAGCCGTCCCCTAGCCGATCGCGGACGGCAAGCGCCGCTTCTCCGTCCTGCATCATCCAGAAGAGCAGCTGACGTTCCGCCCGCACGTAAGCGGGAGCGAGCGCAGGATGCCGGGATGAAGTTCGCTTTTCATTCCATACATTATTCCACGATCCGTCCGGAATATCCCCAGCCGTTCCCATTTTCTCCTGGCGGCGGATTTCGGCGACCTCCTGTTTCAGCGTGTCGAGCGATACGCCGAACTCCTGGGCCAGCTCTTTCAGGACCAATTCCCGCTCCGTAGGCGAAGGCTGACCGGCAACGAGGCGGGCGGCATCCCGCAAATACCGTATCCTTCCATCTTCTTCTAGGAGTATATGGGATTTCCTTAAATAGATGAGTTGAAATTTGATCGTCGATACGGCGCCTTCGATGATTTCCCGGACAAACACTTCCGGTCCCTTCTCCGTGATGAATTCATCCGGATCCATGCGTCCCGGCAGGAGCCCGACCCTCACGGAAAGTCCCGCGGCCTCCAGCAAAGGAATGCTCTTGTAGGCGGCGGCTTGTCCGGCGTCGTCGCCGTCGTAGCAAACGATCGCTTCGTCCGCAAAACGCCGCAGAAGCGCGGCATGCTCGGCGGTCAGCGCCGTGCCCATCGTGGCCACGCCGTTGGTCACCCCGGCCTGCCATGCCTTGATGCAATCCACGTACCCTTCGAACAAAACGACCTGACGCGTTTTGCGAATGGCGCTCCGGGCTTCGTGCAGCCTGTACAGCGTGCGGCTCTTGTTGAACAGCGTCGTCTCGGGCGAGTTCAAATATTTCGGCTGGCCGTCCGACATCAGCCTTCCCGCGAACGCCGCGAAATTTCCGTCGCCGCCGCGAATCGGAAACATGATGCGGTCCCGGAACCGGTCGACGTACCCTTCGCCCTCCTGACGCCTGGACAGAAGACCGCCGCGTTCCATGTCGGAAAGCGAGAAGCCTTTCTTCTCCAGCGCCTGGGACAGCGTGTCCCATCTCGGCGGTGCGTAGCCGATGCCGAATTCCTCGATCAGCTTGTCATGGATTCCCCGCGAGCGCAAATAGTCCATGGCCGGCTTTCCCGCTTGCGTGTTGCGAAGCACGTAGTGGTACAATTTGGCGGCGTAGGCGTGCGCTTCGTGGAGAACCTCCTTTTCCCGCTGGCGGGGGGAGGACTCGTCCCGATGCGGGGACCAGGTGACCGGCACCCCGGCTTCCTCGGCCATTCGTTTGACGGCTTCAGGGAACGTTTCGTTTTCCATTTCCATCATGAACTTGATGACGTTGCCGCTCTTCCCGCAGCCGTAACAATGGAAAATCTGCTTTTCCGGCGTAACCGTAAACGAAGGCGTCTTTTCGGAATGAAACGGACACAGCCCGACCAGATACTTGCCTCTTTTGGACAAATGAACGTAACGCCCGACCGTTTCCCCAATCTCGAATCGCTTCAATACTTCGTCGATCGCCTGCTGCGGGATCATGCCGTTGTTCATCTTGCGTCCACCTTCTTTTAGTGCGAGCCGATCTATTATCCTATTCGCTAACGTTCCTTGTTCTCCTGCCTTCCCAGCAGGAGCTGTGTCAGTTTTTGTTGGAATCTGACGCGATCCTCGTTGGTAAAAGGTTTGGGTCCCTTGGTGCGCAAGCCTCCTCGTCGCAATCTGGCCGACTCGTGCCGCTGCGCCAGCAGCCCGTCGATGTCGGCTTCCGTGATCCGGCGCCCCCGGGGCGTCAGCACGGCCGAGCCTTTGGCAATTCCCAATGCGGCCAATCCGTAGTCGCTCGTGACCAGCACATCGGAAGGCTTCAGCGCGTTCGCGATGTACAGGTCTGCGGATTGCGGACCGGCATCGACCGTTACCACCTCGACGCCGGCTTCCGGCACCAGAACGTGGGCGTTGGAACTAACGAGCAACGCCGTCGCCCCGCATTGCCGCACGGTTTGACCGATTTCCGACTTGACGGGACAAGCGTCTCCGTCCACCACCACCCGATTTCGAATCGGGAGCATCCGACACCACCGCTCATCCACCCAAAGTTTGCCGTAATATTATATACGTCAAAAGGGTTCAAAATCCTGCCTTTGGCTCATTAAATTTTAAGATAATAAACCTTATGGCCGAAGATGTCAATAGTTTGCTTCGCTTTGCGTGTCGACAATTCGTAAAAAATTCCGCTTGCCGTCAAAACGTCCGGCAACCAGCTTTGCGGAAAGCTGGTTGCCGGAAGCGCTACTCGTTATTGAAATGCTCCAAAATGAGGCTTGCCGTCTCTTCGACCGCCTTGTTGGAAACGTCGATGACGACGCAGCCGATCCGTTTCATGATGCCGTCCGCGAACTTCAGCTCCTGCTCGATCCGCTCAGTCGTCGCGTAGGAAGCGGAATCCGGAAGACCGAGCGCTTTCAGGCGCTCTTTGCGGATGGCGTTCAAGGCGTCCGTCCGAATCGTGAGGCCGATCACTTTGCGCGGGTCCACCTGAAACAATTCCTTCGGCGGCGCTAGCTCGGGCACGAGCGGAACGTTGGCCACCTTGAACGTCTTGTGGGCCAGCACCATCGACAGCGGCGTCTTGGACGTTCGGGAAACGCCGGTCAGCACGATATCGGCTTTGCCGATGCCGGTCACGTCTCTCGCGTCGTCGTAACGGACCGCGAATTCGACGGCTTCGACCTTGCGGAAGTAACCGGCGTCGAGCAAGTGGTTAAGCCCGGGCTCGTGGCGGGACGGACGGCCGAACCGCTGCTCCATGTAATCGATCAGCGGACCGAGCAGGTCGACCGCGGGGATGCCTCGCGCCGCGGCCCGCTTCGCCATATGCTCCCTGAATTGCGGAATGACGAGCGTGTACAGCACGATGCCGTCGTTTTGCGCCATGTCGAGCACCATATCGATGGCCTCGATCGTCTGGATAAAGCCGATCCGGCGAATTTGCACCTGCAGCGGATGAAACTGCGCGGCCGCCGCCCGCACCGCTTGCTCTCCGGTGTCCCCGGCCGAATCGGAAGCGACGAATACGGTTACGCTGCTTGAAGCCATCCCCCATTCCTCCCCCGAATATTTTAGCCCGCCAGCTTGCCGAAATCCGCGAACGTTCGAATATCGTCCGCGATCGCGGCGAGCAGCGATAGCCGGTTGCGCCGGACCGCCTCGTCCTCGGCCATGACCATAACCGCTTCGAAAAACGCCCCGACCGGCTCGGCAAGCGAAGCGAGCGCCTCCAGCGCCGCATCCAGCTTGCCTTCGATCGTCGACTTGACAAATCGGCCGTGCGCCGTTTGCCACGCTTCGTACAGCGCGCCTTCGGCCGGGTCGGCGAACAGGTTCGCGTCGATTAGCCGGCTGTCGTCCGCCTTGGCGGCCAGATTGCCGACGCGGTTGAACGCCTCGACGGCCGGGCGGAACGCTTCCTTGCCCGCGGCGTCTCCCGTTGCCGCCTGCAGCGCCCGCGCCCGCAAAATCGTGCGGCGCACGTCGTCGCAGCCCGCGCCCAGCACCGCGTCGACGACATCGTAGCGAATGCTTTGCTCGGTCAGCACGTTTTTGACGCGGAGCGCGAAAAACTCGTTCAGATCGCGCAAAATCTCGTACGCTTCGCGCTTCAGCCCGCGCTCTTCGTGGACGCTCAAAGCCAGCTGGAACAGCTCCGGCAGCGGAAGCTCCAGCTCATGAGCGAGCAGCGTGGAAACGACGCCCGCCGCTTGCCGGCGCAGCGCGTACGGATCCTGCGAGCCGGTCGGCACGATGCCGATCGAGAAGCAGCCGACGATCGTGTCGATCTTATCGGCGATGCCGACGATCGCCCCGACGAGCGAAGCCGGAGGCGTGTCCCCCGCATTGCGCGGCGAGTAATGCTCGTTGATCGCCTTGGCGACGGCTTCCCGTTCGCCGGCTTTGCGGGCGTAGTCTTCGCCCATGATGCCCTGAAGCTCCGGGAACTCGTAAACCATTTGCGTGACGAGGTCGAATTTGCAAATGTCGGCCGTCCGGCTGACGTCCGCCCGCGTCTGGCCGTCCGCGCGAAGCCGTTCCGCCAGGCGATCGGCGATCGCGCGCGTCCGCGCGACTTTGTCCGCGACGGTCCCCAGCTCCTCGTGATAAACGATATTTTCCAGCTTGGCGAGAAAAGCCGGGATCTGGACTTTTTGATCCTCTTCGTAGAAAAACTTCGCGTCCGACAGGCGGGCGCGCAGCACCTTCTCGTTGCCCTTCGCCACCGTGTCCAGCGAAAGCGCGTCGCCGTTGCGCACCGTGACGAAGTGAGGCAGCAGCTTGCCGCTCTCGTCCAGCACCGGGAAATAGCGCTGGTGCTCCCGCATCGACGTGATGAGCACTTCTTGCGGAATGTTCAAAAACGATGGATCGAACGAGCCGGACAGCACCTGCGGCGTTTCGACCAGGAACAGCACTTCCTCCAGCAGATCTTCCTTCACGGCGATCTGCCAGCCGTTTTTGTCCGCGAGCTCCCGGATGCCGGCTTCGATCGCCTGCTGCCGCTCCGCGATATCCGCGATGACATGCTGTTCGCGCAGCTTGTCCGCGTATTGCTTCGGCTCGGCGATCGCGGCATCCCCGCCCAGGAACCGGTGGCCGCGCGTCACGTTGCCGCTCGCGACGCCCGCGATTTCGAACGGAACGACTTCCGAACCGTACAGGGCGACCAGCCAGCGAATCGGCCGGACGTAGCGGAGCTCGTGATCTCCCCAGCGCATGTTTTTCGGAAAGCTCAGCGAGACCGCGAGCTGCGGCAGCGCTTCGGGAAGAAGGTCCGCCGTCGCGAGCCCGAGGCTCGATTTATTCGCGTACACGTACTCGACGCCGCCCAGTTCCTTGAAGTACAGCGCGTCGGGCTCGACGCCCTGGCTGCGGGCGAAGCCGAGCGCGGCTTTCGTCCAGGCCCCGTCTTCGCCCACCGCGATTTTGCGGGCCGGCCCCTTTACTTCCTCGCTTACGTCGGATTGTTTTTCGTCCAAGGCTTCGACCAGCACCGCCAGGCGCCGCGGCGTCGCGTAAGCGCGAACCGGCCCGTGCGCAATCCGGCTGTCCGCGAGCCATTTTTCCGTCTTGTCCTTCAACTGATCGATCGCGCCGCGCATGAAGCGAGCCGGCACTTCCTCGAGCCCGATTTCGAGCAGCAAATCTTTAGCCATTCGCTTCCACCCCTTTCTTCAGCAGCGGGAAGCCGAGCCGTTCGCGCTCCTGAAGGAACGTCGCGGCCACTTGGCGCGCCAGATTGCGCACGCGCGAAATGTAGCCGGTTCGCTCCGTCACGCTGATCGCCCCGCGGGCGTCCAGCAGGTTGAACGTATGCGAGCATTTAAGCACGTAATCGTAAGCCGGGAAAACGAGATTTTGTTCCATCGCCCGGTTCGCTTCCGCCTCGTACGTCGAAAAAAGCTGAAACAGCATCGCGACGTCCGACACTTCGAACGTATATTTGGAATGCTCGTACTCCGGATGCTTGAACACGTCGCCGTACGAGACGCCGTCCACCCATTCAAGGTCGAATACGTTTTCCTTGTCCTGGATATAGGACGCCAGCCGCTCCATTCCGTACGTAATTTCCACGGCGACCGGATGGCAGTCGATGCCCCCGACCTGCTGGAAATACGTAAACTGGGTCACTTCCATGCCGTCGAGCCAAACTTCCCAGCCGAGCCCCCAGGCGCCCAGCGTCGGCGATTCCCAGTTGTCCTCGACGAAGCGGATGTCGTGATGACGCGGATCGATGCCCAGCCGCGCGAGGCTCTCCAGGTACAGCTCCTGAATGTTGTCCGGAGACGGCTTCATAATGACCTGAAACTGATGGTGCTGGTACAGGCGGTTCGGGTTTTCCCCGTAACGGCCGTCCGCCGGCCGGCGCGACGGTTCGACGTACGCGACGTTCCATGGCTCCGGTCCGATGGCGCGCAGGAAGGTCATCGGATTCATCGTGCCCGCTCCCTTCTCCACGTCGTAAGGCTGCACGACGATGCAGTTCTGCTCCGCCCAAAACTGCTGAAGCGTCAGCGTCATTTGCTGAAAATTCATGTTTCGTTCTCGCTCCTTTGTCACGATCGATGTCGGATTGCAGAGGAGAGGGAAGAATGGGACGCAAAAAGCCCCCGTCCTTACGTCCGCCTCCGCAGACGTAGGGACGGGAGCGTCATTCCCGCGGTTCCACCCTACTTGGCTTCGATTCGGCACGCGCATCATCCGCGCGCGAGGCCGTGTCGCAAGCCCGCTCTTTGCCCGTTGGCCGCCTCTCCGGAGCGCCCTGTTCGCCGATTCGTCGCGCCGGGCTTCCACCCTTCCCGGCTCGCTGATAGGTTGCGACGGCAACCGGTTACTTTCTCCTTCGTCGAGAGCAAATCCAATGATGATTCATTTTACACAATCGGGCGGGGTTCTGTCAAACGTCCGGCAAATCCCCGCTGATGCGCTCCCACTGGTCGAGAAAATGGCGGGATTTCAGCTTGATGCCGAGATGATGGTCCATCCAGAGCCGCATCGCCTGCGCGAGCTGCCGTTTCGGGCGCTCGCTCACGTCGACGTTGCCGAGCCGCCGAAGATCGAGCGCGGCGAACAGCTTGAGCAGCTTCCAGGCCGTCTCGTCCAAATCCGTCCCGCCCGGGTCGCGATTCCGGCACGCAAAGCAAAGCACGCCGCCGGCCGCGGGGCTTAGCCGGAACGGTCCTTCCGGACGCCCGCAATGGGCGCATTCGTCCGTCTGCGGAGCGTATCCGGCGATTTGCACGATTTTCATTTCGAACGCCCGAATGACGATTTGCGGATCCTTTCCCTGCGCCAGCGCCTCGAAGCATGCTTTCAGCTGGTGGAACAAATAACTTCCCGCGTCTTCTTCCCCGACGGCCCGGTCGCACAGCTCCGCGGCATAAGCGGCGTATGCGGCCAAATTCAAATCCTCCCGCAGCGGCCGGAACGGCTCGATCAATTCGCCGCTGCTGAGCGTGCCGAGCTGTCCGGTTTTAAAGTACGAAAAATCGCCGTACGTAAACGGCTGCGCCAGCGAAGCATGCCGGCTTTTCGGCTTTCGCGCCCCGCGCACGACGACGCCCTGCTTCCCGTGCGAAGCCGTCAGCAGCGTAATGATTTTGTTGCCTTCCCCATAATCCGTGCCTCTGATGACGATGCCTTCCACCCGGTACAGCAATGGCTCCTCCCCCGTCCTTAAAACCGTCGAGCGGCTTCCCGCTCCCCATTGCCGGGGCGCAAGAAGCCGCTCGCTTCGAAACCGCATGGCAAGCGACGGCTAGCCTAACGGCTCCGCTCCGAGAACGGCATTCCCGTCCTTGGGCAGGGACGGCGGCTCCAGGTCCTGTTCGTCCCTTCCAAGCTTGTCCATCTCCTTATACAGCAAGTAGGCCTCGATATCGCCGGTCTGCGTAAATACGTGCCACGTGAAATTCCGCACCGCGCACTCATCCTCCCCCGACGGAAATGACTTGCTTCCACCGTTAGGATGCCACTTCGCCGCCGGGGGTATGCCTGACAACTTTTTGATTCCGGGCTCGTTCGGACCCCGGGCGGATCACTCTTTGCGAAATCCCAGCGTATGCAGCACCGATTCGCGGTTGCGCCAGTCTTCCTTGACTTTGACCCACAGTTCGAGAAATATTTTCGATCCGAGCAGCCGCTCCATGTCGAGCCGCGCCTGCTTGCCGACTTCCTTCAGCAGCGCCCCGTTTTTCCCGATGACGATGCCTTTTTGGGACGGGCGCTCGACGTAGATGACCGCGCCGATGTTGACGACCCCGTTGTCCCCGGCGCCCATGCTTTCGATTTCGACCGCGATCGAATGCGGAATTTCCTCCCGGGTGAGCTGCAAAATTTTCTCGCGGATGAGCTCGGCGCAAACGAACTGCTCGGGATGATCCGTTACCTGATCGGCCGGGTAATACATCGGACCTTCGGACAAATACTTGGACAACTGCTCCAGCAGCGTGCCGACGTTATTGCCCTGGAGCGCCGACACCGGGACGATTTCGGCGAACGAATGCAGGCCGGAATACGTTTCGATAATCGGAAGCAGCGCCTCCGGATGCACCTTGTCGATCTTGTTCAACACGAGGAAGACGGGGGTGTCCACCTTTTTGAGCCGTTCGATGATGAAGCGGTCCCCGCCGCCGAGCTCCTCGCTAACATCGGTCAGAAACAGCACCGCGTCGACTTCCGCCAGCGCGCTTTCCGCCGCCTTCATCATATAATCGCCCAGCTTCGATTTGGGCTTGTGGATGCCCGGCGTGTCCAGAAACACGATCTGAACGTCATCGGTCGTGTAGACGCCGTGAATTTTGTTGCGGGTCGTTTGCGGCTTGTCCGACATGATCGCGATTTTTTGCCCGATGACCTGGTTCATCAGCGTCGACTTGCCGACGTTGGGCCTGCCGACGATCGCGACGAAGCCCGACTTGAACCCTTTCTTCATGGAGATTCCTTCTTTCCTCTCTAGTCGCCGATGGAAAAAGCGCCCGGCAGCAGCTCCGCCACCGTGGCCACGCGGATATCGCCTTTCAAGTTGCCCATGACGACCGGCGTATCGGGAGAACAGAGCTCGGACAGCACTTGCCGGCAGACGCCGCAAGGCGTGATCGGTTCGGCCGTGTCGCCGATCACGGCGATCGCCGCAAACGAACCCGGCGCGTGGCCGTCGGCCACCGCCCGGAAAAGCGCGGTCCGCTCGGCGCAGTTCGTCGGGCCGTAGGCGGCGTTTTCGACGTTGCAGCCGTAGTGCGCGCGGCCGTCCTTGTCGAGCAGCGCGGCGCCGACCCGAAAACGCGAATAGGGCGCGTATGCGCGAAGCCTCGCTTCGGCGGCCGCTTCAAGCAGCTTCTCCTTTGTCCAACCGTTCCATTCCATCTTCTTACGCTCCCTTGTCGGCGCTATTATGTATAATTCTCCTCGTCACGACCCGAAAACCGCCAGCCATAACGGCGGCCCGAGCACGATCAGCCCGACCGCGGCGGCGAACAGCGACGCGACGAGAACGGCGCCGGACGCCGCGTCTTTCGCGGCTTTCGCCAGCTCGTGGCGCTCCGGCGACGCAAGGTCCACCGTCCGTTCGATCGCGGTGTTGAACAGCTCCGCCGTCCAGACGGCCGCGACCGCGGCGAGCAGCCAGAGCCAGTCCCCGCCGGGCAGCCTTAGCAGCGCCGCCGCGGCGAACGCGGCGATGCCCGCCCCGAAATGAAACCTCATATGGGGCTCGGTCCGGAGCGCATGGGCGATGCCGGCCAGCGCGTTGCGAAACGAGGAAAGCTCCGACTGTTTTCGGCTCAACGGGTCAGCCCCGCTTTCGCCAGCGCCGCTTCCTGCTTGGCGAACATTTCTTTTTCCTCCGCTTCGTCGCCATGGTCGTAACCGAGCAGATGCAGAAAGCCGTGCACGAACAGAAATCCGAGCTCCCGCTCCGGACTGTGCCCGTACTCTTCCGCCTGCGCGTACATGCGCGGCACGGAGATGACGATGTCGCCGAGCAGTTCCGCGAACGGATCGTAATCGTCCGGAGCTTCGCTTCCCGCCGGCTCCTCCTCCCCGTCGATTTCCACCGTTTCGTAATCGTCGTCGTAACGAATGGCCGGTTCCGCCGTCTCCCGCATCGGAAAGCTCAGCACGTCGGTCGGTTTGTCCAAACCTCTATACTCCCGGTTAAGCTCCCGGATGCCTTCCTCGTCCGTAAGGGTGAGCGTCACGACTCCGTCCTCGACGCCTTCCGTCTCCGCCGCGATTTTCATCAGCCTGTCGAGCAGCTCCCGCCACTTGTCGTCGAAAACCGCGCCTTCTTCCCTCTCGTCCACCCATTCCAGCGTCAGTGCCATGCCGCTTACTCCTTTGCTTCCTTGCGATTTTTAAGCGCTTTGTCGTCCGGATACTCGATCCGCGAATGGAACATGCCGATGACCGTTTCTTTGAGCGTTTCGGCGATTTTGTCCATTTCCTTCAGCGTCAGATCGCATTCGTTGAATTGGTCGTCGTCCAGCCGGTCCTTGATAATTTTGCGGATCAGCGTTTCGACTTGCTCGACCGTCGGATGGTTCAGCGAGCGCACCGCCGCCTCGACGCTGTCCGCGATGCCGACGATCGCCGCCTCCTTCGATTGCGCTTTCGGACCCGGATACCGAAAATCGTCTTCCGTCCACTGGTTCTCCGTGCCCTGTTCCTCCGCCTGCTTGACCGCCTTGTAGTAGAAAAACTTCAAAAAGCTCGTGCCGTGATGCTGCTCCGCGATGTCGCGAATCGGCTTGGGCAGCTTGTGCTGCTTGAGCATTTCGGCGCCGTCGCGAGCGTGCGCGATTATGATGGAGGCGCTCACCTTCGGGTCGAGCTTGTCGTGCGGATTGACGCCTCCGTTTTGATTTTCGATAAAATAGGACGGTCTTTTCGTTTTGCCGACGTCGTGATAAAACGAGCCGACCCGGCACAACAGCCCGTTCGCGCCGACCGCTTCGGCCGCCGCCTCCGACAAGTTGCCGACCATCAGGCTGTGATGGTACGTGCCCGGCGTTTCGGTAAGCAGCTTGCGGAGCAGCGGATGGTTCGGATTGGACAGTTCGACCAGCTTGAGCGCGGACAAAATGCCGAACGTCATTTCGAAAAACGGCATCAGCCCGATGACCAGGACGGCGGTCAGCAGGCCGCTGGCAAACATGAAGCCGACCGATTGGATCAGCAGCAGCCGGTCGGGATTCGATTCGACGAGCATGAGCGCGAAGACCGCGATCGAGCCGAACAGGCTGACCATGATGCCCGCCTTCAATATCGACGACCGTTGGCTGGCCCGGTGAATCGCCAGCACCGACGTGAACGAAACGACCGCTGCCACGAACCCGTAACGGAAATCGAAAACATCCCCGCTGCCGACGTTCATGATGATGCTGGAAATGACCGTGAACATCAGGGCGCTGACGAGGCCCAAATGCATGTCGAGCAGCAGCGTGACGAGCATCGTGCCGAGGGCGACGGGGGCCAGATAGCCGACGTAGGGCCAGTCGTCGCTGCGCGCCAGCGCCACCAGATGCATGAGCAGCAAGTTCAGCGCGAAAATGAGCAGCAGCATGAGCCAATGCGTATTCGTTCGCTTGAGCGACGGCGCGGAAGGCGAGGCGGAAGCAGCGGTCAGCTCCACATAGCCGTAAATCGCCAGCACGAACAGCAAGGAAAGCAGAAGCACGCCGAGCTGAGGCCAATACGTCCGCTGCTCCTTCAGCAGCCCCATGCTGTCCAGGCGATCGTACAGCTCCTCGGTAATGACCGTGCCCGCCTTGACGATCACGTCGCCTTGCTTGATGACGACTTGCGGCGTGTTTTGCCTCGCTTCCGCCTTGGCGCTTTCCGTCGCTTCCTGGTCGTAAAACCGGTTGGCGGTTATAACGAAACGCGCCAGCTCCTGCAGCGTCTCCCGCTGCGTCCGCTGCTCGAGCGTGCTCGTATTGATCATCTCCGCCACCTGGGCGCGGGCCGTCTCCGCGTCCCGCAGCGATTCTGCCGTCAGCTTGCGCACGATTTCCCGGCCGACGACGCGCATTTCGGAGATTTGCTCGCTGGTCAGCCTGGGCAGCTTGTAGTACGTTTCTTCCGGGATGATGTACACCTGGATTTCGACGACCCGCTTCATTTCCGCGAGCAGGCTTTCCGAATACGCCGTCCCCGTATTGTTCCGCGTGAACTGCTCGATGTATTGATCGAGCCGGCCCGGAATTTCCCCGCGGTAAATTTCCACCTTGTTATCCGTCGTTACCTGGTCGTCCTGGTTCAATTGGTCGATCCGGAGCAAAATTTCGTCGAGCAGGGTCTCGTTGTGAATCGCGACGGTCGTGTAGACGGAGCCGACTTTTTCGGCGGCTTCTTCCTGTGCCCGGAGCGTCGCGTTCTGATCCACTTCCTGATAGGGAGCCTTGATGTCGTGCTCGCTTCTGGCCCCGAGCGTAATATCGTACGTTTCCGGCACGAGCCGCGAGGATAAGCTGAAATAAAAAAGCAACACAAACGCGAGCAGCAAAATGGCGCGCACTGCTCCGCTGTGCTTCCAGCCCGACGTATAGAAGGATAGCGTTTCTCCCGCCGGGCCGCTTCGTTTCCGGTTCATCCGGCGTTCCCTCCTTTACGGCGTTTATTGTTGCTGCTGTTCTTGTTCCTTGTTGTAGGCCGCAATGATCTTCTGGACAAGCGCGTGGCGCACGACGTCCTGCTCCGAAAAAAAGACGATGGCGATATCGTCGATGCCCGCCAAAATGCGCTGCGCTTCGATCAGGCCGGATTTTTTGCCTTTGGGCAAGTCGATCTGCGTGGCGTCGCCCGTAATGACCATCCGGGAACCGAAGCCGAGCCGCGTCAAAAACATTTTCATCTGTTCGGGCGTCGTATTTTGCGCTTCGTCCAGGATGACGAACGAATCGTCGAGCGTGCGTCCGCGCATATAGGCGAGCGGGGCGATTTCGATCAAGCCGCGTTCGAGCGCCTTCGCCACGCCTTCCGGCCCGAGCACGTCGTTGAGCGCGTCGTACAGCGGGCGCAAATACGGGTCCACCTTCTCCTGCAGATCGCCGGGAAGGAAGCCGAGATTTTCCCCCGCTTCGACCGCCGGACGGGTGAGCAAAATCCGTTTGACGCGCCCTTGCTTGAGCGCGGCTACGGCCGATACGACCGCGAGGTACGTTTTGCCCGTTCCGGCCGGTCCGATGCCGAACACGATGTCCTTTTTGCGGATCATCGTGACGTAATGCCGCTGTCCGAGCGTCTTCGGCACGATCGGCTTGCCGCGGAACGTCAAGGCGATCTCTCCCTTGAACAAGGAGAGCAATTCGTCCGCCTTCCCCGCTTTGGCAAGATCGAGGGCATACCGCACGTCCCTCTCTCCGATTTGCAGGCCGCTGCGGATCAGCTCGAGCAGCGTTTCGAACAGCTGCTGCAGCGTACGGGCCTCGTCCGGCTCGCCTTCCAGCACGATTTCCGCCTCCCGGGAGTGGATGACCGCCCGGGTCTCTTCCTGAATCAGGCGCAAAAACTTATCCTGCGGACCGAATAGCGCGAAGCCCTCCGACATGTTGCGGAGAGGAATTGCGATCACTTGGTTCTTTTCCGACAAAAAGCCTCATTCCCTCTCAGTTCGGCGTTTGAATGATTGGACGTTCGAGCGCGATCGATTGTTCGATTTCAAAAAGTACATTCAACACCACTTTACCATTGTCCGTATGTTCATGCAAAAGTTTTTCCGCCTTGATGACCGCCCCCCGGCCGGCTGCGGCAAGCGCTTGCTCCCTTGCCTGCGCGAGTCCCGCTTCCTTCGCCTGTTCCGGCGTCAGCTTTTCCGCGACGAGACCCGTTTCCTTTTCCCTCTCCGTCAGTTTGCCCAACGGCAGCGCCCAGTTTCCGATCTCCACCCGTCTCAGCTCCCCGACCGTCACGGAACTGTCGAAAGAAGGCAGGCCGTAACCGGAAATTTGCAGCGCCCGATTGCCGATGACGATGTACGAGCGGTCGCGGTACTCGCCGGTCAGCGTCTTCGCTTGGCGTTCCAGCGGGGAAACGATTTTATATTCGTGCCACACGAGGCCTCGTACTTCGCCTTTCGACACGACCGCCTTCGTCCGTTCGCCTTCGCCGAGAATGCCGGAAATGAGCACGTCCCCTTTGCGCACGCGCTCGTTCGCCTTCACCTTCGGGCGCCCGTTTTCGGCGACGATTTTCGTGATGACCGCATCGGCAGAGGCGACGAGATCGCGCGGACTTTCGGGCTCTTTTTTCTCCGGCTTGGCGGATTCGACGATCGTGATCGACACCTTGGTCCCGACCTTGTCCACGCCGACCCAGGCCGCATCCGGCAGCCGGCTCGCCAGGCGCTTGGCAAGCTCGGAGGAGTCTTTGAGCCGAAACGACCACTGTAAAGGATGCAGCCCTTCCTGGCGCGCAGCTTCGAGCACCGTCTCCTCCGCGATCGTTCCGTTTCCTTCCACCTGCACGTCCCACACGAGGGCGGACAAAACGAACAGGGCGGCGACGAAGCCCGCCATGCCGACGGCAAACGTTTTGCGCCGCGACAGCCTTGCCATTTGAAACGGCACGCCGCGCCGCTGAACGATCCGCGTGCGGCATCCGCTGCTTTTCAAAAGCGGCTTCAAGCGAAAAAAATCGGGAACGGCGACCCGACAAGCCAGCCTCCCGTCTTTCGTATACGCGATATCCCACAGCTGCAGCCCGGATGCCGTCGCCTCGTTAAGAAACCGCTCGGCGTCGCCGCCGGCCAGCTCGATTTTGACGTTCCCCCGCAAGTTATGGATCCAGCTTCCCTTCATCGCCGATCATCCCCCTCTATGCTTGTCCCATCTAGGCAAACGGGAGCAAGCTGCCGCCCGGAAAAAGCCGTTCGCGGCCGTTCCCGGGCGTTTGCGTTTGTCGATTAACCCGAAGGATTCGAACCGGAGCCCGTCCCGGACCGCAGCAGAATGCCGGTAATCGTCCCTTCCACGAACACTTCCTCGGTCCCGATGGCCCGAATGACCAGGTCGTTTCCGGTGATCTCCAGCTCCCCCCGCTCCATGGCCAAACGAAGCGAACCAGGTGAGAAATGGAGGACGCCGCGATGATTTTCCACCGTAAGCTGCAGCCCGCCGATCATCGTCACTCTCGGCAAGTTGAGAACGACATCCTGAGGCAGGTCCAGGATGCGAGCGGTCCATCTGCGCAGCTTGCGCCCGACTCGTGGCATGGAGCGCCCCCCCTCCCGTTCGGTACAACATATGCGAGGGAGCCGCCTTTTATGAAGCGGACGATAAAGGACGTTGCCATTCGAAAACGGGCGATCCGGCAAAATCACGAACTCTTGCTCCGTTAGCCATCGGAGGGCGATTCCTGATGTTCCAAAAAAGCTTGTGCCGCGTTCCGAAGCTTTCTCCAAACTCCACGGTCGATAGGAAAACCATCATTGCGCCAAACATGAAGAAGGGATGACGAAGGGCTCGGCGAATCTTGGATGGATTTTATCCAACCAAAATCGGCTTTTTCGCGAAACATTTCGGCTTCGTTGGATTTTGTCCAATCGGGCACGGCTTTTTTCGTGTTTTCACCCGAATTCCATGTTCTTCGTTGGATAAAATCCACTCTAGACCCCGGCTTCCCCGTTATCCGCTCTCTTGATTGGACAAAATCCAACATAGGCTCCCTCCGCCTTCATACCGCTTGGGCGGCCCCCCTCCTTGTCCCCTCATTCTCAACAAAACGATTTCGTACGGTGAAGAACTTAAACTTTCTATATGCAAAAAAAAGTCCGCGGCATTCGCGGACTTTCCTGCAATCACGCGGGGAGCGCCGGCCTTCCGTTACGTCAGCGCGCAGCAAACCATCGTAAATCGGCATGCGAACGATAGCGGCAGCCTTTCTCCGCGCAACGCCGTCCGGTACACGCGGACCGGGCTCGCATCATGCCGGCGCGTCTCCAGAACTTCGATCTCGGGCCGCAGCAAGGCCGGCTCGAACTGCATGGCGACGATTCCCCGTTCGCCCTTCCAGACGATCGTTCCGTCGGAAACGGCGGGTTCCGCGTAACTGATGAAATGTTCCGTCACGCGGCGATCCGTTTCCTCCGCCCCGTTCGCAAACAAAAACGAATCCGTCAGCGTCAGGCTGGCCGTACGCTCCGCTTCCCGGCATTCCCAGACGAACGTTCGGCGAAACGCTTCGAGCTTTGCTTCCGCGCCGTAAGCTTGGGTCAAATCCAGCTCGAATATCGTCTTTTCCTCCTCTTCTCCGGGCTCTCCTTCCGTTTCCCTGCGGACGACAACGGCGCGAAACGCTTCCCCCGCCTCCTGCTCGCAGCCGCCTATGACCGGCACGGAGTGTCCGGACGAAGCGTTGTGCAAATAACGATACCGGCCGGGGCCGAAATAATCCCGCGTATAGACGCCGGGGCCGAGATCGACCAGCAGCGTTTCTCCCGCCGCATGGACCAGAAAATGCCCAAGGTCGTTATGATTGTGGGGTTCTCCGTTATGCCCGCCCTTGGCGGAAAAAGCGAAAAGTCCGCGCGAGGTCCGCCGTTTGTCGACCAGCCATTCCGTGCTGGGAAAATAAAAGGTTCCGACGCCGCCCTCCCGGCCCATGCAGCCGGGACGCGTCCACAGCAGGTTGCGGACCTGGTGCGGCCAACGGTAACAATGATCCGAATGAAAGGACGGCACGTCCTTCATTTCCGGGGCGGCGATGCCGAGACGGGCGCTGAGCCTGCTGGCCAATCCCGTGTGGGAGACGTAAACCGGACTGCAATCCGAATAGTTGACGCAGGTCGGGGCCGTTAGAACGACAGCGCCGGGAAATTCGGCGATTCGCCGGATTTTTTCGCCGTTCAGGACATCGACGGCACCGCCGGTGTAGGCGTACAGCATTTCCGCCCAATAGACGAAATAGCCGAAGCCGTAATTCCAATAGCCGAGCCCCTCCGGACAGCAGCCGTCCTCCCCGTAGCCGGTGAGAAAGCTTTCCATCGCGGTCGCGACCCGATCCTGCATCGCGGCCAGCCGTTCCTTGTCGTCGATCAGCAGCAGCGCCGCCATGCCGACCGCCCCGCCGCAGACGGCCGACCAGTTGTTGGTCATGGAAAACCAGAAAAAGTAGCTTTCGCTTTCGAATACCGGACGAAAAATCCGCTTTTCCGTTTCCTGCCGGATCCGTTCGCGAATCCAGGGATGGAGCCGGTCACCGATCAGATACAGCGTCTCGGCCAGCGCGTGCGCCGTCTCGGCGGCGAACAGATCGACCATGAACGGCGACGGCAGCGGACAACCGCCCGTCTCGTCCCGTTCGTAGGCCAAATGCGCCGGCACCGCCCAGCTGTACTCGCCGCAAATTTCCCAGATCAGCTCTTCAAGCGGCTCGACGCAGGCGGAGTCCTCGTCAAGCAGCAGCTTAAGCGTCAGCGCCAGCAGCCGCCCCCTCCGCTCGAAATAGGGCGTTTCGAACTCCTTGCGCGTACCCTCCGCGTGGAACTTGCCGAATCGGGCAAACGGCAATGCCGGAATGGGCTCCGTTTTCGCCCGCCCCGCTTCCTCGCGAATTTCGGCCAACAAACCGGCCAGATGAGGCGCTTGCCGCAGCGCCTGGCGATCGGCCTGCGAAAGCGGACCGCCGGCCAGATCCCCCGGCCGCTCCTTTACCGCCAAAATCGCGGCGCGCATCCGATGAAAAGCCGGAATCATATCCATACCCTCTCCTATCCGGGCCTGCGCCCGCCAATGAAAATGATGAAAGCTTCCTTCTTAGACCCGAACCTTTCGGGCAAAATGACCTGCCTGAATTCGATTCAATCGAATTTCGGCGGACGCTCGCATCCTAACGATAGCGCAAAGGCAGCCGGGTGCGGTACTGTAAAAATGCAGGATTCCTGTATCCCGCAATCGCATCGCCCCTGGCACTATCCCTAGACGCGAATAAAGGCGGCGCAGGGGATCTTCTCCTCTGCGCCGCCTTTTTCGCGTGAGTGCCTCCATCGGGATCAGCGGCGATAAGCTTTTCGCGATCGGGGCTGGCCGAGTATTTCCGACCAGACGATCGCGCGTTTGAGCTCTTCGCGCGACAGCTCCGGCCTGTTTCCCGGGACGCCCTCTTGCCGCTGTGACATGGAAGCGCTCGCGGCGGCTTTTAGCGCGGCGGCGGCCGGCCGGTCGCGAAGGACTTCCTTCGCGGGCAGCGCGTCGCTTATCGCGGCGGGCTCGGCTTGCCGCTCCGGCGCGCGAGGCGCCTCGGAAGCCGCCGGAAACGCCGCCGGCTGCCGCGGCGGCTCGGCCGGGACAGCCGCAGGCGCCCGCTCGAGCGGCGGCGCAGGCGGCGGCCGGTGCCCGGCCGTCTCCTCGCGCGCTTGCCTAGGCGGCTGCTGCGGCTGAGGACGCGGCCGGGGCGGCTGCATCTGCCGCGGACGCCCGCTCCCGCCGCCGAAATCGGGCATCCGGCCCGGCGGATTTTTCTCGAGCGGCGATTTCCGGAAAAACATCGCGTAAATGATCCCGACGACGATCACGATGAAATGAATATTGTTGAAAACGAAGTCGATCAGCCGATCCATGGCGATCAGCGCCCTTCATTTCCGTCGTTTCGGGAATCGTCGAATTTGCCGATCGAGTCTCGCATGTGCGTATCGGCTTCGATGTTTTTCAAATTCATATAATCCATCACGCCGAGCTTGCCGCTGCGCAGCGCCTCCGCCATGGCGAGCGGCACCTCGGATTCGGCCTCGACGACTTTCGCCTTCATCTCGACGACGCGCGCGGTCATCTCCTGCTCCTGGGCGACGGCCATCGCGCGGCGTTCCTCGGCCTTCGCCTGCGCGATGCGCTTGTCGGCTTCCGCTTGTTCGGTTTGCAGATGGGCGCCGATGTTTTTCCCGATATCGACGTCCGCGATGTCGATCGACAGGATCTCGAATGCGGTGCCGGCATCAAGCCCTTTGCTGAGCACGGTTTTGGAAATCAGGTCCGGATTTTCGAGCACTTCTTTGTGGGAAGCGGAAGAACCGTTCGTGCTGACGATGCCTTCCCCGACGCGCGCGATGATCGTTTCCTCGCCGGCGCCCCCGACGAGCCGATCGATGTTGGCGCGAACCGTCACGCGGGCTTTAACCCTGACTTCGATGCCGTCCTTGGCAACCGCCGAAACGAACGGCGTTTCGATCACCCGCGGGTTGACGCTCATTTGCACGGCTTGCAGCACGTCGCGTCCGGCCAAATCGATCGCGGCGGCGCGCTCGAATTCGAGCGGGATGTTCGCCCGCTGCGCCGCGATCAGCGCGTTGACGACCCGGTCGACGTTGCCGCCGGCCAGAAAGTGGCTTTCGAGCTGGTTGATCGACAAGCCGAGGCCGGCCTTCGTCGCCTTGATGAGCGGATTGACGATCCGGCTCGGAACGACCCGGCGCAGGCGCATCGCGACGAGCGTAATGATGCTGATCCGAACGCCGGACGCGAGCGCCGAAATCCAGAGCATGAACGGGAAAAAGCTGAAAAACACGACCAGGGCGATAACGACGACCGCGATGATCACCAACAGTTGAATATCGAGTTCCATACAATCCCTCCAAAAAAAGTGAGTTCAAAACCGGCGATGCCACGAGCCTGTTAACGAGCTTATTCGATTTCGGTTACGACGATTCGCGTTCCGTCCGCCGCCGTCACCCGAATGCGGCGTCCGGCCTCGATGAATTGGCCCAAGCTTACCACATCGATTCGCTGTCCGTCCACCTCGGCGGCTCCCGCCGGCCGGAGCGGCGATAGCGTAACGCCTTCTTTTCCGATCCACGCCGTCCGGTTTCCGTTCGGCACGAATCCTTGTTCCGTCGTCAGGCTCTCTTTCAAAATGAACCGGTTCCATATCCCGCGCTTGCGGAAAATGTAAACGAAAATCGCGATGACGACCAGCGCCACCCCCGCCGCGATGCCCAGCGAAGTCAACGCGTCGCCGGTGTCGTAGGCGCCGATGACGATGCCGGCGATGACGCCGGCCGCGCCGAGCAGCCCCAGCAAACCGAAGCTCGGCACGAACATCTCCAGAACGAGCAGCACGATGCCGAGAATAAAGAACACGATCGATTCCATTCCCGCGAAGCCCGCGATATATTGGCCGAAGAAAAAAAGGCCGAACGCCACGATGCCGGCGATTCCCGGCACTCCGAAGCCGGGCACGATCATTTCGATGACGATTCCCGCGATGCCGATGATGAGAAGCAGCGTCGAAATGCCGGTCAGCCAGCTGGCCAGACGCTCGGCGGCGGTCGGATTGATCTCGACCGTCGACCAATTGTTCAACCCGGACCACGATATGGCTTCGTCCACGGATCCGGCCACCGCGTCCGCGAAACCGACTTTAAGGGCTTCCTCCGCCGACAAGGAGATGATTTCTCCTTTCTCCTTCGTGCGGCCGATTTCTTCCATTTCGACGGTCAGATCCGGGTTGACCATCCCGATGGCGATTTCCCCGTTCCGTCCGTTCGTTTCGGCGGCCGATCGCATCTTGCTGCTCCAAAACGAAACTTCTTTCGGGCTTTCCACCGCTTGCCCGCTCGCGTTTACCAGCATGGCCGCGCCGATCGCCGATCCGGGGGCCATTACGATCCGGTCCGCGGACAAAGCGATGTACGCCCCGGCCGACGCCGCATTCCCTTCGACGTAAGCCAGCGTCGGGATTTTCGCATCGCGTATCCGGATGCCGATTTCCTCGGCGCTGAGCAATTCGCCTCCGGGCGTATCGATTTTCAACACGACGAGCGACGCTTCCGCTTCCTCCGCTTCGGTCAAAGCCCGATCGAGAAACGAAGCCAGGCCGCTTTCCACCGTGTTTTTGACCGGAATGACATAAACGCTCCCGGAGCCCGAGCCGGAAGACTCTCCGCTCTCCGCGCCGTTCGCCGCGGCGAACGGCAAAGCGAATCCCAGGACGGCAACGACCGCCATCAGCAGCGACAAAGCCCACCTCTTCCCGCCGCTTCGCGCACTCTGCAAATCGTTCATCGTTTTCGAGCGAGCCAATCGCATTCCTCCCTTTCGCCGATTGTCGCAGACGCTCCCGCAAAACACCCTCTATAGCTTCTGCTTCACACTAGTCGTTTACGCAAAAAGCCCGAAAACGTTTCATTTTCGACAAATTTCGGTCAATTTCGGCCATCCGGCAAAAAAACGCTCCGAAAACGCGGAAATTCCCGAGATGCACGGGAACAGGCTAAAAAACGCAAAAAGCACCCCCTGCTCGGGAGTGCCTGTTGTTTGCGAGAAATCATTGCAGAAACTGCTGAACGATTTGGTTGACCTGTTTGCCGTCCGCACGTCCCTTTACCTTGGGCATCAAAGCGCCCATCAGTTTCCCTAAGTCCGCCTTGGAAGAAGCACCGGTCTCTTGTATGGTCTGCGTAACGATAGCCTTAATTTCTTCTTCGTTTAGTTGCTCGGGAAGGTATTGGGAAATAATATCAATTTCTGCAGTCAAGTTCGTGGACAAATCGTCCCGGCCCGCTTTGAGAAATTCCTGGAGGGAATCTTTGCGCTGCTTGACTTCGCGGCCCAAAATTTCGAGCACTTCGTTATCTTCAAGCGGGCGACCCAATTCGATCTCCTGATTCTTGATCGACGCACGAACCATTCGAATTGTAGAAAGCCGGAACTTGTCCTGGCTCTTCATCGCCTGCTTCATGTCTTCGTTCAAACGTTCCGCGAGACTCATGGTGCGGATTCCTCCTAGAACTTGCGTTTACGGGCGGCTTCGGATTTCTTCTTCCGCTTGACGCTCGGTTTCTCGTAGTGCTTGCGTTTTTTCAGTTCCGCGAGAACGCCGTCTTTTGCGATGGAACGCTTGAAACGGCGGAGTGCAGCGTCGAGTGTTTCATTTTTACGTACTTTAGTTTCGGACACCAGTTTTCCCTCCCTCCGGAACAGACCCCAACACACGGTTATCAAACTTCATTATAGGTGATGAAGAAAGGGGGTGTCAACTTCCGCCCGCAAGTCCCGTCGGGTCAGCGGTCCGGCTGCTCCTTCACGTTAAGCGGACCGAGTTTCTCCCCGCCCAGCACATGAAAATGAAGATGATAGACGACTTGTCCGGCGTCGCGGCCGCAATTGTTGATCAAGCGATACCCGTCGTCCGCCAGCCCGGCGTCGCGAGCGACCGTCTGGGCGGCGAGCAAGATCCGGCCGAGCAGCTCCATGTCTTCCGGCGCAGCGTCGTTCATCGTCGGGATGTGCTTTTTGGGAATGATCAGCGTATGAACGGGCGCTTGAGGCTGAATGTCCCGAAAGGCGAGCACGTGCTCGTCCTCGTACACTTTGGCGGAAGGAATCGTGCCTTCGACGATTTTACAAAAAAGGCAATCCATGGGTATGTACAACCTCCATGCAAGACGGGATATGGTACTATCATACATGAAAAACCGGGGGCTCGTCCAACCTGGCGGAAGGCATGCCGCCCCGCCGGCCCCGAACCCGGAATCCGCCGGGAAATGCCGGCGCGGTCAGCCTTTCGGCGTGCGGCTTGCGACCCCTCCGTTTCGTCAAGGCAAGGAATCCGCCAGCTCCTTCAACTGCTTCGCCGCTTCCTGCGCCGGTTCGGTCCAATCGGCTCCCGAAGCCATCAGCCGAAAGCTCGCGTCCTTCGTCGGGACGGAATAAGACGCCAGCGTCTCTTCGAGCTTCGCTCCCGCTTCGGCTAGACGCCGCAGCATCGTCGTTTCGGCTTCGGCAAGCGGGCCGTCGTGGCCGCCTATGGAAGCGGCCGTTTCGTTTATTTTTTGAATCGGGACGGTCACCGCATCCGTTGCCGCGGCCTGATCCTGCCCGGAGAGCGTTCCGGACTGGATTAGCGCGGGGGAGCATTCCGCCCCGACGACCGTCAGCTTGCCGAACGATTGGGCCGCCGGCAGCCTCTCCCACGGCTCGGCCGCGGCGAGCATCGCCTCCGCGCCTTCCTGCAACAGCGAAGAATAATACTGACAATACGTATAATTGGATGCCAGTCGTTTTCCCTGCTCGGTTTTGCGGCTTTGGTCGTCCAGCAGGACCCGGGAATACAGCAGCACGAGCAATATCCCCATGACCGTCAGCAAAATGACGACGATCGGCGCCATATACGATCTTTTGGCCATATTCTTACTCCTTTCCGTTCCGAAGCTTTCGCCCGCGGATGCCGGCTCATTCCTTGCGGGAACAGCGCCTGCTCGGCACCGTTCAAATGAGCCGGACCGCTTCGCCGCCGCCGTACACGAAATAAACGTACCCTTCCGTTACGGGCCGGCCGGCGATCGCTTCGATCGCTTCGGCGTATTGCTCCATCTGAAACCGGTGTTTTTCGGCCGCCGGTGCAAAGCTGCCGTCCGGCACGTAATCGGTTTTGTAATCGACCAGCACGAAACCGTCGCCTTCGGAAAAAAGGCAGTCGATCACGCCTTGCAGCAGAACGGTATCTTCCGAATCGGAAGCTGCCAGCTCCGCGTGGGCTTTTCGGGCCGGGAGCCCGTAGCTGAACGGCAGCTCCCGCCATACCCGGTCCGCCCGGCAAATCCGCTCGTACAGCGGCGTCCGGCAAAAGGCCGCGATCGCCTCCGCGTCGACGGCCTGTCTCGTCTGCGGGGTCATCATCCGCAACGCCTCCATCCGGGACAGCAGCTCCGCGATATCGGCCTCGTTCGTTCCGAGGCGCAGCGGCAAATGCTGCATGACCAAATGAACCGCCGTTCCCCGCTCCGCGGGCGTCAGCCGCCTGTCCGACAAAAAACGCGGCCTCCGGAGCCTGAACGTCGGAGATGCCGCCGACGTCCCGTCCGTTCCGTCCCCGGAGCCGTAAACGGAAAGCCGGTCTTCGTCGGAATCCTCCAACGGCTCGCGGCCGCCCGGCTCCGCCGTTGCAGGCGTCGATTCGGCCGTTTCGGCGTCCGGACGGAAGCCGGGTTTCGCCTTCAGGGCGGATACGGACGTTTTGGCCGCAAGACGGGACGCTCCCGCATGGGGATCGGACCACGACAGCGCCTCGTAAGCCGCAAGCCCGGCGGCCGTCGCGGGAACCGGAACGGGCTCGAGCCGCTGAACCCGGTTCCACAGCGTCTCGTCCCCAGAAAGCGGTTCGGGGGACGCCGGACTCCGCGTATAAGCCGATCCGGACACGATCCGGCAAGACCACGGCGGAGTCCCGCCGTTCGGCCGGCCCGAGCGCTCGCCGCCGGTCCCTTCCGCGCTCCAGTCCGCCCCGGCCAAAACCGCCGCCGGACCGAGCCAGTCCAAGTACCGGCTTGCCGCGGCGATCGCGTAATCGGGCATGCCTCCGCCGGACAAGGCGGCCAGCTCGCGCCATTTTTCGACATCCTTGGCCGCGTCTTTCGTCGTGCCGATCAGATAGAGCTTTTCCTTCGGTCTCGTCAGCGCGACATATAGCACGCGCATTTCTTCGGCGAGCAGCTCCGCCCGCAGCCTTCTGCGTATCGCGAGCTGCGGGAGCGTCGGATACGCCGCGCGCGTGTCGAGATCGACGAATTTCGGACCGAAGCCGAGCCGCTTATGCTTCAAAAACAGCCCGTTCAAGTCCTGGCGGTTGAAAGTCTTGCCCAGACCGGCGACAAAGACGACGGGAAACTCCAGGCCTTTGCTGCGGTGGATGGACACGAGCCTGACAACGTCGTCCTGTTCCCCGAGCGCCCGGGCGGCGCCGAGATCGGCTCCGGTGTCCCGCATTCTGCCCAAAAAACGGAGAAAACGGTACAGCCCCCTGTAGCTCGAATTTTGCTCGTACTGCCGGGCCCTGTCGACGAGAGCCCGCAAGTTCGCCTGCCGCTGCGCGCCTCCGGGCAACCCGCCGACAAAGTCGTAGTAGCCCGTTTCCCGGTAAAGCGCCAGCAGCAGCCGCGCGAGCGGCTCCCGTCTCGCCAGCGTTCTCCAGCGATCAAGCGAAGCCAAAAAGGCGCGAAGCCGGGATCGCCGGCCGTCGGCTTGCGCGTCCCCGCCCGCCGGCCGGCCCGGCAAGGAGTCGGGTCCTCCCTCCCGGGACGCCGCCGCCGATTCGGCCGCTTCGCCGGCCTCGGCCCGAACGGCTTGCCAGAACGAGCCGGACCGATCGCGCAGCCGGATCTGCGCGAGCTCTTCGGCCGTAAAGCCGACCAGCGGCGAGCGGAGAACGCCGGCCAGCGGAATGTCCTGGTCCGGGTTGTCGATCAGTTGCAGCAAGGACAGCATGACGTCGACTTCCGTCGCGGCAAAATAGCCGGAGGACATGTCGGCGAAGGCCGGTATTCCGGCCGCCTTCAATTCCTCCAGCACGACCGGCGCGGCCGCCGACGTCGCTCGCAGCAAAATGACGATATCGCGAAACCGGAGGGGTCTGTGCAGCTTGCTTTTGCCGTCGTAGACGGCAAACGGGAGCCGGCCGCTGCCGTCCGTCCCCGTCAGCCGCCGGATTTCGTCCGCGATGCAGCGGGCTTCGAGCTGCGCGGTTTCCAGCTCTTCCTCTTCTTGCCTCTGCCTCGCTCCCTCTTCGTCGTCCCCGGCCGGCTCCGGCGCCTCTCCGCTTTCGCGCCCGGCCGCCGCGCTCCCGGCCTCCGGGCTTCCCGGCTGGAGCAGAATCATTTCCACGGCATATGCGCCGCCGGATGCTTCGCCGCCCTCTTCGGGATAGCCTTCACCGTAAATCAACTCGGCCCGACGATCGTAATTCATTTCCCCCGCCGGCTCGCGCATGATCAGGCGAAAAACGTGGTTCACCGCTTCGATGACCCGCGAACGGCTGCGGAAATTCCGCGCCAGGTCGATGCGCAAGCCCCGGAGGCTTGCGCCGCCTTCCGGGAAGGCGGCCTCCTCCGCCTCCCCGTCGCCGAGGGGCTTCCAGACGCCGAACGATTTGTATTTGGCCAGAAACAGGCCCGGCTCCGCAAGACGGAACCGGTAAATGCTTTGCTTCACGTCTCCGACCATAAACACGTTGCCGGGCGACTTGCGGGCAATCAGCGACACGATCGCTTCCTGCACCTCGTTCGTATCCTGATACTCGTCCAGCAATATTTCCGCGAACCGCTCCCGGTAGTCGAGCGCCGCTGCGGAGGGCAGCGATTCGCCGGGCTTCGAACCCGGATCCCGCAAAACGGCCAGCGCGTAGTGCTCCAGATCGCCGAAATCGAGTAAGCCTTTCGCCCGCTTGGCTGCCTCGTAATTGCGGCCGAATTCGATCGCGAGCTCGGCCAGCGCCTCCATGTCCGGGGCGAGCTTGCGCAGTTCCTCCGCATACTGGTCCGGCGAACGGACAAACCACTCGTCCCCGAGCTTCGACACCGCCTTTTTCGCCTCGTCCCGAAGCTTCTTCGCGCGTTCCTGCAAATCGGGGTCGCACTCTTCCTTGCGAATCGCCTTCAGTCGCCCGAACGCGCAGGCCGAATACGCCTCGTTCCAGGCTTCCGGCGGTTCATGCGCGATCGCGTCCAGCAAGCGGCCGACGACCGCCGCATCCTCCCGGAGCGCGGCCGCGTAAGGCAGCGGCCCGCCGGGGCTCTCCGCGACCCGAAGGGCGGCCTCGAGCTGGCTGAGCGCGCCCCGCAGCGCGAGCGAAGCGTCTTCGCGCACGGTTTCCATCCAGGGGGCGCCCTCGATGCCGTTTTCGCCGGCTTCGCGGATGAAAGCCGCGGCCTCCCGCAGCCATCGCTCCGGCCAAGGGTGGCTTCGGGCGAATTCGTGCAATTCGAGCACGAGCCGGTGCAGGGGCTCGTCGCTGCGTTCTCCGCCGAACAGATCGGCAAGCCGCGCGAGCGCTCCCCGCTCGCCTTCGGCCCCGTACCGCTCCTCGAACAATTCGTCGAGCGTATCCATCCGGAGCAATTCCGCTTCCGTCTCGTTTGCGATGCGAAACCCCGGATCGAGGCCGATAAGCGGGGCATACCGCTCGACCACCTCCAGGCAAAAGGAGTGCAGCGTCGTGACCGACGCCCGGGGGAGCAGGGCGAGCTGCCGCTTCAAATGCGCGGATTCCGGCTTTTGCTCCAGTTCGTCCTCCAGCGCGATTCGGATCCGTTCCTTCATCTCCGCGGCGGCGGCTTTCGTAAAGGTCGCCACGAGCAGGGCGTCCACGTCCAAAGGCTCCGTTTCGTCCGTTATGCGGGAAATAATGCGCTCGACCAAAACGGCGGTTTTGCCCGAACCCGCGGCCGCGGCGACGAGAATGTCGGTCCCCCGCGCGGCGATGGCCGCCCATTGCTCGTCCGTCCAGCGGCTGCCTTCGGGCTTTGCGTAGGTAGCCTGCAAAAACCGCCCGGATACGCTCACGTCTTTTCTCCCCCTTCCGATCCGTTTTCCAGCCATTGCCACAGCTGATCCCGGCTGGACGGCTTGGGCAGCGGGCGATGCCCGTTGCCTTCGATCAGCATGTCGAATTGGCACACCGGGCGGTATTCGCACCGTTCGCACGGGCTTCGCTTGTCCATCCGGTATGGGGCGATCGATACGTCCCCGTCCGCGATTCGGCGGCCGATGGTCCGTATGCTGCCGCGGACGGATTTGCGGAGCACGTTCCACTGCCCCGGATCCGCTACCTGCGATCGCGCCGAAAACGTGCCGTCCTTTTTGAAGTCGACCGGAATGACGGCCGACTTGCCTTCGGTCGCCAGCGACTCGTCCATCAGCTGGACCGTTTCCCCGTTGGCCAGCACCAGACCCTGCATGCGGAACTCTTTTTTCATCGCGCGTTCCGCTTCCTGGAGGGACATGCCGTTCAAGCTGTGCAGAAGCGGATTATGTACGTGAAAGTACAGAACGCCGGCAGGCTCCGCAGGCCGTCCAAGCCAGCTCGGCGCATGCGAGACGACAACGTCGAGATAGGTCAGCATTTGCAGCGACAATCCGTGCGCGACCTCTTCCAGCTTCAGCTTCGTCGGGCTCGATTTGTAATCCATAATGCGCAGCAGCAGCCCGTCTTCCGTCTGCGCGGCATCGACGCGGTCGATCCGCCCGACGATGTCCATCCAGCGTCCGCCTCCGAGGTCAAGGGAGAGCGGCGGCAACATGCCGTCGGGGCCGAACGTCACCTCCAGCCCGACGGGATGAAACCGGGACAGCCTCGCGTGCTCGCCCAGCATGGCCGAAGCCCTGGCGACGATGTCCGTCAGCTTGCGGGCCATCGCTTGATGACGGAGGGATGACAGCAAAATCCGGGACTGCACCTTGGGCAGCAGCCGCTCGACGGCCGCGGCCGCTTCCTGCTGCCAGCGGGCCATCGATTGGCCGGCCGGCCCTTCGGCAAGCAGCTTTTCCGTCGTCTGGCGAAGCGCGGCGTGAAACAGCTGGCCGATATCGGGAGCTTCCACCCGATACAACATGCGCTCGCGAAGCTTCAATCCGTGCGAAGCGAAATGCCGGAACGGGCAGGCGACGAAACGCTCCATTCTCGAGACGCTGGCGATCAGGCGATCGCCGTAAAGCAGCCTGCTCGTGGCCGCGCCCAGCGGCGGTTCGTCGTTGCGGTAATGGAGCGAGGACAGCATTTTTTGCAGCTTCGGCCGCCACTCGTCCCGCTCCGCGAAAAAGCGGTAGACCGACCACCAGCCCCCGGCAAGCTCGCCGCCCTGCCGCCAGCGCCGCAGCCTCGCCGTCAAAAACGTAAGCGCCTTGCCGGGATGGACGGCGTAACGCAGCTGACGCTCCTCGTCTTCGCTTTCCTGCGGTTCGGCCTGCAACGTCCCGACGGACAGACCGGGGAAGCGCTGCCGGATGCGGCGAATGTACTCCGACGGCAGCAGGCCTTTCCCCTCTTCATCCGACGCGGGGTAGCTGACCCACAAATGCCGGGATGGCGTCGTCAAGGCCAAATAAGCCAAAAAACGTTCGTCCAGCAGCCTTCGCCGCGCTCCCGGCGCGAGCTGCAACCCGGCCTCCGCCAGGCGCTCCCGTTCGGGTTCCGACAGCAGCCCGTTCTCGCGGACGGCCATCGGCATGACGCCGTCGCCGACTCCGAGCATATACAGCACGGCTACCCGGTCCGACCTCGTCCGCTCCGGACTGCCGACGAGCACCGCATCCAGGGAGGGCGGCACCGCGCCGAGCTTCATCTCTTCGATTCCGGCATCGATCATTCCCGCGAACAGGGGAAGGTTGGCCGGCTCGTCCCCCATTAATTCGACGAGCTGGTCCAGCAGCCCGAGCACGCCGTCCCAAAGCGGCCGGTGAAGACGCGCCTTGCCGGGATCGCCCGCGGCCTCGTCTTCCGCGCTCCAGCGCTCCAGCCGGTCGGCTGCCCGCGTTTCCTCCAGCAGCGAAAACAGCGCCGTGCCCAAATCGCGCATCGTTTTCGCCTTTTTGACCCGTTGCTCCAGCCGGAGCAACGGCTCCAGCGCGGCATCGCGGATGCGCCGGATTTCCTCCATCCCTCGTTCGTAGCGGGACGGCTCCGTTTCGTCCTCCAGATCCCCGCGGAACAACGGCTGCCAGGCCCGATCGTCGTGCCACCGCCAGCCGTCGATTCCCGCGGCCAGGGCATAGTTCTCCAACGTATCCACTTCCGCCCTCAGGAGCTCCTTATCGCCCGGATGCAGCAGATCCGTTTTCGCGCAGCGGAAGACGGCGTCGGATTTCCAGCCGCCCGCCACCGCCTCCAAAGCCGAGCGGACGAACTCCGCCAGCGGATGATGCGCCGCCGTCACCTTGCCGTCGAGAAAGTAGGGGATGTCGTAATCGTCGAACACTTCCGCGAGCAGATCGGCGTAGTCTTCCACCTTGCGGACGAAGACCGCCATGTCCCGCCAGCGGCAGCCGCCTTCTCGCGCCCGGCGCAGCATGTCGCGCGCCGCTCCTTCGGCTTCGGCCCGGCGGTTGGCCGCCTCGTGAAGCGACAGGCCGCATAACGGGTGATCGGGCGAGAGCGATGCGGCATCCCCGTTCCACCGCAAACGCGCATCGAACGAGCGCTCCAGGTGCGCGAGCATCGGGCTCGCCTTGTATCGCGGCAAAACGTCGCGATCGAGCGTCACGGGCCGCTCGATCGCGACGCCGGCGGCTTCGGCCAGTTCGCAGAGCCGGGCGGACGTTTCCGCCGTCGGATGGAACAGCTCCAGCTCGTCCGGACGCTCGCCCGCGCCTCTCGGCCGGTCGAGGCAAAGCGCGACCGACACTCGGGGGCAGCGGCGCAGCAGCGCCTCGATCGCTTCGTACTCGTTCGGCGTAAAGCCGTGAAAGCCGTCGAGCCAAATTTCCGCGTCGGCGAGAAGCGCCGATTCGGCGGCCCCGCCGACGAGCCAGCGGAGCGCGTCTTCGCCGTCCAGCCATTTTCCCGCCATTTCCCGATCCAGGTCGCGGCTTAACAGCGATAAATCGTGCAGCTTGTCGGCAAGCAGCGCCGCTCCCGGATCCGATCGCGCGGCGCTTTCCGCCAGCTCCTCCGCCTTTGCCCCGTCGACCCCGTACCGTTTCCATTCGGTCAACAGCTCGCTCAGCTTGCCGACCAGTCCTTGGCCCGCGGTTTCGCCGAGCAGCAGCTTCCATTGGCCTTTGCGGGTTTCGAGCGATTTGTGGATGAGCATCGCTTTGCCGGTTTCATCGATCGGAACGGCGGCGGTCCCGCCCGTCTCCTGCATGACGCGAAAGGCGAGGCGCCGAAAGCTGAGCACCTGGGCGCGCATGAACCCGTTCAGCCCCGGCGTGGATACCATCGCGTACTCCATCTGAAACGTCGCCTGCTCCGGCACAAGCAAAATCATCGGCGGACCCAGCGGGTCTTCCCGCAGCCGCTGCCTGATTTCGTCGAGGCAGAAACGCGTTTTGCCGCTGCCCGATCGTCCCGTTATCAAACGAAGCGCCATTTGCTGCCGCCTCCTTCCGTTGCTCCGAAAATACGCGGAAAATCTCCGAAACTTCTCATCTTCCGATTCATTGTACCATATCGCGGACAAGGGCGCACAGGCGTTCGCAGATTCGGAATCTGCCATCCGATATGCAAAAAAGGACCGCGGGGAAAACGCCCCAAGGCCCTAATAGGTCCGAATTTCCCCCAACGCTGCGAACGGGCGCATCGGGAAAGATTCACGAAATATTCAAATAAAGCTTCGTGCCGTCCTCGAACCAGAATATCGCCGCGTCCGACCACAGTTCGACATCGATCACTTGCTTCCATTTGCGGCGGAATTCCAGATCGAGCGCCATTTCGCGCATGCGTTTGTTCAATCGCTGACGGCTTTCGAGCCGTTTCGCCTTGTTTCGCAGCGGCACGGAGCGCCTTCCGAATCGCAGCACATCCATCATCATTCACTTCCTCTCTCCTTTATCTATGTTTACAGATTACAGGAGAGATTTTAGAAAAGTTACAGGTTGCGCGACTCATACTTTCTTAACAATTAGTCTAAAAAACCCAATCCGCTTCCTGTCCGAAGACCCAGAAGCCCGTCCTCAAAGCGCTTTTCGGGTGCGGACCTCGAAGATGCCGAATTTCAAATAATGACCTTCTTCGACACCGCCGAGCTGCGGATGATCTTTGCCCGCCCCCCGCCATTCGATGCAGCGAAGAATTTTGCCGGCGTCGGCGGCGGCCTCCAGAAGCGTCTCCATGAACAGCTCCGGCCGCACATGATAAGAGCAGCTCGCCGTGACCAAATAGCCGCCTTCGTTGACCAACTTCATCGCGTGCAAATTGATGTCCTTATAGCCGCGTATGGCGCTGGGCACGGCCCGCTTCGTCTTGGCGAACGCCGGCGGATCGAGAATGACGACGTCCCACGTCCGGCCTTCCGAAACGAGCGGCTTCGACGTATCCGCCTTGCCTCCGGCCGCTCTTTGCAGGCGTTCTTCCCGGCCCTTGACCTGCTGCCGCAAATATTCGAAAGCGTCGGCCGTCACGAATTCGACCCGGTCGGAAAAGCCGTTCCGCTCGACGTTGCGCTTTGCGGTTTCGATCGCATGCGCCGAAATATCGAGACAGGTCGCTTTTTTCGCGCCGTATTTGCAGGCATGCAGAGAAAAGCTGCCGGTATGCGCGAAACATTCGAGCACGGTCGCCCCGTCCCAATAAGGGAACGTGACCGGATTTCCGTTGGCATTGACGGGAACGTCCCGGATGCCTTCCTCCGTTTCTCTGCGCTCCACGACGATGCCGCTCCTTGCGCCCCATCCGGTCATCAGCGGCGCGATGGCGGCGCGATTTTCCCGTTGGTCGAAAAAGTATCCCGTTTTTTGCCCGCCTTCGATATCGACTTCGACTTTCAGGCCGTTTTCCTCGATGACGACGTAGCGGGGACATTCGCCGTACAAAACGCCGATGCGCTCCTCCAGCCCTTCGAGCATGCGGACGCCGACGTCGCTGCGCTCGTAAATGCCGCGCGGCGCGAACACGTCGATCAAAGCCGGCAGCCAAAGCTCGCGGGCCTTGTCCATCCCGAGCGTCAGCACCTGCACGACAAGTACGTCGGCATACCGGTCGACGACGAGTCCAGGGAGAAAATCCGCTTCGCCGAACACGAGCCGGCAGGACGGCTCGGAGCCGGAAAACCGGCGGCGGTGGTCGGCGCACGTTTGGAATCGAGCCTTGAACCATTCCGTATCCCACCGCTCAAGCGGCTTGTAGGAGACGATCCGGACGGAAATTTGGGAAGCCGGGTTCCAGTACCCGACGGCCTGAAATTGGCCACGGTGGTTGAACACCTGAACGAGGGCTCCGGGTTCGGCTTCTCCCTCCAGCTTTTCGATTTCGTTCCGAAACACCCACGGATGGCCTTGCTCCAGCCTCGGACGGCGGGAGCGGTTCAGGACGACGCGGGCTTGAACCTCATTGGACATGTCGATCACGCCTTTCTTTAAGGACATTACTTGTCCGGTCTGAGCATAAAATGATATGTAAATTTTTCATGGGATGACGGGAGGAATGAGACGATGTGGGTTCCGCTCGTCGCCGCTTCGATTTTCGGACTGGCCTTGCTGCTCGGCGGCATGAAAATGACGGAAACGGCGCTTCGCGTCTGGGCCGGGGACCGGCTGAACGCCGCGCTTGAACGAACGACTTCGACCCCCTTGCGCGGCTTCGTATCCGGAACCGTGACTTCCGGGCTGCTGCAAAGCGGAACCGCGGTGACGCTGCTGACGATCGGCCTCGTCAACGCCGGCATGCTGCCGCTCGCCAACAGCTTCGGCATTTTGCTCGGGACCAACGTCGGCACGACCCTGACGACCGAATTGATCGGCCTCCGCATTCACCGCTTCGGCCTGCCCCTGCTCGGTGCTTCTCTCGTCGTCTGGCTATGGACGTTTCTGTCGCTGGAAGCCCGCCTGGCGCCTCCTCTTCCCCGCCATGCCGCGGAAGCGTTGCGCTACGGCTCGGCGGCGACGGCGGGCTTCGCGCTCATGCTGGTCGGGTTCGCTTCGCTGCAGTCGATCGGCCCCGCCCTTCAGCAAAACGGCACGTTCGCGGAATGGATGGCGTTCGCCGAGCAAAGGCCGGTATGGGGGCTGCTCGGAGGAGCGGCGCTGTCCGCGCTCGTCCATTCGAGCTCGGCGGTCATCGGCATGGCGATGAGTCTCGCCGATACAGGAACGCTGCCGGCCGTAACCGGCGTCGCCGTCGTGCTGGGCGCGAACGTCGGCACGTGCTTTACCGGATTGCTTGCCTCGCTTGCCGGCGGCAGGGGCGGCCGGTTCGTCGCGCTGTCGCAAATCGCCCTGAACGTGGGCGGGACGATGCTGTTCTACCCGTTGAAGGGGGAGCTGCTCGCCGTTTCCGCCGCGATCGCCCCGGGCCACCCGGCCGCCCAAATCGCGCATGCCCAGACGCTGTTCAACGTCGCCTGTTCCGTGCTCGCCCTGCCGATCGCGTATTTGGGCGTCCGCGCGCTCGAACCTCCGCAGTCGCCTCTCGCGCGTGGCAAGTAACGTCCGCCGAGCGCCGCTCGCCGGCGCGGTTCGCTTAATACCCGCCGGAAGCGGCGGCCGATCCCCCGGCAATGGCGACGCCGGAGCTCGTGCCGATCCGGCTCGCGCCGGCCAGCAGCATCGCGGCGGCCGTTTCCGCGCTCCGCACGCCTCCCGAAGCTTTCACGCCCAGGCGCGGAGACACCGCTTCGCGCATTAGCCGTATATCCGCTTCCGTCGCGCCGCCCGGCCCGAATCCGGTCGACGTCTTCACGTAGTCGGCGCCCGCCGCCTCCGTCAGCTTGCACGCTTCCCGCTTCAGCTCTTCCGAAGGCAGCGCTCCCGTTTCCAGAATGACCTTGACGAGCGCGCCTCCCTGCACCGCCTGCACGACCGACGCGATATCCCGTTCCACGGCGTCGAAATCCCGGTCGAGCAGCCTGCCGATCGGCAGCACCATATCGATTTCCGAAGCGCCGTCCTCGACGGCGGCCGCGGCTTCGAACGCTTTGGCCCGCGTCGCCATGGCGCCGAGGGGAAAGCCGACGACGGCGCACACTTTGACGGGGGTTCCGGACAGCTTCTCCCGGCACATCCGAACCCAGCGCCCGTTCACGCATACGCTGTAAAACCCGTATTCAAGCGCCTCGTCGCAAAGCTTCGCGAAATCGTCCGCGCGCGCGTCCGCCTTCAGCAGCGTATGGTCGATAAACGGCGCCATCGACTGGCCCGGCAGCCAGATCGGAAAGCGGCCGCCCGGCGGCGCCGGCTCGGTATCGGCCGGCTCGAACCCCAGCTTGCGAAGCGCCGCGCGCAGCACCTCGTCGTTCGTGTCGTAACCGCCTTCGCGCTGAAGCCGCCAGCTTTCTTCCGGCGTATGCCAGGCGACGCCCGCGATTTCTTCCGTTTGCGCTTTCAAGGAGCCGTCCCCGGCTTCGACCAGGAAGTAATGCACTTCCTTCTGAACGGCTTCCCGATCGGCGGATTCGTACTGGTAGCGAATGACCGACAGCGGCGCCACGATTCGGCCGGAAATGCCCGTTTCCTCCGAAATTTCGCGGAGCGCCGTCTGCTCGATCGACTCGCCTTCCTCCATCTTCCCCTTAGCCAGCGTCGTTTTTCCGAATCGGTCTTTAATCAACTGAATTTCCAGGCTCCCGTTCCGATTCCGGTAGACGACGCCCCCCGCGGAAATTTCCTTCACTTTCGACTCCCCCTGCCAAATATCCGAATCTGCAACTTATGTACGACAAAAGATTCCATCCCGGCAACGCGGCAGCCGCTGCCGTCCGCCCATCGCCGGGTTGAAATCTTTCTTCTCCTTCGACTTAAACCTCAAGCCCGCATCGCCATCGGAAAGCTGTCTTCCAGCACCTCGAGCAGCTCGCCCTTGCACTCGTTGACGCCCGTTTCCGTGACGCGCACGCGGCACAGTTTGCCGACGAGCGACTCGTCGCCTTCGAACGCCACGAGCAAATAATTGTCCGCGTGCCCGGCAATGAAGCCGGAGCCTTCGCGCGCTTTGCCGGTTCGCTCGGGGATAACCTCAAGCTCGCGTCCGGCCCATTTGCGCGCGTATTCCGCCTGCATCGACTCGGACAGGTCGATCAGCTTGTGCACCCTCTCGTGCTTCAGCTCCTCGTCGACCTGGTCATCCATGCGCGCCGCCGGCGTTCCCGTCCGCTTCGAATACGGAAACACATGCATTTCGGCAAATCCGATTTCCTTCATGAACCGGTAGCCGTTCTCGAATTGCTCGTCCGTCTCTCCGGGAAACCCGACGATCACGTCGGTCGTGATCGCGACGTCCGGCATCGCTTCCTTGATGCGGGCGATTTTGTCCGCGAATTCGGCGGTCGTATATTTGCGCCGCATCCGCTTCAAAATCGCGTCGTCGCCGGCTTGCAGCGGGATGTGCAAATGCCGGCACATTTTCGGGGACGAATTGAGCACGGCGATCATCTTGTCGTCGATCTGGCTCGCTTCGATCGAGCTGATGCGGATCCGTTCCAGCCCTTCGACCTTGTCGAGGTCGGCCAGCAAATCGGCTAGCCGGTAGTTTTCCAGGTCGTCGCCGTAGCCGCCGGTATGGATGCCGGTCAGCACGATTTCCTTGTAGCCAGCGGCGACGAGCTGCCGCGCCTGCTTGAGCACGCTTGCGGAATCCCGGCTGCGCGAAAGGCCGCGCGACCACGGAATGATGCAGAAGGTGCAAAAATTGTTGCAGCCCTCCTGGATTTTCAGGAATGCCCGCGTCTTGTCGGCGAAGGCCGGCACGTCAAGCTCCTCGAATTCGCGCGTCTTCATTATGTTGCGGACCGCGTTGACCGGCTTGCGCTCCTTCTGAATGTCCGCGATAAGCGTCATCAGCTTGTCGCGATCCTGTGTCCCGATGACGAGATCGACGCCCTCGATATCCATGATCTCCGCGGGCGACGTCTGCGCGTAGCAGCCGGTGACGGCAATGACGGCGTCCGGATTGCGGCGCACCGCCCGCCGGATAATTTGCCGGCTTTTTTTGTCGCCGGTGTTCGTTACGGTGCAGGTGTTGATCACGTAGACGTCCGCGGTCTTCGTTTCGAAATCGACCTGCTCGTAGCCTTCGTTTTTGAACAGCTGCCACATCGCTTCCGTATCGTAGAAATTGACTTTGCAGCCCAAAGTATAAAATGCCACGCTAGGCATGGCGGATCATCCTCCCATTTCTCCGGATTCGTACGCGATGCAAGCAAGCGCCACAAGCGCGGCCGTCTCCGTCCTTAATATGCGGCGGCCCAGACCGACCGCCGTCGCCCCGTTGGCCTCTGCTTCCTCCGCCTCCCTGGGGTCGAAGCCGCCCTCGGGACCGACGACGAGCAGAACGCTCGGATCGTTCCGGCCGTCCGCGGCGAACCGGTTCTTCAAAGCGGCTAGCGCAGGCTGAAGTCCCGCACCGCTTCGCCCTTCCTCTTCGTAGCAGAGCAGCACCGAATCGAATTCGCGGAACGAAGCCAGCAGCTCCTTCCACGAGATGACGGGCTTAACCTCCGGCACGATCGAGCGGTGCGATTGCTCGGCCGCCTCCTTGGCGATCGTGCGCCAACGCGCGAGCCGCTTCCCTTCCTTGCGCTCGTCGTACTGGACGATCGTCCTTCTGGAAACGAACGGCTGAAACCGGGCGGCGCCCGCCTCGGTTCCCTTCTGAATGACGGTTTCCAGCTTGTCTCCTTTCGGCAAGCTTTGGGCGACGGCGACGCGCCACGCCATTTCCGAGCCCGAATCGATCCATTCGAGCAACGTGCCGGCAACGGCGCCCGTCCCGATCGTATCGATCCGAACCTTCGCTTCCCGTCCGGCACCGTCGCAAGCGATAAAAACGTCCCCCGGCTTCGCCCGCATCACCGCGCTCAAATGACGGGCATCCTCGCCCGCCAGCGTCACGCCGGCTTCGCCGAATTGGCCGGGAGCGACGAAATAGCGCTGCATGTCTCAAGCCCCCCGCTTTTTTCTACCCTTCATCATACCTCGTTTGCCGATATGGCGCCACCTTCGATTAGAGCGCCCAGCCGAGCATATAGCCCAGCGTCCGGACGATGACCGAATTTCCGGCGTTTCCGAACAGGCTCGAGAGCAGCCCGTTCATTGCCTCCTGAATCGGCGCGGCCAGCGAAAACAACGGCGTGATTGTGGCGTTGCGCAGCGGCGGAATGAACACGAGCAGCAAGAAGACGAACATCCCCCACTGCTCGTTCTGGCTCATTTTAAGACGTACGTTAAGCGGCGCGAACTCCTCGACGATCCGGTAGCCGTCCAACGGCGGCAGCGGAATCAGATTAAACAAAAAAAGGATGACGTTAATATGAAGCCAGTAGGAGATGAAAGTCGACACCGTTTCCAGCATCGCCTGCGACGGGGCTTCCAGCGCCCCGACCGCAACCAGAACATAAAGGACGAGAAGTCCCAGAAAGGCGAGCAGCAAATTGCTGACGGGTCCCGCGGCCGTCACGGCGACGCTCATCAGCCTCGGACGGCGAAACCGGCTTCTGCGGACCGGAACCGGCTTCGCCCAGCCGAACCCCGCAATGAGCAAAAACAAGATGCCGAACAAATCCAGATGGGCCATCGGATTGAGCGTGACCCGGCCTTGCTCGTAGGCGGTCGGATCGCCGAACTTCCAGGCCGTCCACGCATGCGCGAATTCGTGCACCGTAAAAGCAAGCAGCATCGTCAGGACGATGAACGGCAGATGCTCGAGCGGGTACCAGAGAAAATTCATTCCGCGTCTCCCTTCGGCTTGCCCGCCACGAACGCGATCCAGTCGTCCTGGCGGACCCGGTCGACGATTTCGAAGCCTGCGGCGAGCAGCGCGGCTTCCACGTCGGCTTCCTTGTTTTTGTAAATGCCGCTGGCAATGTAAATCCCGCCCGGCTTCAGCACGTCCATCACGTCGGAAACGAACAAAAGAATGATCTCGGCGAGAATGTTCGCCACGACGATATCGACGGGCGGGCGAACGGAGCCGCTCTCCCGCGTCTCCTCCCTCTCCGCCGATCGGAGCACGCCGAGAAGATCGCTTTTCCTGACTTCGATTGCGCCTTCCAGGCCGTTCAGCGCCGCGTTTTGCTCCGCGCTCGTCACCGCCACCGGATCGAGGTCGACGGCCAGCACCCGCTCGGCCCCGAGCCGGATGGCGCCGATCGCGAGGATGCCGGACCCCGTGCCGACGTCGATCACCGTCTCCCCGCCGGAAATGGCGCCTTCGAGCGTGCGCAGGCAAAGCGCGGTCGTCGGATGCGTTCCCGTGCCGAACGCCATGCCCGGATCGAGCTCGATGATCAGCTCGCCGGGCCGCGCTTCGTACTCCTCCCACGTCGGCTTGATCGTCAAACGATCGGTTACCGCGATCGGCTTGAAATATTTCTTCCACGCATGCGCCCAGTCTTCCTCGTCCACCTCGGCTACGCTGATCCGGAATTGTCCCGCGTCGAAGCCGAATTCGGGCAATCCGGGCAGCAGCCTCTCAAGCTCCGCGGCGACCCCGTTCGCATCGGTGTCCTCCGAAAAATAACCTTTAATATAAGCGTAGCCCGCAGGGATGTCGTTGAGCGGCTTGTCGTACCATTGGCCGTAAGACGTATCCCTCGGCTTGTCGGGCGTCCACGATTCCTCGATCGATACGCCTCCCGCCCCCAGCTCGTGAAGATAATTGGCGATAATATCCTGCGAATCCTCCGCCGCGAAGACGGTCACTTCAAACCAACGCACAGCTTTTCCTCCCTGATTCAAACGGCACTCCGATTGACGGTTCATTGACCTTCATTATACACGCTTCGCGGAAGAGGACGCAAAAAAACGCCTGGGCCCTGCGGCCCGGCGCTTCAAACTCAAGGGGCTTCCGATCGAACTTGGCCGCCGGCTTGCTCGATGACGGTCCTGGCTTGCCGCGCCGCGGCCGCCGGCACCTGCACGGACAGGCTGAACGCCTCTGCGGAATCGGCTTCTCCGAGCTCGCCGGAAGCTTCGATTCCTTGATCCCCGGGAAGCGAACCCGCTTCTCCGCCGAGCCGTTCCATTCGGAACCGGTCGGCGCGAAGAGCCGCCAGTTTGCGGACCGCCCGCTCCGCCTGATCCTGCGACGGAAAACTGGCGGCCATCGATACCATGTCCATCGCGCTTATTCCCCTTTATACAAGGCCGCGCGGCGATCCGCTTCCTCGGCTCTTTGCTGCGCTTCCAGATCGTCTTCGTCCGCCAGCTCCTGGGAAAACTCCACGTCCTCGGCCGAAGCAACCGGAAGCTTGGCGGGCGGATTCGAACGAAACGGCTTCTGGTTAAAGAAATCGCGTAAGCTCATCGTCGATCCATCCTTTGATTTGTAGTTTGCCTCAGTTAAGTAGCATGCGCGGTCGCTTTCGCGGCTATGCACGGCAAAGAGCCCCCTTCCGCGCAAACGGCGGGCAGGAGGCCGGGGAACGGGCGATCAGTCGCCTAAAATCGCTTTTTTCATGCGTTCGAAAATGTTCGAGGGGTGCTGCTCCTGCGTCGATTCCCCGCTCTTGGCGGCAAAATCGCGCAGCAGATCCTTCTGGGCGTCGGACAGGTTGGTCGGCGTCACGATCGTCACCTTGACGTGCTGGTCGCCTTGCCCGTAGCCGCGAAGCTTCGGCACGCCCTTTCCCTTGAGCCGGAAATACGTGCCCGTCTGGGTTCCGGCCGGAATTTTGAGCTTGACCTTTTCCGTCAACGTCGGAACTTCGATCTCGTCGCCGAGCGCCGCCTGCACGAACGTAAGCGGCACTTCGCAATAGATGTCGTCTCCTTCGCGTTCGAAAAACTCGTGCTCCTTCACCCGAAGAACGAGGTAAAGATCGCCCGGGGGCCCTCCGCGCACGCCGGCTTCCCCTTCGCCGCTGACGCGAAGCTGGGCGCCGTCGTCGACGCCTGCCGGAATTTTGACGTGGATTTTCCGCTGGCGTTTCACTTGGCCGCTGCCGCCGCAAGTCCCGCAGCGCTCGCGGATCGTCTTGCCGCGCCCGCCGCAAGCGGAACATACCCTGCGGTTGACGATGCGCCCGAACGGCGTATTCTGCACGACTTCTTCCTGGCCGGTGCCCCGGCAGGAGGAACAGGTGTCCACTTTCGAGCCGGGCTTCGCGCCGCTGCCGTGGCACGTGTCGCAAGTTTCGGTGCGGGGAATGGTCAAATCCGTTTCCTTGCCGAAAACCGCTTCCTTGAACGTAAGGGTCATCGTATATTGCAAATCGTTCCCGCGCTGAGGAGCGTTCGGATCGCGCCGGCCGCCGCCGCCGAAAAACATATCGAAAATGTCGCCGAAGCCGCCCGCGAAATCGCCGGCCCCGCCAGCTCCGCCGCCGAAGCCCGCCATCGGATCCTGATGACCGTACTGGTCGTAGCGCGCGCGCTTCTGAGGATCGCTCAAAACGTCGCTCGCTTCCTTGACCTCCTTGAATTTCGCTTCGGCGTCGGGCGCCTTGTTGACGTCGGGATGGTACTGGCGAGCGAGTTTCCGATAGGCTTTTTTGATATCTTCGGCCGAAGCGTTCCGGTCGACCCCCAGCACTTCGTAATAGTCTCGTTTCTCTGCCACTGCTCCGCCTCCTCATGAGGAAAGTCAAAGCCGTTTCGGTCGCCGGTCCGGCAACGGAAACGAGCTTTGACTTCGATCAGGCTTTCGTTTTGGTTGTGCTTATTTCTTGTCTTCGTCCACGACTTCGTAATCCGCGTCGACGACGTTGTCTTTTTTGGCGGGGCCGCCGTCGGCAGCCGCTCCCGCCGCGCCTTGCGAGGCTTGCGCGTCCGCGGCCGCCTGCTCGTAGAGCTTGACGGACAGCTGCTGCACGATTTGCGTCAGCTCGTCGGTCGCCGCTTTGATTTCGTCGAGATTTTCGCCTTCAAGCGCTTTTTTCAATTTTTCTTTGGCGGCGTCCGCTTTCTCGACTTCGCCCGGATCGGCTTTCTCGCCGAGATCCTTGATCGTCTTCTCCACCGTGTACACGAGCTGGTCGGCGTTGTTTTTCGTTTCGATCAGCTCGCGGCGCTTCGCGTCTTCCTCGGCGTGAAGCTCGGCTTCCTTCTGCATCCGGTCGATTTCTTCCTTGCTCAGGCCGCTCGAGGACGTGATCGTGATTTTTTGGCTTTTGCCCGTGCCTTTGTCGAGAGCCGATACGTTGACGATGCCGTTGGCGTCGATATCGAATTTGACCTCGATTTGCGGGATGCCGCGCGGCGCCGGCGGAATGTCGCTCAGGATGAAGCGGCCGAGCGTCTTGTTGTCGCGGGCCATCGCGCGTTCGCCCTGCAGGACGTGAATTTCGACCTGCGTCTGGTTGTCCGCGTACGTCGAGAACACCTGCGATTTTTCCGTCGGGATCGTCGTGTTGCGGTCGATCATCTTCGTCATGACGCCGCCCGCCGTTTCGATGCCGAGCGACAGCGGCGTCACGTCGAGGAGAACGACGTCCTTCACGTCGCCGGTCAGAACGCCCGCTTGCACGGCGGCGCCCAGGGCGACGACTTCGTCCGGGTTGACGCCTTTGTGCGGTTCCTTCCCGGTCAATTTCTTGATCGCTTCCTGGACGGCCGGAATCCGCGAGGAACCGCCGACGAGAACGACCTTGTCGATCTCGGAAGCGCTGAGGCCCGAATCCGCAAGCGCCTGGCGCGTCGGAGCCATCGTGCGCTCGACGAGCGATTCGGTCAATTCGTCGAATTTGGCGCGGGTCAGGTTAAGCTCCAAGTGCTGCGGAACGCCGTCGACCATCGTGATGAACGGCAGCGAAATCGTCGTGCTCAGCACGCCGGACAGTTCCTTTTTCGCTTTTTCCGCCGCGTCTTTCAGCCGCTGCACGGCCGCGCGGTCTTTCAGCAGATCGACGCCGTGCTCTTTTTTGAATTCGGCGCTGAGCCATTCCATGATCGCCTGGTCGAAATCGTCGCCGCCGAGATGGTTGTCCCCGCTCGTCGCCTTGACTTCGAAGAAGCCGGAGCCGAGTTCGAGAATGCTGACGTCGAACGTGCCGCCGCCGAGGTCGAAGACGAGAATCGTCTGGTCTTCTTGCTTCTCCAGGCCGTATGCGAGCGCGGCCGCCGTCGGTTCGTTCACGATCCGGAGCACTTCGAGGCCTGCGATCGCGCCCGCGTCCTTCGTTGCCTGGCGCTGGCTGTCGTTGAAGTAGGCCGGAACGGTAATGACCGCTTGCGTGACCGGCTGCCCCAAATACGCTTCCGCGTCGGCTTTGAGCTTCTGCAGGATCATCGCCGAAATTTCTTGCGGCGTATATTCCTTGTCTTCGATTTTTACTTTATAGTTGGTGCCCATATGGCGCTTGATCGAAATGACCGTGCGGTCGGGGTTCGTAATGGCTTGGCGCTTCGCGGTTTCGCCGATCGTGCGCTCGCCGTCTTTTTTGAAGCCGACGACCGACGGGGTCGTGCGGTTGCCTTCCGGATTGGGAATGACGACGGCTTCGCCGCCTTCCATAACCGCGACGCAGGAGTTTGTCGTCCCCAGGTCGATCCCGATTACTTTGCTCATGTCAAATCTTCCTCCTCACATCGTCCTGCGGATTTGCTATTGTTCTAAGTATGTTTATTGGCTGACCTTGACCATGGCCGGGCGAAGCACTTTGTCCTTCAGCATATAGCCCGTCTGAACGACCTCGACGACGATTCCTTCGCCGTATTCTTCGGATTCGACCTGCATGATCGCCTGATGGACTTCCGGATCGAACGGCTGGCCGACCGGTTCCATCGCTTTAAGGCCTTCGTTCTCCAGCACTTGGCTGAGCTGGCGGTATATCATTTCGATTCCTTTGGATAAAGCGCCGTCGTCCGTCGCCTCTCCTCCGGCTTTCAATGCGCGCTGGAAATTGTCCACGACCGGCAGTAGTTCGCCGATCAGCTTCGCCGATGCGTACTTGGACAGCTCCTCTTTTTCTTTCAACGTGCGACGGCGGAAATTGTCGAAATCCGCTTGCGCCCGCAAAAAACGCTGATAGTTGTCATCCGCCTGCCGCTGCAGCTCCTGGATTCGCGAATCCTCTTCGTTCGCGGCGGTTTCCGCGGCTTCGGGCTCGGCAGTCCGGTCCGCTTCCGCCTGTTCGGGTTGCTGCGTCCCCGCTTCCGTAGCGGCTTCCGTTTCCATTGCGGCTTCGGCCGCTTCCTCGCGTTGCTGCTCCATCTTTTCGGACTCCTTCATCTCTTGACTGCTCACGCACCCATCACCTCCTTACCCTGCCTCCCGGCAGCGGCGCGTATACTCTTCTCATTTATACCAGCGGCTCCACAGTTTGGTTACGTCGTTGGACAAAAATTCGAGAAGATGAATGACTTTGCCGTATTCCATCCGGGTCGGTCCGAGAATGCCGATCGTTCCCAGCGATTGCCCGTCCAGGGAAATCGTCGCCGTGATCAGGCTGCAGGAATTGATCTCCTCCACCGCATTCTCCGTGCCGATGCGTACCTGAATGCCCTCGGGAAGCGCATGGAAAAGCTGCATCAGCTTCGACGTCTCCTCGAGCGTATCCAAAATGCCTTTCACCTTGCCGACGTCCTTGAATTCGGGCTGCGTCAAAATATTGGTCGCCCCGCTTAAAAAGACGTGCGGCTCCGTTTCGTCGGACAGCGTCTTGCCCAGCATATCGAGAATTTGCTCGCACCGGTCGACGAACCGCCTCAGCTCGCGGGCCACCTCGGTGTGAAGCACCGACTTGATCCGGACGAACGGGACCCCCGTCAGCTTGTCGTTGAGCAAATTGACGATTTTCTGAATGTCGCCCATCTGGATGCCTTCCGGAATCGTGACGGTCTTATGCTCGACGTGCCCCGTGCTCGTGACGATAATCGCCACGGCGGAACTGTCGTTAAGCGGCACCAGCTGGAAGTGCTTCAGCGTCGTGCTGAACATTTCCGGCCCGAGCACGATGGACGTATAGTTGGTCAGTTGCGACACGATCGTCGCCGCCTGGTTGATGACGCCTTCCCAATGGTTCATTTTCTCCGCGAAAAAGCTGTGCAGCTTGACGACATCCTCGTCGCTGACGCCGGCGAACGGAATCAGATGATCGACATAATAGCGATAACCTTTGACCGAAGGGACGCGGCCGGCCGACGTATGCGGCTGCTCCAGAAAGCCGAGCTCTTCCAAATCGGCCATCTCGTTGCGGATCGTCGCCGGACTGAAGCTGACGTCGCCCCTCTTGGAGATGCTTCGGGAACCGACCGGTTCCGCAGATCGGATATAGTCGTCGACAATGGCCGATAAAATCATCCTTTGACGTTCGGTCAACATCCGGCATTCCTCCTTCGGTCCGGTTCGTTAGCACTCTTAACGAATGAGTGCTAAACACTATATCAAAAATACCAAACCGCTGCCGCCGTTGTCAAGAATGAACCGGCACGATTTGGCATAATGACGAGTCTATTCGAAAGGCCGTACGGTCAAAAAAGAAGTTTTACGACTGCCGTTTCGTCGCAGCGATCGCGCTTGCTGCAATGAACGCAGTCGGTCCATACCTTTTCCGGGAAAATTTCTTTGTCGACGACGGAAAAGCCGTTTTTCACGAAAAAGTCGACCGCGTACGTAAGCGCCATAACCTTCGGCACGTTCAGCTTCCGCGCTTCGTCGAGCAGGGCGTTCACGATTTTCGTTCCGAGCCCCTGGCCCTTGTAGCCTTCGGCCATTCCCAGCGAACGGATTTCCACCAAGTCGGCGCCGAGCCGGAACAAGGAGCCGCAGCCGATCAGCCGTCCGCCCTCTTCGGCAACGACGAACGAATCGATATGGCGATGCAGCGCCTCCCTGGAACGGGGCAGCATAATGCCTTTCTCGGCGTATCCTTGGATCAGTTCGAACAGCGCGTCGACGTCGCCCGGCGACGCCTTGCGGCAGGTGATGATCATGTTCACGGGAATCCCTTCTTTTCGGCTTCCAAAATAGGTGATGTGAATAAATATACAACAAAGCGAATGAATTCTCAAGAGAGATTTGCGCAGCATCCGCTATTTTTATTCACGGCTATTCGTCGAAAAAGACTCCCGTCACAGAAACGCCCCGAACACCTCGTTGCCCAGCGGCACGCCGCGCTCGGTCAGACGATAGCCGGCGGCCTCGCCTTCGCCGAACGGCTCCAGCAACCCTTGGCTTTGCAGCTTCGTCAGCACTTCGCCGAACACGTCCTCCGGCTCGGTCCCGCCGAATTGGGCGGCGAAATCCGCCCTCCGCACGCCCTGTCGAAGACGCAGTCCGACCATCATGAAATCCTCCATCGCCTCCCGCACCGACACCGGGTCGGTCGTCAGGCGCGGCAGCGCCCTCGCGGCCGCTTCGATATATGGCTGCACGCCCTTGATGTTCATATGGCGGATGCCGCGCGCGTAGCCGTGCGCTCCGGCGCCGAGCCCGTAATACGGCTCGTTCCGCCAATAAACGGAGTTATGCTTGCTCTCGAAGCCGGGACGCGCGAAGTTGCTGATTTCGTAATGGTCGTAGCCGGCCGCGCCGAGACGTTCGCGAAGGTGGGCGTACATCGCCACCTCGACGTCCTCTTCCGGAAGCGGCAGCTCGCCCCGCTCGTACAGCCGGTGGAACAGCGTGTTTTCCTCCACTTTCAGGCTGTACAGCGAGTAGTGCGGCAGATCGAGCTCGAGCGCCCGGGATACGCTGTCGGCAAGCTGCTCGAGCGTTTGGTTAGGCAGCCCGAACATCAGGTCGATCGACAGATTGGAAAATCCGGCGCGGCGGGCGTTCGCAATGCTGTTCACGACGTCGCGCGCCTCGTGAATCCGGCCGATCGCGGCGAGCAGCTTGTCGTCGAACGACTGGGCGCCGAAGCTGATCCGGTTCACGCCGCCCGCCAGCATCGCCTCCAGCTTGGCGGGATCGGTCGTGCCCGGATTCGCTTCCATCGTAAACTCGGCGTCCGCGGCAATCGGAAAATGCCGGGCCACCGCCTGAAGAAACCGCGCCATCTGCCGCGGATCCAGAACGGTCGGGGTGCCGCCGCCCACGAAGACGGTCCGGACCGTCTCGGGAGGCAGCAGCCGGGCCGTTTGCTCCATTTCCTTTTCCAGGGCGTCCAAATAGGCGTCCACCGGCTGGCCGTCGACGACGTACGAGTTGAAATCGCAATAAAAGCATTTGTTCGTGCAAAAGGGAATGTGGATATAAAGCGCGCGCGGGGTCCACGCGTGCAAGGGCACGGACGCTTCGCCTTGCGCGTTGCCGTTGGGCGCGAGGGTCACGATCTTCGCCTCCTTTTCTTCCGGGAACGGGAAAAGCGCGGACTTGAAGCCGCGCCCTTCCCAACTTGTTCCTGCTTTAATTTTCGTCGATTTTCAGGACGGCCATGAACGCTTCCTGCGGCACTTCGACGTTGCCGACCTGCTTCATCCGCTTTTTGCCCTCTTTTTGCTTTTCGAGCAGCTTCCGCTTCCGGGAAATGTCGCCGCCGTAGCATTTGGCGAGGACGTTTTTGCGCATGGCCTTGATCGTCTCCCGGGAGATGATCTTCTGGCCTACGGCCGCCTGGATTGGGACCTCGAACATTTGTCTCGGGATGAGCTCCTTCAGCTTCTCGCAAATGACGCGCCCGCGCTGGTAGGCGCGATCCTTGTGCACGATGAACGACAGGGCGTCGACCTGTTCGCCGTTCAGCAGGATGTCCATCTTCACCAGCTTCGACTGGCGGTAGCCCGACAGCTCGTAATCGAACGAGGCGTAGCCCTTCGTGCTCGATTTCAATTGGTCGAAGAAATCGTAGACGATTTCCGCGAGCGGAATTTCGTATTTCAGCGTGACGCGGTTGGCGTCGAGATATTGCATGTCGATGAATTCGCCGCGCTTGCCCTGGCACAGCTCCATGATGGCGCCGACGAAATCTTTCGGCACGATGACGGAAGCTTTGACGTACGGCTCCTCGACGAACTCGAGCTTGCCCGCCTCCGGATATTCCGACGGGTTGGAAATTTCCAGTTGCTGGCCGTTCGTCAGCGTCACTTTGTAAATAACGCTCGGCGCCGTCGTAATGAGCGGAATGTTGAATTCCCGCTCGATCCGCTCCTGGATGATTTCCATGTGCAGCATGCCGAGGAAGCCGCAGCGGAAGCCGAAGCCGAGCGCCTGCGACGTCTCCGGCTCGAACTGCAGCGAGGCGTCGTTCAGCACGAGCTTTTCCAGCGCGTCGCGCAAATCGTTGTAGTCCGAGGAATCGATCGGATACAAGCCGCAGTACACCATCGGGTTGATTTTGCGGTAGCCCGGCAGCTGCTCCTTCGTCGGGTTTTTCGCGTCGGTAATCGTATCGCCGACGCGGGTGTCCTTCACGTTCTTGATCGAGGCCGTAATGAAGCCGACGTCGCCGGGACCCAATTCGTCCACGATCGTCGCGCGCGGCTTGAACGTCCCGACTTCGACGACGTCGAACGTCGCGCCCGTCGCCATGAACCGGATCGGCGTGCCCGCGCGGATCGTGCCGTCGATAACGCGAATATAGCAGATAACGCCCTTGTACGCATCGTAGTACGAGTCGAAAATGAGCGCCTTGAGCGGCGCGTCCGGGTCGCCGCTCGGCGCGGGAACCTTCTGCACGACCTGCTCCAGAATTTCCTTGATGCCGATCCCGTTTTTGGCGGAGGCCAGCACCGCCTCGCTCGCGTCGAGGCCGATGACGTCCTCCACTTCCTGCCGGACCCGCTCGGGCTCCGCGCTCGGAAGGTCGATCTTGTTGATGACCGGCAGGATTTCCAGGTTGTTGTCCAGCGCCAAATAGACGTTGGCGAGCGTTTGCGCTTCGATGCCTTGCGCCGCGTCGACGATGAGCAGCGCCCCTTCGCAAGCGGCCAGGCTGCGCGACACTTCATATGTGAAATCGACGTGTCCGGGGGTATCGATCAAGTGCAGCGTATACGTCTCTCCGTCGTCCGCCTTGTATTCCAGCCGCACGGCCTGCAGCTTGATCGTAATGCCCCGCTCCCGTTCCAGATCCATCGAGTCGAGCACCTGGTCCTGCATTTCGCGCGAAGACAGCGCGCCGGTATATTCCAAAATTCGGTCGGCCAGCGTCGACTTCCCATGGTCGATATGCGCGATAATGCAAAAATTTCGAATATGGCTTTGTTTGGATCGAATGTCTGCCATCAGAACCTCCACCGGCGTTTACCTCATATGCCTATCCCGTTAATTATAGCAAGGGAAGTCCGGGGCGGCAATGAGCGGTTCCCGGGAGTCCCGGATCGCCCGCTCCCGCTCAGCCGTCCTCGGGCGGCTTCTCGATCCGGACGCCTTCGACATGGCGCTTGCTCATCGCTTTGCGCTTTTTCCGGTTTTCGACGGTCTCGAACACGATGTCCATATCGTAATTCTCCGGATACAAATGCTTTCCTTCTATATATAGGTTCACCCGCTTCCGGTTGATTTTGATTTTCTCCTTGCGGACCTGGACGATCAGATTGCCGCGTTCGTCGGGCAGCCGGTACACGATGCCGCTCGTCCGCATGCTTGGAATCCAGACGGCGTCGCCCGCCTGCAGCGGGCGGTCGGCTGCAGCATCGCCGGCATGCGGCTCGTCGGCTTCGGCCGCTTTCGTTGCGCTCGGCGAAGCCGGACGGCTCGTTCCCCGTCTCGGCTTCCTGTCCGACCGCCGCCCGTTCGCTCGCGCGGTCGCCGGCGGAGCCGCCGGGGGCGGCGCGGCGCCGGGGATCGCGGCATGCGCGCCGCCCCGCTTCAGGCTTTTCGCGATCGCCCGGGCGCGGCCGATGATGTCCTCGCCGATGCCGAGCTTGCGCGCGATGACGAACGCGTAGCTGTTGCCCGCCTCGCCCATCTCGAGCCGGTACAGCGGCCGCAGCGTCTCCTCGTCGAACGCCATCCGGGCGTTGCGGAAGCCCGGGGCGGCGCGCGCGTATTCCTTGATTTCGTTGAAGTGCGTCGTGGCGGCGACAACGGCCCCCCGCCGATGAAGCTCCTCCAGCACGGCGATCGAAAGGCCGACGCCTTCGCCCGGATCGGTTCCGGTCGCGAGCTCGTCGAGCAGGACGAGCGAATCCGGGCCCGCTTCGGCCAAAATGCCGATGACGTTCGTCAAATGGGACGAAAAGGTGCTGAGCGAACGATCCAGGCTTTGGCCGTCGCCGATGTCGGCGGCGACGGACCGAAAGACGGCGAGCTCGCTGCCGGCTTCGGCGGGAACGAGCAGGCCGGACTGGGCCATCAGCGTCAGCAGGCCGATCGTTTTGAGCGCGACCGTTTTGCCTCCGGTATTCGGCCCGGTGATAAGCAGCGAGCGGTACTCCCCGCCTACCGCCACGTTCAGCGGAACGGCCTTGCCGGCCAGAAACGGATGCCGGGCTCCCCGCAGCTCGATTTTTCCCGTTTCGTTCAACTCCACGTTCCGGCCGTCGACGGCGAGCGCCCATTTCGCTTTCGCGAACAAAAAGTCGTAATAGCCGACCGCTTCCACGTTCACCGACAGCTCATGGGCGTACCTTTCGGCCGTCTCGGTCAGGCCGGCCAGCACCTGCAGCTCTTCCCTGCTTTCGTCCGCCCGCAGCGACGCCAGCTCCGCCTGCAGCCCGGCCGCTTCCGCCGGTTCGACGAACACGGTTTGCCCGCTGGCGGATTCGTCAAGCGCAATGCCCGGAACCCGCTTGCGGTATTCCTTTTTGACCGGGAGCACGTAACGCCCGTTCCGCTGCCCGATCAGCCGTTCCTGCAGGATAGACCCATGTCTGGACAGCAGGCTTTCCAGACGCTTGCGCAGCTTCTCGTCGGCCATGCGGATTTTTTTTCGCGTGCCGGCAAGCCCCGGGCTCGCCTCGTCGACGATGCGTCCCCGGTCGATGCTGCCTTCGATCGCGGACCTCAGCTCCTGCAGGTCGTGCAAGGATGCGGCGTAAGCCGCGACGGTCGGGGCGACGGCCGTTTTGGATTCCATGAAGCGGCGGAGCTGGCCGCAGCTTCGGATGAACTTCGCCACGTATTCAAGCTGGCGTTCCGAAAAAATATACCCCGTTCCGAGAAGCCCCATCGCTTCCTCCATTCCTTCCAGCGACGGGAGCGGCACGTTCGATCCTTTCTCGATAAGGGCGCGCGCTTCGCTTGTTTCCGCGAGGCGAACCTTTATGACCCCGATATCGGTCATCGGACGCAATTGCTCCGCGAGCTTTCTTCCCGGATACGTTTGCGCATAGGACGTCAGCTGCTGGATCGCTTTCGGATATTCAAGTTTTTCGAACGAATTCGGATTCATGTCTCATAACCTCCATAAAGGAATTTGGGTACAAAAAAACAGGCCGCAGCCGTTGCCAATAGGCAAAAGCTCGCAGCCTGCTGAGGGATCGGAACCCGTTTGCGCGCAGACGAATGCCTGCGCGCGAACGCAAAAAACCGCGCCCGTAAGAGCGCGGTCTCCAAGTTCCGATCATGCCGTTTCGGCAGGGGCGGACTTCGCCGGTTCTTGACTGGTCATTGAACCCGCCTGCGGCAAACGAAATAAACCGAACTCATTCGGCCTGCTTCGGCTTGTGCCGCGATAAACGGGATATCCAATTGATCAGTTAAGAACCTCGACCCGCATGAAAATTTCCCCTTGAAACGAATTTCTTCTATAATATGACGAAAATGGATTCATGTCAACAAGCGAATGCGAAAAGAGCCTCGCAGCGGGTCCAGTTCCCCCTTACAGCTCCTCTTCGAGCCTGGCTTCCAGCAGCGCCGGATCGTTCAAATAGATCATGCGGTGCCGCAGGGCAATCAGTCCCTCTTCCTGCAGCTCGTGCACGATTTTCGATACCGTCTCGCGAACGGCCCCTACCATGTCGGCCAATTGCTGATGCGTAATCCGGACAGGAACCGGCGCCCGTCCGTCCGGAAGGGAAGCCTGCCTGCCCAAAGCGAGCAATCTTTTCATGATGCGCGCCCTCACGCTGAGAAACGTCAAATCGTAAATTTGCCGGTTCGCTTTGCTCAGCCGGTCCATCGTGCAAACCAGCAGATGCTGAAGCAAATTCCGATCTTGCCCGAACAAGGTCAGAAAATCCTGCTTCTTCAACGTATAAACGCGAACGGCCGTCAGCGCTTCCGCGGCCGTGGAGCGGCCCGCTTCCGGATTGATCAGCGCCATTTCGCCGAAATAGTCGCCTTCGCCGAGCGTGCTCAACACGACTTTTTTCGTTTTGTTCAACGTAAAGACGCTGACGCTTCCCGACAGGATAAAATAAATTTCTTCTCCGAAGCTGCCCTCCAAAAAAATGAGGCTGCCTTTGGGGTAGCTTTTTTCGACGATGCGGGACGCGACCGGCTCCAGCGCCTCCGGCGCGATTTCCTTGAAAAAAGGAAAGACGGATCGGAGCCGGGCGACCGACACGGCGCGTTTGATGCTTGGATTAGACGACTTCTGACTGTGCATCCAACACTTCCTCAATCATAAAGGTGGTATATTCCATCAAGTTCAATCGGGTTCCGAACTGCTGCAGCTTGACGACCGGCCGGTACGAGTGTCCGCGGTTTTGCTCGCAGACGGTTCCTTTCAGTCCGCCCGTCAGCCTTACGGCGGTGCCTACCGGATAAGGCTGGTAGGCCTTCAGGAATGCCCGGACAATCCGGTGATCGAAGGCGGAATCGACTTTGGCCATCACGTACTCGATCTCTTCGCCCGGCTGCCGATGGACGAGCCGGTCATGGACGAAGTAGTCGAATTCGCTGCAAATGCCGACGATTTGCGCCGCCTCTTCGAATTCCTCTCCGCCGATCCCGTACGGAAACCCGCGTCCGTCGATTTGCTCGTGGTGCTGGAGCACCATCTTCAGGGAAGCCGAAGGAATTTCCGGAATTTTGCGCAGCCGTTCATGGCCGAGCACGGGATGCTTGATGTACAGGTCTCCCTGGCCGTTCGGCCGAACAAGCCCGATATCGTGCAGCAGGCTTCCGATGGCGACATCCCGCAGTTGCAGTTCCTTATAGCCGAGCGCCTTGGCCGTCAGCATCGCCAAAAAACAAACGTTCACGCTGTGACGGGAAAGACACGACGGTTCGGCATGAAAATCCCCGTAGTGCATCGCCATCTCGCCGTCGCTCATGACCGAGACGGTCGCATGCTTGGCCCAGGCCATCAGCGAGGCGACCGGAATCGGTTTGTCGTTTTGCACTGCCTGGAAAATGCTGCCCAGCAGTTCTTCGGTCGCGATTCGCAGCTGCCGCTTGGACGCCGCCGGCTTCGGCGGCACCTTCGGTTCCTTCGGTTCCTTCGGCTCGCTTTCGGGAGAGCCTTGAACGTACAGCTGCGAGATCCCTCTTTTTTTGATTCCCTCTATTAAACGATCCGTCAGTTTAACGCCCTGCTGAAGCATAAGGCGTCCATCCCGATCGCACAAACTTTGGGCCAGACTATCCCCTTCCTTAAGCTCGAACACCGTAACCAATCGCATAAAGCCCACTCCTCAAATCCTTCAATTCATGTCGAATGACCTATCCGACAACCAAATGCTACCACACCCCAAGTATATGTTCTGTAACCGCCATTACATTTTTTGTTCATTTCGGGTCTTTTGTCTTACCCTCCGTTATTCCGTCGCTTGATCGAACAAAGAAACGATGAACCGGATCCCGCTTTTGGAAAGCTGCTGAAGCGTTTCCGCCGTTTTTCCGGCCAGCCGGTCGACGACGGGCTCGCTGTCGTTGCGCGGAATCGTCGGCTCGGCTTCCGAATCGTACGCGATGCCGGGCGGCTCGTCCGCATACCTCTGTCCGGCAGGCGTCCCCTCTTCCGTTCGCTCCGCTCGTTCCCGCGCTTCCTCCGGCGCCGTTTCGGGATCCGGAACCGTCTCGCCCGCTTCTCCCGACCGGATCTCCTCCCCCTCCAGCGGCCCGTATACGTTCGATATCCCGCTCGAAGCCAATTCCATGCCGTACATCATCGCGAGCACGAGGAGCGCGGCGACGATCGAAAGCTTCCAAATGTCCCTTTTCATTTTCCGTCCCCTTTCGCAGACGATCCGCCGGAGGCGGCCGAAGCGTCCGCCTTGACCGCGTTCCGTTCGTCCCAGTATATTTCGGCGATCGCCTTGGCGAGGGCGTCGGCCGTCCGGTAGCATTCCGCGAGCGTGTTGTCGACGCCGCCGATTTCGATCAGGACGCTGTCCGGCGAAATGGATTGATTGTACTCCCCGTTGCCCGTGGCCGCCGTCTTCCCCCAAATGCCGCGGGAGAGGCCCGGGTATTTTTCCTCCAGCAGCTGATGAATCGAATTGGCGAACGCCTCGTTCTGCTCCCAGTTCGGGTTGCGGTGGCCGATGATGAAATACACCTGCGCGTACGAAACGCCGTCGATCGTCACCGTCGTCTTGCTGCGTCTCTGGGAGTCCCGGTGAATATCGAAAAAGTATTCGAGCTCCTTGTTTTCCGCCAGGGCGTCTTTGACCGTTTGATGCGAATACTTATAGGAATAATTCCAGTTGTAGTTTTGGACGGTTTCCGAATAATCCTCGTCGGAATGAACGGCGCCGATGCCGAGCTTTTCCAGCTGCTCGGCCATCCGTTTGCCGACGAGCGTAATGTTGACCGTTTTCGAGTTCGGATCCTTCGTCCCTTCCTTCAGTTCCGGAAACCACGATTCCTGATTGTGAGAATGATAGATGAACGCCACTTTGCGGCCGCCGGTCCCCTGCTCCGGATCCGGTTGTCCTTCCGTCCCGGGGGCCGGCGTCTCGGTCGGTTCGGGCTGACCGTCCGGAGGTTCGGCCGCTCCGCCACTTCCGTCCGGGGGCGTGCCCGCTTCCCCTCCTTCGGCATCCGGCGGCAGGTTATGTCCCGGACCGTGATCTTCGGGCGCTTCCGCTCCCCCGCCCGATCCGGGCCGCAGCAGGACGGCGCTGTCGCGGTTGACTCCGGGCATTTCCAACGCGAGCAGGCTTTTCGGGTCGTTCGGGTTCAGCTCGGTCATCCAGCGAACGAGGAAGGCGGCCAGCCGGGAAACCGGGACGCCGGAAGACTCCCTTTGCTTATCCATATGCGGCAGCTCCATTCCGAGAAGCGAAGAAAAGAAGGAGGCCGATACCGAAGAAGCGAATCCCTTCATCGTTTGCACGGGCGACGTCGCCAGCACGTTTTGCAGAATGCCCCCGAGACCGAGCATAAGCACGACGATCATCGAAACCAGGCTTAGCGTCAGGTAGGCTTTGCCGGTCACCAGCATCCTCCTGAACCGATATTTCATCCTCGGGCCTTGCGGCGCGAATGCGTTCCGTTTCATCTTCTTCCTCCCAGCCCCCCTGTCTCGCGGGCGATTCTCTCTTTTTGCGTTGATGGTCAAGTATATGAGAGAAACGAAAATGATAGAACCCGGAAGCTTCGGAGGTTGATAGAGCGAGAGGGCGCAATGCTTGGAGCGACGGAAGGATTATTGCGCTCGGAGAGCGAAAAAAGCCGGAAAGAACCTGTCGGGAAAAACGGATGAGGAGCTGGCTGCGGGGAGAATGGGAAATCGGGATCCTTTTGAACGACGAACAAGTTATCGGCTACGCGGTATTTCGACTCGGAGAGGACGATTTCGAGCCGGACGAAAAGTTCGTTTACCTTCGGCAGTTTTATATAAGAAGAGAGCATCGTCGCAAAGGATACGGCACCGGCGCGCTAGCGCATTTGATCCGTTTTTCGTTTCCCGAAGGCGCAAAGGTGTGCGTTGACGTCCTGAATGCGAACGCGCGCGGGGTCCGCTTTTGGAGGAAATTCGGGTTTGAGCCGTATTGGACTTGCATGGAGCTTTAAAACGGCAAAGCATGAGGGAGCCGAAGCTGCATTTCCGAAGCGGGCTAGAACGTTGCCAAGCTTTCCGAAAAACCCGGCCGCATGGCCGGGCGAGATGGGTAATTTTTACTCAACTGGAGTGCGTTCCAGGCATATAAATGATCGAGATGGGTAATTTTTGCTCAACTGAGTGCGGACTCAGGCGCATCGACGGGCGAGATGGGTAATTTTTATGCAACTGGAGTGCGTTTCAGGCACATCGACGATCGAGATGGGTAATTGAGGCCGCATGCGCACGGCGGGTGGAGTCATCACTCAACCGGATCCCGGAGGGCCGAGCCGACTTCGGGAGCGGATGGGGGAGATGTCGCCGGACAAATATTCGGTACAGCCCGAGCGGCGTACCCGTGCCCCCGCGAGCTTGTCCGGATCTTTCGCGGATAAAGAAGGACGAGGCGCCGCAGGGCAGCCCCGTCCCGTTTTGGTCCCGGCTCATCAATTTTCGATCGGCGATCAGTACCCCAGCTCTTTTTTCGCCTTCGCCCACTTTTGGTTCAAGTCGTCGAACGCTTTTTGCAAATCCTTCGCCATCACCAGCTCCTGATCCACGCTGCCGGTGCCGAGCGCGATTTCGGCCTTGTTCGCGATTTCGTTGTACCGCGGGTCGGTGAATTCGCTTTCGATATAGTTCGGGTTAAACGAAGCGAACTCGGCCATTTGCGGCACTTTCGGCTCCTGGCTTTTGACGATCGGCATGAAGCCGGAATCTTCCACGTAGCCGGATTCCTTGACGAAGAACTCGACCCAGGCGATGGCCAGCTCCTTGTTTTTGCTGTCCTCGCTTACGCCGATAAAATAGTCCCCGCCGAGCGGAACGTTGTACGTGCCGCCGTTGTCGTACGGGAGCGGAAAGAAGCCGATATCTTCGGACTTCGCCCCCGCGCCGATGACCTGCGGAATGACCCAGTTGCCGAGAAAATACATCGCGGCCTTGCCGGAAGCAATCTCGCCTTTGGACATCTCCCAATTGTTTGTGGACAAATCTTTCTCCACCCACTCGTTTTCGACGAACGTTCTGGCGATCTGGATCAGCTTGCCCCACGGTCCGTCCACCGTGAACGGAGCCTCCTGGGCGATAAGCGTGTCGGTCCATTTCGCGTCGCCGGCGACGTAGGCGTAGGAATTTTCTCCCCAGTTCGTCATCGGCCACTGGGCGCCGAAGTTCATGTACAGCGGAATGATGCCCGCCTCTTTCAGCTTCGCGGCCGCGTCGTACAGCTCGTCGAGCGTCGTCGGCACTTTGTCGACGCCGGCCTTGGCGAACGCGGTCTTGTTATAGACGATTCCCTGCGTGTTCACGCCGGTCGTGATGCCGTAGCGCTTGCCCTCGTGGGAACGGATATCGGGAAAATAAACGTCCTCGAACATGGAATCCGGCAGCGGCTCGTAATAGTTGGGAAGCTCGCTCGTCGCCATTCCCCCGTCCAGCATGTTGACGTCGCCGGCTTCGCCGGTCGTAATCCTTACTTTAATGTCGGTCGCGTAGTTGGTGAGCGCCTCGAACTCGATTTCGGCGCCGGGGTATTTTTCCTTGAATTTGGCCGCGTATTTGTCCATCGTGCCGTCGTTCACGAGATCGGTCCGGTGCGACAGCACTTTGATTTTCCCCGTCAACGCGGAAGCTGACGGCTCCGAGCTGGCGCTCGGCGACGCGGAAGCGGATTCCGAAGCCGAAGGAGACGGCGAGGCGGACGGCGACGAACCGTTGTTGCCGTTGTCGCCTCCGCTGCAGGCGGCAAGCAAGGCGGCGGCGAGCATGACCATCAGGATGACCGGCGAAACTTTTTTCACGTTTGTTCCCCCCAACAATCGATTTGAGTTCCATTGGATTCCATTTAACGAGATGGCATCGCTTACATTTACTCATTATAGAGAAAATGGGAGGGGATAAAAGGCAATGCATTTGTTTTTATTGTCGTCGGTTATGCTAAATGCGCCGGCGCGGTTTCGCCCCGTTCGGGCGGTTGCCGACTGCCGCAGCACGACGTCTCCCGTCAGCAAAATCCGCTCCCGCGGTTCTCCCGGACGTTCGATCCGCCGCAGCAGCGCTTCCACCGCCCGCCGGCCGAGCCCTTCCTTGTCCACGTGAACGGTCGTCAGCGGCGGCCGCGCGAGCGCGGCGTCCTCGATGTTGTCGAACCCCGTCACCGAGCAGTCCGCGGGCACGCTCGCGCCGAGCTTCATCAGCGCGGTCATGGCGCAAATGGCGAGCGAATCGTTGGCGCAAACGAGCGCCGTCGGCAGCGTCCCTTCGCCGAGCATGCGGCGAAGGATCGGCTCCAGCGCTTCCGTCAGCTCGGACCGGTTCTCGCCCGCGAGCGCAAGCAATTCCGGCTCCTGGAAGCCGCCGATTTCCCGCTCCTCGAGCGCCGAACGAAACCCGAGCCACCGCTCGCCAAAGCTGCGCGAATACCGGATGTTTCCGACAAACTGCAGCCGGAGGTGCCCTTCGCCGATCAAATAGTCGACGATCCGCCGCATGCCTTCGCCGTTGTTCGCGAACAGCGCGTCGGCCGGAACGAGCGGATCTTCGTGGTCGACGAGGACGAACGGGATGCGCAGGCTCCGGACTTCCAGCAGCTGCTGGCCCGAAATCAGCCCGACGCCGATCAGCCCGAGCACGCCCTCCGGATTGATCAGCCGCGCCAGCGAACCCTCGCCCTGCTCCGTCGCCAGCATCATGCCTAATTTCCGTTTTTCGAGAGCGAAGTCGATGCCGTCGATAATTTTCCCCCAATATCGCGACCCCCGGGTTTGATACCGCACGTTCGGGATGAGCACGACGACCGTCTCTCCCTTCCGTTCTCCGCCCGCCGCCGAACGCCCGCGCGCCCGGCTCGTTCGATTTTGCGCGAAATAGCCGAGCTGCGTCGCCGTCTCGATAATTTTGGCGCGCGTATCCGCGCTGACGCCGGACTTCCCGGACAGCGCCTTGGACACGGCGAACTTGGACAAGCCGAGCCGTTCGGCAATTTGCTGCATCGTGACTTTGCTGGACACCTGATCCCTGCTTTCGCTCGGTCGATTTTCGCCGAATTGCCAAATTTTTCGTTATCATAACATAGACCGAACGTTCGCGAAACGGGACATCGTCATTTGACCGCGCCGCTGGTCACCCCGGAGAAAATATACCGCTGCATGAACAGGAAGACGACTACCGTCGGGATAAAAATCAGGAGAATGCCGGCGGAAATCACGTTGATTTGCGCGGCGTTCGGGCCGACGAACGAATAGATCGCCGTCGAGACGACGCGAAGCTTCTGGCTGGGCATATACAAATAGGGCGTATAAAAGTCGTTGTAGATTTGAATCGTTTTGAGGATGACGAGCGTCGCGGTCGCGGGACCGAGCAGCGGAAAAATGATCGAGCGGTAAATGCGAAACAAAGAGGCTCCTTCGATCATCGCGCTTTCGTCCAAATCCTTCGGGATGCTGTTGATGTACTGGAGATAAATGACGATTTGCAGCACATCCGCGCCGATATACAGCAAGATGGGAGCGGACAGGCGGTTGTAGGCGCCCAGCGCCTGGATGACGCTGAACGTCGCCACCTGGGTCGTAATGGCCGGGATGATCTGCGCGATCAAATACATGCCCATGATCGGCTTGCGCAGCTTGAATTCGAAACGGCCGAGCGCGTAAGCCGTCATCGTGCCGAGCAGCACGTTTCCGGCGACGGCGACGACCAGGATGATCAAAATGTTTTTAAAGCCGAGCCCGAGCTTGCCGACCTCGTACACCTTCGCGAAGTTATCGAAGTTCAGGAAGCTTTCGGGCAGCCGGAGGCCGGACTGGTAATATTCGACCTGCGTTTTGAACGAACCGACGAATACCGAATAAATCGGAAAAAAGACGATAAACAGGCCGACGATCAGCGTCGCGTATTGAAGCGCCCGTATCCATGCGGGGGTGCGAACCATCCTATTTCTCCTCCCGGAACAACAATTTCCGCTGCGCCGCGATCACGAGGACGACCATGATCAGCAGCACGATCGCCATCGCGGAGGCCAGCCCCGCCTTTTGAAACTTGAACGCCATATCGAGCGTGGAAATGACGAAGGTGGACGTATCGTTGGCGCCGAGCATCATGATGTACGGAATTTCGAACGCTTCGAGCGCGCCGGTCAGCGTCAAAATCATCATCAGCTCGACGACGCGCCGGATGGACGGGAACGTGACGAAACGGAACGTTTGCCAGGACGACGCCCCATCGATTTTCGCGGCTTCGTAATAGTCGTGCGGGATCGATTGCAGCGCCCCGATAAAAATGACCATATTCAGCCCCATGTACTTCCAGACGGAAATGAAGGCGAGCGATACGTTGACGAGCGCCGGGTCCCCGAGCCACATTCGCTGCCAGCCGGCCAAGCCGACTTCGCCGAGCAGCAGGTTCAACGATCCGTATTCGGCATGGTACAGCGCCCGGAACATGATGACGATCGCCGTGCCGTGCAGGACGTAAGGCAGAAACAGACTCGCGCGAAAAAAGTTCCGCCCCTTGAGACGGCCGCTCAAAATGACGGCAAAATAGAGCGCGACCGCCGTCTGAACGAGTCCTCCGACGAAATAATAAGCGTTGTTTTTGAACGTTCCGAAAATGTCCGGGCGCGAGAAAATTTCGGCGTAGTTGGCAAAGCCCACCCATTTCATGTCCCAGCCGACGCCGCTCCAATCGGTGAAGCTGTACGCCAGCATCGAAAACGCCGGATAAAACGAAAACGTCAAGCACAAAAGCACGGGAACGGTTAAAAATCCGAACAAGATGGCGATTCGCTGCTTTTTGTAGCTCATCCGAAACACGTTTTTTGCCCCCTCCTTTATCCTCTCCTCGCCGATCTGCCTTCGTGGCACCGCTTTCATACGAGATTATAAAAGGATTGAAGCGGGAATATAAGGGAGCCCGTTTGTTTTTATTGTCTTTTATTGGGCATTGTTTCGGCGCTGCGCGCAAGTCCGGCCCGCTCCCGATACTCTTTCGGCGTCATGCCGGCCGTCCTCTTGAACACTTTGTTGAAGTAGGCCGGATCGGCGTATCCGACCCGTTCTCCGACCTCGTACGTTTTGAGCTCGCGGCGTTCGCGCAGCAAATCCTTCGCCCTCCCGATTCTCACGCCGATCCAGTAATCGGTGATCGTTTCCCCGGTTACGTGCCGAAACAGCTTGCTCAAGTAGCTCGGCGTCAAATACACCGTCTCCGCCAGCTTCGAAAGCTCCAGCTCCTCCCGGTAGTGCTCGCGGATAAACGCTTTGACCGCTTCGACCGCGCTGTTGTCGGATTCCCGCCGGAGGAGCTCGGAATCGGCCGGATCGCCGCGTTCCCGCCGTCCTTCGACCTCGGCTCTGACCCGGATCAGCAGCTGTTCGAGTTCCTCCCGGTCGACCGGCTTGAGCAAATAATCCTGCACGTTGAGCCGGATTGCCCGCTTCGCAAAGCTGAAGTCGCTGAACCCGCTGACGACCGCCAGCTTGATTTCCGGCCGCCTGCGGCGAAGCTCGCCGATCAATTGAAGGCCGTCCATTTGCGGCATTTTGATATCGGTGATCACCAGGTCGGCTTCCTCCCCGTGCAGCCGGTCGAGCAAATCCTGCCCGCTCGCGTAGCATCCGACCACCCGGCAAAATTCGTCCGTCTTCTCGATCAGCTTGGCTAGTCCGAGCCGGATTCGTTCCTCGTCGTCGACAACGGCAACCTTCAGCATCGTTCGTCCTCCTTTTTTCGGATGAAATTCGCGGTTCAGCCCGCGGGCAGGCGAACCGTTACGACCGTTCCGCGGCCGGGTTCGCTGTCGACCGCAAGGCCGTATGCTTCCCCGTATCGCAGCTTCAGCCGTTCGTGCACGTTGCGCAGCCCGATCCCCCTGCCGTCCCACTCCCCGGGCGGCCGGTTCAGGCTCGACCGGAGCCGCAGCAGCGTATCCGGCTCCATTCCGCCCCCGTCATCGGCTACGGCGAACAGCCGGTCGGCCCCTTCGACCCGGCTTTCGATGCGAATGCGCAAATGCGGCTTCGATTCGTCCAGCCCGTGATAAACGGCATTTTCCACGATCGGCTGAAACAGCAGCTTCATCACCTGAATCGGTTCCTCCGCCTCCGGCAGCTCCAGCGCGAAGCGATCCGAATACCGGTAGTTCAGCAGCTTGACGTACATTCGCAAATGCTCCCATTCCCTTGCGAGCGGAACGGTCTCCTTGCCTGCATGGATGCTGTACCTGAGCAGCTTGCCGAGCAGTTGGGCCATATCCCCCACTTCGTCGTCGTCGTGCAAAACGGCCGTCATCCGGATCGATTCCAGCGTATTGTAAATAAAATGCGGGTTGATTTGCTGCTGCAGCGATTGCAGCTCCGCCTCCTTTTTCCGTTGCTCCATCGCGTAAATATCGGCAATGAGCAGCTTCACCCGGTCGATCATCCGATTGAAAGCGCTGCCAACCAAGCCGATTTCATCTCTTCGGACGACGGGAAATACGACGTCGAGATTGCCTTTTTGCACTTTTTTCATCAGACGCACGAGGGAACGAAGCGGCCGCGTCAGGGCGAAAGCGGATACGAGCGAGATCAGCAGCGCGAACCCGACGATGAGCGTGGCGAACACGAGCGTCTGGTTGCGGATAAGCCGAGCTTCCGCCGTCAGCGTTCGCTCCGGAATGGCGACGAGCGCCTTCCAGCCGGTCACCTCCGATTGCTTGTAAATCGTCAAAACCCGCTCCCCGCCGCTAGCGGCGCGGAAGCTTCCCTCGGGCCCGGCCGTTTGCCTCAAAAGATCGTTCTCCGGCCACGTTTGGCCCAAATATTGGCGGCCGCTGTCGTAAATGACCTTCCCGCCGTCGTCGACGATGAGCGTCGTTCCCGATGTCGTGTCGTCCATGTCCCGGACGATGCTTTCGATGACGCCGATGTTCGCGTCGACCGCGATCATCCCGAGCGGCTCGTACGTCGAAGGATCGATGATTTGCCGGACGACGGTAAAGACGTACCGTTTGCCGCTCGCCCACTCCCCGACCTCCTGGGTGCTGACGAGAACGGGAGCGCCGTGCGCTTCGGCCGCCATTTCCCGCCATTTCGGGTAAACGGTTCGCAAATCCGAGCGGATTCCCGAGCTTTTGACGGCGTAGTAAACGTTCCCGAACCGGTCGAACAGGTAAACCGTATTCGTTCCCTGCTTGATATTGTTCAAAAAATAAATGCTGCTGCCGATTTTTCGCTGGATATCGATCGTTCTTTGCTGGTCTCCGGGCAGCAGGCTCGGAACGTTTTCTTCGGGCAGCGCGCGCCCTTCGTAGTATTGGTTGGACATTTTCAAACCGGCCTGGATGGCGTCCAGATAAGAAGGAATGATGGAAATCTTTCTCATGTCGGCAATGTAGTCGTCCAGCTTGCCCATGGTTTTGTCGGTCAATTGAGTGACATAGGCTGCCGTATTGCGCTCGATAGAATCGGAATAACGGAGGGCGGACACGTAGCTGAGGATTCCGATCGGCAGGATGATCAAAAACAAAAAGACGATCAGCAGCTTTCCTTCCATTCGTTGAGCGGGCCAACGCAGGAAAGACGGCAGGCGAAACCCCCTTCTGCTCACTATGTCACCCCCTTTTTCGGGAGGAATGTAGCCGTTGCGATTGATTATAACCTGATTTTGTTATGCTAACAACAATAAAAAACAAGCTAACCGATCGCAGGCGACACCTGACGACAGTTAGCTTTCGTTTCGTTTTTTTCGCCTCTCATTCGTTTAATGCGTATAAGCCGCGACGTTGTCGGTATCCACCGCTTCGTGAAGCGCGGCGTTCAGCCCGCTCGCGATAATGTTGGCGATATCCTCCATGAACTGGTCGATTTCCTTCGGCGTTACAAGCAAATTGTGCCCGACCGGATCGAGCACCTCCTTGACGAGCTGCAGCCGCTCCTGCTCGGCCATCGAGCCGAAGACGCCGAACAGCGGCGCGGTATTGTCGGTATGTTTTTTCATGTGCTCGAATACCATGTCCATCGTATTGTTGACGATCGTGGAGGCGTAGACGACCGTCGGCACGCCGATCGCGATGCACGGCACGCCGAGGATGTCGCGGGTGAGCCCTTTGCGCTTGTTGCCGATGCCGGAGCCGGGGTGGATGCCCGTATCCGCGATCTGGATCGTCGTATTGACCCGGTCCAGCGAACGGGCGGCCAGCGCGTCGATGGCGATGACGACATCGGGCTTGGATTGGTTCACGATGCCTTGCACGATATCGCTCGACTCGATGCCTGTCGTGCCGAGCACCCCCGGAGCGACCGCGCTCACGGCGCGATAGCCCGGACTGACCTGGTCGGGCATCAGCTCGAAAAATTGCCGGGTGACCATCGTGTTTTCGACGACGAGCGGACCGAGGGCATCCGGCGTCACGTTCCAGTTGCCGAGCCCGACGATCAAAATGCTGGCGGAAGCTCCGACTCCGATCCGCTGCAAAAACGTTTCGAATTCGCGGGCGAACGCCGTCGCCACTTTATCCTGCAAATCCGAATCCCCGCGACGCAGTTCCGGCACCTCCAACGTGACGTAATGGCCGACCATTTTGCCGATACGGTTCGCGCCTTCCTCGTTTTGAATATGCATTCGCGTGACGGTAATTCCGTTTTCCTTGTTCGTCTCGCTCGTCACGCCGGGGATGCTGCCGTTCTCGTCGGTCTGCGCCGCTTCCCTGGCTTCCAATGCCAGATCGGTTCTTACTCCGTATGCGCTTAAGTCCAAATCTCGATCGCCCACGTTGGCGTTGCCCCTTTCGTTCGTTTGAATTCCGTTCGCTTAAGGCGCGCCCGGGATTTGCTTGCGTTTTGCCCCCCTGCATGATAGAATGTTACAAGTTGTGTGGAGAAATACTTCTTGTTTTGCAGTGGGAGGTGAAATGAATGCCGAATATCAAATCCGCCATCAAACGGACCAAGACGAGCGAGAAGCGCCGTCTGCGTAACGCTTCCCAAAAATCCGCCCTCCGTACGGCCGTCAAACAGGCTGACCAAGCGGTTGTCGGAACCGATGTGAACGTTGCTAAAGAAGCCCTTCAATTGGCTCAGAAGAAGCTGGACAAAGCGGTAACCAAAGGCCTCATCCATAAAAATGCGGCTGCCCGCAAAAAATCCCGCCTGGCCAAAAAGTTGAACGCTCTGTCCCAACAAGCGTAAGCTTGTTTCTGACATAAGCAGCGCCAAAAAGCCGATCTTTGCGTTTCGACGCATCGAACGGCTTTTTTCGTTTGCCGGGGTCCAGGCCTGTCCGTCAGCCTGTCGGCGTTCCCGCTTCCATCAGGAACAATTCCAGGCCGAGCGTTTTTTCCACTTGTCCCGTCTTCATCTCGTAGTCGAGCTCGGCAAGCCGGCTCAGCAGCGCCGTCAGCCGCTCGGTGCTGAAGCCGCGGATATGCTCGCTCGTCACCTTCACCGCATACGGGTGCAGCCCGAGCTGGCCGGCCATTTGCTGCGGCGTATAGCCTTGCTTCGCCAGCTCCTTGATGAACAGCATGTTGCGGAATTGCCTGACGAGCAGCGCCGTCAGCTTGATCGGCTCTTCCCGCTGCTTGAGCAAATCGTAATAAAGCGCGAGCGCCTTGTCCGTGCGCAGCGCAGCGATCTCCTCCGTCAGCTTGAACACGCTTTGTTCGATGCTGGCCGGCACAAGCTCCGCGACCGACGCGGCGGTTACCGTCCCCCGATCGCCGGCATGCAGGCACAGCTTGTCCGTTTCCGCGGCGAGCGATCCCATATCCGTCCCGATTCGGCGCAGCAGCTCATCCAGCGCGGACGTTTCGAAGCGCCGTCCTTGCCTTTCCGCCCTGCGGGCGATCCATTGCATCAAATCGTCCGCCGACAGCTGCGCGAAACGAACGACGTTGTCGGCTTGCTTGGCGGTTTTGGTCAGTTTTTTGCGTTCGTCCAGCTTTTCGTGAGGGACGAGGAAGACGAGTATCGTCGTTTCCGACGGCGTTCGCATATAGTCCAGGAGCCGTTCGGTTCGGTGCTCGATTTTGGCGGATTCCTTGCCCGCCGAAGCGAACACGACGCTGTCGCGCACGAACACCAGCTTATAAGGCACGAGAAACGGAAGCGTTTCGGCTTCGTCGACGATTTGGTCGATTGAAACCTCCGACGTGCTGAAGCGGACGATCGCCATGTCGCGGTGTTCCGGTTCGATCAGTTTGCCCGCCAACTGCTCCGCGAATTCGTTCATGCGATACGCTTCGGTGCCGTAGCAAACGTATAGCGGGCGGATTTTGCCGTCGCGCAGCTCGCGGAAAGCTTGACTGGATTCCATAACGAACTCCTTTCCGTTCGCGAATTCCGGCCGAGCCGATATATCGGACGACCTCCTTCGTCGCTTATCTGAAAAATTATACGTGCAGTTCGGCAAAAAAACAACAAAGAGACCGCGCCCAGTCAAGGCGCGATCCCTTTGTCGTAGGACATCTATGTCAACGTCCGCCGGCCCGGTCCATGGTACCGCGCGCGAACGACCGCGACCTTCGTCCTTCTGTCGGCTTTCGCCGTTCGATACACTATACGCAGTTTGCGGCCGAAAGGTGCGCCCGTTTACGGCGCCGCTTGCTCTCCCTTTTCCGCGCTCCACGCATAGCTCGTCGCTTTCCCGTCGCTTTCCGCGAACGCGTAATACAGCTCGGCGCCGTCTTCGCTCCAACGCACGTCGGAAAAGCTCCCCGTCAATCCGCTCTCGAACAGGAGCGCGCCGTCGGCGGCGTAAACCTTCAACCTCTCGCTCTCCACCAGCGCGTAGCGCGAACCGTCCGGCGACGGGATCGAAGCGCTCGTCAAGGAAGGGGCCGAATCTTCCGGCACGTTCATCCCCGAAGCTTCCCCCGTGCCGCCGCCGTCTGCCGGCGTCTCCGCTTCCGGTTCGCCGGCAACGGGCTTCTCGGCCGCGGAGAAGCCGGGGGCCGCTCCTTCGGTCGGCGGGGCTGCGGGAACCGGCCCCCCTAACGTCGGCGCTTCGGTTTCCGAGTTCCCGCGGGCGGGCGCCCCCGGAGCCGATCCCCCGGATTCCGGGGCTTCCGAAGCCGGCGCTCCGCCGGAGTCGCCCGCTTGCGCTTGCCCCTGCTCGCCCGCGCCGTTCGATTCCGTCAGCGGCGGAACCGCCGCGCTTTCCTGCCCGATGCCGGAATTCGCATCGGGTTCGACGGCGAAGCCCCGGGCTTCGGGAGCCGCCTCGTCCGCCGAAGCCGAATTTTCGGCCGCGGGGGCTTCCTGCTTCATCATTTTCAAGCTGAAGCTTTCGCTCTCGTCGGATGCGGCGCGGTCCATCTCCGACCGGGATAACCAGGAGGATGGATCGGAGAGGATAACCGCAGCGACGACGGCAGCCGCCGCCGCGATCGCCCCCAGCCGGCGCTTCCACGGCCGCGAAGGGCGGGCCGCGGGCTTGGCGCGTTCGGCTTCCGCTTCGGCTTCGAGTTCAGCTTCGGTCTCGGCTTCGGCTTCGGCGCCGGCTGCGGGAATCGCGTCGGCTTCGGAGGAACCGTTGTCCTTCCCTTCCGCGCGAGCGGCTTCCCGTTCGGCATCGATTTGGTCCAGCTTCGGCAAAATGGCGTCCACCAGGCTGAATCGGGGCTCTACTCGGGGCAGGTCGGCCAGGTTGTTCGACAGGCGGACGAGGCGCTCGAGCAAAACCGCGCATTCCGGGCATGCTCGAATATGATCCGTCATGCGCGTTTGTTCCTGCAGGCTCAGATCTCCGTCAAGCGAACGCTGCATGAGTTCCATCACCTCTTCGCAATTCATCCCCGGACACCACCTTTCCGATAATCATGCAGCAGCACTTGCAGCTGTTGCCGGGCTCTAAACAAATAAGACTTGACCGTATTAAGCGGCAAATTCAACGAATCCGCAATTTCGTTGTACGAAAAATCCTGCAAATACCGCAAAACGACGACCGTCCGATGATGCTCGGGCAGCTTGCCGATCGCCTCGCGGATGTCCTCGGCCGCGTAATGCGCCATCACTTCCCCTTCCACGTCGTCGGTAGCGTGAAAAACCAGCTCGTGCTCGTCGATGGATACGGAAGGGCGGCTGCGACGGAACTTGTCGATGCAGATGTTCGTCACGATGCGCTGAACCCATGTGCGGAACTGGGCTTTCTCCTCGTAGGAACCGATTTTGCTATAAATGCGGATAAGCGCCTCCTGCGAAGCGTCCAAAGCGTCCTGCTCGTTATTCAATAAGTAATAGGCCGTTCGGTAAACTTGATTTTCGATCTCGCGGAGCAGCGCGACAAGGGCGTCGCGATCGCCGGCTTGCGCAGCTTTGATCAGGCTAAGCTCCACCACAGAAGATCCTCCTCCCCTGCACTTCCATTGACGCGATCTTTCGTTAAAAGGTTGCATCCCGCATGTCCCGCTCCGCAGGGAATTTTATCCGCCGCGGATTTCGGGAGGCCGAAGACGCCAACATTCACAGTCTAGCAAAAAACTTATCGTTTGTCTGTCCGGCATTCGGTTACGGAAAATTTTTCGCAAAAAGGCTACGGATCGGAAGAGCTTCCCATCTTCATGCGTTTGGCGAGCCGTCCGTCGGGCGATACCCTGTACTGGATTTCGCCGTTCAGGTCGGTTCTGGCATACGGAATATTCATCCGCTTCAACCGTTCGAGAACGGACGGGTGCGGATGCCCGTAAAAATTGTTGCGGCCGGCCGATATGACGACCTCTCCGGGACTCCAGCGCATGAGCCAAATCGCCGTCGTCGACGTTTTGCTCCCGTGGTGGCCCGCTTTCAGCACGTCGACGGCGGCCGTCTCCGGCCCGGCTCCCCGTTCTGTAAGCCGGTTAACGACGGCGGCTTCCCCTTGCTTTTCCAAATCGCCCGGAAGCAAAAACCGACGTCCGTACATATTCAGCAGCAGCACGACGCTTCGGTCGTTTTGCTCTTCCGCGACGGGAATCGCGTTGTCCGGGCGCGCGGTTTCCTCCGCCGGATACAGCACCTCGATTTGCGCCGTCTCGTCGATCTCCCACGTCATGCCTTCGCGGACCGCATAGACGTTCGCTCCCGACCGAAGCGCCAGCTCGAATACGCGAAGCGCTTCCGCCGCCGGCTTGAGCGTTCCGTTGAACAAAACCGAGCGCACCGGAAACGCGCCGAGCACGGCCGCCGCCCCGCCGATATGATCCTGGTCCAGGTGCGTCAGCACCAGCGCATCCAACTCCCGAACGCCGCGCGCCTTGAGCAGCGGCACGACCGTTTTCCGTCCCACTTCGTACGGATCGCGGCGTTCCCGCCACGCCTCGTCCTCCTTGCGAAACGTTGCGGTTCCTCCCGCATCCACCAGAATATGCCGGCCTTTTCCGGTGCGGATCAAAATGCCGTCGCCCTGCCCGACATCGAGAAACGCCACCGAGCCGTCGCGGTTCAGCCATGCGGGCTGCAGGCCCCATATAAGCCACCCGGCCCACAGGACAAGCGCAATCAGCGCCCCGAACCGGACGATTCCCGCATTCCCCGTCAGCCCCGGTTTCGGCCATTCCGCCGACGGTTCCGCCTCCCCGCCGAACAGCGGTTTCGTATCGTTCCCCTCGCTTTGCAAAGAACCGGCGTAAGCCGCAACGAGGCTTGCCCTGCGCTCCGCGTCGAACCGCATGTCCGCCTCCCGCCTCAGCCGCTCGGCCCGACGCCGCGCCGACGCTTCGTTCCCCCGCCGCCGGGTCAGCCCCGCCTTGAGCAGCGCGGCGCTCGCGCCCAGCAAAACGTAGCCCGCCGCAACCCAAAGCAGCGAAGGCTGGGGCCAGTACGTCTGCATGCCGTCGATCGCCTGCAGTCGCCCCGTCGCGGCAAAGGTGAGCCGGTTGCACCAGGAAGCGGCCCAGGCCGCGTAAGCCCCGACGGGCTGCCACGCCGCTCCGAGTACGACCGACGCCATGCCGAGCGGCATCACGATAAAGCTGATGAACGGTACGAGCACGAGGTTGGACAATAACGACAGCAAGTGAAACTGGTGAAAATAAAAGATCGAGACCGGCAGCGAGCAGGCTTGCGCCGTTATCGCGACCGCCAGCGCGCCGCGAAGCGATTTGTTCCGGACAGGGAGGCATGCGGACACGAGCGGCACCAGCGCGATCAGTCCCAACGTCACGATAAACGAAAGCTGGAAGCTGACGTTTTCGATCATGATCGGATTCACGATCAGCATGGCCAGGGCGGATGCTGCCAAAAGGTGGAGTCCGTCCTTGAGCCGGTTTTTTCGCGCCAAAAAAAGCGCCAGCATCGCCATCAGACACGCTCTTACGGCAGAAGGAGAAGCTCCCGTCAGCAGCATGTAGACCGGCATTGCCGCGATCGTCGCGTCCAGCGACCGTTCGCGGCTCAGCCGAAACAACGCGCCGAGGCGGAGCAGCAAAAAAACGACGACGCCGACGTGAAGGCCGGAGATGGCAAGCACGTGCGTCAGCCCGAGCTTGGCGAAGACGTCGAACTGCTCCGGATCGAGATCTTCCCGAATGCCGGCGACGAGCCCTTTCATGTAGCCGGCATCCGCCTCGCCGTACAGCTCGTCCATCAGCTTGCCGATACCCGCCCGCCGTTCGTCGATCCAGCGCAACGCGGCATCCGGCCAGGACACGCGCTCGCCCGACCGCTCGACGGCGCCGGCGCCGTCGGCGGACAGCACCCAATGAACGCGCTCGCGTTTCAAATACGCGCAGTAATCGAAGCCGCCGAAGTTGGTCGCCGTCCCGGGCAGCTCCAGCTCCCCTTCGACGCGGACGCCGTCCCCGCGCTTCCACGTTCCCGCGGTCCCGATTTCCGATTCGGCGGAAAGCCTAACCCGAACGAGCAGCTTCTCCTTCGGCTCGACGGCCCGACCCGCAATCCGGGAGACCGCCATTCGGAACGTGACGACATCTCCGTCGATATCGGGGGGAGAAATCAGCTTTCCGGCCGCGACCGCTAGCCGGCCGTCCGGCTCGCCAAGCAGCTCGTCCAGGACGGTAACGTTCCGCGATTCGAACCATGCCCGCTCGCCCGCGGACAGCGCGACGGCAAGTGCGAGAGCGAGCGCGATGCGCCAAGGCATTCGCGAGATGCAGGCATAGGCGAGGAGCAGCATCAGCATTCCCGCGACCGCCGCAAACGCCGGCCAGCCGGCCCACAAAGACAGGGATGCATTTCCCGCCGCCCAGCACCCCGCAAAAGCGACAAGCGGCCTCTTCGCCATTTCGTTCCTCCTCCTTTTTCGACTTGGCCTGGCTTAACCTCGGCTTGCTTCAAACCTTCTTGCAGGAACGCAAAAAAGAACCTCCGACGCCCGCGGGCGCGAAAGGTTCTTCCTTGTCGCTCTGACGATTCGCTATTCAATTCGCTTCATCCTGGACTTCGGTGTCCGGAGGCGGCGTATACTCCTCGATCCGCCGAAACACGAGGCCCTTCCGCGCCATCAGGGCGGAAACCTTGTCATGATCCTTCGCGTACGGCCGGCGGTACACGATCTCCTTGATGCCGCTGTTGGCGAGCATATTCGCGCACGTCCAGCACGGCTGATCGGTCACGTACACCGTCGACCCTTCGCGGTCAATGCGGTCGGTGAACAGCAGCAAATTTTGTTCGGCGTGGATCGTCCGGATGCAGCGCTGCTTTTTGACCATCGATTCCGTTCCGCCTCCCGGGGCGGGCTCGAACTCCTCCACGATCATGCAGCCCGCTTCCGAGCAATCCGGCACTCCCATCGGCGCCCCGTTGTAGGCGGTGCCGAGCAATTTTTTTCCCTGCACCAATACGGCGCCGACATGCCGCCGCGGACAGCGCGACCGGGTCGAAACCATGAACGCGATATCCATAAAATAAGTGTCCCAATCTTTGCGCACGGATGTCGCCATGGCGAACTGACTCCTCCCGTCCGGCGCCGGAGCGGCGTGCCGGAAACGTCTAATTATGCTTTATTCCTGACTTGCCTTCAAAGCCTGATCCAGATCGTACAAAATATCGTCGATGCCTTCCGTCCCGACCGACAGGCGAATCATCCCCGGCTGAACGCCGGCGGCCGCCTGCTCCTGCTCGGAAAGCTGCTGATGCGTCGTGCTGGCCGGATGGATAATAAGCGATTTGGAATCGCCGACGTTCGCGAGATGGGAAAACAGTTTGACCGAGTTGATGACCTTTTTGCCGGCTTCGACGCCGCCTTCGATCTCGAAGGTCAGGATGGCGCCCTGGCCTTTGGGCAAATAGGTTTGCGCCAGCCCGTGCGACGGATGCTCCGGCAGTCCGGCGTAATTCACCGACTTGACCGCCGGATGCTTCTCCAAAAACCGGGCGACGGCCAGCGCGTTGCTGCTGTGGCGCTCCATGCGAAGATGCAGCGTCTCCAGCCCTTGCAAAAACAGGAACGAGTTGAACGGCGCGAGCGCGGCTCCCATGTCCCGCAAAAGCTGCACGCGCATTTTAATAATATACGCGATCGGGCCGACCGCATCCGTATAGACGACTCCGTGATAGCTCGGGTCCGGCTGCGTCAGGCCGGGGAATTTGCCCGAAGCTTTCCAGTCGAACTTGCCCCCGTCGACGACGACGCCCCCGATCGACGTCCCATGGCCCCCGATAAACTTCGTTGCCGAGTGGACGACGATATCCGCTCCGAAATCGATCGGCCGGCACAGGTACGGAGTGGCGAACGTATTATCGATAATGAGCGGAATGCCGTTGTCGTGCGCGATTTTCGCGACGGCGGCGATGTCCAGCACGTCGCCTCTCGGATTGCCGATCGTTTCCGCGTACAGCGCCTTCGTGTTCGGTGTGATCGCGGACCGGAAATTTTCCGGGTCGGAAGGGTCGACGAACTTGACGTTGATGCCCAGCTTCGGCAGCGTCGTCGAAAACAGGTTGTATGTACCGCCGTAAAGGCTCGAGGCCGAAACGATCTCGTCGCCCGCGCCCGCAAGGTTGAAAATCGAGTAGGTGATGGCGGCTTGTCCGGAACCGACGGCCAGCGCTCCCGCTCCGCCTTCCAGCGCGGCCATGCGCTGTTCGAACACGTCGGAGGTCGGATTCATGATTCGGGTGTAGATGTTGCCGAACTGTTTCAGCGCGAACAGGTCCGCCGCATGATCGGTATCTCGAAAACCGTATGAAGACGTTTGGTAAATGGGGACCGCTCTCGATAAAGTAGTCGGGTCCAACTGCTGTCCGGCATGAATAGCAAGCGTTTCCAACGACAATTTCCGTTCTTCGCTCATGGATAATCCTCCCAACGATTGTTCATTCGAGCATTTCCCCCTTATTGTCGCATATTTCCGACCAATTGGGAAGGAATTCCCCGTCGTTTGGGAACTTTCGCTGAAAATTTTCCATCGTGCTTTTGATTCGGACACCCATAAGCGGAGGTCAGGGGGCACCGATCGCCACCCAATCGCGGATGTCGGCGAACAGCTTGTCGCCGATTCCCTTGACGTTTTTCAGTTCTTCGACCGTCTTGAACCTGCCGTTGGCCTCGCGGTATTCGACGATGGCGTTCGCTTTCGAAGGGCCGATGCCCGGCAGCTCGTCCAGTTGCTCCGCCGTCGCCGCGTTAATGTTCATCCGTCCGGAGACGACCGCCGGAGCGGCTTGCTCGCCTGCGGCTGCGGAATCCTCCGACGGCTTAACATCCGTCCCGCCTGCGAACGTCGGCGAGTTCGCCGCGGCTGCCGGCCTGGCGCCCGCTTCCGCCGGATCCGCCGGCTGGCTCGCCGCCCCCTCCGACAGCGCTTGAGACCCGGCAGCTTCGGGATCGGTCCCGCTTGACGAATTGTCCGGAGAGGCCGGCGCCCCGGGCTCCTTCTCCGTCGCGGCGGCGGCAACGAGCGGGGAGGCCGGCGGATTCCCCTGCTCCGATGCTTCGCCATTGCGCAAAACGTCCAACGATTTCGCCAATGCCCCGTTCACCGGCTGCCATTCCGGAAGCTCCCCGTTTTTCGTCGGTTGCGACATTGCGAATCCGAGCAGCAGCACGGCTGCCGCCGCGGCGACAACCGCCGTTTTCCTTGCGGCGGAAGAGCCGCGGCCGAAATCATTGCGCATAAAGCTCACTCCTTGTAATTTTTTTAACGTTTTGCGTCATGTCGGCCAAACCGTCCCTCATACAATGGGATGAAGTCAGCGTCGGTGAGGAGGGAAGGAAGCATGAACGTGTGCTTCATTGGGGCAGGCAGCATGGGAAGTCTGTTGACGGAAGCGCTGATCGAAGCCGGGGCCTTGATGCCGGAGCAAGTGACGATAGCCACCCGGACGCGCTCCAAGGCGGAAGCGCTGGCTGCCCGTTATCCCGGCCTCGCTGTCGCCGCAGACAACCGTTCGGGCGCGAAGGACGCAAAGCTCGTCTTTCTGTGCGTCAAACCGTCCGATTTCCGGACGGTGCTGGATGACATCGTGCCCGCGCTTTCGAGAGATCAAATCGTCGTCTCGATTACGAGTCCGATCCGGATCGCGTCTTTGGAAGAAATCGTTCCGTCCAAAGTCGCGAAAATCATTCCGAGCGTCATCAATTCCGTCGGAAACGGGGCTTCTCTTTTTATGTTCGGCGAAAGATTGAACGGAGACGACCGCGACTCGCTGCTCGGCTTGTTCTCCGCAATCAGCCGTCCGGTGGAGATCCGCGAGGAAGAGGTCCGGGTCGCTTCCGACCTGTCCAGCTGCGGGCCGGCGTTTTTTGCGTTTTTGCTCGAGCAATTTATCGAAGCGGCCGCGACCGAAACCGGGATGAACCGCCAAACCGCCAGCACGCTCGCCTGCGAAATGCTGCTCGGCACCTCCCGGATGCTGCAAAAGTCCGGATGCTCGCCCGCCGAGCTGCAGCGAAGAGTATCCGTGCCCGGAGGCATAACGGCGGCGGCGCTCGCCGAGTTGCGCGATGCGACCAAGGACGCCTTTCCGCGCGTGCTGCGGACGACCCACGAAAAGTTCGCGGAAGACGTGGAAAAAGCGGAATCTCTGCTTCGGCTTCGCAAGCTCCAGGAGCGGCATGGCAATCCCTAGCGGCGGCAGTCGCCGAACTTGAACCGAACAAAGCCTGTATCGCCTCGCCCGAAAATAAAACGGGGCGGCCCTCTTCAATCGAGAGGTGCCGCCCCTTCTTCGTCAGTTCGCTACGATATTGACAAGCTTGCCTTTGACCGCGATCACTTTGCGGACCGTTTTGCCGTCTGTCAGCTCTTTCACCTTATCCAGGCCGAACGCCAGCTCCTGCATGCCCGCTTCGTCCAGATCGGACGGAATGGAGACGCGATCGGCGATCTTCCCGTTCACCTGCACCACGATTTCGATTTCCGCGTCGACCGTAAGCGCCGGATCGTATTCCGGCCACGGCGCGTACGCAATCGATTCGTCGTGACCGAGCTTCTGCCACAGCTCTTCGGCGATGTGCGGCGCGAGCGGCGACAGCATTTGGACGAAATGCTCCATCGCCTGCTTCGGCAGCGTTTCGGTTTTGTACGCTTCGTTGACGAAGATCATCAATTGGCTGATCCCCGTGTTGAAACGCAAAGCTTCGAAATCCTCGGTCAGCTTCTTGACCGTCTTGTGCCAGATGCGGCGGAAGGCCTCGTCTCCCGGTACGTCCTGAATTTTCGCGCTCAGTTGGCCGTTGTCCTCGACGAACAAACGCCAAACGCGGCCAAGGAACCGGAACATGCCTTCGACGCCGTTCGTGTTCCAAGGCTTCGTCGCTTCGAGCGGTCCCATGAACATTTCGTACATGCGGAGCGTGTCGGCTCCGTATTCCTTGACGATGTCGTCGGGATTGATAACGTTGCCGCGGGATTTGGACATCTTCTCGTTGTTCGTGCCGAGAATCATCCCCTGGTTCACCAGCTTGTGGAACGGCTCCTTCGTCGACACGACGCCGAGGTCGTACAGCACCTTGTGCCAGAAGCGGGCGTACAGCAAGTGAAGCACCGCATGCTCGGCCCCGCCGATGTACAGATCGACCGGCAGCCACTCCTTCTGCTTGTCGGGAGCGCAAATTTCCTTGTCGTTATGCGGATCGATGAACCGCAGGTAGTACCAGCAGCTGCCCGCCCATTGCGGCATCGTGTTCGTCTCGCGCCGGGCCTTGCGGCCTTTCGCGTCGGTCACCTCGACCCACTCCGTCACGTTGGCGAGCGGCGACTCGCCCGTTCCCGACGGCGTGATCGACTCCACGTCCGGAAGCAGCAAAGGCAGCTCCTCTTCCGGCACCGGCTCCATCGTCCCATCCTCGTAATGCAAAATCGGAATCGGCTCGCCCCAGTAGCGCTGGCGGCTGAACAGCCAATCGCGCAGCCGGTACGTGACCTTGCCCCGGCCGTGCCCGTTTTCTTCCAGCCAGGAAATCATCTTGGCGATCGCGTCCGGGGTGGACAATCCGTTCAAAAAGCCGGAGTTGACATGCTCGCCGTCCCCGCTGTACGCGGCTTCCGCCACATTGCCGCCGCTGACGACTTCGACGATGTCGAGGCCGAACTTCTTCGCGAACTCCCAGTCCCGCTCGTCGTGGCCCGGCACCGCCATGATCGCTCCGGTGCCGTACCCTCCCAGGACGTAATCGGCGATCCAGATCGGAAGCTTCGCCCCGTTCGCGGGGTTGACCGCGTATGCGCCCGTGAATACGCCCGTCTTGTCCTTCGCCAGGTCGGTACGCTCCAAATCGCTCTTCCGCGAAGCCTGCTCGATATAAGCTTCGACCGCGCCTCGCTGCGCCTCCGTCGTGATTGTCCCGACGAACTCGTGCTCCGGGGCAAGCACGCAATACGTCGCCCCGAACAGCGTATCCGGACGCGTCGTAAACACGGTCAGCGCCAAGTCCGCAAAGCCTTCGACCGCGAACGTCACTTCCGCGCCGGTCGACTTGCCGATCCAGTTGCGCTGCATGTCCTTGATGCTCTCGGACCAGTCCAGCTCCTCGAGATCTTCCAGCAAACGTTCGGCGTATTCGGTAATTTTCAGCATCCATTGGCGCATCGGCTTGCGGATGACCGGGTGATTGCCGCGTTCGCTGAGGCCGTTGATGACCTCCTCGTTCGCAAGGACCGTGCCGAGCGCCGGGCACCAGTTGACCGGAACTTCGGCGACGTAGGCAAGCCCCTTCTTGTAAAGCTGGATGAAGATCCACTGCGTCCATTTGTAATAATCGGGATCGGTCGTGCTGAACTCGCGGTCCCAATCGTACGAGAAGCCGAGGGACTTGATTTGCCGGCGGAAGTTGTCGATGTTCTCCACCGTAATGTCGCGCGGATGGCGTCCCGTCTGCAACGCGTACTGCTCGGCGGGCAGGCCGAAAGCGTCCCAGCCCATCGGATGAAGGACGTTGTAGCCTCTCATCCGCTTGTAGCGGCTGACGATATCGGTTGCCGTGTAGCCTTCCGGATGACCGACGTGAAGCCCCGCTCCGGACGGATACGGGAACATGTCGAGGGCGTAAAATTTCGGTTTGTCCTTGTCCTCGGTCGTGCGGAACGTCTTGTTTTCGTCCCAATAGCGCTGCCATTTGGGTTCGATGTGCTGCGGCCGATAGCCGGTGTGCTGCTGGTCCTGCGTCATGGCGCCATAGCCCCTCTCTGTCCTGTGGAAAAAATGTTCCCGGGAGCCGTCCGATCGCGCGGAATCGCGGTCGCCGAAGGCTGCCCGCGCCGCGGCCCGAACGCCGTCCCGTACAAAGCAAAAAACTCCCGCCCCAGCGAAAAACGCTAGGGACGAGAGTCGGATTCCCGTGGTACCACCCTAGTTGACGTCGCCCTGCTTGGGCATCCGTCCACTTTGCCTCCGGTAACGGGGAGGAAACGCCGCGCTTGCCGGCCGCAACGATTGTTCCGATCGGATTACGCGCGAAGGCTCCGAGGCGAGTTCGCCGTTTGCGTCAACCGGCTTGCACCTGCCGCCGGCTCTCTGGATAACGCGAATAAAGCTACTGTTCCTCTTCGCAGCCACAAAAGTATGCCATGATTATAGCCAACTGAGGCGAATCCTGTCAAGCGCCTTCGCCCTACATCGTCTGCAAATGCCGCAAAAACAGCGTGGCGTTCCAATACCGGCGGGACAACGAATGGAAAAAAGCGGTCTGCACGGAGATCAGCGCGATGATCAGCACGTTGCGGACCGTTTCGCGTTCCTCGGTCTTCAATTGCTCCAGCGACTTCACGAAGTTCTCCGTCTTCTGCATGATCCGCTGTTCGATGAACGCGTCGTGATTGCGCAGGCTGCCGTCATGAATCGGCACATCCAGCAGCTGGTCGTTGTTTTCGTCCAGTTCCTCGAACAACGCGGAATACGACTGATACAGCTTGAGCGGGTCGATCATCGGCCGCGCGGGGGTTTCCGACCGGCCGAACAAAATTTCGAACAGCTTGCGGATCGATTCGAAATCGAGCGACGATTTGAGATCCTCGATAATGAACAGCATGACCATTTGGTCGAGAGAGTATTTCTTGCCGGCCTTCGGCGTTCCCAAATAAGCCTTGAAATCCCGTTTCACCCAATTTTGCATCGAGGTAATGGAAAAGTTCGTGTATTCGATCAAATTGCCCAAGGAAACAATATCGTGAAGGGAAAACCCCGTCAGCTTCTGGCCCTTGACGAGCTTTTCGAACGCTTGGGGCAGCAGCGTGGACAGCAGGACGGAAAACGATTTTCCCTGTTCCATGTCCTCCCGGTGCGCGCGTATCCAGGCATCCTGCAGCACGACGAGCGGGGATTTGGGGCAAGTGCCCGATAGCGCCATAAGAAACAGCGCCATTTCCCGGCGGGTCAGCGTAAAGGTTTCCATCTTTCGGCCACCTTCTTTTCACAAGTTCTTATGAACTCATCTTAAAATGACGGCATTTGAATGTCAAAGCAAAAAAAGATCGTCCCCCATCCAATTCATGGTCCATTATGAACCAAAATCGGCGAATACCGTCCGATACCGCCCAAAACGCCATTTGAGAATCAAAGCACGAAATCTTATCATAAGTTCATAAGAACTTTTCCTAAAAATTCGAACAGGAGCTGAGCAGTGAATTGGTCGTCAATCTAGTTTTGGTTGCCGTATTGATTTTCCTTACCGCCTTTTTCGTCGCTACCGAGTTTGCCATCATCAAGATTCGTCCCAGCCGGGTCGACCAACTCGTTCAAGAAGGACGCAAGGGCGCGCTTGCGGTTAAAAAAGTCACGACCAATCTGGACGGCTACTTGTCCGCGTGTCAGTTGGGCATTACGATTACCGCGCTCGGCATCGGCGCCTTGGGCGAACCGACCGTGGAAAAGATATTGCACCCGTGGTTCGACGAGTGGGGCTTGACCCCCGAAATCAGCAGCCTGTTTTCGTATCTGATCGCTTTTGCCGCCATGACCTACCTTCACGTCGTGCTTGGCGAGCTCGCTCCGAAATCGGTAGCGATCAACATCGCGGAGAAAATCTCGTTTTTGGTCGCAAGACCCATCATCTGGTTCCATAAAGCCGCCTACCCGTTTATTTGGGTCCTGAACGGATCGGCCAACTTCCTCGTTCGCCTGATGGGCATGAGACCGGCAAGCGAGCATGAAGAAGCGCACACGGAAGAAGAAATCCGCATCATTTTGTCCGACAGCTACGAAAGCGGCAATATCAACAAGACGGAGTACGGCTACGTCGAAAACATTTTCGCCTTCGACGAGCTGCTCGCCCGCGAAATCATGGTGCCCCGCACCGATATGGTCTGCTTGTACACGAACAAATCGCTGGAAGAAAACATGAGCATCATCCGCACCGAACAATACACCCGTTATCCGGTCGTCAGCGAAAGCAAAGACAACGTCATCGGGTTCATCAATACGAAAAAGCTGTTCATCGAATACGTGACCGATCCTTCGTCGACCGACATCCGGTCCCTGATTCGGCCGATCCTGGCCGTTCCCGAAGTGATGCCCGTCAACAGCCTGCTCAAAAGAATGCAGCAAGAGCAAGTGCATATGGCGATTTTGCTGGACGAATACGGCGGAACGTCGGGACTGATCACGATCGAGGATATATTGGAAGAAATCGTCGGCGAAATCCGGGACGAATTCGACGCGGACGAAAAGAAGCCGATCGAAAAAATCGGAGAAGACCATTATATCGTGGACGGAAAAGTGCTGCTGTCGGACATTAACGAGCTGCTCGGCACCGACATTCAGAACGACGAGGTCGATTCGATCGGCGGCTGGCTGTACAACCAGCTTCCGGAAGACGATTCCGAGGGCCAGGTGATCTGGAACGAAATCATTTTCATCGTGCGCGAAAGAGAAAGCCATCGCGTCCGCAGCGTGGAAATTCGCAAAAACAGCATCGCCGATCAAGTAACGGAAAGCCTGGCAGAAAGCCGCACGTAAAAATCCCCCCGGGGAACGGAATAAGGCTTCTCGCCCTTCCGAATCCGCCGGGGGGATTTTCTTTTTATTTCGGTTTGCGGGCGACGAAAAACAGCCTTTCCGACTCCGCGTTCGGCTCGCTCCACTGAAAGTCGGCGACCAGATGAAGCAGCTCGAACCCGGCCGCGGCGAGCTCGTCCTTGAGCCACTCCGGCTCGTACGCGCGCTGCACGTGAGACTCCTCGAAACGCCGGTATGCCGCCTGACCTCCGCTTTGCTCGTCCTCGCGCACGAAAAACGTCAGGTCGTGCTCGATTTCCTGCCGCGCCGGATCGTATTCGCACGTCCAGATGTAGGCGACATCCCGCTCGTCCAGCACGAACGGCTGCTCTTCGGCATATCGGGCAAGCTGCCGGGGAGCGTGAACGTCGAACAGAAACAGTCCGCCCGGCGCCAGGCCTGCGAACGTTCGGCGAAAAACCGAGACGATATCCGGTTTTTCCGTCAAATAATTCAGGCTGTCGCAAAAGGAGATGACCGCGTCCACCGGCTCCGGCAGCTCCCAGTCGCACATGTCCTGCTGCAGCCAGCGAATCGATCCCGGTTCGCGCGAGCGAATCAGATCCCCGCCGGACGCCGAATCCCATTTGCTGCGGCCGACCGCCAGCATATCCGCCGAAAGATCGATGCCGAAAACGGTAAAGCCCGCTTTGGCGAGCGGTATCGCGATGTTGCCGGTCCCGCAGCCGAGATCGGCGACCGTGGCGGGCATTCCGTACTTCTCCCAGCAGCGCCTGGCAAAATTCATCCATTCGGCGTACGGCATTTCTTCCATCAATCGGTCGTAAACCGAAGCGAATTGACGGTATGAACGCATATCGTGTTTCCCCGTTTCAGTCGTTTGCCGGCGTTTTGCCGCTGCCGGTTTCGTTTTGTTCCGCGGCCAGCTTCGTCCAATTGCCCTCCTGCTTAATCAGCCCGTCTTTCATGAGCTTGCCGAGCGCCCGTTTGAACGCGCTTTTGCTGAGGCCGAATTTGCGCTGGATAATATCCGCTTCCGTCGCGTCCGAATAAGGCATCGCTCCGCCCGGCCGTTCCTTCAAAAAAGCGAGGATGCGGTCCGCATCCTCGACCCTCCCCTTCTCCTTGGAGGGTCTGAGCGACAACGTCACCCTTCCGTCGTCCCGGACTTTCGCGACGCGCGCCTCCACCTTTTCTCCGATGCGCAGCTGCCTCGGCGCCGAACCGTTAGGGATGTACCCCAGCGCGCCGAAGCCGATCAAGCCGCCGTCCACCAGAACGAACACGCCGTCGCGGAACACGTCCGTTACCCAGGCGGTTTTCTGCTCGTGATGCCACGAATTCGGAGCCCGGAACGCTTTCGCCTCGTAGTCTTCGATTTTGGCGAGCCGCGCCAGCATCCGGCCTTCCTTGTCGTGCTTCATGACGACATGAAGCTCGTCCCCTTCTTTAGGCCACCATTCTTTCGTCGGAGGAAGCTCTTTAAGCGGGAGCAGCAATTGCCGGCCGATGCCGATTTCCAAAAACCAGCCGAGCCGCGGGTGGAAGTCGGCTACCGCAAGCCGGCCCATCGCCCCGAGCGTAAGCAGCGGCTTCCGCAGCGTGGCCGTCATCCGCCCCTTGTCGTCGTGAAACAGAAACGCCTCGACTTCGTCGCCCGTCGCAGGACGCGAATCCGCCGCTTCGCCGTACGGCAGCAGCACTTGCGGGCTTGCCGGGTCGGCCTCGCCGACGTACCAGCCGTACGGGGACACTTCGCGATGCACGCGCAGTCTAGCGATCGTTCCCGCGGCGAGCGTCATGCGAACGTCACGGCTTTCGCATCCGACCAAAGCCGCTCCAGCTGATAGTACTCCCGTTCGTCGCGATGGAACACGTGGGCGACGACGTCGCCCATGTCGATCAAAACCCACCGCGCCGTATCCAAGCCTTCCATTCGCACCGTACAGCCCAATTGTTCGGCCTGCTTGCGAATTTCGGTCGAAATCGCCTGAACCTGCGTATCCGAGTTGCCGTGGCAAATGACGAAAAAGTCCGACACGAGGGATATGCCGCGCAAATTGAGCGCCAGCACCTCGTGAGCTTTTTTCTCTTCGGCCGCCGCCACTACCGTTTGAAGCAATTGATCCGCCGTAACCAATCGATCACCCTCCGATTTTAAGAAATTTTCGTTTGATTCCGTATCGTTCGTATTAAATCGTTGCGCGCGAGCACCGTCAAGGGAAAAACGGTTTTGCCCTTTTCGAGGAGGAACGAGATCGTGGAATCGAAGCCCGCCACGAGCGCTTCTTCCAAGCTATGTTGAGCGAGTTCGCGAATCTTATTCACTCCTGGAAAATCCCTTCCCGGCTCCATATAATCGGCCAGGCACACGAGCTTGTCGAGGAGCGTCATGCCCTCGCGGCCGGACGTATGGTAGCGGATCGCGTCCAGCACTTCCTCGTCCTCGATGCCGAGCTCCTCGCGGACGGCCCAGGCGCCGACATGCGCGTGCCATAGCTCCTTGTCGAAATCGAGCAGCTCCGGAGGAAGGTTTTGCTCGCGAATGATGCTTTCCATGCGGTCGGCGGGCCAAGCTTTGCAATAATCGTGCAGCAGCGCGGCCAGCCATACCTGCTCGGGGTTCCCGCCGAATCTGGCGGCGAGCTCCTCCGCCGCGGACACGACTCCCAGCACGTGCCGCCATCTGCGTTCCGGCATTTGGCTCCGGGTCGCTTCCATCAACGCTTCACGATTCATATAAGCGCCACCTTTCCAAATATTCCCGCACCGCCTCCGGCACCTGGTAGCGGATCGTCCGCCCGGCTTTGACGCGGCGGCGGATTTCCGTCGAGGATATGCCGATCGGAGGCATGGACGCCGGAATGAGCCGCTTGCGCAAGTACTCCGGCAGATTGCGCTCCTCGCTTTCCTCGCCTTGCCGTCCGAGGCAAACGAACGAGATCCTCTCCGCCAGCTCCTCGATCCGGTGCCAGTTCGGCAAGTCGTTCATCATATCCGTCCCGACGATCCAGCAGAAGCTTCGGTCCGGATGTTCCTTCTGCAGCGCGGCGACCGTATCGAACGTATAGGACACGCCCCCGCGCGCAAGCTCCATATCCTCGATCCGAAAGGCCGGGTGGCCCCCGATCGCGCGCTCCACCATCGCCCTGCGGTGCTCGCCGCTTGCTCCCGGCTGCGGCTTGTGCGGAGGCACGGAGGAGGGCACGAACCACACCTCGTCGAGGCTCGCCGCCTCCCGGGCGGCCTCGGCGGCCAGCAAATGGCCGATATGAATCGGATCGAAGGTACCTCCCATCAACCCCGTTCGCTTCATCGCCGATCGACTCTTTTCTGCTTAAGGAAGTTCGATTTGCTTGTTGTCTTTCGATTCTTTGTACAGGACGATCGTTTTCCCGATCACCTGCACGAGCTCCGCGCCGGAGCGCTCCGCGAGCTCGTCGGCCACCTCGTGGCGGTCGTCGTCGTTATTGTTCAAAATGTTGACTTTGATCAATTCCCTCGCTTCGAGCGCTTCTTCGATATGGCGGATCAAATGATCGTTGACGCCGCCTTTGCCGACCTGAAAAATCGGCTGGAGATGATGCGCCTCGGAGCGCAAATAACGTTTCTGCTTGCCAGTAAGCATAAATTCAAACCCGCTTTCGTTCGTTTGGTCGGTTCGGTCGTATCGTACTCGTATGCGCGCCGTTACGCGTTACTTGGCGCTTCGGGCCGCTTCGTCCGCGAAGGAGGCCAGCACGGCTTCCCGCATGGCCGCAACCGGCGCCGGTCGGCCCGTCCAATATTCGTAAGCGTATGCGCCCTGGTAGACGAACATGCCCAGCCCGCCGTGAATGCGGCAGCCCCGTTCGGCGGCTCCCCGCAAAAAGGCGGTCGTGAGCGGATTGTAAATCAGATCGCTCGCGACGGCGCCGGGCGCGAGCCAGCCCGGGTCGATCGGCGTCGCTTCCGTATGCGGCGCCATGCCGACGGACGTCGTGTTGACGACGACGTCCGCTTCCGCGCACGCCTCGCGCAGCGCCTCCCACGGCACGGTCGTCACGCCCGCCTCCGGTCCGAACGAGGCGGCCAGCTCCCGGGCGCGGGCTTCCGTCCGGTTCGCCAGCACGATTCCGGACGGCATTTCCCGCGTCAGCGCCCAGACGATGCCGCGCGCCGCGCCGCCGCAGCCGACGACGACGATCCGCTTGCCGGCCAGCTCCGGCTCGACTTCCTCCTTCAACGAGCGGACATAGCCGACCCCGTCCGTATTGTAGCCGGTCAGCTTGCCGTTGTCGTTGACGATCGTATTGACCGCCCCGATCGCCCGGGCGCTCTCGTCGATGGCGTCCAGGTGCGCCATCACTTCGACCTTGTGGGGAATGGTCACGTTCAGTCCCCGGAAGCCGAGGGCGCGAATGCCCGCGATCGCTTCGCCCAGCCGCTGCGGCTCGACGTGGAACGCGCCGTACGCGCCGTTAATTCCCGCTTCTTCGAAAGCGCGATTCAGCATGACCGGGGAACGCGAATGGCGGATCGGGTCCCCGATCACGCCGTACAAAACCGTATGACTGTCCATAACCTTTCGTATCTCCTCTATCTCTCTTTACACCGCCGGTTACAGCATCGAATCCCGAAGCAGCACCTTGACCCCTTTGGGCGCGTAGATATCCACTTGCGCGCCGCTTTTCCCGTTGGCCTGAATCCAGCCCAATCCCGAAACGAAAATATCGAGCGACGCGTTTTTCGGAATTCGCAGCGAGTGTCTCGTCCAGGCCGGCAGGCTGTCGAGCTGCTCGCGCGAGGGCGGCGACAGCATGTCGCCGCGATGAACCTCGTACAATTCGTCTGCCTTCTCCATTTTCGTCCGGTGAACGGGCAAAGCGGAAGAAACATACAAAGTGAACGACTGCCTTTCCCCTTCCACGAAATCGAAGCGCGCAAGCCCGCCGAAAAAAATCGTCTGCCGGCTATTCAGCTGGTAAGTCAGCGGCTTCAGCGGTTTGTCCGGCATGACCGCCGGCAGCGTTTCACGGGGGACCAGCTCCGAAAGCCGCGACCGGTATACGATTCCCGGCGTATCGATAATCGACTTTCCGTCGTCGAGCGGAATCCGGATCGCGTCGAGCGTCGTGCCGGGATACCTGGAAACGGTCACTTCCCGCTTCAAATCGCTGTAGTCCGAGATCAAGCGGTTAATCAGCGTGCTTTTCCCGACGTTCGTCGCTCCGACGACATAGACGTCCCGATCGCCCCTCAGCTCCGCGATCCGCTCGACAACGCGGTCGAATCCGGTATTGCGGCGAGCGCTGCACAGCACGACGTCCGCCACCTTCAGGCCGTTGGCGCTCGCCTGCTTTTGCACCCAGTTGCGAAGCCGGTTCAAGTTCGTCACCCGCGGCAGCAGGTCGATTTTGTTGACGACGAGCAGCACCGGGTTGTTGCCCACGAAACGCTGCAGCCCGGAAATGACGCTGCCCTCGAAGTCGAACAGGTCGACGATATGGACGACCAGGCTGCTCGTCGCGGCGATGCCGCCCAAAAACCGCAAAAAATCGTCCTGATCGATCGCCACGCTCGAGGCGTCGTTATAGTTTTTGATGCGGAAGCAGCGCTGGCAGATGACCGGCTCGCGGTCTCTCGCGGCTTCCGGCACGTATCCGGGCGCGTCCGGCCGGTCGAATTGCAGCGCGATGCCGCAGCCGGCGCAGTTGAGTCGTTCTCGTACCGTTTCCGTCAAGCTTAGCGTTCCTCCTTTTTCGGCCATAGTCCTTGTTTCGTCAAACGGGACAGGGCAATTTTCTCGATCAGCCGGTTGATCCGCGTGCCGAACCCTTCTTCTCCCGGCGCGATCGGGGTCACGAGTATCGTATGGAGCCCCATCCGGCGGCCTCCGAGCACGTCTGTCATCATCTGATCTCCGACGACGACCGCTTGTTCGGGGGCAAGTCCCAGCATGTCCAGCGCTTTGCGGAATGCGGCCTGGGCGGGCTTGCGGGCCGCCGGCACGTACGGAATGCCGAGAGGCTGGGCGAAAGCGGACACCCGGGTCAGATTATTGTTCGAAAGCACGACAACGCGAAAACCCGCAAGCTTCACCTTCTCCAGCCATTCGGCCAATTCCGGCGTCGCGAGCGGCGTCTTGGCGCTGACGAGCGTATTGTCCAGATCGGTAATGATGCCCCGGATTCCCCGGGCATGCAGAGCGGTCAAATCGATATCGTAAACGGTGCCCACGATCTGATCGGGCAGCAAGCGTTGAAACATTCACCCTAATCCCCTGTCTCCTAAACAATGATGAACAAAATATACCACACGCCGCCCCGCCTTGCAAAAAAGGAAGAGCGCCCGCGCGGGAAGCGATCCGACGAATGGCGACGATTCGTCGAAAGCGCAAATCCCGGGCCGGAACTCTCCCTCCTTATAACGATTTGCGGATTTTGTCCGCGGCCGCGATGAACCGGCGGTACGTCTCCTCGTCCCCGGTTCCTCCCGCGTAGCGGGCATGCTCGAATTGCTGGAGCACATGCTCGAAATCCGGCCCAAGCGTCTGCAGCCGCCCGCTCCAACCGGAGACGGTCTCGCGCAGCGTTTCGTGCGGATCGTGCTTGAAGCCTTTTCTTTTAAGGAAGCGAATCAGTCTCTCCGTTTCGCGTACGATCCGCTGGTTCGGCGTCGTGCCGCGGTTGCGGAACTGCCTCCAGGCATCCATGAGCGCCCGGCGGCGGAACCAGGCCCACGCGGCCGCGAGCAGAAGGACGACGGCAACGGCCGAAGCCGCGATCGGAAGCGCCAGCGAACGGCCGCTTGCTTGCTCGGCCGGTTGTTCGGTTGCCGTTTCCGTTACCGGTTCCGTCGTCGCTTCGGGCAGTTCCGCCGTCGGTTCGACTTCCGCGACCGGCATGCTGAAGCCCGCCGTCGGCTCGAACGAAACCCATCCGTAGCCTTCGAAGTACACTTCGGCCCAGGAATGCGCGTCCGCGTTGCGAACCGTGTACGTTCCCGCTCCGTCCGGATCCGGCTGATAGCCGCCCAGCCGCATCTGCTCCTCCATGCTCGGATCGAACCCGGACGTGTAGCCTTTCACCCAGCGAGCCGGCAGTCCGAGCGACCGCGCCATGACGACGAACGCCGTCGAGAAATAATCGCAATACCCTTCCTGGATTTCGAACAGGAACGCGTCGACGATGTCTTCGCTCCGCTGCTTGCTTATGTCCGGTTCGTTCGTATAAGGATAAGCCGTGCGCAAATATTGCTCCAGCTTCTTCAACCGGTCGTAATCGCCGGTCGCGCCGCTCGTCGCTTCCGCCGCGAGGTCGCGCACCCGCGAAGGCAGCGATTCGGGCAGCTGCAAGTAAGGATCGACGTCGATGGACGTCCGGCCGTCTTCGGGAATGGCCGGCAGCGCGCTCAAGACCGCAACGTCCAAAACGGGCACCTCGGAAACGACCGTGTACGACTCCACTCTAGCGGGGCGTTGAAACTTGAGCTCCCACTCCTCCGGATCCCAGTTCAATCTGGCGTTGCCGGAAGCATCGACCGCGCCGACCGAGCTGGCGGGGCCGGCCGCGAACAGCACCGGCATCCGCTCCTCCCGGAGCATCGTCACGGTTTGCGTCACCTGGCGCGTTTCGACCCCTTCCGGAATTTCCGGATCCATGGGCAAGTCGCTCATTCCCGCCGCGGCAGGAACCGTTTCGAGACCGTTGCGGTCGCTCCAGCCTTTGCCCGAATAGACGGCCTTCGTTTCTCCGCGCCAGTAGGACCGCCGGCTGGTCGCCACTTCCATGACCGGCGAATAATCGAACCGGAAGCCGCCGCCGATCTCGGTATCGTCGCGGCCGTAGCCGGACGTGGAGGAAAGCGCGCTTTGGGACGAGGAGGACGAGCGGCTCAGCAGTCCGCCTTCGCCGGAGAAGCTCGGCACTTCCTTGTTCTGGGCTTGCAGCCAGATCGTATACGGGTCCTCAAGCAGCGCCGGCGCCCGCGGCATCGCCATGCCGATGGCGACCAGCATGCCGATGACGACGATCGCGGGAACGAGCAGCGTCAGCGGTCTCTCGGCAAGCGCGTTCCAGCTGTCGGAATGCCGCTCGCGCAGCGTGCGAAGGTGCAGAACGAACAGCCAGCCGAGCCCGGCAAGCACCGTCCACGCGATGTTCCGCCACAGCTCGAGCGGCATGAAGGAATCGACGACGGACAGCGCGGCGACGGAAGTCAGAATGAACACGATCGCCCTCGTCTTGTTCGAGCCGACGTAAGCCATGAAATGGGCGACGAGCAGGGAACCGGCGGCAAGCTCGACATACGGGTGAAATTGCTTGCCGTGCCACTCCAGAAACATCCGGATGGCGTCCCAGCTTCGCCAGGAATCGGGCCAGCCGTACCAGACGAAATCGGTAAGCCAGACGACGGCCGCGCAGGACGCGACGATCTGGATGGCGAGCCGCGCCGCGAACGCTCGCGGAATCAGCAGTTCGGTAACGGCGTATGCCGCGCAGGCGGCATACACGACGCCGAACGTTTCGTCCCACCAATATTCGCCGAAACATTGGACGAGCTGCAGCACGATCACGATCGCGAACAAGCGGTGCAGCCGATCCAGCAGCAGGCGGTGCCAGAAGAGCGGTTCCGTGCGCCGGTTGGCGCTAGCCAAAACGGTACTCACGCGGTTCCCACCTCCAATGCGTTAGGCAAATCCTCCAGTCGGGAAAGGGAAATCAGTTCCCACCCGTTCGTGCGGAACAATTGCTGCCAGCGGTGCAATCGCTTCTGCTCGTCCGCGCTCGGGTTCCGCTCGCCGACGAGCACGTGGCTCGGAGACTGCCGCCTCGCGCTCAACGCCTCCAGGGCGCGAGCGAGCGGCTCGTCAGTGCCGGAACTGATGACGACGAAATGAGCGCCGGCTTCGAACCGGTCCAGCGCTTCGAACACCGCATCGCCGAGCGATCCGCTGCCTTCCGGCTCCAAATCGATCAGATGCTCCATGATCGTTTCGCGGTTGACCGGATGGCGCTCGACGCCGAACCACCTTCTCGATTCGCCGACGGTGGCAAAGCCGACCGGCATTCCTTTGCGCAGCGCGAAATCGAGCAGCGAAGCGGCGGAGGAAACGGCCAGCTCGAAGCTGTCGGCGGTCCGATAAGAGGCGGAGAGAGCATCGAGGACGATAACGAAACGCGGCAGCGCTTCGCGCTCGAATTCCTTGGATTTCCATTGGCCCGTCCGGGCCGTGGCGTTCCAGTGGACGCGGGACATCCGGTCCCCGTGGATATATTCCCGGACGCCGTCGATTTGCGTCGTTTCGCGCGCCCACAGCGAAGCTACCCGCTGCTGGGAAACGCCCGTTTTGGAGCGGCGCATCATGCGCCATTCCCGCAGCGCGATCGTTCGCGGCGCGACCTTGATTTCGAGCGGGTTATCGAACGAGCCCTTATGCTCGAACAGCCCGAAAATGTCTTTCGTCGAGCACAAGGTGGATTGATAGCGGTAACGGCCTCTGCGCAGCGGAGCCGTTTCGTACAAAATCGTCCCTTTGCGCTTGTAGTCCGGAACGAAAGAGAGCTCGTACTCCTGGCTCTCGCTGCCGTTCACCCTCGCGAGCCGTTCCTTGACGATCACGTACGGAAGCGGCCAAAAGCCGGGAATTTCGATATCCAGCTTGACGCGCATGCGGTTGCCCGCCGCGAACAGCGTCGCCCCCGCGTGCCGATCGTCGAGCCTTCTCGTTCCCTTGACGTTGCCGATGCCGCTGAACCGTCCGAGCAGCAAATAAGCGGCGAGTCCGTTCAACATGACGAACAGCATGAGCGACGTTTTGCCGCCTTGAAACATGAGAAAAAGAAAAGAAGAAACATAAAGGCCTATGCTCAGCCACCCGAACCGGGTTATCGGCAGCCGCTTCATCGTCACCGCTCCAAGCCGACCGGCACAGGCAGCAGCCGCAGCACTTCCTGCAGAACGCCGGCTTCCGTCGTCCCCTGCATGCGCGCTTCGGCCCGCAGATGAAGCCGGTGGGCGAGCACGAGCGGCGACATCGCCTTGACGTCGTCCGGGAGCACGAACGAACGCCGCTGCAAAAACGCGTACGCCTTCGCCGCGGAAGCCAGCGCGACGCCGGCCCGCGGACTCGCGCCGAGCAGCACGGCCGGATGGCTGCGGGTCGTGCGGATAAGCGCGATCAAGTAATCGGCGACGCTGTGGTCGAGATGAACCTGGTCCGCCAGCCGCTGAATCTCGACGATTTCGTCGACGGAGGCGACCGCTCCGAGCCGGTCGGCCGACCGGCCGGCGCCGGGCTCCGTGATGAGCCGGCGTTCGGAAGCTTCGTCGGGGTAGCCCAGCGAAATTTTCATCAGGAAGCGGTCGAGCTGGGCTTCGGGCAAGCTGTACGTGCCTTCGAATTCGATCGGATTTTGCGTCGCGAACAGGACGAAAGGCTTCGGAAGCTCGTAGGTGACCCCGTCCACCGAGACGGACCGCTCCTCCATCGCTTCGAGCAGCGCGGATTGCGTCTTCGTCGTCGCGCGGTTGATTTCGTCGGCGAGGAGCATGTTGGCCATAATCGGTCCCGGGCGAAACACGAACTGTTCCTCTTTGGGATGATATATGGAAACGCCGGTAATGTCGGTCGGGAGCAAATCCGGGTTGCATTGGATGCGATGAAACGATCCGCCGATCGATTGCGACAGCGCCTTGACCAGCTGCGTCTTGCCGGTGCCGGGCACGTCTTCGATCAGCACGTGGCCTCCCGCCACGATAGCCGTCAGCATCCATGTGATTTCATCTTTTTTGCCGAAAATACAAGATTCCACGTTGTGCCGAATTTGATCCAACAATTGCATCGCGGTCTGTTGTTCCATGTCCGTGTCCTCCTATGGAATCCCGTAAGTAATCATTCCCCCTTCATTATACCGGAATATGGAGACGGTCGTAAATTTTGATATCTTACAAAGATACATAGAAAAAAAGCCAAACCGCGCTCTCGCGCGGCCGGCCCCGGTACCTGGCAAGGTCGATATCGTCCGTCGCTTACCCTTTCGGCCTGACGACGAGCGCCGCAAGGAACGAAAAAATGATCGCCGCCGATATGCCCGCGCTCGTCACCTCGAAGATGCCGGTAATGACGCCGATCCACCCGTCGCGCTGAAGCTCGGTAAGCGCGCCGTGCACGAGCGAATTGCCGAAGCTGGTGATCGGAACGGTCGCCCCCGCGCCAGCGAACTCGATCAGCGGCTCGTACCAGCCGAGTCCGTCGATGACGGCGCCGGCCACGACAAGCGTTGCCATCGTGTGGGCGGGCGTCAGCTTCAGGACGTCAAACATCAATTGCCCGATGACGCAGATGCCGCCCCCGATCAGAAATGCCCATACATATTGCATGCGGTCACAATCTCCTTCATTTCGCACGTATTTTCACATCAAGCTTCGATCGAAACGGCGTGCGCGATGCACGGAATCGATTCGCCTTGTTGAAACGAAAGCGGGCTCAGCAGCGCGCCGGTCGCGACGACGAGCAGCCGCTTGATTTCGCCGTTGCCGATTTTTTTGAGCAGGTGGCCGTAGGTCACGACGCCCGAGCAAGCGCACCCGCTTCCTCCGGCTTGCACCTTTTGCTTCGCGATATCGTAAATCATCAGCCCGCAGTCTGCGAACCGGGTTTGCTCCATCGGCACCCCGTTGTCCTTCAGCATTTCGGTCGCGAGCGGATGGCCGACGCTGGCCAAGTCTCCCGTCACGATCAGGTCGTAGTAGCCCGGTTCCCGGCCGGTATCCTGCAGATGGCCCTGAATCGTGTCGACGGCTGCCGGAGCCATCGCCGCTCCCATATTGAACGGGTCCTTAATGCCCAAATCGACGATGCGCCCGACGGTTGCGGCCGTGACTCTAGGTCCCGAGCCGGACTTGGCCACGATAGCCGCCGCTCCTCCCGTAATCGTGTACTGCGCCGTAGGCGGCTTCTGGGAGCCGTATTCCGTCGGATAGCGGAATTGCTTTTCCGCGGTGCAGTTGTGGCTGCTCGTCCCGGCCAGAACGCGGTCGCCGGCGCCCGACGAGACGATCAGCGAGGCGAGCGCCAGCGATTCCATCGATGTCGAACAGGCACCGAAGACGCCGAGATAAGGGGTGCCGAGCGTACGGGCCGCGAACGAGCTGCTGATGATCTGGTTCAGCAAATCGCCGCCAACGTAAAACTGCACGTCTTCTTTTTTCAGCTTGGCCTTGTGGATGGCGATATCCGCCGCTTGCTCCATCAGCAGCCGTTCCGACTTTTCCCAGCTTGGCTGCTGCATTTCGAGATCGGGGTGCACCAGGTCGAAGTCCGCGGCAAGCGGTCCCGCCCCTTCGTCGGGCCCGACCACGGTACCCGTGGAGACGATGACGGGAGGCGCGGGAAACACCCACGTTCGTTGCCCCTGGAGCATGCTTACCCCCCCGTTCCGATCAGCCAGTGAATGATCCCGATGACAAAGGCGGCCACGACGCCGAATACGATGACCGATCCGGCAAGCTTGAACATACTCGCGCCCACGCCGAGCACGAGCCCTTCGCTGCGGTGCTCGATCGCGGCCGAGCACATCGAGTTGGCGAAGCCGGTGACGGGAACGGCCGTTCCCGCTCCTGCCCATTGGGCGATTTTGTCGTATACGCCGAGACACGTGAGCACGACGGAGATGAGGATAAGGACCGCGACCGTCGGATTGGCCGCCTGCCGGGAATCCATGCCGAAGGCCGCCATGAAAAAGTATTGGATCGCCTGCCCGAGCACGCAGATCGCTCCGCCGATTAAAAAAGCCTTCAGGCAGTTGCCGAACACGGACCGGGCGGGCTCGCGCTTTTTGGCGAACGCCTGATACTCCTTCGCCGTCATGGAGAGCGGCTTATACTTCGAGCCGCCTTTCGTTGCTTCGCTTCCGGCCATCGCCATTCTCCTTTCATGCGGAATGATCGGTTTTAGGTTTTACCTGCAAAGCGACAATTATGTTAGGGGCCGTTTTTTTCCTGGCGGACCGAAATGTTCGCAGCACAAGCATGCGTGAGGCGGGTTGAGTTGAGCAGTCACGACTCAACTGGGCCGGCGGCGTTCGCGCGGAGGCGGCAAGATGTGTAATTTTTACTCAACTGCGTACGGCTATGCTCGCAAGGCGGGTTAAGATGAGTAGTCATGACTCAACTGGATTCTCTCTCATCAAAAAAGCCGCGGCAAGAAACAATCGCCGCAGCTTTCCTATTTTATATACACGCTGCCGAAAGGCAGCAGTTCCCGCAGCAGCCGCTTGACGACGCCGTCGCCGGACAATTGATCGGCAAGCCCCGTCTCCTTCGTCCCGCTCTGCACGAGCGCCGGACCGCTGCCGGTCAGCTCCCACTGCACGTTCATGTGCTGGCTCGCCAGCGTATTACCGTATACGGACAAACGGACGTCCGCCCGCTCCGGAAACGCGACGAGCGAACCGGATTCGGCGAACAGCGGCACGCCGGCATGTAGCGGAATCGAGGCGAGGTCGCCGGCCGTGACGACGCCGACTTTCCCCGGACCGGAAAATTTCATCCGAACCCATTGTCTCGTGATCCAGGCCGTTCGGATTTTTTGAATCCGGCTGCGCATCGTGAGACCTTCCGTATAAAAAAGGACGTGCTTGAAATCGAACAGAAGATCGCTGTCCGGTTCGATATCGACGACCGTTAAGGCGCACCCGGGCGGGAGGCCGAGCAGCACGTCGGCAGGGCCTTGAAGCTTGCTGCGGATCCATTTCTTTTTCCGGTAGGCGTTCGCGAGGTCCATAACCCGATCTTCCCGCTGCAAGGGCGCGCCTTGAAACGCCACGATCGTTTTCGGGTGGAGCACATGCAGCGCTTCTCCCGGCTCAAGGACGATCCTCACTTGGCCGAGCGGGGCGGGAGCGCGAATATCCATCGGTTACGCTCCCCCTCCCATCTGCCGCTGCCGGCGCCAAGCGAGAAACCGCCAAAAACGGACCGAAAGCACGTAAAGCAAAAACAATCCGAGTACGGCCCCCGCGCCGTATGCGAGCTTTCGGGTCAATTCCGCCCGCCTTTCCTGCCGTTCCTCCAAAATCTGCATCCGTTCGAGCAGCGCGCGGTTTTGTTCGGCGAGGGCTTCGTTTTGGCCCGCCAATTGCTCGTTCTGCATCATCATGGCATCGTTTTTCTCCAGCAGCTCCGTCTTTTCCTGAAGAAAGGTTTCCGTCTGCCGCTGAAGCTCGTCGGTCGCTTCCTCGTATTTCGATTCGAGCGCCTCCAGCTTGTCCGGAGCCTCGTAAATGTCCTGGATCCGATCGAAGAACCCCGCTTCGGCCGGTTCGGCAAAAGCCGCGAAGGATCCGATCGCCGCGGCCAGCAGCATAACGGAAAACAGGAATGAGTTCGGGAAGCTTTTTCCGCTTTTGTTCATTCGATCGCTCCTCTCTCGTCGCGCCTGAAGGAATCTATCACTCTATGAAACGCAAAAAATGGCAGGCAAGTTTCACAATCCTATGAAATTCGACAAAAAAACCGGTTCGCAAGCGGCGTCGGGCCGCAAGCAACCGGCTTTTTCGAAACACGATAACGCTTTATTCTCCCGCTTTTAAAATCGCTTTGTAACCGACGATCAGCACCACAAGCATGGCGACTGCCGCGCCGGCAACGATGATCATCGAAGCCGCTGTCATTTGCGGTCACCTCCCGCCCGTTCATCGTGACGAAATAAATTTCCCGTTACCCTAACCCTAACGGAATTGCGCGTCCGGAACAACCGAACATTTCATGAACGGCGTGACAATTTGATGAACCCGGCCGGCGGATCGGCATCCCGCAGCCATCCCATTTTGGCGGTACAGGCACGGTTGGGCACTTACCCACATACAATAAGTAGTGCTTCTTTGCGTGAAATCGACTGACAGCCGGAGGTGGCCTTTCCCGTGCCCGGATTATTTACGGCAATCGCCTTGTTCCTGAAGCAACTGTCCCTTCTCGTCTCGTACGTCAAAAACAACGCGTTTCCCCAGCCTTTGACCGATGAAGAAGAAGCGCTGCACCTGCGCCGCATGGCGGAAGGCGATCCCCATTCGCGGAATTTGCTCATCGAGCACAACCTCAGGCTCGTTGCGCACATTGTCAAAAAGTTCGACAACACCGGAGAAGACCTGGAAGACCTCATTTCCATCGGCACGATCGGATTGATCAAGGCGATCGAGTCCTTTTCGCCCAACAAAGGGACGAAGCTCGCTACGTTCGCGGCGCGCTGCATCGAAAACGAAATTCTGATGCACTTGCGCTCGCTGAAAAAAACGCGAAAAGACGTATCGCTCCACGATCCGATCGGAACCGACAAAGAAGGAAACGAAATCACCTTGCAAGATATATTGGGAACGGAGCCTGACGAAGTGGTCGAGAAAGTTCAGCTTAAAATAGAAAAAAGCAAAATCTACCGCAATCTCGACATTCTCGACGAGCGCGAGCAGGAGGTCATCCGCGGAAGGTTCGGACTCGACGGCGGCGGCGACGAACGGACCCAGCGGGAAATCGCCCGCGAGCTCGGCATCAGCCGCAGCTACGTGTCGCGGATCGAGAAGCGGGCGCTGATGAAGCTTTACCATGAGTTTTACAAAGCGAAGCGGTGAGAAAACCCTTTGATGCATCTGCCGGTTCGCGCTAGCTCTCCGATATCGAATCCCCGAGGAACGAATCCCCCCGGAAATAACCATAACAGGGTTGGCCTCATGGCCAACCCTAACGTGAAATTCAAACTAAGCTTTTTATATAACCCAGGAATCTGTCATACTGGCTCTCTGCAAGCACAGGCAATTCCCCTTGACCGCACCCAAGCCTGCTTAAAACGGAACGCCTTATCCTAACACTGCCTTTCTGCAGTTCCTTTGCCGATATAGCAAGTCCCTTGCTCAGCTTGCTTGCAAGCTCAGCATCCGCTACAACCGTCACATGCTCCTCCGGGATCACTTTGAATTGCGCTGCAACATCGGAAAAAGCACATTTCCGCTGCAACTTAACGATGTGATCCGGCAATCCCCCCATCGCTTTGCATTCCATATCAAAGGCTTGCGACACAGCCTCAGTTAAGGGAGTGTTCATTATTTAGAAATACTAACTTCGATTTACATATAAGCATCATCTCATTATTGGACCATTGTTATTCTTTGTTCGATCGATTCGGTCCAAGTCGGCATTGACTTAGTACGATATGTAATTTTGTTATGATTCATCTCTAACACGATCTCCCCTTCGGCACGACTGTTATCAATAACCATTAAATGGTCGATTAAGTGAAGGTTTGAAAGTAAATTACGAATGGAGGTCTTATGGCGGCGTATGATATCCTCAGATGGGATATGATGACCGCCATTCTTCACACGAACCGCAACCCTTTCGATGTTCAGGCGATAATCCCCAAGACCGATATAAAACATCGTAATTTCAAATTTGTTAGTCTTTGCATCCTGTATAAGACGAATGGTATTGCCGCCAGCTAATGTCGTTTCAACCGAAAAATCACGATGGTTTCGAATACAGTCTCTAGCCAATTTTATGGCTTCTTTCCCTGCAGACATCCTATGACGATCCGGATGAACAGCATCTATTCCCCTTGCTAAGGCATCCGCATCAATATTTACGCTGATGCCAAGCCGATCAACAATTAGATTCCAAATCGTGCTCTTACCGCTGCCGTTATTCCCTGCAAATACATACATGATCCCTGATGGTTCAAACATGAGGAATTTCCTGCTCTGGAACCAAAACGATCTCGCCGTTACTGTATTCTTTTACGATCTGACCGTTCGCTGCTTTGTAAACGATGTATGTCTCATTTGCTTTTGCATCAAGCTTCGCCCGATCGCCTGTAAGCTTGATAAGCTTATGAAGTTCTTCCGTCCGTTTCATGGATATCACCTTCCATCATATGAACCTTCAGCGACCTAATCTATAGTCATTATAACACATGTGCTGTCTTGCTTTTCGCATGTCGGACCCCTTAGTTTTTCCTAGCGGGCCCGCCTCTAACGAATACCCCGTGATATATACTGGGAACGGAACCTGACGAAGTGGTCGAAAAAGTTCAGCTTATAATAGAAAAAAGCAAAATCTACCGCAATCTCGACATTCTTGACGAGCGCGAGCAGGAGGTCATCCGCGGAAGTTCGGACTCGGCGGCGATGAACGGCCCCAGCGGGAAATCTCCCGCGAGTTCGGCATTAGCCGCAGCTACGTGTCCCGGATCGAGAAGCGGGCGCTGATGAAGCTTTACCGTGAGTTTTACAAAGCGAAGCGGTGAGAAAACCCTTCGATGCTTCTGCGGTTTGCGCTAGCTCTCCGATATCGAATCCCCGAGGAACGAATCCCCCCGGAAATAAAGCAATTACAGTAGCTTGAATCGTGAGAAAACTGCCACATAAAAATCCCTGCTTAGATGGGAACCGGAACAGAATAAACTTCCGGCAAGTTAATCCAGGCAACCAGATCTTCCATCAATGAAGGGACATCTTGCCGTTCCGGCGGCAGATAGTATCCGGAAGCATGGCGGCTCCCTACTTGATTTTGCTTTTCACGATATTCGCTACGCGCAGTCTTCGACCGTGCGATATTTTAATTATGGCATGCAGCTTCTTGATAAACTCTTCGGTGATCGGGAGCTGCCTTCTTTCGGCTTCATCCAGGTATTCCAAAGCTTTCATCAAGTTATAAACTTCCTGCTCTTCATTGTCGCTGCTATTTTGGTACAAAACTTTTCGCTTCGTCGCCTCGTCAAGCGTATTCCCCTCAAACTTTGTTGAGAGGATGACCGTCTTTTCCATCGATTCTTTCTTAAGCAAATCCAGAATAGATGCAGGCAACGGAAGCAAATCGACTACTGCACTGGCGCGCTATATATCCATCAGTCTGCGGGCAATGGCATCCGTAATTGAATATTCGGGTATGAACATGAAATCACCCTCCTCAATTACATCATAACATTGCCGCTATTTTGCCGCAAAAATTGATTTTAAGGAGGCGCCTTGATCTACAAAGGCGACTTCCTGGAAAAAAGCCCCGCCGCATAGAGGTGCATATTTTGTTAAAACCTCAGCTTCGCCCTGCAAAATCTTCAACCAATTTCGAGACGAGCGATTCCTGGTGAACTTTTTTTCCGATCCGGCGCATCGTGCCGCATAATTGCCTGTCCCAAGGCATCTCCATCTTCCCAAAGCTTATCCAACTCGGCACTTTCGAACGAAAGACCGAGGAGGCATTTTTCGTCAGCCTCCCGGTAGGTCTTGGCATCGAACCTCCAGGGAACGAACCGCCCCGGAAACAACCGGTACAGCGTTTGACCCATGACCAGGCCCTTTACGTCAAAGTCCCCGTAATAATAAATGCGGCAATCGCCCCCGGAGATATCCAGACAGCGCTGGATCCAGCGAATGGCAGCCGCGCTCGCGGGACCGCTCGTGCACAGGAGAGCCGCAGGCTCGCCTCCCTCATTGGCGCAAGAGTTCAGCGAATCCAGAATCGTCGAAAAAACGGCCGGATTCTCCACGACATAAATGCGCAAGCAGGCAGGAATCCGCTTCTCCGAATCGACTTGCCTTAACGTCCAGACGGTTGGGATAGCCGATTCTCTCCAATCTGAAAAATACCAATAAACTATGGAAGAAAGGTCATCGTCCAAAATGCCAAAGCTGCGGTACAGCTCCCGAAGCTTTAACGTTTGCGAACCATCGTCGGCATCCACCGCTTCGTCGCTCGAATGCTCCCGTTCCGCGGTTTTCAAGCCCCTTTTCGTATCGCAGAACCGCGATCAGCATTCTGCCGGCAGGCGTTCCCGGGTCGAGCGCGTGGGCGTCTCCGCTGATGCGGGCCGCTAGAACGGGAAGCCGGATCGGCGTTCTGTTTGCTTTGGAATCCGCTTCGTCAAATAGATGCTTCAACACCCGGGCAACGGTTGCCAGCGAAGTCCGGGCCGCCTCCCGATCCGTCCTATAGCACTCACGAAACGCGCGGCTCCCGGCACCCGTCTCTTCCTCCATTAGAGCCAGCCTATTGCAAACTGTAGGGGCCCCATTGATCCGATGCCGCCCCTCGCGCCTCCGCAAAGAGTCTCCGCCAATTTTCTTGATGCCCCGCCTTTCGTTCGCTCTTCGTCAGCAGCGGCTTCCCTTTCAACATCCGGTGCAATTCGAGAAGATCGTTGCCGAAGCCCGATTCGCGAAGCTCCTGATCGAACAGCTCCAGCGGGATTCGAACCGAATCGCCGGGCTTGTTGTTCCAGCCAAATAAAGAGTTGATCGCCTCGCATTCTTCCTCTGACGCCCGCTCGACGACCGCTTGCCCGCCGATCCGCCCAAGCGATACGTACTTTTTCCACATCGCCTCCAGGGCGCGCCGAAATCCGGTCCGGCTAAAATAGGCAATAGTACGGTTTGACGCATCCTTTTCCGGTTTCACTCCTGATCACTCGTTTCCTTTCACGTACTCTTTCACTCTTCCATTCCAGCGGTAACGGAACAAGGTGACAAAATCGACATCCTTCGGCCGGTAAATTTCGTAAATGGCCATCGACTGGATGAAGATCCGTCCCGTCTCCTCTTCGATTTCCGATTCCAGCACATAATCCGTCAAAATGCCCCGAACCTCGTTGTACCGCTCAAGGATTTAAAAATAAGTTGCGCAAATTATTTTTACGTCAACGGGTATCTGGCACATGCGAGACGATGGCATTTTTAAGCAAGAAATCGGTTATTTCGCATGAATTGAAACGAGGGCATGTGGAGCTGACAAAAGCAAAATACCGGAGCTTCCCGCATCCGAATGAAAGCGGAGCCTGATTTCAAATCAATAAGCAAGTCAAATTTATTAGACAAAATGAAGTGATTCTCCGGAGTCAATCGGAATCCATTGCCGATTGAAAAAGGTAGAACTTAAATCTGCATAATACGTGGTTATGGGCAACCGACATTTTAATAACGACCCGATATGCATGAATGAAAGATGATAAATGTCTTGGACGATTGCTTCAAGAGAAAGTGATCCCTGTTTCTTGACGATCTTAATGGGCTGTGCCGTTCCGACACGCGGGTGCGGATTAGTGGAAATGAGATATGCCCAATTATCCTTAACATAACAGAGTCCTGATTTGGTTTCCCATCCTTGTTTATCGACGTTAATCGCCATTCGACGGTTCGTTTTTTTTATGATCTCCACCATATCATAGTCTACACCCAGACTGTCAAAAACTTCGTCCAGACTATTTAGATCTTCTCTGCAGAGCCCGTCCCGATGAAATGTAACATGCCTTGGCTTTTCATTGTAATGGCGCTGATATTGATCAATTGCTGAGTATATAATTTGACACATTGTCTCATGGCGGATTTTCTCCCCTGCTTCATTTGATGTATTTGCTCGGCTAGACAATACCCTACCGTCCTTGCCAACGATCTGCACAATGCCAGCAGAATGCCTGCCCGACTCATGGGATACATCTAATCCAATAAAACAATCGGATGATAGTGATGAATTTAAGATCCACGGTTGAATACCAGATTTGGAGTAAAGCCCTAGGAGCAGGTTTCCCAGAATAAAGTCGTTAGCTTTTTGTAATGTTTCTATTGTTATGAACTGAGTAGGAACTGACGAATTCCCTCCAAATTCCTTTTTAATCAAGTCATACCACATTCCTGCAACTTTCTCCGGAATGATGACAAGAGTAAGTTCCTGGAATGAATAATTCGCAAGTTCCTTAAGTAGAATAGCAAATTGATGCGGGTTTGTGAAATCGATTGATTTGTTGCGATATGTCTCAGATTTTTTAAGTATTGTAAGCGGTACTCCCCATTTATGAGACAATGCGATTAACTTATCATTAAAAGCTGTAATGGCATTGAGCTTCGTATTAATCAGTTCCGGATAAACGAGTAAATTAATCGATAATGGCTTAGACAGCACAACGCCACCTTTTTCAAGACCGTATCTGGGCTGTGACTGTGTAACATTTTTACCAAATGTAAGGTTCGGGATTTCGATTTGCTTTACCTTATAACCGCTTTGCTGAACAAGCAGCTTTTGTTTGGAAAACTGAAGTTTATCTGTACGTTTCAATATGTTTTGCATCTCGTCTAACAATATCTTGATTTTTTGATTTGCATTTTGTTTATAAACTTCCGACGTTTGACGTACTACGGCAACCGGAAGCGATTCAAAAGTTAGCTCCTTTTGTAACATGGCAGGAGCATATGCAATGGGAGCTTGTCTATTTTTCATTTTTACATAAACGACGGGCATGCTCGGATCGAGCTTGTCAACTTTCCAAGTTTGTTTTCTTTCCCTAACAAAGTAATTAATGACGGATTGACCAAGTTCTGGTACTACATCACTAATGGTATACTCTGTAACTTTATCGAACTCATAATGCAGATTATTGTATTTATCAATAACTCGATCACCTTTAATAATTGCTTTAGACTTCATCAGATCAAACACGGAATCATTCGTTCGAAAGCTATGATTTAAATCAAATCCAACCGTTATTACACCGTTGATATTAATAGAAACATCGCAATGAATTACCCTATGAATTGAAATGTTCTGAACGACTTTCTCTGCTTTCAGCCACGTAAACTTCCGGCTACCCGCGGCAATTTCATTTCTTGGCTGAGCGCTTTCAATCGTTCTTAAAAGCAAACGTTCTAATACTGTTCGCTCAGTTGAAACTAAAGCATTTATTGACCGGCATTCATGATTAGTGAATGTATACTTGCCCCAATTTTCTATAGGTTGCCAACTTGCAATAAACTGTTCAAAAAAGTCTATAACATTAGTTTTGTTTAATCTTCGTAACTCGGAACAAGCATGTCCATTTTCATTGTGTAGTTCGAACACATTACGCACAGGTAGCGAATATAAATGAACTACAAGATTACTAGCATTCGTATCTGATTCCCATTCCGTAAGTATGTGATGTGTTGTTGGCGTATTCATATGAAACACAATCGCTCTCCTTTTCACCAATAGATGCCATTTGTTAACAGAGTATACTGCTACGGATGCGGCAACTACTTTCAACTGGCCAAGCTACATCAAGGATGTTGGTCGATCACATATTGCGAATGTTTAGTCGATAAGAATAAAAATCGTCGTATCCATCGAAGGACTTGATTCGTAGTATTTTTTTATGTAATAATTTTCTTGTCTTGATACCAATTTTAAGTTTGGCTAAATAATGTTGTCAAGACGTTTTTTGGTTTTCATGTCATTCATCTTCTGATGAATGAGGATTGAAATGTAGTGTTTTTTTATGTCGCACATGAATGGCAAAGAAACCTTGGACTAATTCACCAAGGTTTCTTTGCCTGTCTAGGCCCAATCAAACCCCGACAACCTCCGCACTCCGATTTATATCGTCGATAATGCCGATAATCTCCCGGGCGTCGTCCATGTTTTCGCCGAACAGCTCTGCGATGCGGCCAACCGAGCGGAAGGGCTCCTGCAGAACGGCCTTCTTCCCGCTCTACCACGTGCTTTTCTGCTTCATCAACATCCATGATCTCTCTAATGACTTCTGTCCCCGTTTATACGCGCGCGGCCTCCCGTACATAATCCCATGCGTTCTTTAATGTCAACAGTTGGCGATGCCCCGATTTATATTGAAAAGTGACAAGCCCCTCGTTGCCTTTTAAAGCCATCCCCGATTATAAGAATGCCCTTATATGGATAAGCTCCCTTCCGCTGCATCCTGCACAGGTTGCAAATTTTTGCCCTTTTCGAAGTGCATTGACTTTTCAGACGTTTTTGCCGCAATCTTGGCAGGTTTGATAATGGGATTGCCGCGCTTGAGAAATTTTCATTCTTACTTGCCCCCTCATTTGAGCTTCGTTGATGTTCATTCTACGAGAGCCGGTCAGCGAACAGAAGTTCGAGCACAAACAAATACGGTTGAACCTGAGTCGAGCCCCCAAGTTCAACCGTTATGGATGTTCAAAATCTTAGAATGACATGACACCCTTCCTGCATTCCCCTTACCGAATGACAAAACTTAAATCCGACTATTGTCACTCGGATTATTCATCCATCGATTATTTCTGTTCCTCAATCCCGCCCAATCCCTCGTACAAATGATGCATCTTGTGCAGAACCCAGTAATCGATCCTGTCCGCGCTTTGCAGCGCCGCATGAATCCGGCTCTTGTACGCTTCGATCAGCTCGCGAGTTTCATCCTTTTGAAGCAAATGAATCAGGTCGGTGAAAACCGACAACAAGCTGTTGGAAAGAGAGGCGTCCGAGATGAAATGGGTCCTTGCGAAAATCATGCTTGCTTCCACGTAGAGCATCATCAGTTCGGCGCCGAATTTGTCGTTTCCCGTAAGTTTCACGAAATGGGTGACTTCTTTTGATATGTTCGGAAAATCGGGGTTGTCGCGGCCGCGATCATGAAAAAATTCTTTTTCGATTTTCTGGCGACATTCGTAGAACAAGGATATCGCCGCATCCTCCCCGATAATTCGGACGGAGAGCAGTTTTTTGACGTCATTGCTTGAGTCGAAGCACTCCTTAACCAAATCTATGAGTTGATCTTGACTTATCTGGTTCAAATATTTATTGAGCGCCGATTTGGTCAACTTTGCCGGCTTCGGCTTTGACTTTGGCAACGGTGCGTTGCGGGGAAGCGGCTTCGGAACAAACTTGTCCGACCGAAGCAGCTCGTTGACGGCATCGATGGAAAACCGCTCCGGATCATAATCTTCCCCGAGCCAATCGGTCATATGCTCGTATTCGGGGTGTTCCGGATCGTCCAGTACCTCGAGCATGAACTCATATCCCGGCACGCCTCCCACATCTTCCGGAGGACAGCAGCGCGCTCCCTCCAGGCAAACGGGATAAGAAGCGTCGTTTAAGGGAGGCGCTTTCGGATCGATAAGCGTAATCGTATGTTCCCAGCCGTCGCCGAAATCGTACAAATACTTGAGTTTCGCGTTTTTTCTTTTCAGGTGAGCGGATACGATTTCGCTTTCTGCGGCGGCTTCGTTATTGTTACCAAAAAACATGCCGGAAAACGCATTCTGCTCGCCGATCCTTCGTCCTTTGATTTCGAATTCGTAGAGATGATCGTTTTCCCACCCCATGACGAATTGAAGGATATGATGCAACTGCTCGAAAGTGATGTTCGGGTGAAACTGAAATTTTCTCCATATCTTTGGGGTTACGTCGTTCAATTCAATCAAACAAATGTAATTCATTCCCTCAAATCGCCTCCAATTGCGTCTTGAAGCTTCACAGCTCCATTTGCGGCATCCCCGATCAATTTCTCTTTTTTTACTGGTTTCGGCAACTACATGTCTATGAGCCCTTAATGCCTATATTAAACCAAAATATCGAATGTTCATATAAACCTGAATTACGAAAGTACCACCTCATAAAAACATGAAAAAGTGCCCAGATCTTTGGTAGAATGGTGTTTGCCTAGAACATCACCAACCAAGAGAGGAGCACCCTTAAGGTGAAGTCTACCACAAAAATCGCGTCATTGAAAACGGCATTTTCTATGAGAAATGCAACAAATTTTGCAGGAAGCAAGGTGATCCTCGGATTTCTTGAAAACATCGGTTTGAATCAAGCCCTTCGGAGCCTTGGACTAGCCAAAGCGGCGAATGCCATCTTTCCGACGCATCGCATTCTGCAGATGCTCATCATCGGCTGGATTTTGGGCTGCGAACGTCTCTTTCATTTCAAATCCCTACAAGGTGATGCCTTGATCGCCCAGGCGCTGGGCGGCCGGGTGCCGCATCACACATTGTTAAACAAGGAATTGCTTCGTCTGGGCAAAGCCCACGACCATTTAGCGCCAGCCCTGCGAAACCTGAATGTCGAAATCATTGCACCGCAGCTACCCGACTCCTTGATTCTCGATCTGGATTCGACTGTTGAGACGGTGTACGGCAACCAGCAGGGAGCGGAAGTCGGTTTTAACAGTCAGAAGCGCGGCCGAAAGAGCTATCATCCCCTTCTCGTGTACGAAGGGCAGTCGCGAATGCTAGTGAATGCCGCGCTGCGTCCCGGCAACACGAGCAGTTCGACCGACGTCCTTTCGTTTGCCCGGCAAACGCTGGCGTTGTTGGAATCCCACCACGTACGCTATGCCCGGTTTGACAAAGGCTTTGGCGGAGAAGACTTCTACGCGTTCTGGGAGTCCCGTCAGATCGGCTACGTCGGCAAGCTGAAATGGACAAGTCGTCTCCAGGACCAAGTCAAAACCTGTGCGCATTGGACACGCTTTGTGGACGAGGACTGGATCATTGAAGGCATCGTGCTGGCCTACCAAGCGATCGGTTGGAAGAAGATGCGTCGTGTTGCTGTCATCCGCAAAATGCCGCGTTGGGACGGGGATCAGTCTCAGTTGGAACTGGATTTGCTTTGGCAATACGAAGCCATGGTCACAACGGAGGAATGGGAAGCCATGGATGTGTGGCGGGTCTAAAACCCGCGCTGCCGCGTGGAGAACTCCATCAAAGGAGTCCAGAATGGCTTTGCCATCCACCGCATTCCAACGCAGTCGTTTGCCGCCAATGAAATCGACCTGCTCTTAAAGCTGCTCGCCTATAATCTCTTTGAGCGATTCAAGCATCATTGTTGTGAGCCGATTCACCGATCCTACACCATCCAGCGGTTCCGGCGAACGTTTTTTGTTTGTGCAGGTGTGTTTGTCCAGCATGCCCGCCAAATGACATTGAAACTGAGTACGTCTTTCCAAAACCAGTGGGCATGGCGACGAATGGAGCGAAAAAGTATTTTATTGGAATAAACGATAATCCCAATTTGTGTCTTGGAAATCCCGTTGCCCCTTCATGTGGGGAGGGGGAAAGTAACGGCATTTTTGCTCGCATTCCATTTTGACTGCATATTCTGCCTCCATAATTGGTTGTGAAATCCAAGTTCTGCGTCTTCAAAAGCCTGATTCTATAGGCTTTCGTAATTTAGGATAAATAAAAAACAGAGCTGCGGGGATCGTGATTGACGGGGATTTTGAGCGAAGTGTCATGAGAGGTTACGCTTTCGCGAGGCGAAGAATTCAGGATTCCTTTCCCTGCAGAGTCATAACCACCGGCTTAGCCGGTGGCTTCCATCAGCCCTATAAGGGCATGTTACAAGCAAGCGCCTCTAAGGCGCTCTGAAGATCTGCCAACCGCGTGTTACCTCAGGCTAGCCCCTGGAAAGGGGCCTCTTTATACGCCCTTTTTCACCGACTCACCCGTAAACGGGTCGATCAGTTCCTTCATCGTGAGTTGTTCGTAGTTCTTGTCCTCTGTTAGTTGATTCCGAATGTATTCGGCGATTACCTTTTTGTTTCGTCCCACCGTATCGACGTAGTACCCTCTACACCAAAACTGTCGATTGCCGTAGCGGTACTTCATATTCGCAAATTTATCGAAGATCATCAGTGAACTTTTTCCCTTTAAGTATCCCATAAACTCGGACACGCTTAGCTTCGGCGGAATACTCACGAGCATGTGGATGTGATCCGGACATGCTTCAGCTTCGAGAATTTCTACCCCTTTTCGCTCACATAACTCCCGGATGATTTTTCCGATTTCCCTTTTTAATTTCCCATAGATCACTTGCCGCCGATACTTCGGGGCAAATACGATATGATATTTACAGTTCCATTTCGTGTGTGCTAGACTGCTCTTGTCCATCCCTTGTCCTCCATTGATGTTTGGTAGCGGTTGGCAGACCGGCTCCCATATTATCATTGAAGGTCAAGGGATGACTACTCATAGCTATAAGCTTTCCTGAACCCCCAGTCGAACTGGGGGTTTTCTTATACAAAAAAACCGCCGAAACCTATCGTTTCAGCGGCTGCTATGAGGTCTACTCCCCTATCCCCCTGTTTCCTACTCCCGGTCCACCTGCAGCGCCGGCACTTTTTTCACCGCGAAAGCTCCTCTCACGGCCTCTTCCGTTATGACGTTAAGCTTGATCAGCGCGGCTACCTTGGCCGGATCCGCCCGGGACAGCAGTCTCCACACGTCCGGGTCCGGAAGCGCCTCGTACAGCTTGTCGTCGTCGTATTCCCGGCGTTCCTGGACGACGATTTTGACGCGGTAATCCCCGACGAGCCGTTCGGACGAGCCGTTTCCCGAATCGAATTCGGCCAATATCGCCGCACGCAGCGAGGCCAGCTTTTCTTCGGTTTCTTTTTGCGCCTTTTTCAAATCGTAGTAAAGCGCGACTTTATTGACTGGATTGACCTTGCCGAATTTTTCCTCCACCCGGCTTCACGCTCCCCTCCTTCAAAGCATATGAAGCCGAACGGAGGTTATGAAGGCGGGCGAGACGACGGGCTCCGCCGCTTCCCGCTCGCCGGTCCCTCGCAAAATTCCAAAAGCCGGTTTTCCTTACGCCTTACACGGCCTTTCGTTTAAAGTAGATCAAACCCGCCGCGACGAACGCCGCGAAGCTGCCGGCCACCGTGATCATGATGCTTTCGAGCGGAAGCCCCAGAGCGCCGAACGTGTCGTTGCTCTCCCGGGGAATCATCGCGATCATCGGCTGCGCCCATGGATAGAAAGGTCCGTATTGAGCGGAGTTGACGATTAAAATGTTCGGCAGCGTCAACGCGATATTGACGGCAAGCGGAGCCGCGAAGGACGACCATGCCAGCGAGACGCCCAGTTGCAAAGCGGCCAGCGGCAGGCAGGCGACCCAGCCGCCGAGCGCGCTGCTCAGCAGCATGTCCCACGGCAGCTCGCCGGGCATTTTCCGCACGTAAAATACGGCGACGGCGGCGGCCGCAAGAAGCGCTTGAACGATGGCGATTTGCCACGCGATCATCATATATTTCGCCGCGTACAGCTTCGTTCTCGTGACCGGCAGCGACAGCAGCTGTTTCCAGCCGCCTCCCATATGCTCGTACCTGCATACATTGGAAGCGAACAGTCCGACCAGGATCGGAAGCAGCAGCATCGCGTGAAAAAACGACATGGAGGAGAGAACGACCGCAAACGACTCGCTCTGCGAAGCCTCTTCGGGCGGCTGGGACAGAAGCCCGACGGCGAGGGAAAGCAGCGGACTGATCGGAATCAGCCAACCGATTCGCGATTTGGCTTGTTTCAAGCGTTCCGTCGATAATAGACGCAAGAAAGCCATCATCGTCAGCTCACATCCTTCCGGTTGAAATGCGCCGAGCCGATCAAGTAAACGACCGTTCCGAGCAGCAAGCCTCCCCCGACGGCGATCCGCATGACCGGCGCCGGTCCGGCAGCGAACATTGGCCAGTTGATCGGCGCGAACTCCGACAGGTTGCCGGTAAACAAGGAGCAAACGCCGGACACCATCCCGAGCGTCACCGGAAGCGTCTGATTGCGCAAGACGATGGAAAGCCAAAGCAGGAGCGCGAGAAACGGCAGCGAGGCCAGAAAAGGCAGAAAGCTGAAGCGCAAAATGTCGGCGGCCGGGAAGTCCCAGCCGAAACGGAGCGCGACGCCGAGGGCGACGGTCGACAGGGCAAGCACGCCGCAGGAAAAGCCGAGCAGCAGCGACGATACCGCGAATTTGGCCGCGAACACCGTTCGCCTCGGAACCGGCAAAGCCAGCAGCTGCTTCCAGGCGCCGGTCTGATGCTCCACGTTCGCAAGGAGCGAGCAAATCAGCGTAATGCCGGCCAGGACGGTCACGGGAATAAACGGCACGATGTTTCCGACGAGTCCGCCCCAAAGATCGGCCGCGTATTCCTTCGTCAAATAATCGTACCGAATGCCGAAATTGAGCGCCTGCAGCGCAACGAGGCCGACCGGGCCGCAAAATGCGAGCAGCCACAAGCCCTTTTTGCGGATTTTGAGCAATTCGGCGGAAAGCACGCGACCCATCATGCCCGCAGCCCCTCTCCGACGATTTGCAAAAACAGCTCCTCGAGCGACTGCCGCTTTTCTTCGATCCGGTAGATCGCGTGGTTCCGCTGCACCAGTTCCTTGACGATGCGCGCCACGCTTTCGTCGTCGGCGCCTTCGAGCCGAATGCGCCCTTGCTCCAGCGCCCCCTGATATCCCATCCGGAGCAGGGCAAGCAGCGCCTCCTCCGGCTCGGACACGGCAACCGAGATCGAGCCTTCCGATTGCCGGCGCAGGGACTCGATCGTGTCCTGGAACACCATCTTGCCCTGGCGGATAATGCCGACCGTGCCCGCCATTTGCTCCACCTCGCTGAGCAAGTGGCTGGAAACGAGCACGGTAATGCCGTATTGCTTCGGCATCCCTTTGATCAGCTCGCGAATTTCCAATATGCCCGACGGGTCCAGCCCGTTCGTCGGCTCGTCCAGAATGAGCAGCTCCGGATCGCCGATCAAGGCGGCGGCAATTCCGAGCCGCTGCTTCATGCCAAGCGAGAAGCCTTTGACCGGACGTTTGGCCTCTTTCGTCAGGCCGACCGTTTCCAGCACCTGCGCGATGCGCGACTTGGGCGCGTCCAATATCCGGCGGATCGCCTCCAGGTTTTCGACGGCGGTCAAATGTCCGTAGTAGGAAGGATACTCGACCAGCGAGCCGACTTTGCGCAGGATATTCAGCTTGTCCCGTTCAAGCGGCCTGCCGAAAATTTCCACGCTGCCTTTCGTCGGCTTGATCAGCCCAAGCAGCATGCGGATCGTCGTCGTTTTGCCCGCGCCGTTCGGTCCGAGAAACCCGTAAATGTCGCCCCGCGCTATGTTCAAATGAAGGCGGTCGACCGCCGCGCGGCCTTTGTACGTCTTGCTAAGGTCTTTCGTTTGAATCATCCATTCGCTCATCTCGTTCACCTCGTAAGCCATCATAGCTCGCGGAGGTTAAAACAAGGAGCGCCCGGAGTTTAAAAAACGGTTAAAGCTGCATATCGCGCGGCCAAATGGCGATTCGGGTTCCCGTTTCGCCCGATTCGACCCGCGACGACAACTTCATCTCCCGCAGCAAGTAGTCAACGATCGCCAGCCCGATGCCTCCGCCCTTGGCGGCCGAAATCGCGCTCATTCCGGGGCCCCGGTCGGAAATGACGAGAGCGAACGCTCCCGAATCGAGCGTTCGGGCGGAAATGCCGATCCATCCGCCCGAACGGGCGTGGCGGACGACGTTTTGGAACAGATTGTCCAGAATGCGGAGGAAGCCTTCCTTGTCCACTTCCCATCGGATCGGGACTTCGGGCAAATCGACCTCGGGCTCGATCCCTTCTTTTTCCCATAACGGATACCAGGTCGCCGCGCCTTGCCGAACGAGCCGGGCGATATCGCAGACTTCGAGCTTGAGCGGGTATTTGCCGCTGGTCATAAGCGTATAGGCGAACAGGTTGTCGATCAGGCCGCCCAGCCGTTCCGTCTTCGCCTCCAGCTGGCGGACCGATTCTTCTCCTTGCAGGCTGAGCGCCTCGCGTCCGAGCAAATGCACGTGGCTGCGCATGACGGTCAGCGGGGTTCGCAAATCGTGCGATAAGCTGCCGATCAGCTGTTTGCGAAGCTTCTCCTCCTCGCGTTCCCGCTCTCTGCCGACGCGCAGACGTTCCGCCATCCCGTTGAACGCCTGCTCCAGCTTGCCGATTTCGTCCCGCTTCGACAAAACGATCGGAACCGGGATGCCGTCTCCGTCCGTTGCCGTCATGGCGGACTGCAGCCGAAGAAGCCTTTGGCGAATGTTCCGGAAAAACAGCCACGACAGCAGGACGAAAACGAGGAAAATGAGCAGGACGAGCCCGAAAAACGTCGGAGCCATCATATCGACGGGCGAATCGGCCCGCAGGAACGTTCTCGGCAGCTGCAGCACCATAAATCCGGGACCCGCCCCGTCCGCGCCGAGAAACGACACGACCGTATACGGATCGCCGTTCACGCTTTGCTTCATGAAGCGGACCGTGTCGTCCGCCGTCCACGAAAGCGGCAAACCGGCTTGCTCGGGCAATTGCAGCCTCGTCCGGCCGGTCCCGTCCACCCAGAACATGGACGCGTCTTCATACCGCAGCTTCAATTCCCGCAGCCGCTCGTTCACGATTTCCGGGTTCGAGGCGTCGAGCTTGCCCGCTTCCGCGTCCCAGTCCGACTTCACCTGCTGCGAATTTCCGTATTTCAGCTCCGGCTGCACCGGGCCGTTGACGACGGCATAAAAAACCGAAACCGCGACAAGCACGGCGGGAATAAAAAAGAGCGCCAGCACGACGATCATCATGTAGCGGAACAACAGCGAGCCGAGAAAGGCCGGCTTTTCGGACTTGTCCGCGTTTCCCGCTTCAACCGGCTTCATGCCCTCACCCTGTAGCCGATGCCGCGAACCGTTTCGATGACTTCCGGCGCGGCGGGATCTCGCTCGATCTTTTCGCGCAAATAACGGATATGGACCATCAGCGTTTTGTCGCCTTCCAGATACGTTTCCCCCCAAACGGCTTCGAAGATTTGCTCTTTCGTCAAAATTTGCCCCAAATGCCGCACCATATAGGTGAAAATTTGAAACTGTTTGCCGGTCAGCGTCAGCTCTTCCCCGCTGTCGCGGTCGACGAGCCGGTTTTCGTTTTCGAAAAACAGCAAATGCTTGATCGCGACCGGCTCGGAAGCGTGCGAGCCGTGCCTCCGGAGCAGAACTTTAATTCTCGCCTCCAATTCTTCCGGGTGAAACGGCTTGGTCAAATAATCGTCGGCGAATTCCAGCCCTTGCAGCTTGTCCTCGATCGACGTGCGGGCCGTCAGCAGCAAAATCGGCAGGCCGGGCATTTGCTTTTTCAGCCGTTGGCCGACCGTGAAGCCGTCCAGGCCCGGCAGCATGACGTCGAGAACGGCCAGCCGGCAGCCTTCCGCCTCGGCAAGCGCTTCTTCGCCGCTGCGCAGCCACCTTACCTCGAATCCCTTTTCCTGCAAATGGCGTTTCACGAGCGCGCCGATCTCCGGGTCGTCTTCCACATATAATAACGTAATCGTGTTCATGCGCCCATTATAGCAAAAAATCCGAATCCCATGACAAATAAGGCCGCGGGAACTATAATAACGAAGTATAGAATCCCATTGACCGAATTTTTCAGAGGTGTGCCCACTTGACTTATATCGTATATGATTTGGAAATGACCGTCCGTCGCAAAAAAGGCCAAGTCGCGGAAATTATCGAAATCGGCGCGGCCAAAGTCGGAATCGCGGACGGAGCGCCGGTCATCGTCGATACGTTTCAATCGTTTGTCCGGCCGGTGATCGTGCCGAAATTGACCGAGGACACCACTTCGTTTACCGGCATCAAGCAGGAAGACGTAGACGGATCCGGCACGCTGGCCGAAGTCGTGTCCGCATTCGCCGATTGGATCGGCGACGGCGAATACTTCCTGTGCGCCTGGGGTCCCGACGATCACCGGCAGCTTGTGAACGAATGCCGAACCCATCAAATTCCGACGGACTGGATCGTCAACCATAACAATTTGCAAAAAATGCTGTCCAAAACGTTCAAGCTCGAGAAGCATCAGCAAATGGGCCTAAAAAACGCGCTGGAGATGCTGGAAATCCCGTTCGTCGGCTCCCATCACCGTGCGCTGGACGACGCGGTCAATACCGCCCGCATTTTGGTGAAGCTGTTCGACCGCCTCCAATTCCGCCGCAACAAGCTGTCGGACGAGGCGAAGCTGGAATCCGAAATCGTCTACAAAACCGATCACTACGAAAATCTTCCGTTCGCGGGCCTCGCCGGGCTTTTTCCCGACAAGGGCTGACGATCGAACACGACAAAAAGGCCTTGCGGGCCGACGCGCGCGATATTGCGGCAGTCGGCCCGTAAGGCCTTCCTCGTCAGGCGTGACCGATCAGCCGGAGCGGCGGCGCGGAGAGGAGCTGCCGGCGCGTTTCGTCCCAAGCGAGCGTCAGCAGCCGTTGAAGCTGCCAGCCCCGGTTCCCCGCCAGCATCGCGACAACGCCCAGCTTGGCCGTTCTTGCGACGCTCCAGACGACGCCTTCCGGACAGCTTTCCTCCATTACGCCGGCGAGCCGATCTGCCAGCTCGGGCCCGATTTTATCCGAAAAAACGTACAGCGAAGCCAGATGCGTATAGGAGCCGAAGCTGCCGGGCGCCGCCAGCGACATCTTGTCCGGCAGCAGGCGCTGGCGTTGATAATGGATAAGCTCGCCGTTATGACGGACGGCCAGCTTCGTATCGCTGCATCGAAAAGCGAACCGTTCGCCGCGGGAAATCCGGCCGGGCGCGAGCGCTTCGCCGATGACGCAAATCGAGCCCGGGCTCAAATCCACTTCCGTAACGCATTCGTAGTGGGCGTCCCGGTACAGCATGACCGGTTCAGGCAGCCACTCCAGCACGGCATCCCGCTCCAGGACGAATCTTTGCTCGACTTTCGCCGCATCGTAAGGGCAAGGGTGCACGCGCGTGTACGCCTGATTGGTCGCGTATAACCGCACCCCCTCGCCGATACGCCAGTCGTACGCATAGCGGTCGCCGTCCATAAGCCCCGGAGAGACGTCCATATGAACGACGGCCAGCTGCGGGCCCGCCTCGTCGTGCAGCGGGAACGTTTTGGCGATTTTGAGCGGGGCTTCGTGATAGCTTTCCGCAAGCGCGGGCTTGCCGCGAACGAGCTCCGCCCTCGCTTTCAGGCGCGAGCGGACCTGCAGCTTTGCATGCTCCCCCGGCCTCATACCGCCGCGGCGTGTTCCTCCGCCTGCCGCCGCACCCACTTCAGGACGTCGTCCAAACCTTCGCCGCTGAACAAATTCGTAAAGACGAACGGCTTGTCGCCGCGCATTTTTCCGGAATCATCCCTCATGACGTCCAAGCTTGCGCCCACAAAAGGCGCCAGGTCGGTTTTGTTGATGATGAGCAGGTCGGAGCGGCTGATGCCGGGCCCGCCTTTGCGCGGGATTTTCTCGCCTTGGGCGACGTCGATGATATAAATGAAGCGATCCGCCAGCTCCGGGCTGAACGCCGCCGCCAGGTTGTCTCCGCCGCTTTCGATCAAAATCAGCTCCAAATTCGGAAACCGTTCCTGCAGCTCCTCCACCGCTTCGAAATTCATCGAAGCATCCTCGCGAATGGCCGTGTGCGGGCAGCCGCCGGTCTCGACGCCGATAATCCGCTCCATTGGCAGGCAGCCGCTGTCCACGAGAATCCGGGCGTCTTCTTTCGTATAAATGTCGTTCGTGATGACCGCGAGGTCCAGCTCGTCCTTGAGCGCGGCGGAAATCCGCTCCACCAGCTTCGTCTTGCCGGATCCTACCGGGCCGCCGATGCCGATGCGAAGCGGGCGTCCGCCGGTCAGCGCCGGCGTTTCCCATTCCGGATGCTCGTGATCGTGGCCGAGCCGGTGAAACCGAAGTTGTTCGCGTTCCGAACGAAATTCGCGGTGATGCAAATGTCCTTGTCCTCTGGTCATGAAAAGATCTCCTCCGATTTTTCGATTGCGATTTCCGTTACGACATAAATAAGCGGGAATACAGACGCTCATGCCGGATCATGCCGATTTCCGCCTGCGGCATCGCGCCGTAGGCGTCCGCCGGATCCATATCGCGAACGTCGGCCCAAGCCTCCGAGATGACGGGAAACAACGAAGCGAGCAGCTTTTGCGCTTCGTGTTGGCCCATCGGCATCAGCCTTAACGCGGCATTGACGCCGGTCGACGCGCAAGCGTACAAGTACCCTTCGGCCGCCCGATCGAGCGGAATGCCGAGATGCCGGCATAACCATCCGAAAACGTACGGATAAGTGCCGAGGCAACGGCCGGCGCGCACGTCGGCCGCAAGCCGCTCCACCGGCAGGGACGGGAACAGATGGGGCGCAAGCCGCATCAGCCTCCGTCCGGTCTTCTCCACCCCGTCGCGCGTTTCCGCCCCGAGCCGCTGAACGTGCACGAGCCGCTCGATCGAGGCGGCGTACGCGACATCGTCGGCGGACGGGCGCGAGCCGCCGGGAAGGGCCGCCGATGCACCAGCGTGCGCCGAATGGACGCTGCCTGGCACGCTGGCCGCGTGGCCGGTTTGGGCCGCCGCGGCGCCGGCTCGCGCCGGGTCCCGGCCTCCTCCGCTGTAAGCCTCATCGGCATAAACGGCCTTGACGACCATCAAATCGCCGGTCGCCCAGCTGTGCAGTAGCATGCCCTCCAAATATTGCCGCAGTTCCGCCCCGTCGCGGACGACATTTTCCTGCACGAGCGTTTCCAGCCCGTAGGAATGGGCGAAGCTGCCGATCGGCAGCGCGGAGTCGAGCAGCAGTTGCAGCGACAGCCAGTTGTACGGCTCCTGGGAAACGGGGCCGCCTGTTTTGGCAGTCATGACTTGCTCACCTCCATCGAATTCTCATCCAAGAACAAGCGCCAAAGGGTGAAATTCATGCGAATGTGCAGGCTTTACCCGAATTTCGACGAAACAGAGTCTCTGACATCCGTTAGCGCGCTTGGGATCCGTCAGCCGGTTCAGCGCGCCGGGTTGCATGCGGAAACGAACCGTTGCCTATTTGCATCCGCTGCTTGCGAAAACGAGCCGCCGCTGCTCATATGCAATCGCTGCACGCGGGTACGAACCGCTAAAACAAAAAATACCTTTGGGCCATCGGCAGCTCCGTTGCCGGCTCGCAGACGGCCAGTTCCCCGTCCACCGTCACCCGGTACGTTTCCGGATCGACCTCGATCGCCGGCGTCGCGTCGTTGAAAATCATATCCTTCTTGCCGATGTTGCGGCAGCCGCGCACCGGTTCGATTTTTTTCGCCAATCCGAGCCGCTCCGCGATTCCGCTGTCGTAAGCCGCCTGAGAGACGAACGTGATCGAGCTTTGCGCAAGCGAGCGGCCGTAAGCGGCAAACATCGGCCGGCCGAAGACGGGCTGGGGCGTCGGAATGGAGGCGTTCGGATCGCCCATTTGGGCGAAGGCAATGCTGCCTCCCTTCAGCACCATGTCCGGCTTCACGCCGAAAAAGGCCGGCGTCCACAGCACGAGGTCCGCCCATTTGCCGACTTCCACCGATCCGACCAAATGCGAAATGCCGTGCGCGATCGCCGGATTGATCGTATATTTGGCCACGTAGCGTTTGATCCGGTGGTTGTCCCCGTTCGCGTCGTCGCCCGCGAGCGGGCCGCGCTGCTTTTTCATTTTGTCCGCCGTCTGCCAGGTGCGGATGACGACCTCGCCAACGCGCCCCATCGCCTGGGAATCGGAGCTGATAATGCTGAACGCTCCCAAATCGTGCAAAATATCTTCGGCCGCGATCGTCTGGGGACGAATGCGCGAATCGGCAAAGGCGACGTCCTCGGGGATGCGGCTGTCCAGATGATGGCAAACCATCAGCATATCCAGATGCTCTTCGATCGTATTGACCGTAAACGGCCGCGTCGGATTCGTCGAGGAAGGAATGACGTTCGGCTCGGCCGCCGCCCGGATAATATCCGGCGCATGGCCGCCGCCGGCACCTTCCGTATGATACGTATGAATCGTGCGGCCGCCGATCGCGCGGAGCGTATCCTCCACGAACCCGGCCTCGTTCAACGTATCGGTATGTATCGCCACCTGGACGTCGTACTTGTCGGCCGCGGTCAGGCAGGCGTCGATCGCCGCCGGCGTCGTGCCCCAGTCCTCGTGGAGCTTCAGCCCGATCGCTCCCGCTTCGATTTGCTCGATCAGCGGCGGCAGCGTCGAGGCGTTGCCCTTCCCGAGAAAGCCCACATTCATCGGGAACGCTTCGGCCGCTTCCAGCATCCGCCGGAGGTGCCAGGCGCCGGGGGTGCACGTCGTCGCGTTCGTTCCCGTCGCGGGTCCCGTTCCGCCGCCGATCATCGTCGTGACGCCGGAAGACAGCGCCGTTTCGATCTGCTGCGGCGCGATAAAATGAATGTGCGTGTCGATGCCTCCGGCCGTCACGATTTTTCCTTCGCCCGCGATCACCTCGGTGCTAGCCCCGACGACCATATTCGCGTCGACGCCGTCCATGATGTCGGGATTTCCCGCCTTGCCGATGCCGACGATCCGCCCGTCCTTCATGCCGATATCGGCTTTGTAAATTCCGGTATAGTCGATGACGACCGCGTTGGTGATCAGCGTGTCCAGCACGCCTTCGTCCCGAACGGCCCGGCTCGACTGCCCCATTCCGTCCCGTATGACTTTGCCGCCGCCGAACTTGGCTTCGTCGCCGTACACGGTGTGATCCTTTTCGATGACGGCCCACAATTCGGTGTCCGCGAGCCTGACGGCGTCTCCCGTCGTCGGCCCGAACATGCCGGCGTAGCTTCCGCGATCCATGCGCATCAGGCTTCCCCCTTGTCCAATGCATGCCAACGGGCAAGCCGCTCCGCGACATCCGCCGGCATGCCGCCTTCGGCCGAGCCGTTCGTCAGCCCGTTCAACCCGTACGACAGCCTGGCTCCCCCAAGCTCGGTCAGGACGACCGGTTTTTCCTCACCGGGCTCAAACCGGACCGCCGTTCCGGCCGGGATGTCCAGCCGCATGCCGAACGCCGTTTCCCGCGAAAAGGAAAGCGCCCGGTTCACCTCGAAAAAATGAAAATGCGATCCGACCTGCACCGGCCTGTCGCCGTTGTTGACCACCGTCAGCTCGACCTTCCGGCGTCCCGCGTTCAGTTCCAGCTCGCCGGCGGCCGGCCGGATTTCTCCAGGTATCATGATCAATAGGCCCCCTTGTGTTATGGAATCGGATGATGCACCGTCACCAGTTTCGTTCCGTCCGGAAACGTCGCCTCGACCTGGACCTCGTGGATCATCTCCGCCACGCCCTCCATCACCTGATCGCGCGTAAGCAGCGTGCGGCCGTAGGCCATTAATTCCGCCACCGTTTTTCCGTCGCGGGCTCCTTCCATGATGGCGGAAGTAATCAACGCCACGCATTCGGGGTAATTGAGCTTCACGCCCCGGCTTAATCTCCGCTGCGCCAGATCGGCCGCAACGGTGATCAACAACTTTTCCTTCTCCCTTTCCGTGAGGTTCATGTAATATCACCTCCGTTATTTTCTTTATTATAGGGTGCCAAAATCCAGAAGTAAATGAGGCATGTCATGTTTATTGCCGTCGTTTTTTTGTGTTTTATGACTAAAATACAAAAACAGGCTGCCGGTCATGGCAGCCTCATTCGATCATACGCTCAGATATTGGAGCACTTTGCTCACGTTGCTGATGGAAATGGTGCAGGACTTGGACTTCCTTTCGTCAAAATAAGCGATGCGGTAACGGCGGTCGACGTGCATGACTTTCGTCAGATGGATGGCGTTCGTTCGATCGACCATGGCAAAATCCAATCCGGAAGCCCTCAATCCTTCCGCCCAATATCTGAGCGTACCCGGCGCATAAAATCTGTCGGTCAGCGTATGAAAACTGACCATGTCTTTCAGTTTCGGAGCTTCGATGAACAGAATCTCTTCGACTGGAAGCTCATGGAACCCCGAAGCCGCCTCCGGATCTTTGGAAACAGAGAGAATCATCGCCATCCCCCGAATCCGGTTACTTCAGAAGTTCTTGCGGCACTTTCGGCTGATGGAAATACCACAGGCATGCCGTGGACACGACAGCAACCGCTACGACGCCAAGCGCGGACGCGATGGCATGGAAAAAACGTTTTTGCATATGAATTCACCCCCTTCCTCTGATTAACGTGAGGCACTGCACCAGAAACGCGACGGCGAGCACGGAGGACATGAACAGGAAGTTGGACGCGACCGTCAAGACGGACAAAACTTTAAGAAGCGGGTAGTATTTGCGGGGAATCCGGGTTTGTCCGTCGATCCGGGACGGCGAAAAAATGAGGGCCAGAAAAGCGGCCGCGGCCGTAAGGCCGATGACCGCCGAATCGTCGAACCGGGCGAACGACATGGCCGTTAGCGCCAAAACCGATACGACGACGCAAAGGTCGCCGGACTTCAGATGGATGCCGCCGGACATTTGCCGGAGCAGCGCGTAGCCGACAAGCGCCGCGGCCGCTTCTCCCGGCTTGCCCGTCGCGAGCGACACCGCCATCGTGAGGAGAACGATAGACAATCCGTTCAAAATCGCGATCAGCGAAAACGTTAGCACGTCCACGCTGGCCGGATGATCTGCCGCCGACCGCTTGATCGCGACGGCCATCCTCGAAGCGAGCTGGTCAATCATTCCACTTCGACTCCTTCTTCAAAAGGTAAAAGGCGAACACGAGAAGGGCGAGCACGAGGCAAATAATGTCCATGTATACCGCTCTGTATCGGAGAAGAATGCCGAAGGCGATCGTCATGCCGACGATCAAAAAGAGAACGAACGCCCGCTCGGACTTGAAGCTCAGCCGCTTGAACTGAAACGACAAGCCGATGCCGCGCTTGTACAGGACATAGGAAGCGATCATCAGCAAAGCGTTGGTGGCGGTTTGAATCGCGTAAATTTTGCCGGAGTCCGACTGCAGCTGCGCGAGCGGATACCCGGACAAGACGACGAGCCCCGCTTGCACGACAACGGACACCATGTAGCCGGATACGCTGACGACGAACGACCAGATCATCGGAACCCGGACGATTTTGCAAATGAATACGCTCAGCAAAATAATATTGATCAGCGGCGTGTAATCGGAAATCGGGTAATCCCCTCCGAGCACGAGCCCCTGAAAGGCCATCAACAGATTGACGGCGATCGCCGGGAGCAAATAGCTCGTCAATTTGTAGCGGAAGAGCGTCAAAATGATCGCGGTCGCTCCCATCGTTTCGACGAGGGAAAAAAAGAGAGTGTACAACTGTGCCATGGATGGCCTACCCCTCCGCGCTTCGAATATCAACCACTGTCATCCTATTATACTATTTCCTGGCGATATGAGAATATTTTATCTAAAAAAATCGCAATCTGAAACAGATTTCCTACTTTTTTCCTATTTCGACATCATGCGACATCCGTCCGAGCATGAACATGCAGCAAGTTACAGCAATACCTTTATAGCGAATAAGATAAGATGTATGATAGAATTATTCTTATCTGGAGCACAGCAGTTCTCAACACAAGATTGGGGGATTTTCATAATGGCATCGAAAAAAATGCGGTCCGACATGATCAAAAAAGGCTTCGACCGCGCACCGCATCGCAGTTTGCTGCGCGCCGCCGGCGTCAAGGAAGAAGATTTCGGCAAACCGTTTATCGCGGTGTGCAACTCCTATATCGATATCGTTCCCGGCCACGTGCACTTGCAGGAGTTCGGCAAAATCGTCAAAGAAGCGATCCGCGAAGCGGGCGGCGTGCCGTTCGAGTTCAACACGATCGGCGTGGACGACGGCATCGCGATGGGCCACATCGGCATGCGGTATTCGCTGGCAAGCCGCGAAATCATCGCGGATTCGATCGAGACGGTCGTCAACGCGCACTGGTTCGACGGCATGGTGTGCATTCCGAACTGCGACAAGATCACTCCCGGAATGATGATGGCCGCTCTCCGGATCAACATTCCGACGATTTTCGTCAGCGGCGGCCCGATGAAAGCCGGCCGCACGAGCGACGGGCGGGCCATTTCGCTGACGAGCGTCTTCGAAGGCGTCGGCGCCTACATGACCGGCAAAATCGACGAAAAAAGCTTGACCGAGCTCGAACAATACGGCTGTCCGACCTGCGGCTCGTGTTCCGGCATGTTTACCGCCAACTCGATGAACTGCCTGGCCGAAGTGCTCGGCCTTGCGCTTCCCGGCAACGGCACCATCCTGGCCGTGGCGCCCGAGCGCCGCGAATTTGTCAAGAAGTCCGCGAAACAGCTCATGGAGCTGATTAAGCAGGACATCAAGCCGCTCGACATCGTGACGAAAGATTCGATCGACAACGCGTTCGCTTTGGACATGGCGATGGGCGGATCGACCAATACCGTGCTTCATACGCTTGCCCTCGCCCACGAAGCGGGCATCGATTACCCGATCGAGCGCATCAACGAAGTGGCCAAGCGCGTGCCGTACCTGTCGAAGCTCGCGCCGGCATCCGATCACCATATCGAAGACTTGCACGAAGCGGGCGGCGTGAGCGCCATCATCAACGAGCTGTTCCGCAAGGAAGGCGCGCTGAAGGGCGACGTGCTGACGGTCTCCGGCAAGACGTTGAGAGAAAATGTGGAGGGAGCCGCAATCGCCAACCCTGCCGTCATTCGCTCGATCGAAGATCCGCACAGCAAGGAAGGCGGCCTGTCCGTTCTGTTCGGAAACTTGGCGCCGGGCGGCTCCATCATTAAAGTCGGGGCCGTAGACAAATCCGTCGGCGGCTACCACCGCGGCCCGGCCATCTGCTTCGATTCGCAAGACGAAGTGCTGAAAGGTCTCGCCGAAGGCAAAGTGAAGGAAGGCCATGTCGTCGTCATCCGCTACGAAGGGCCGAAAGGCGGTCCCGGCATGCCGGAAATGCTCGCTCCCACTTCGCAAATCGTCGGCATGGGCCTCGGCACGAAAGTCGGCCTCATCACCGACGGACGGTTTTCCGGAGCTTCGCGCGGCATTGCCGTCGGCCACGTCTCCCCGGAGGCAGCCGAAGGCGGTCCGATCGCCTTCGTGCGCGACGGCGACATGATCGAGCTCGATCTGAACAACCGTACGATCACGCTTGAAGTGAGCGACGAGGAAATGGATCGCCGGCGCGCGGAATGGAAAGGCTTCGAGCCGAAAATCAAACGCGGCTACCTCGCCCGTTACTCCGCGATGGTCACCAACGCCAGCAACGGCGGCGTCATGAAAATTTAATCCGGTTCTATGCGCGCATCGCGCAAAAGGGCTTTCCCGCGGGTCGAAGCGATTCCGCGGGAAAGCCCTTCTTTCGTTTTCAATCGTTTCAGCCCACCGGACTGTGCAGCGGTTCCTCCTCGAATTCCGCATGCTCCGCCCGTTCGCTTGCCTGCTTGGTCCGGATAGCCGGGCGAACCGGAACCGAGTCGTCCCGCCATCGGGCCAACCGCTCCCGCGTCATGATGACGGCTCGCGGAGAGATGTTGTCCATCCCTCTTTTTCCCCCGTCCGGCCGAATGATGCGCATCATCAATCGCAAATACCAATTGGTCGAAGCGGCGAACAGTCCCGGGGGAAGCTCGTACGTTTCGAAGCCGAGCCCTTCGGCTCCCCGGTTCACCATCGTCACGCCGTACAGCGCCCGAATTCGATGCCCGTCGGGCAGCTGCTCCGCTTCCCGCGCAAAGTCGGGAAGCGCATGCTCCGTCTCCCGGATCAGCTTGATGGCGATTTGCAGCGCGGAGCGGGAATTCATCCCGAGCTCGTACATTTTGGCGTTGTCGAAATGCATTTCCATGACGACGTCGCCGCGGCGCAGCCAGGACGAATCTTTAAGCTGCAAATCCGGACCGCCGTACTTGCGAATGCGGTAGTGCATGAAGGCGCGATCGCCCACCGGACGAAGCCGAAACACAATGCGGAACAGCTTTTCCCATAGTAGCCAAACCGCAACGACCGCCCGTTTGAACGGACCCGTGCGAGGCTTGGAAACGCCGCTCGACGCCGCTGCAGTTTCGTCGCGGGACGCGCCGTTCTCCCTTGCCGAGACCGACCTGCCGCTGCGTTTTGCCGCTTTGAACCGTTCGGTCAATTCCATCATCTCCCCGATGCCGACGAACCGCAACCCAAGCTTGCGGCCGTCTTCCAGAATGCGCCGAACCGCTTCGATCGTATTTGCCGGAGCGCCGGGATCGGCGCCGAGCGTATCTCCTCGGTCGTGCAGCAGAAACACCTGTCCGGGACCTAGCTTTTCCTTCATTTTCGCGTAGAGGTTGTCCGCTCCGACCTTCACTTTCCAGTCGCCGAACATCGAAGTCCACAGTACGATTTGCAGCGAACCGCGCCTGACAAAATCGAAAATATTGATGATTCCCCAAGGCGGGCGATAAAATCGCGGTTTCGCTCCGGTGATGCCCTCTAAAATGTCCGACGTCCGCTGGACGTGCCGCTTGACCGTCCTCGGGCGCATGACCCAGTTGCTTTTGTGGACGTAATTATGGATGCCGAGATCGTGACCTTCGTCATAAATGCGCTTGACGAGTTCGGGATACTTTTCCGCGTGAGCCCCGACGACGAAAAATGTCGCTTTCGCGCCGTGCTCCCGGAGCAAATCGAGCAATTGCGGCGTATACTTCGGATCGGGACCGTCATCGAACGTAAGCGAAACCTCGCGCTCGGTCCGGCCGCGCCGGAAGGCGCGCAGCCCGAACGTGCGGCTTACGAAGCCCGGCAAAAACGCATAAATCGTAAAGTAATAAAACACCCACCACAGGATTCTGTCCATGACTTCCCACCAACTTGCCGGATAGTTTAAACACGAATGATGCCACCTTATATTTTATCATACGTATTTAACATTTAGCATCGTTGTAGGCATCTTTTTTGGAATCATGTAAAATAAGTCGTAATACGATCCTATTTCATCCGAGGGTGGGAAATGCATGTTTCATTTGTACCAGAAATACTGGCGCACCGCATTCGATATCGGCGTCGTCGCGCTGACCGTATGGCTTACGATGTACATATTCAGCTATTTGTACAGCATCGCCACGCCCGTATTTTTATCCTTGCTCGTCTTTATATGCATCGAGCCGCTCGCCAAACGCCTGAACCGCATCGGCATCCGCAAATCGATCGCGTCCGGCATCAGCATTCTCCTGTTTTCGCTGATCGTGCTGGCGGTGCTGGCGGGCCTCGGCTTTATTTTTTACTCCCAGATCAGCCAATTGAGCGAAAAGCTGCCCTATTACCAAAGAGTATTGACCGGTCAAGTCGGCCAAATCGTCGAATACTTGAAGCAGCATATCGACCGGCTTCCGCCCGACATTACGCAAAGAGCGCAGGAAGCGGTCGACACCGTAACGAAGTTCGGCACGAACGTGGCGACTTCGTTCCTGAACTGGCTCGTTTCGTTTCTTTCTTCCTTCTCCGCGTTTATTTTCAACTTCGTCATGGCGATCATTCTCGCCTATTTTTTGAGCGTCGAAATCGATTGGTGGCGCCGGATCGCTTCGGACCGTTCGCCCAAAACGCTCAAGACCGCCTTCGCTTTTCTGCGGGAAAACGTGTTTAAAGGCATCGGCGCTTATTTTTCGGCGCAGGCCAAGCTGATCAGCGTCACGTTTATCGTCATTTTTATTTCGCTGCTGCTGCTCGGCGTCAAAAACGCGTTCGCCCTCGCCCTGCTCGCCGGCCTGTTCGACGTGCTGCCTCTGCTTGGCGTAAGCGCGCTGTTCATCCCCTGGATTTTGTATTTGTTCATTGTGGGGGATACGACCCTCGCCATATGGCTGACCGTTCTGCTGGCCGCCGTCACGCTGACGCGCCAAATGCTCGAACCGAAAATCACCGGCAACACGGTCGGGGTTTCGGCGTTCACGATGCTGGCGGCCATGCTCGTTTCGATGTCGCTGTTCGGGGTGGCCGGCCTGATTCTGGCGCCGATTCTGATCATTTTGCTCAAGGCGCTTTACGATCAAGGATATTTGCAGCAATGGATCCGGCTGCCGAAAGAGGAATTCACCGTTTCCCCGCTTCAGCCCCCGCAGAAGGAACAGCCGTAGCGGGCTGATCCTTACGGTTTCGGCCCTCCTCCAGCAGCCGCAACGCTTCCATAATGTCGCCGAATACGGCCCCCGCCCGATTGCGCAAACCGGCCGGCTCCTTCTCGAGCAGGACGGATACCGCGAATCGGGCTTTTCCTTTCGCCGGCCCGTAGCCGATGAACCAGTGATGGTTCGAACCCGCATCCCGGCCCGCCAGCTCGGCGGTGCCCGACTTGCCCGCAAGCGGCCAGACGGACGTTTTCAAAGCGGAGGCCGCCGTCCCTTTCGCGACGACGGATTCCATCGCCTTGCGCACGAACGCGGCCGTATCCGGCCCGATTTTCCCATGAGCGGACGAAGCCGTTTGCGGATGCAGCCGGGCCATCCGTCCGCCGTCCGCATAGCGGATTTCGCTGACGATCCGGGGGGCGAGCACCTTGCCCCCGTGCAGCAGCGTCACCGCTAAATTGGCCGCCTGCAGCGGCGTCACCCGCACGTCCCGTTGGCCGATTCCGGATCCGGTGCGGACGCCGCCGTCCTTTGCCGCCTCCAGATCGGCAAAGACGGCCCCCGCCTGCTCTTCGGGCAGCAGCCGCAGCGGCTGTCCGTCGACGAAACGTTCCGCGCTCCAGCCGACTTGGCGGCCGATGCCCAGCTTGTCGGCCGTGCTTTGCAGCAGCGCCGGATCGAGGCGCTCGGCAAGCGCCGCAAAAACGACGTTGCACGATTCCGCGAACGCTTCCTCCAGCGTAAGCAAACCATGCCCCCCCTCGTGCCAGCATTTCAGGCCGTAGCGGCCGTACGTTCCGTCGCAATAAAAGCGTTCCGTTACGTCGGTAATGCCGGCCTCCAATGCGGCCGCCAGCGTAACGGTTTTGAAGATCGAGCCCGGCGCGACCGCGAGGAGCGCATGGTTCCGTTCGTCGGTTCCGGCCGCTCCGATGCGCCCGGGATCGAATGCCGGCAAGGAGACCATCGCCAGAACGTCCGCATTTCCCGCATCGAGCACGACGACCGCTCCTCTTCGAATGCCGTGCTTGTCCAGCACTTCCGTAACCGCCCGCTGCATACCGGCATCGATCGTCGTTTTGACCTGCAGCGGATAATGGGCATTATCCGGCGATGCGACGTGGATTCCAAGCCCCTTCAAGGGCCTTCGCGCCCCGTCGGTCAACTGCATCGCCTTCGTCGGTCCGGTCCCGCGAAGCAGCCGGTCCAGAGAATGCTCGAGACCCGCTCCGCCGATCGGATCGGTTTCGTTTATGCGCAGGTCGGCGAGGCGCTTGCCGTACGTTTCCCGAAGATGCGACGGATCCTGGGAGACGTACCCGATCGCCTGCAGCGGGTCGAAAGCCGCATCGTCCGGATAGCGGTTGCGGTAAGGCAGAACGGCGATCCCGGACAAATCGAGGCTCCGGATTCGGGCGGCTTGCTCCTCGCTTAACGAGTACGCCTGTTTCCCCCCTTCCGCGCGCCACACGTCGGCCGTCCGCAGTTCGTCGAGCCATTCGGCCAGCCGATCGCGATCCGCGCCTAATATGTCCGACAGCTCGCCCAGCTCTTTCTCCGTTCCTCTCGGCATGCCTTGCGCGGGAAAAGCCGCCAGCGCGCGGACGGTTTTCCCGGTCAGCATAACGCCGTTGCGGTCCAGAAAATGCCCCCTCCCGTTGTCGAGCACAAGCTCATCCGCATGCTGCAAAGCGGCTTGCCGCTGCAAGACGGCATGCGCTTGCTTTTTGCCGCCGATGCCGAGCTGCACCCACGCAAGTCTCGCTTCCGCGATGCCGAACAAGATGGCAAACAGCAGCAATACTTTAACCAGTCTGAGCCGACTTGACGCTTTCAACCCGCGTTACCTCCGTTTTGGATGTTGGATAGTAACCATTATTGCCGGATTTTATTCGTCCAACACGAAGGGCGGGCGGAAAAACGTCGAAATGACGAATCGCGGCGATTGCTTTCGTGAACTCCCGGCTGAATCGGCGGGAGTCTTTGATAAGAAAACGCAGGACGGCGTCCTTGATAGACAGAACCCCCGGGGATCATGAATATGTGAGGTTTTGGGCGAAATATCGCTAGAGTCGTTATTTCCTGGAAAGTTCGGTATGGCAGGTTCAGATGAGGAGCCTCGGCTTATCTGGATTAGCGGGCGTGCGGAGGCAGTGAGATGAGCCATGGTCACCTAACGGAGTGCGGCTATATGCGGTCTATCGGCTGAGATGAGTAACCAGTTGAGTATTTTTTACCCATCTGACCCCTACCGCATTCGGTTAACCGGGCCAGTTGAGTATTTTTTACCCATCTGCCCCCGGCTGCATCCGGTTAACCAGCGCAGATGGGCACTCACAGCTCAACTGGTTCCGCGGAAGGTCAAGCCGGCTTCCGATGGGGATGGATAAGGAAGTCGGCGACGGAACACTATTTTACGCTATCCGAGCGTCGCGCCTGCCCCCAAGCTTGCTTGGCACATTCGTACGAAGATGAATGCAAACAATCTTTTCATACTAAAAAAACTACGGCTGACCAATTAACTCACAGACTTTGCTCAAATCCGTATGACGTGTGCTTCATGCAACGGGCAACTGCCCGAGCAGATCTGAAATATCTAGTTAAGTTCCCGCACTCTTCATGAGGGCAATGATAAGCCATGTTCCAAACCTGAAAAACGCCGCTGAGCGTGGAGATGTTCTTCTTCCACGCGGTATGGTGACGTTTCAATTTTCTACCGCAATCTGGGCAAGTCTCAATTTCCGCACGAAATAAAGGGTTTCCTCGGGCACGATTCGATTTTTTGGTAATGGCATGAAGAAAGACCTCCCTCAAATAGCTCATTACTACTTCGACAGAGGCCTTGTAAATCCTTGTTAGTTAATTGGTCGGCCGTAGAAAAAAAGGCCGGACGGACCGCAGTCCGTACGACCTTTTTTCGACTAACCGTTTCATTATTGAACCGTAAATTTCGAAAGAGACTCCCGCAGCTGCACCGATACGGCCTCCAGCCGGCTGGACAGCTGAACGAGCCCTTCGCTGATGTTCAACTGCTCGTTGCTGAGCGACGCGACCTCCTCCGACGTGGCGGAGGATTGCTGGGCGACCGCGCTGACGTTCGTCATCGCGAGCGACAAGGTCGATTGCGCTTCCTCCAGTCGTCCGACCGATTGCGTGGCCGAATCCAACCGTTCCGCGAACAGGTTCATCTGCTCCTGAACGTTGTGGAAAATTTCCGTCGCTTCGCGCACCGATTCGATCTGCTGTTTAAACAGCGGATAGGCTTCCGACAAAACCGAGACGGTCTCTTCGATTTCATTCTGAATCGTTTCGACCACTTCGCCGACGACGCCGATCGATTGCCGCGATTGATCCGCAAGCTTGTGGATTTCGTCGGCGACGACCATGAAGCCTTTGCCCGCCGCGCCGGCCCGCGCCGCCTCGATCGTTGCGTTAAGCGACAAAATATTCGTCTGCTTGGTCAAATTGCCCAGCACGTCGAGAATTTTCCGGATCGAGCGGGTGCTGTCCTGCAGCTTGTCCACTTTCTCCACCATCGAACGGGTCATCTCTTCGGTTTGCCCCGTTTTCTGGATCAACCCGGCCATATAATCGGTACCTCTCCGGCCCGCTTCCTCGACTTCGGCGGCGGAACGGCCCATTTCCGTATTGGAGGCGATGACGAGCTGCACCTGGTTGCCGATTTCTCCGGTCATCTCGCTGCCGCGCTCCGATTCGACGGCGAGGTTGGTCGCGCCGCTCGCGATTTCTTCGGTTGCGATCGCGATCTCCTTGGCGGCTCCGGCCGTCTTGCGCGAAGCGTCGCCCAGGGAGGCGGCCGTCGCGAGCACTTCCGCCGCCGATTCGGTCGTCTTCATGACCAGGTTTGTAATATTTTCCATCATGCGATTGAAGCTGTCCGCAACCTGCCCGATTTCATCCTTCGAACGAATATTCGAACGAACCGTCAAATTGCCGCGTTCGCCTTCGTTCATCAAGTTGCGAAGCTGGCCGAGCGGTCTGCCGATCGACCAGACGATAAACCAGCCGATCGCGCCCGCGATCAAGGCGGATAACGATCCGACGATCCAGGTCACCCTGGCAATCACTCCGGCATCCTTCGTCAAGGTTTCGATCGGCATATTGCCGACGACCTTCCACCCGTTGGCCGTCGAGTCCGCCCCGACGGTCAAGTATTCCTTTTTGTCCAATTTGAAATTGCTGGAGCTGCCGCTTGCCGGAAGCTCATAACCGTACGCCGTGCCCATTTCTTCCTTGACGGGGGAGTAAACGATCGTGCCGTCCGGCGCGACGATATAGGTCGAACTGCCGTCCCCGAAATCGACCGTCTCCAGCATATCGTCCAGCGCCGAAATGTGGACCTCGATCACCAGCACATACGGATTGTTGCTGTTCACGCTCATCATGGCGCGTCCGACCGCGATCGTCCCGCTGCTCATATTGCCGGATACGCCCTTCGGCATCGTGGGCACCCAAACGACTTTGCCGGAAGCCTCGACCATTTGGGTTACGAAGGCAGGCATATTTTCCGAAACGTTAGGCAGCCCTCCGGACGAGGCCGATCCCATTACTTCCATGTTCGGGTCGGACGGAATCAAATAAATGCCCGCCAGCATCGAGTCCGAAAGCATGACGGACGAAAGCTTGTTCGTCAGGTTTCGCTGGCTGTCGAACCTCTCGTAATCGTCCGTCGCGCTGATCGCGCTCGACAGCAGGGTCGTAAATTCCGCATCCGAAAGAAACTCCATCGTCTTGCGTTCGTACCCGCTCAAAAGCAAATCCATGCGGCCGGCCGTTTGCGCCGACGTCTCGATCGTGGATTCTGCGACTTTGGTCTCAATTACTTTGCGCGCTTGCGTATAGGAAATCATGCCGAGAGCCACGACGCAAGCCAAAATGCCGCAAAAAATAATTAGGAACAGCTTCATGCCTACGGAACGAAACGGAGAAACGAACCTCGTGTTTTTCAGGCTTTTTCCTAAATACCGCGCATACTTGCCCACGTTGCCCGAGCCTTTCTTCAAATCGACATCTTTCATGCGATCGCGCCACGTCTTTTTCATCTGAAGTAACACCCTCCGGCTAATAGTGACGAAAATAAAAACAAAAAAAGGACTTGCCGCCTACTCAGGTAAGTTCTTCATCTGCCCCCTTATGGCAATGAATGACTTTACTAGAGTATTTTCGACAAGTCAGATTAGAATCCTCTCATTCGCTTCTCATTTTTGCTTTTTTTGTTCGTTTCCACAAATTCCATTGGAAGTTGTTACAAAATCTTTTTGCGCATAATGTCCCACGGCTCCACCGGAAAATCCGTCTTAAGCCGGATAGTCTGCAGCGGATGCCGGGCGACATCCAACCGATTTCCCTGATCGTCGCTAATCTCTCCGACCTTCTGGGTAAAGCTGCGGCCGCCCGGGCCGAAAAATTCGACTTCCATTCCCGGCTTGAACGGACTCCTCTGTTGAACGACGGCGATTCCTGTCGAAGGATTGTAGTCCGTGACGACGGCGGCAAAATCGTACGGCGCCGGCTTCTCCTGCGGCTCGTAAATATGCTCGTTCGCTCCCGGCGTGCTGTAGAAAAAGCCGGTGCTGAGCGGCCGGTTCGCCGCCTTGCCGATGTCGCCGACCCACTCGGGCGCAAGCGAATAGCCCTCCGGGTCGGCCATATAAGCATCGATGGCCTGACGATAAGCATTGACGACCGAAGCGACGTAGTGGATGCTCTTCATCCGGCCTTCGATTTTGAAACTGTCGACGCCCGCTTCGATCAAGTCCGGCAAATTCCCGATCATGGCCAAATCTTTGCTTCCCATCGTGAAAAGCTGGTCGCCCGGCTCCGCGTACGCCCCTTCGCCCGAGCGCAAATCGTACTTCCACCGGCACGATTGGCAGCATCCGCCCCGATTGGAGTCGCGATCGGTGAAGTGATTGGACAGCACGCAGCGGCCCGATACGGACGAGCACATCGCTCCGTGAATGAAAACTTCGATCTCGATGTCGACGCGGTCCTTGATCTCGCGAATTTCGTCCATCGTCGTTTCCCGCGCCAAAACGACGCGCGGCAGTCCTTCCTCTTTCCAAAAACGGACCGCCTGCCAATTCATCGTCGACTGCTGGGTGCTCAAATGCACTTCCAGGCCCGGCGTCTTTCGAAGCGCCGTTTCGACGATGGCGGGGTCGGCCGCGATGATTGCCGCGATGCCCGCATCCTCCAGCTCCTTCAAATAATCGGCGACTCCGGGCAAATCTTCCTGGTGGGCGAATATATTTGTGGCGACGAACACCTTCGCCCCGTAGCGGGAAGCGAATTCGACCCCCTCCCGCATCTCTTCGATGCTGAAGTTGTCGGCGTTGGAACGCAGGCCGTACTTTTGGCCGCCGATATAGACGGCGTCCGCGCCGTAGCGGACGGCGAATTTAAGCTTTTCCAAACTGCCCGCCGGAGCCAGCAGCTCGGGCTTGGCAAGCCGATGGCGTTTGCCTTTTCCCGCTGTCCTGCCGACCGCTTGCAATGTGCCGTTCATCGTTCATTCCTCCTTTGCGCGATGCTTCGGGTCAATAAACCTGCTCCTTGTACAAAAATCCGAAGCTGAGCTCGCGATCCGCGGGCTGCAGCTCGCGTATGGCATCCAAATCCCGTTCGTGGAACGCATAGCCGTCGGGATCCGCTTTCCAGGCGTCGATCGCTTTCCGATAAACCCGAATCGCCGTTTCATTGTATCGTTCCGTTTTGAGCAGAGATTCGACATACAAGCTGTCGATGCCCGCGGACAGCAGTTCGGGCAATGCCTCGAGCAGGCAAATATCGTCCGAGCTCATCACGTGCGTGCCGTTGCTGTCTTCGTACACGGGCAAATGCTCTTCCGGACGCTCGACTTCGACCAGGTAAAGTCCGCGGTCGCCCCCCAAATCGACCAGGCGGGCTTCTTTGCCGAGATGATCCATATAGCTTTGAAGCAAATTGCGATGGGAATAATAAATATTCGTCGCCCCGTGAACCTGAACTTGCACCTCGAGCGCCGATTGGCGCTTGAAATCGACGATTTCCTCTTCGTTCAGCTCGCGGGCGAGGACGGCCCGGATCGCCCCTTTGCGTCCCCAATAGGCGGCAGCCGCCGAATTGGTCCCCGTCATCTCCGCATTCCAGTGAAGCGCCATGCCCGGAGCGTGATCCCGAATGTTGAGCAGCACGGCCGGATCGCCGAAAACGACGGCGTCGGCTCCGGCGTCGGCGACAAGCCGAACATACTCCGGAAGATGGACAAGCTCCTCGTTTCGGAACAGCTTGTTCATCGCCACGTACGCTTTCGCCCCGAGCCCGTGAGCCGCGGCTACCGCTTCTTTCAACCGGTCGGCTCCGATATCTCCCGGCAATCTCATGCCGAAGCGCGCCTCGCCGATCAGCACCGCGTCCGCTCCCGCCTGAATATAGGTCTTCATTTGATCGATCGATCCGGCCGAAACGAGCAATTCCCCAACAGTTGGAAGAATGGCCGCTCACCTCCTTGAATGATGACGACCCGACGCCGATGCCGTCTCTTGTCAGGAGACGGATCGAGTGCGCCGGGCCCTTGGTATGAAGCTTGTCATTTGCGCCAGCAGATCGCGCCGCTATTGTTGAACGTTTCGCTCGCTCTGCTCCTTGTTTCTCAGATGCTGGCTGTACGTCGAAGCGAAAAGATGCTGATTGCTGCCGTCTTTTTTGGTCACGTAATAAAAGTAATCGGTTTCCGCGGGATACAGGACCGCTTCGATCGATTTCAGACCGGGCGTTGCGATCGGCCCCGGCGGAAGTCCGGCATTTTGGTACGTATTATAAGGGCTGTCGACCTTCAAATCGGCCTCCGTCAAATTTTCCTTCTGTTTGTCGAGCAAATACTGAATCGTCGCGTCGATTTGAAGCGGCATCTTTTCTTCGATCCGGTTCTCGATGACGCTGGCCACGATCGGCCGTTCCTCGTCGAGCACCACTTCGCGTTCGATAAGGGAGGCGAGCGTGAGCAGCTCGTGAACGGTCATTTCTCGCTCTTCGAGCGTCGTTTGCCAGTCTTCGGGAAGCTGGTTCAGCTTCCGGTCCAGCTCCGACAGCATCCGGTTGACGATATCGATTTCCGTGCTGCCCTTCTTCAGTTCGTACGTATCGGGGAACAAGTAGCCTTCCAGCGGATAACGCAAATCGTCGTCGTCCGGGATTTGCTTGACCCACACGGAACCGGTCAGAGCCGACGGATCGTTCAGCGCGGCCAAAAACTTGTCCTTGTCCGCGATCCCTTCCGCCGCAAGCTTGTCGGCCATTTGCACGACCGTAAACCCTTCCGGAATCGTAAACCGAATCGTCTCGGCCGCAACCGTATCGCCGCTGTTAAGCTTGGCGACGATTTCCTCCAGCGTGCTTCCGGGGGCCATTTCGTATTCGCCGGCTTGAAAGCGGGAGCCTTCGTCCTTCAGCTTAAGCCAGTAATCGAACAAAAAAGCGTTGCGGATCAGTCCGTTCGTTTCCAGCACGGCGGCTACCTCGTCCGCGCTGCTCCCTCTTTCGATCGTAAAGCGAACGGGATCCTTCGCGGCGGTCGGACGCAAGCCGTTCCAGATGTAAAACAGAACCGCCCCTCCCGATACGAGCACGATCCCCAGCGCGATAAAAAACGACCACAAGGCCGGGCGAGGCTTGCGGCGGCGCTTCTCCGGGGCTTTCCCTTCGGACTTGGCCTCCGTCGCGCGCCGATTTCCCGGGTCTCCGGATTTTTTCCGCTTGCCGAGCTCGGCATCGGTCGACGGAAATTCCCGCGGATACCCGACATCGAGCGGCCGTTCCTCCTCCGGTCCGGCGGCGGCATCCCGCAATCGACCCTCCGGCTCGCCTGCAGCCTGCTTCGGCCGTTCGGGCGGCTCCTCGCTCGGCTTTTCCCATTGTTCCCCGGGAAAAAACGCTTTCCACCCGGTTGCGTTATCGTCGTTGTCCTTGGCCATTGCCTTCCCTCCTGCCCGACACCAAACCATCTAATCATGCAAAAGAGCGGTCGCCCGCTCTTTGGATTGCGTTCTGTCGACGTCCCTTCTTGCCTTCAGGGCCGCTCGTCACCGCCGAACTGCAAATCGTCGTACGCTTCGGCGACGGACTCCCACTCGTCGTCGTCCTCGACCGTTTCCAGTTCCGGCTCGCCCTTCGCGTTCGCCGTGACCCGGAACACTTCGATCTCTCCGTCCTTCTTCATCGCGTCGGACTGGAGGACCGCATAGGCATTGCCGCCTAACGAAAGCTCCGCCAAAATCCGGTATATGCCGCCGCCGTCCAGCTCGATCGTTTCTCCGAAAACGCCGCGGAGCGAAGGCTCCGCGCTAACGCTTTTGTCCATTTGCCATCTTCCCCCGCAACGGACGAACCTGCGTCCCTAGTTGTCGTCTCCGAACTCGGCCGTAAGCGTATTGAACGTCTCCTCGACCATGTCCCATTCTTCCTGATCCTCGATCGGGTACAGCTTGATTTCGCCTTCGTCGTCTTCTTCGTAGCGGAAAGCGTATACTTCCTGTTCTTCCTCGATGTCCTCCGCGGGAACGAGCAGCATGTATTTGCGGTCGGTGCCGTCGTCCGGCTCGAAGCGCATGATCACTTCGAACGCTTCATCGTTCCCCTCGTCGTCGGGAATATAAATAATTTCCGCTTCTTCTTCGCGGTTCGATTCGTTTGCCATCGCGTCTATCCCTCATTTCCGGCGGGAATCCAAATAATTTTGCAGCAGGATGGCCGCCGCCATCTTGTCGATCACCTGCTTGCGCTTGCTGCGGCTGACATCCGCTTCAAGCAAAGCCCTTTCGGCAGCGACCGTGGTCAAACGTTCATCCCAAAGTTCGACGGGCACGTTTAGTTTCTGCCTAAGTTCTTCCGCGAATGCCATGCAAATTTCGCCACGCGGCCCGATCGTGCCGTTCATGTTCTTCGGCAGTCCGACCACGATCGACTCCACCTCGTTCTCGCGAACCAGCTCGCGAATGCGTACGAGGTAATCGTTATCCTTCTTCCGCTCGATCACTTCCGCTCCTTGCGCGGTCCAGCCGAACGCATCGCTTAGCGCCACGCCGATGCGCTTATCCCCGTAGTCCAGCCCCATAATCCGCATGCGCTATCGGTGTTGGCTAAGATAGAAGCGGACGAGTTCTTCGATCAATTCGTCGCGTTCCTTCTTCCGAATCAGGCTGCGTGCATTATTATGGCGAGGAATGTAAGCGGGATCGCCGGAAAGAAGATAACCTACGATTTGATTGATGGGATGATATTCCTTCTCCACCAGCGCATCGTGAACGGACAGCAGGATATCCTTCGACGATACTTCTTCGGGATCGGGTACGACGTCGAATTTGACCGTCTTGTCCAGATGATTTTTGTCCGACGGGCTCATCAACTCAACACCTCGCTTCTCTTCGACCAGCACTTTATTCCCAATCATCATATCACAAATTGGCGCGGACAGGAAATTGCGGCTTTCACGGGCGAGCCGTCAACATCCGCAGAGCGCCAAACGCACTTCCGCAATCGGGAAGTGCGTCTGTCAACGTCTGCGTTATTTTCCTGCAACCTGCGCCTGCAAAAGCCGTTCCGCCGCCGCGAGAGCCTCGCCGAGCTTCGACGGATCCTTGCCGCCCGCTTGGGCAAGCTCCGGCTTGCCGCCGCCGCCCCCGCCGCAAATCGCCGCGAGCTCCTTGATCAGCTTGCCCGCGTGCACGCCTTTCGCGGTCAAATCCGCCGTTGCCGCGACGACAAGCTGAACCTTGTCGCCGTCCGCGGCGCCAAGAACCACCACGGCCGAGCCGAGCTTCGCCTTGAGCTCGTCCGCGATGCCGCGGATGGCGTCCATGCCGCCTTCCGCGTTCACCTGCGCGGCGACGAGCTTCGCGCCGCCGACGTCGACCGCTTGCGCCGCCAGATCGGCGGCCGCAAGCCGGCCCAGCTTGCCCTGCAGCGACTCGTAGTCCCGCTGCAGCTGGCGGATCTCGCCCTGCAGCGCCTCGATCCGCTTCGGCACGTCGGCGACGCCCGTTTTCAACAGCGTAGCCGCGCCTCGCAGAAGTCCCAATTGTTCGTCCATATATTGGTACGCATGGCGCCCGGTCAGCGCCTCGATCCGGCGCACGCCGGAACCGATGCCGCTCTCGCTGACCAGCTTGAACAGGCCGATCTGCGCCGTGTTCCGCACGTGGCAGCCGCCGCACAGCTCGAGGCTGTAGTCGCCGACGCGGACGACGCGGACGATGTCGCCGTATTTCTCGCCGAACAGCGCCATCGCGCCCATCGCCTTCGCTTCGGCGATCGGCTTGTAGCCGATATCCAGCTCGGTGCCCAGCCAGATTTGCTCGTTGACGCGGCGTTCGACATCCGCCAGTTCTTCGGGCGTCACCGCCCCGAAATGCGAGAAATCGAAGCGCAGCCGATCCGGCTCGACGAGCGAGCCCGCCTGGTTGACGTGGACGCCGAGCACTTCCTTGAGCGCTTTGTGCAACAGGTGCGTCGCCGTATGGTTGCGCACGATGTCGCCGCGGTCCTTCGCGTCGACGTTGGCCGTTACCGCGTCGCCCGCTTTCAGCGTTCCCGAAGCGACCGTCACGAGGTGAGCATGCTGTCCGTGCGGCGCCTTGTACAGGCCCGTCACGTTCGCGACGACGCCGCCTTCGCCGACGAGCGTGCCCTTGTCGCTCACCTGGCCGCCGCTTTCCGCGTAGAACGGGGTGCGGTCAAGCAGCACGACCGCCTGCTCGCCCGCGCGGACGGAATCGACGAGACGGTCGTCCGCCACGATCGCGATGACGCGCGCTTGCTCCGTCAGCTGGTCGTATCCGACGAATTCGCTTTTTTCCGTGAAGTCCGACAGCGGTCCGCCCTGCACCTTCATGCTTTCCGTCTCCTGGCGGGCCGAACGGGCGCGTTCGCGCTGCTCTTCCATCGCCGCGTCGAAGCCGCCGCGATCGACCGTCATTCCCTGTTCGGCGGCATAGTCCTCCGTCAGGTCGAACGGGAAGCCGTACGTGTCGTAAAGCTTGAACGCGTCGGAGCCGGAGATGACCGACACGCCCTCGCTTTTCGCCTTGCCGCAAATGTCGGCGAGAATGGCCAGGCCGTCGCTCAGCGTCTCGTGGAACCGCTCTTCCTCGGTGCGGATCACCTTTTCGATGAATTCGCGCTTTTCCACCACTTCCGGATAGTAGGAGCCCATGACGTCTCCCACCGTTGGCGTCAGCTCCCACAGGAACGGACGGTCCACGCCGAGCACCTTGCCGTAGCGAACGGCGCGGCGCAGCAAACGGCGGATGATGTAGCCGCGGCCTTCGTTGGACGGCAGAACGCCGTCGCCGACGGCGAACGCCACCGTGCGGATATGGTCGGCGATGACTTTGAGCGCCACGTCCGTCTCCGCGCCCGCCCGGTAGGCGACGCCGGAGATGCGCGACGCATGCCCGATGATCGGCTGGAACAGGTCGGTATCGAAGTTCGAGTCGACGTCCTGGACGATCGAGGCGAAGCGTTCCAGGCCTGCGCCGGTATCGATGTTTTTGTTCGGAAGCGGCGTATAGCTGCCGTCCTTGTTATGATTGAATTGCGAGAACACGAGGTTCCAAACTTCGAGGAAACGCTCGTTCTCGCCCCCGGGGTAGCATTCGGGATCCGACAGGTCGCCGTATTTGTCGCCGCGGTCGTAAAAAATTTCGGTGCAAGGCCCGCAAGGGCCTTCGCCAATGTCCCAGAAGTTGTCCTCCAGCTTGACGATGCGCTCCGCCGGGATGCCGATTTTCTCGTTCCAGTAGCGGAACGCTTCTTCGTCCTCCGGGTGGATCGTCACCGACAGGCGCTCCGGAGCGAAACCGATCCATTCCGGCCCGGTCAGAAACTCCCACGCCCACGCGATCGCTTCTTCTTTAAAATAATCGCCGATCGAGAAATTGCCGAGCATTTCGAAAAACGTATGGTGCCGGCGCGTCTTGCCGACGTTCTCGATGTCGTTCGTGCGGATGCACTTTTGCGAGTTGGCGATGCGCGGATTTTCCGGCTTCACCCTCCCGTCGAAATAGGCTTTCAGCGGCGCCATCCCCGCGTTGATCCACAGCAGGGACGGATCGTTGTGCGGCACGAGCGAGGCGCTCGGCTCCACGTGATGCCCCTTGGATGCGAAAAATTTCAGCCATTTGTCGCGGATTTCCGCAGCTTTCATCTTTGGTTTCCCTCCATAATCTGTTTTGCAATTTTATTTTAATTGGGATAATTCCTCATATACCGGAGCAAAGAAAACTTTACACTTTTGACTTACTCTGGCTGGATCTATATTCTTAAGCAGAACGCTGCCATCCCGATCTTTTTTATATTCCAATCTCGGTGGCTCCAATACGATTTTACGATTATGGATTAAAATCGAAGTTTGATCCAGCGCCATTCCAATAAACGAGCTGAACTTGTACGTGCATGTGCCGGTAACCGTATTATATGGCATGGCAGACCACTCGGGCGTGTCGGTGGAATAACCGTGTTCCTTTAAAATTTTTCGAAAGCGCCGCTGAACCATAGCGAGAACGCGCACCCATCGGGAATCCTCCCAGCCAAAACGCTCCCGATATTGTTGTCTGACCAGAAGGGAGATGCTGTTCTTCCAATCGGCATAAAACCAGGCTTCCAGCTCCGGAGATGCAAGCAGGAGGCGTAGGCGAATGTCTTTTCTGGTTAGTGCCTTAAATTCGGATTCAAGAGATGCTTGCTTGTCCAACACTTCCGAATAGGCCGAAAAGCGGCAATCCGCATCGTCAACAAGTAAAATATAGTCGCCATCCCGTATAGCTTTGAGTGTGGACGGCAGCACCAAATATTTTTTGACCCTGGAAATGAAATCTTTGCCAGTAGATCCGGTCGGCTTGGGCTTTTCGATCGTTCCGGGTTTTGGACCCGGCTTTTCTTTCACATGGGAAGGAAACACCTGGATCCAGTCGATACGGTCGTTCCATTTTTTTAAAAATGGATACATTCCGCCTCTTTCGCTATAGCCGTCAGAAAAAAAGCAATGGATTGTCAGAGCCATGGCCATCCGCCCAGTTTTCCGGTTCGATATATGTCGCCGAGTTCCCAGCCCTCCTGAAAATAGGGTTCAAATTCGGAGAGCTCGATTTGCTCGATCATTGGCATTGGCTTGTTTAAGCTGAAACGGTAAACGTTCAGTTCACCGGAACGAAATAACGGAGTCAGCCCATCCAAAAAATCGGGGGAATGGGTGCTGATCATCACTTGTTCGGAAGAACCAGAACGTGTAATCCAGTTCGATATCACTTTAAGCCAAGCCGGATGGATATTAAGCTCGGGCTCGTCAAGGCTAAGCAAAGTAAACTTTTGCGGAGTCCAGAGCAACACGGCGAGAAGCATTGCCTTAATGGTTCCATCCGACACTTCGTTTAACGCAAATAAATGGTTAGATATCTGCAAGCGGATCGTTTTGCGATAAAGCCCTCCGCTTACATCGACCATGATGTTTTGCAAGTCTGGAATGAGCTCCCGCAAATAACCGGCATATTCCGACAGGAAGCCGGGATATTTTTTTTCAAGCAATTCCAGAAGAGACGCTAAATTCGAACCATCCTGTTTCAAATGCGTTAAAAAAGAAGGCTGAAGCTCCCCTCCTCGGATTTGCAGCAAGTCGAATTTCGTGCTCGAATACGCGCGGAAATCTTCGAAAAACTGCTTTACCCGCTCAAGTGACTTTTTAAAGTTCGGATAATATTCCGTGCGAAACTTTTCATGATTAAGCAACTGCTCCAGTTGATTCATAACAGAATCAAACGGGGAAACGGCAATCCCCGGCCGCTTGGCCGCCGATTGCTTTCCTTCCGTTCGCGAGCGAGCCGAAAAATAGCCCTTCCCTTGCTGATGACTGTGACAGGAAAAATACTCGTACGGTTGGTCATGACCTTTCCTCGGTTCGACGTCCGCAAGCCGTTCCTTCGTGATCCTGTAATCGGACGCTTCCGTACCCGATTCGGGTATCCGAAAGCAAAAATCGTATTGCAGCGGACGATTTTGTCCATCCTGTAAAATCCAGTTCAGTTCGATCGTAGCGGGCTTTTCGGATTGCCTGTCCAGCAAGCTTCCCCATGCGCGTTTATTTAATTCGCTCCAGAAAGCCGTAGGATAAGCTTGATCCTTCTCGAATTTCACAATCTCAGAGATAAAACTTATCGCATCGATCAAATTGCTTTTTCCGGAATTGTTCGGTCCTACGAACACATTCAATTTGTTGAGCTTTAAGTGCTCGATATTCAGATTCCTGAATTTTTTCGCAGAGAATGACGAAAGCACTTTTTTCACCATCCTTCAGTTTTAAATGAAAAACGTCCCTGAACAATTCAGGGACGAAAAGCTTCGCGGTACCACCCTGGTTATCGCGCTGCCGCCCAAGCGACGTCGCGATCTCCTCGAGAGGGGATAACGGCCCTCGAACCGGCGGGGATTGGCCCCGCGCTCCGAAACCGGCTTCCTTCGCCCTTCGCAATGAAGATTCTTTCAGCCCGAGGACGACGCGCGCCCGGGAATCTTCTCTCTGGTCTTGCGGTCTGCAAAGTACTCTTGTTTCGTCAACGCGTTGACTATAGGCGTTTCAAACAATCACAATTGATTATAGTCAACAAAATTTCGCGATGTCAAACGGTTTTTCTGCGAATGTAGTAACCGAACAGATGCTGGGCCACCACTTTGGCGGCGGCGTAGAACGGAACGGCCAATATCATGCCCGCAACGCCGGCGAGCTCCCCTCCGACCAGCAGCACCAAAATAATCGTCAGCGGATGAATATGCATCGACCGGCCGACGACCTGCGGGCTGATGACGTTGCTTTCGAGCGTTTGGCAGAGCGAATTGACGACGATGACGAGCAGCACCATTTTCCACGAAATCGTCGAAGCCATGACGAGAGCGGGCAGCGCCCCCAGAAACGGCCCGAGATACGGGATAATATCGAACAGCGCGACGAACGCCGCCAGAAGCAGCGGGTACGGCATGCCGATCAGCAAATATCCGATGTAGGCTGTCAAGCCGATGCAAACCGATACGAGCAGCTGTCCGCGAATATAGCTTCCGAGCGCCTGGTCGATATCTTTGAGCATGCGCACCATCGGCTTGCGCTTCGCCCGGGGCACGTATTTCAGGACGGCCCGCTCCAGCACGTCCATGTCCTTCAATATGTAAAACGCGAGAAACGGGACGATCATCGCCAGAAAAAACACGTTCAGCACCGCGCCGATGTTGTTCAAAAACTCCGTCACCCGCTCGGATATCTGCTTCTCCAACCCCGCGATCGCCCGATTGATGCCGTTGCGGACGCTTTCCGGCAGGATGTCGTTGTTGTTGAAATGGTTCAGCAGATTTTGGGCGCGCATCGTCATTTCCGGCACGTGCTCGTTCAGCTCCTGCACTTGCCCGATGAACATCGGCGTCACGTTGACGAAGATGACCGCGCTGGAACCGATAAAAACCGCATATATCAGCAATACGGCGGCCGTTCTCGGAACCTTTCGCTCATGCAGCAGCCCGACGACCGGGTTCAGCACGTACGCGATAATCATGGCGATCAGGAACGGAGCGAGCACGGCTTTAAGAAAGCCGTATACCGACAGCAGCATCGGGCGGACGAGACTGACGAGAAACAAGGCGATCAATATGAGAATAACGAAGATCAGCACCGTAAAAAGGCGGCTTTGCGCAAACCGGTTCATTCCGGCACCCCCGATCCGTATGGCTGCTTCCGCCGTCGTCTCCTTCCAGTATATGTACTTGTCCGCTCCCTTAAACCGGCGGAATGGACGGAGGCACGCAAAAACCCCGGCCTCCATCATGATGGAGTACCGGGGTTTGCGCAGGGGAAAACAGAAGCCCGATAAATCGCGTTCCGGACTTCATGCTCCCGCTTTATGCCGTAATAATTACATCCCGTTCGCGTGAACGTGCGGAGGAATCGGCTCTTCGAAGAAAAGATCGTCGAGCGAGCTGAGCGTTCCGTCCTCTTCCACTTGGTAGACCGACATTTTATCGCCGTTGACCGTCAATTCGATAAAGCAGCTCCAGCAATAAAATTGATGGGAACCGATTTTCCCGATATCTTTGGAATTGCAGTTTGGGCATCTCATCATCGTTATCACCTGTCACTTTCCGCGTAAGGTTCTCTCAGCACCCGCTCGCAGGAGGCGGGCACGAGGATGGCATTCTCGCCCAAGGTTACGCCCTCGGGCCCATCCGGCAGCAGCAGCCGACGCCGTCCCTCGAACACATCCGCGAGAAAACCGTCCGTTAATTCATAGCCTATTATTTGTGTACCCTCCGGAGAGCGAAAGTAAACGTCCGCCACCCGGCCTAGTTCTTGTCCATCTACGGTGCAAACCGGAAGCTCCTTCAACCTGACCGTGCCCGTTTGAAACGAACGTAGCAGCTGATTCCGCGGAATGGGGCGCAGCGCGCTGCGATCGGAAATCACGAGCGCGTCGTCGCCGCAAACGGCGACGTCCTTCCAATCCACCGTGTACACGGCTTTGCGAAACCAGATGCGCGTATCCAAAACGATGAAAGAGAGCTTCCAAAACTCGTCGAATCCGATATCCTGGACTCTTCCGACCCGCTTGCCGTTCGTCAGAACAACCGGCAACCCGATAAGATGCTGCACGTTTCGCAAGGTCTGGCACCTCTTTTTCGCGAGGCGCTTGTTATCTTTTACGCAAACGCGCCGCAATGGTTGCAATTATTTTTGCGGTTTTTTCCGCTTCTTCTATAGTATTGCCCATTCCGAAGCTAAAACGGACGGCGGATTTGCAAAAATGATCCGAAAGTCCCATCGCGAGCAGCACATGCGATGGCTGCAAAGAGCCCGACGTGCAGGCCGAGCCTCCGGAAGCGGCGACTCCCGCCAAATCGAGATTCATCAGCATCGTTTCGTTCGCGATGCCGGAAAAGCCGATGTTCGCGATGCTCGGCAATCTTCCCGCCGGATCGGGATCTCCGTTCACGACGAAACGGTCGGCGCCGAGCTCGCGCTCTAGCGACTCGATCAGCTTGCGGCGAATCGTTTCCGCGAGGGAGCGCCGCTCCTCGCGGCTTTCGTGCGCGATCTTCGCAGCCGCGGCGAACGCCGCGATGCCCGCGACGTTCTCCGTGCCGGCCCGGCGGGAACGCTCCTGGGAACCGCCCACCTGCGTCGGCTGAAACGGCGTGCCGTTGCGAATATATAAGGCGCCCACGCCTTGCGGGCCGCCGATTTTGTGCGCGGTTACCGTCAGCAGATCGACCGGAAGGTTCGACAGATCGAACGCTTCGTAGCCGAATGCCTGAACGGCGTCCGTATGCATAACGGCGCCGTGGCGGCGGGCGATGCGGCCGATTTCCTCGATCGGCTGCTTCGTGCCGGTCTCGTTGTTGGCCGCCATGATGCTGACGACGGCCGTATGCGGCCCGATGGCCGCTTCCGCGTCTTCGACCGAAACCCGGCCGAGGTCGTCGACGGGCAGCAGCGTAAGCTCGAACCCTTCCTCTTCCAGCCTGCGGCAAGCGTTCAGCACGGCATGATGCTCGATTGCCGTCGTCACGATTCCCCGGCGCGCGGCGTCGCGCCCGCGCTGGGACCGAGCGGCCCCGTACAAAGCGGCGTTGTCGCTTTCCGTGCCTCCGCCCGTAAACGCGATTTCCTCGGGCCGGCAGCCCAAAATGCGGGCCAGCTCGTCCCTTGCTGCGGTCACGCGGGACCGCGCTTCCCTTCCGAAGCGGTGAAGGCTGGACGGGTTGGCGGGTCCGGCCGCCGCCGCGTCCGCGTACGCCCGAATCGCCTCGGGGAGCATCGGGGAGGTCGCCGCGTGGTCAAAATAAATCGTCGTCATGCTCGCCGCCTTAAATGTAGAACATATAGCTGTCCTGGGCTTCGCCTTTAAAGTTGATCAGGTCGGACAGCGTCGTGGAATCGAGCACTTCCGCGATGCTGTCGCGGATCCGCAGCCAAAGATCGCGCTTCGCCGGATCGTCCTCTTCCGTAAAGTCGACCGGACTGATCGGCCCTTCCAGAATGCGGATGACGTCGCCCGCCGTCAGCTGTTCCGGTTCCTTGGACAGGACGTAGCCGCCGTAAGCGCCGCGGATGCTTTTCACGAGTCCCGCGTTGCGCAGCGGAGCGATCAATTGCTCCAGATAGTGTTCGGAGAGCCCGTTTTTCTCGGCGATGCTTTTGAGCGAAATCGGTCCTTCGCCGAATTTTGCCGCGAGCTCCATCATAATCGTCAAACCGTAACGGCCTTTAGTCGAAATTTTCAAAATCGCACCTCGTTTTCATGCATGGCATGGTTTCTATTTGTTAATTCAGGAAAATGTACCGGAAAATAGGGCAGTATCCCCATATCACATCTATGTTATCATAACATCACCTTTTTGGACAAAAAAAACGCAAACTATTCGCTCTCCGCCGAATGCGGACGGAGCGGGCGTGTGCACCGGGCAAGGTTGTGTTAAAATGAGGACAATCCGCAGCGAACCGGAAAGCCGGTTCGTCTTCGGACCCGTAACCCAAGGAGTGATACTGATGATCGATCTGCAATCCGCCGATCCCGCATCCGTGCGCGTCGTCGTCGGGATGTCCGGGGGAGTCGATTCTTCCGTCACCGCGCTTTTGCTTAAACGGCAAGGCTACGACGTCATCGGCGTTTTTATGAAAAATTGGGACGATACCGACGAAAACGGCGTGTGCACCGCTGAACTGGACGCCGAAGACGTTCGCCGCGTCTGCGATCAGATCGGAATCCCCTATTATACGGTCAATTTCGAAGCCGAGTACCAGGACAAGGTGTTCTCCTACTTTCTGGACGAATACCGCCGCGGCCGGACGCCGAATCCCGACGTCATGTGCAACCGCGAAATCAAGTTCGGCGAATTTCTGCAAAAGGCTCTCGACCTCGGCGCCGACGTCATCGCCACGGGCCATTACGCGCGCGTCGAGCGAGCGGACGGCGAATACCGGCTGCTGCGGGGCGTGGATAGCAACAAGGATCAGACCTACTTTCTGCATGCGCTGAACCAGTCCCAGCTGTCCCGGGCGATGTTTCCGATCGGGCACCTGCCCAAGCCGGAAGTGCGCAAAATCGCCGAAGAAGCCGGGCTGTATACCGCCAAGAAAAAAGACAGCACCGGCGTTTGCTTTATCGGGGAGCGCAACTTCAAGGAATTTTTGAGCCAGTACCTTCCCGCGCAGCCCGGCGACATGGTCGATCTGGCGACCGGAGCGGTCAAAGGCCGCCACGACGGGCTGATGTACTATACGCTCGGCCAACGGCAAGGGCTCGGCATCGGGGGCTCCGGCAGCGGCGAACCCTGGTTCGTCGCGGACAAAGACCTGGAACGCAACATTTTGTACGTCGTCCAGGGGGACGCCCATCCGAGCCTGTACTCGACCGCGCTGACCGCGGAAAACGTCAACTGGATTTCCCCGGAGCCGCCGGCCGCGGAAGTGAAGTGCACGGCCAAATTCCGTTACCGCCAGGCGGACCAAGGCGTCACCGTCAAACCGCTTGAAGGCGGGCTGTGGCGCGTCGAATTCGACGTCCCGCAAAAGGCCGTAACGCCCGGCCAAGCGGTCGTACTGTACGACGGCGACGTCTGTCTCGGCGGCGGCACGATTTGCCAGGTCCACAAGGCCGTTGCGGCGGGCCGGCCCGTCTGACGCCGGCGCCCCCGAACGGCCAAAGGAAAAACCCCCGGAATTCCGGGGGTTTGTTCGTTAGCGCTCTTTCGTGATATGAAGATAAGCCTTCGCGCGAGCGAGACTTACAGTTTCACCACGTTGGATGCTTGCGGTCCACGGTTGCCTTGCGTAATTTCGAATTCAACCGCTTGACCTTCTTCCAAGGTTTTGAAGCCTTCGCCTTGGATAGCAGAGAAGTGCACGAATACGTCGTTGCCGTCTTCAACCGAGATGAAGCCGTAACCTTTCTCTGCGTTAAACCACTTAACTGTTCCTCTCAAATGAAAAACCTCCTAAAAATCTCGCCGTAGCTCGGCGAATGAAATCATTATAACCTATTCATTGTCAAGACGCAATATGTGAAAAGATTGATGATTTTTGTAAGCGGCCCGGCTGCGGCCGCGCCCCGGCAACGTTTTCAAGCTCGGCGAGCCGCCCGTCGCGATGGGAATTCGGCATTGCCGGTCCGGCATCTTCCGCCCTCTTCGAGGAGACATACGGAGCAGCCGAATCTTTCCGGCGAAACGTTGATTTCTTCGCCCATCTCTTCTATGATCAAATAAACCGAATTCATGCAATAAGGCCTCGCGCGTCCCGGTTTCGGAGCGGGCGAAGCCGGACAGGAGAACCGATCATGTTCGCCAAACACGTGATTTACAAGCATGACAACTATAATATGTTGACCGTCGAGGTGCAAGGCAAGACGATCGTCGTCCGTCAAATCTCCGATCAATGGGGCGAGGAATGCCATCGCTTCGTTAGCCGGCCGGAGCTGATGAATTGGGCGGAGCGGCATTTTGCCGCCGAGGACTTTCCGGGCGGCGAGCCGCAGCGTCAGGAGACGCTCGAAAAGCTCCGCTCCGTCTGACATTCGCTAACGGGAGGCTGCCAATTTCTTTGAACGATAATCCGACGCTTATTTTCGCCATCGTCGTCTTCTGTCTCGGAGCCGTGCTGATCTGGCAAAGGGAATACATTCCCCAAAAGCTCAAAAAACCGCTCGCGATTTTCGCGGCGCTGATGATCCTGTTCGCGTTCGGGCTCATCGTGTACACCTTTTTCGCCTTGGGAACCTGACTTATATTCGGGACCAGTTGGGACATACTACCAAACGGAATCGCCTATCCGCTCGCACGGAGGTCCGTTATGAAATCGTATGTCCCGTTGTCCGCCGCCTTGCTGGCGGCGTTGTCTTTTGCCGTCGACCAGGCCGCGAAGCCGTTCGCCGCGCTCTCCGGCCGCCCCGATTCCGCGGTAGCCGCCGCGGCGCCCGCGGAATCGACGCTCCGCCAAGCGATTATGATGAGGAGGTTGTCAACCGACATGAGCCAATTGCCGAAACGAAACGAAACGAACGCCGAATTTCACTGGCGTCTGGAAGACCTGTTCGCAAGCCAGGAGGCTTGGGATGCCGAATACGCCAAAGTGAAGAAACAGATCGGGGACATCGCCGCTTACCAAGGCAAGCTGAACGACGCCGCGACGGTCGCGTCCGTTTTCGCCCTGGAGGATGAGCTGTCGCTGGGCGTCGAGCGCCTTTACGTCTACGCCAGCATGCGGCATCACGAGGATATGGCCGAAGGCCGCTACCAGGCGCTCTCGGAAAAAGCGAAAAAATTGAGCGTCGAAGCGAACGAGTCGCTTTCGTTCATCACGCCCGAAATTTTGGCCTTGTCCGAGGAAAAGCTGAAGCAAATGATCGATTCGCCCGCACTCAATTCTACATATAAACGCGAGCTCCGGGAGATGCTGCGGCAAAAGCCCCACATCCTGTCCAAAAGCGAAGAAGCGCTGCTCGCGCAGGTCGGCAACATTTCCCAGGCGCCCAGCACCATTTTCGGAATGATGAACAATGCCGACCTGAAATTCCCGAAGGTGAAAAACGAGCAAGGCGAGGAAGTCGATCTGACCCACGGCCGCTATATTCAGTTTTTGGAAAGCCGCAACCGCGACGTGCGCCGCGAAGCGTTCAAGGCAATGTACGACACGTACGGCAAATGGCGGAATACGCTCGCTGCGACGCTGAACGCGAACGTGACGAAAAACCTTTTCTACGCCAAAACTCGCAAGTACCCGAGCGCGCTGGAAATGTCTTTGTTCGGCGACAATATCCCGCAAAGCGTATACGACAACCTGATCGCCACTATCCATCGGCATTTGCCGCTCATGCATCGCTACATGGAACTTCGCAAAAAGCTGCTGAAGGTCGACGAGCTGCATATGTATGATCTGTTCGCCCCGCTCGTGGAAGAATTCGATATGGACATCTCCTATGAGCAAGCGAAGAAAACCGTGTACGAAAGCCTCGCCCTGCTCGGCGAAAACTACCGCAAAGTGCTGCAGGAAGGCTTCGACGGCGGCTGGATCGACGTTTACGAAAACGAAGGCAAACGCAGCGGCGCCTACAGCTGGGGGGCGTTCGGCACGCACCCGTACGTGCTGCTCAACCATAAGGACAACCTGAACAGCATGTTCACGCTCGCCCACGAGATGGGCCATGCGATGCATTCCTATTATTCGGACGAAAGCAACGACTACCGGAGCGCGCAGTATACGATTTTCCTCGCGGAAGTCGCCTCCACGCTGAACGAGGCGCTGCTTATGAACCATCTGCTGGAGAAAACGACTGACCCGAAAGAAAAAATGTACTTGCTCACCTACTACGCCGACCAGTTCCGGACGACCGTCTTCCGGCAGACGATGTTCGCGGAATTCGAAAAAATCGTCCACGCGAAGGCGGAAAGCGGCGAAGCGCTCACGCCGCAGGAGCTGTGCGACATCTACTATGAATTGAACAAAACGTATTACGGGGACGGCGTCGTCGTCGACAAGGACATCGAAATGGAATGGGCTCGCATCCCGCATTTCTACACCAGCTTTTACGTGTATAAATACGCGACCGGGTTTTCGGCGGCAACCAGCTTCGCCAAACAGATCCTGGACGAAGGAGAGCCCGCGGTCGAGCGTTATCTCGGCTTCCTCCGCAGCGGCGGAAGCGACTACTCGATCGAAATCCTGAAAAAAGCCGGCGTCGACATGTCGACCGAAGAGCCGATCGCCCAAGCGATGAGCGTATTCGAAAATCTGCTCGATCAAATGGAACAGCTGACGAAATAATCGGCTGCGAGAGAGGGGAAACGAAGCGATGGAAAACGAAGAGAATCTGCGTTATCCGGTCGGAGCTTTCGAAAAGCCTTCCGCTTTGGACATGGAGGAAATACGCCGCTGGATCGGGGAACTTCCGGCCGCCCCGGAAAACCTGCGGCTCGCGGTCCGGGATTTAAGCGACGAACAGCTCGATACCCCGTACCGCCCGGGCGGATGGACGGCCCGGCAGGTCGTTCATCATATGGCGGACGCGCTCATGCAGCAATATACGCGCTTTAAGCTCGGATTGACGGAGAACGAACCGACGATCGCGGCGTTCGAGGAGGACGAATGGGCGAAGCTGCCCGATTCGGCGCGTTTTCCCGTCGACTCCTCCCTGCTCGTCTTCGAGGGGGTGGCCGTGCGCCTGGAGGCGCTGCTGCGAACGCTAGACGCCTCCGTTTACGAACGCAAATTCATCCACCCGGCGAACGGACCTACGAAACTGTATGAATTGTTTGCTTATGCGGCCTGGCACATTCGGCATCATACGGCGCATATCACGTCTTTGAGGCAGCGAAACGGCTGGTAATCGGCCTGCTTTCCATAGCGTTCCGCCAAGTTTTTGGCGGAACGCTATATTTTTTTATACTCCATCCCTGTCGCTGGCAGGATTCGACACGATTCTCCGCGAATATGAACCATTCAAGGGATCGAACAAGCGGGGGATTGGATGAAACAGGAATTGTCGTCGGAACAACTCCTAAGCGTAATTTTTGATTATATGGCCAAAATTACCGGGGAAAACCAGCTGGAACGAGTGTTGGTTCTGATGGCCAACATGGGCAGGGAAATGATCGTGGCGGACCGCTGCGCGGTATGGCTGATCGACGAGGTCAACGAAGAGCTGTTCACGACCGTCGCGCATGGCACGAAGCCGATACGCATTCCGTACGGGAGCGGCCTTGTCGGACATTCCATCCGAACCGGGGAACCGATCGTCATCGAGGATGCGGCTGCGGACCCGAGACATCATGCCGAAACCGATCGCATAACCGGTTACGTCACCAAATCCGTCATCACCATTCCGTTCCGGAACAGCGATGGCCGCATCATCGGCGCCTATCAGGCGGTCAACAAGCTGACCGAAGCCGCGATATTCACTTCCAAGGACATCGAGCTGCTGTCGCTAGCCGCTTCCTATGCGGGCAAATCGCTCGAATCCGTCATGCTCCATCAGGAGATTATCGACACCCAGCGGGAAATTATTTCGACGATGGGCGAAATCGGCGAAATCCGATCCAAGGAAACCGGCAATCACGTAAGGCGGGTGGCGGAATTTTCGTATGCGCTCGCTCGTTCGCTCGGCCTGTCGGAACACGACGCCGACGTCCTGCGGACGGTGTCCCCGATGCATGACATCGGCAAGGTCGCCATTCCCGACTCCATTTTGAACAAGCCGGGAAAGCTGACGGACGCCGAATACGACATTATCAAGTCCCACACGAAGATCGGGCACCAGCTGCTGCGGGGTTCCCGCCGCGAGCTGCTTCATGCCGCCGCCATCGTGGCGGAGCAGCACCATGAAAAATGGAACGGAGAGGGCTACCCGAACGGGCTGGCGGGCGAAGAGATTCACATTTTCGGACGGATCACGGCCGTAGCGGACGTCTTCGACGCGCTGAGCGCGGAACGCGTCTACAAAGCGGCCTGGCCGATCGAAAAAATCGAGCAGCTTTTTCGCGACGAGCGGGGCAAGCATTTCGATCCCGACGTCGTAGACGCGTTTTTCCGCGTGCTGCCGGAGCTGATTGAAATTCGCGACCGCTTCTCCGACAAAGAAGCCTGATCGGCAGCGGCCTGGCCCGGGCAAGTCTCTCAAGTTCGACGCGGCAGGCCGTGGATACGGCTTGTCAGCGGCGATGGCCGAAGGCAAGAGCTCAAGCAAGGCGCGGCCTGCCCACTCGCGGCCTCTCCGAGGCATTGCCCGGGGGCAGGCGCTCCGACCTTCCGGCCGCCTGCCCCCTCCTGCCCGATGGCTCCGCTCGGGCAATGCGCTCAAACGCGACGCGGTTCGGGGGCACCTCGCGGCCTCTCCGAGGCGAATGCCGGGGGCAGGCGCTCCGACCTTCCGGCCGCCTGCCCCTCTCCTGCCGATGGCTCCGCTCGGGCAATGCGCTCAGCGTTGCGGAGACGGCAGCAGAGGAGCGAGTTCCCGCCGCCAGGCCGCGAGCCGATCCTCCAGCCCGCGATAGTCGCGGGTCGGAATCGGGCTCGTGGACGGCAAGCGAAGCACCGTCCGCTCCGCCACCTCCGGCGCCGAGCCGAAAAAACGGCGCAGCACGGAATACGACTGCGTCCCGTTGCAAACGAGCGCCTGGATGCCCGGGAAGCGGCGGAGAAGGCCCGGAATGTCGTTCGGCTCCTCTTCCCTGATTTCGCTGTCCAGACTCCCCTTCCGCTCGCACGAAGCAATCGTATCCCAAAGCGCGATCCCGTGTTCGAGCGCGAATTTCAGCCTGTCCTCGTAAGCGTCGTCCGGTACCGGATCTCCGAACAGACCATAAACAATCCGCCACAAATAGTTCCGGGGATTGCCGTAATATTCGAATGCCTTGAGCGAAGCCACGCCCGGCATGCTGCCCAATATCAAAATCCTCGAACGCTCGTTCACGATCGGAGGAAACGAACGTATCCGCCCATCGCTTCCCATCGCGGCCACCTTCCTTCCTGAAGCTTGGCCTGATTATAGCGGTTGCCGCAAAGCGATGCAAACGACAGGAAAAGGCTAAGAAATATGCCTGAAGGAATCCTTGGAAAAAAGACAAACTCCACGGGGATCGTGAAAGGTGGGGATTTGGTGCGGAATGTCGCGTGAGACGGACCCGGCTATATCTACGGTCAAAAAAATTTTCCTCGAAAAAGGCGCCCCCATGCGCATGGCGGGTTGAGATACTCAACCGGACCCCACTGATCCTGGCTGTGTGCGTTTGACCGGCCGAGGTGAGTAATCCCCTATGACGTTACCGTCACCGCCATAGATGAAAATGTGGTCGTACGCGTCCTTTTATCCTTCTTACATTCTGGACAAACAGATAATGAACAGATCAAAAGACGGAAATTTATTGGTCCCCCGTTGAGTAATCCGTCTTATTGCAGTTTGCGAGAGCCGCCCATTGTCCCTAAAGACGCGTATAAACTCTCTCCTTTAGGACTGCATGGTCTGTTTAATCTGAAACAAGAGGGTGTTGGTATGGATGCTGTACGTCAAATTTGTGCTGGTCTGGATGTCCATCAGGAAACCGTAGTTGCATGCGTCTTGTCGGGTTCGTTGGAACACAAACCCAAGTCCGAAATCCGCACGTTCGGTACCACTACCCGCGAATTGCTGGAGCTGCAGGATTGGCTCGAGGAGCGCGAGTGCCGAGAGGTAGCGATGGAGAGCACCGGTGTGCTGTGGAAGCCAATATGGAACGTCCTGGAGTCCACCTGTGAATTGACTCTCGCCAATGCACGGCAGATTCAAAAGATGCCGGGACGTAAAACCG
>NZ_LT821259.1:2961161-3191908 GCF_900169535.1 Cohnella massiliensis
GTAAGCGTCAAACTCTCCCCACCTTCGTTCCTTGCAATAACCGTGAGATAATCCTCCTCATAGTCCAATTGGGGGAGGATTTTTTATGGCCAGAGAAGACGTACAGAAGAAATGGGAAGAACGAATTGCCGCTTTCCGTTCCAGTGGAGAAAAAGCAGCAAGATGGTGCAAAGCCAATCAGGTGGATCGTCGCGGGCTCTATACATGGATGAAGAGACTAAGCGGTTCATCCCCTGCTGCTGTCAAGTCAGCCACCTTCGTCAAAGCTCATATTACTCCCGAGCCGGAAGCCACACCTTCGGCTTGCCTTCGCATCCGAATCGGCGCAGCCGTCATCGAGGTTGACGCCGGGTTCAATCCCGCTTTGCTCCGCGACGTGGTGCAGGCTTTGGAGGTCATATGCTGAGCGAATTAACCAGCCGTCAGGTATTTCTGGCTTGTGGCAGCACGGATTTACGTAAATCCATCGACGGATTGGCTGCTCTTGTCCAAGAGGGGCTCGGACTGAATCCATTCTCTCCATGCTTGTTCGTCTTTTGCAACCGCGAGCGGAACAAGTTAAAGATCTTGTATTGGGAGCACAACGGTTTCTGGCTGTTCTACCGCCGGCTCGAGCGCGGCACGTTCCAGTGGCCCAGGGATCACAGCGATCCGGTCACGGTCACGACCCGCGAGCTCCGCTGGCTGCTGGACGGACTTTCGCTCAGCCAGCGGCAGGCTCACCCGAAAGTGACCGCCGCTACGGTCATTTAGCAATCTATTCCTTACTTAATTCGACATATGTTATGGCAGGCGTTGCCCCCATCCGTGCCGAAGTATACCATATGGAAAATCGAGCGGAATCGCCTCAGATCGAAGAGCTTCGGCAACAAAATGCGAAGCTGGAACAACAAAATATCGAGCTATCGGCCAAGCTCAAGTGGTACGAGGAACAGTTCCGTCTGGCGCAGCAAAAGCGCTTCGGCACTTCCAGCGAGAAGACGAATCCGGACCAGATGGAGCTGAATCTGTTCAACGAAGCCGAAGTGCTGGCCACACCAGCCGGACAAGAGCCACCTACAGAGAAGATCACGTACGAGCGCCGCAAACAGACGGGCAAGCGTGAAGACGACTTCTCCGACCTGCCGGTAGAGACCGTCGTGTACAAACTCGAGGAAGGCGAACGGTCCTGTGCTTGCTGCGGCGGCTCGCTGCATGAGATGACGACTGAGATGCGCAGCGAGATCGCGCTGGTGCCCCCGCAGGTCAAGGTCATGCGGCATATTCGTCAAGTCTATGCTTGCCGCCACTGCGAGCGTCATGAGATCCAGACACCCATCGTCACGGCGCCCATGCCGAGGCCCGTCTATCCCGGAAGCTTGGCTTCGCCGTCCAGCATGGCCTACGTCATGACGCAGAAATATGTGGATGGCTTGCCCCTGTACCGGCAAGAGCAGCAGTTCGCGCGTCTTGGCTATACGTTGTCTCGCCAGACGATGGCGAACTGGATGATGTATGGTGCGGAGCAATGGCTGTCTCCGCTGTTTGCTGCCATGAAGGCGTATCTGCTGCGGCAAGAAGTGCTGCATGCCGACGAGACGACGCTTCAGGTGCTGCGCGAAGAAGGCAAGTCCGCGGAAGCGACGTCCTACCTGTGGCTATATCGGACCGGACGTGATGTGCCGCCGGCAATACTCTACGAATACCAACGGACGCGGGGCGGCGAACATCCGCGCAACTTCCTGTCCGGATTCAAAGGCTATTTGCATGTGGATGGGTACCCTGGGTACCACAAGGTGGCAGACGTGAAGCTCGTCGGTTGTTGGGCACATGCCCGGCGCAAGTACGACGAGGCGCTGAAGGCAGGGCCGCCGGAGATGAGGAAGCTGGGAACCGTTGCAGGACAGGGCCTGGCTTACTGTAACCAGCTGTATGCGATTGAACGGGACCTTGCCGAAGTCTCCGCTGAAGAGCGACAGGCGAAGAGGCAGGAGCAAAGCCTGCCGGTGCTTAACGCCTATCATGGATGGCTGAAGGAGCAACGGGCCAAAACCCTGCTGAAGAGCCTGTCTGGTCAAGCGATCGCCTACAGCTTGAATCAGTGGGATAAGCTTACTGCGTTCCTGTCAGATGGGCGGCTGGAGCTCGACAACAATCGGAGCGAGCGGTCGATCAAACCGTTCGTGATCGGGCGCAAAAACTGGCTGTTCGCCAACACGCCTCGCGGCGCGAAGGCTAGCGCGGTAATCTACAGCGTGATCGAATCGGCCAAGGAGAATGTTCTGCACCCGTTCAACTACTAAAAGTCCCTCTTCGAGCAGTTGCCGCAAATCTCTGGACCGCTCGATGCCGACGCGCTCGACCCCTTCATGCCATGGTCGCACGAGCTACCGGCTGAGTGCCGATTAAGTAAAAAGTAACTACAGATTAGTCGAACTGAGCTCCCGCCGCTAGGTGGGGGCTATTTGACGCTTACTCTNAAAGTTCAAGTGCTGATCCAACCATACGAAGAAGAGGTGAAATTGCTAGATACGATTCCCGGCATGGATCGCACAGCGGCAATCACGCTGCTGGCTGAAATTACGCCTAATGCGGCTAAGCATTTCTCGTCAGATGCCAAGCTGGCCTCTTGGGTCGGTGTAGCCCCTGGGAACAACGAAAGTGCAGGCGTGAAAAAAAAAGCTAAAGCCCGTAAAGGGAACAAATATGCAAAAGGGATCTTATGCCAAGCGGCATGGGCAAACGCTAGAAGCAGCAACCGAATTGGCGACTATTTCAGGAGGGTAAGAAAGCGCCGAGGTGACCAAAAAGCAGCTGTCGCCACAGCCCATCTGATTTTGCGAATCGCCTATGCGATGCTTCGAGACCGGGTAAATTACCAGGAAATTGAATCCATCGTATTTCAGGAGTCGACCTCCAAGATGGTGGAACGTTTAACGAAACAGTTGCACCAGCTTGGATATAATGTCGATTTGAAACCTACTGGAACAACCTAAATTTTAAAAAAATTAGGGTTGAGATTTCGGGGTAGTGGGTCTTTTTTTTGCCTTCTTACGGCACTTCATTTTCGTATAAAAATTTACCCAACTGATCCCGGCCGCATGCGTTTGACCGGCCGAGGTGAGTAACATTTACCCCACTGAGTACGGCCGCACGCGTACAAACGGTTCGGATGAGTATCCACAACTCGACCGTTGCCCCCGAAGGGCCGAGCCGACTTTCGGCACGGACGGAGGCGATGCCGCTGGAGAAAGGTTCCCGCTGCCCGAGCGGCGCGTCCGATCCAAGCAAACTTGTCCGGGCGCTTTCGCACGGCAAATAACCTGAACTTTCTTTTAGCCTACGAAATTGCCCTCCGCCGGCCGAGAAGACCGAATGGAGGGCGAACCTTACCCCTTAACGCTTCCCGCCGTCAGCCCTTCGATGATTTTTTTCTGCAGGAAGGCGTAGATGACGAGAACCGGCACGACGCTGAACACGATGCCGGTGCAGACGAGCGCGTAATTCGTTTGGAACGCGTCGCGAAAGCCGACCATGCCGGTCGGAAGCGTCCGAAGCGAGTCCTTGCTCAAAAAGAAATTCGCCAGCAAGTATTCGTTCCAGTTGCCCAGAAAATTGACGATGAACACCGTCACGAGAGCCGGCACCGTCAGCGGCAGCACGATCCGGAAAAACAGCCCCGGGGCGCTCAGGCCGTCGACGATCGCCGCTTCTTCCAGCTCGTTCGGAATCGAACGCATGAACGCCGAGATCAGCAGGACGCTGAGCGGCAGCGCTCCGGCCGTATACGGCAAAAACAGCGACCAATGCGTGTTCAGGATGCCCAGATTCCGCACGAGCAAATATTGCGCGATAAACAGCACGTTGCCGGGGATGAGCATGCCGATCAGCACGAACTGGTAAATCCAGCCGCTTGCCCGGACGAACTTCATGCGGGTCAGCGCGAACGCGGTTCCCGCCGCCAGCAGGACGCCGACGACCGCCGAGGAGAGCGACAAGTACAGGCTGTTGAAAAAATAGACGTTGATGTTCGCCTTGACCCACGCTTCCTTGTAATTCCCGAATTCCCAAACGGTCGGCAGGCCGAACGGGCGCGTCGCGATCTCGGTATTGTTCGCCTTGAAGGAAGACAGCAGGACGAACAGGAACGGCAGCAGAATGACGACGACGTACGCCATCATGACGACATGCGGTATCGATTTTTTGACGGCGGCCGGCATCAGTATTCAATCCTTTCCTGTCTTCTCGCGAACAAGACCTGGTACAAGGCGGTAAGAACGAGCGCACAAATGAAAATGACGATCGACAGCGCCGTGCCGTAGCCGTATTCCCCGTACTTGATCGCTTTGTTCACCATGTAGGAAGCCATCACTTCGGTCGCGCCCGCCGGCCCCCCGTTCGTCATGACGAGCACGATGTCGACGACGCGCAGGGCGCCCGCGATCGACAGCATGATGACGACGTTGACGATCGGTTTGATGAGCGGCACGGTCAAGTACCACGCCCGCTGCACGCCGGTCGCGCCGTCGATTTTGGCCGCCTCGTCGATGTCCCTCGGGATGGCCAGGATGGCGGCGAGAATGAGGACGATATAAAAGCCCATCCACTGCCAGGCGTTCGTGATCAAAATCGAGATCATCGCCCACCGCGATTCCGCCAGCCAGTAGATCGGGTCGATGCCGAGCAGCCCCAGCAAATTGTTGAGGAGCCCCACATCCGGATCGTAAATGTACCCCCACAAAATGCCGATGACCGAGGTGGACAGAATGGACGGCATGAACACGGTCGTTTTGTAAAATCCCTGAAACCGTTTGACGTTGCTGATAAGCAGGGAGAAAACGACGATGAGCGGCACCTGCACGCAGCACGAAAACAGCAAAATATAGACGTTGTTCACGATCGAGGCCCGAAACTCGGGGTCTTGAAAGGCGGTGGCGAAATTGTCGAAGCCGATGAAATTTTGCCGGTTGAGCCCGTCCCAGTCCGTAAATCCGTAATATACGGAAGTAAGCATCGGATAGATGAAAAACAGAAAGTAAAGCGCGATCGTAGGCAAAACGAACATCAAATATACATAAGGATTGCGAAGCGCATTTTTCATGGTGAAACTCCTCCGCCGTCGTTAAAGTCGGGAAGAGCAAGGAGCCGCCCGCAACCCGGGCGGCTCCTCTCCCCTTTGCAAACGTTATTGGACTGCGGCCGCGTTTTCGGCGTCCTGCACCTTCTGGATGGCGTCGGCCACTTCCTGAGGCGTCGCTTTGCCGGCGATCAGCTTTTGCAGCTGCGTCTCGGTTTCGGTGTAAACTTTCGATTGAACGACGGAATCGAAATGCGGGAACGTCACGCCCGCTCCGTTCAATACGTCGAGCACCTGCTTCACGATCGGGTCGCTCACCTGGGCGACGGACGCCTCCGACAGCTTCATCGAAGGCAGCACGCCGTCCTCGAGCAAGCCGCGAAGCTGCATTTCGTCGCTGTACATATTTTTGATGAACGCTTTGACCGCTTTCAGCTCGTTTTCGTTCAGATCGGCGGAGAACCCGTAGCCTTCGCCGTAGTTGGCGTTGACGGACGTTTGGTCGCCCTTGCCGTTCGGCAGCGCCGGCAGCGTCACGAACGCCACTTTGCCGGCGACGGCCGCGCCTACGGCATCGTTCTTGAACGCCGAGGAGCGCCACGAACCGTCGAACATCATCCCGGCTTTGCCCGCCACGAAATCGTTCAGCATGTCGCCGTATTCCTTGCCCAGCTCGCCCTTCGTGAAGTAGCCTTTATCGACCCATTCCTTGTAGAGCGTATAGGCTGCGACGACGTCGGGCGAATTCCACTTGGCGGCGCCTGTCGTGAAGCCCGTGATCGTCTCGGGCCCGGCCAGGCGGCCGATGAACGTGTTGATCGTCATGTTCGGCACCCATGCGCCCTTGGAGCCTACGGCGAACGGCGTGATGCCGTTTTCCTTCAGCGTATCGGCCGCCTTGATCAGATCGTCCCACGTCGTCGGCGGGTTCAGGCCGTACTGCGCGAACAATTCGGTGTTGTAGAAAATGCCCTCGGTATTGCCGCCGATCGGCAGCCCGTATACTTTGCCGTCGACCGAGAACGGGTCGAGCACGTTGAGGAACTGGTCCTTAAGCCCCAGCTCGTCGAGAATCGGCGTCAGATCGAGCAGGCGTCCCGCCTTTGCGTATTTTTGCGTGTCGCCCGCGCCGCCGAAGATGGACATGATTTTAGGAGGATTGCCGGCGGCCATTTCGGCCGGAAGCTTCGTGAAGCGGTTGACGCTGTCTTCCACGCCGTCCAGCTCGAATTTGAGGCCGGGCACTTCTTCTTCGGTTTTTTTGACGACGTCGTCGAGAATCGCTTTGCGGAACTTCTGCGGATCGCCGATTTGAATATGACGGAGCGATACCGTAAAGTTTTCAACCTTCTCCGGAGACGGGGATTCGGTCGGCGATGCCGAAGCGCTCGGGCTCGGGCTTGCCGACGGGCTGCCGCTCGCTTCCGGAGCGTTGCCGTTGCCGCCGCACCCGGCCAAGACCGCGGATAAAGCGACGCAGACGGCCAAGACGGATGTCCATTTCTTTTTCACGTGTAAGACCCTCCCAAAACAAAATTTGGTTGCTTGCTGTATCTTTATTGTAAAAGGGATCGGGCCCGAAGTAAGTGCGTCATTCCGATAAAAGAGGGATACAATCGTCTTGCGGGCTCCGGTTGAAATGAGTCGGCAAATGGGCTATCATTCCAAATATGAAAATCGGATTGATTCGCCACTACCGGGTATTGAAGCCGCTCCCGGACAAAAAGCTCGTATCGGGAGCGGAGCTTGGACGCTGGTTCGCCGAGTACGAGGAAGCCGATATCGAATTGGGAACGACCGCGCTCGGCGATACCCGCTGGAGCCGCTGCTTTTCCAGCGACCTGCCGCGAGCCGCCAAAACGGCCGAACATGTTTTCCGGGGACCCGTGCGTTTCCTTCCCGATCTTCGGGAAATTCCGGCGCCGGAGTTCGGCCGTTGGCTGAAGCTGCCCGTTCCGGCCTGGTTCGTGCTCATCCGGGCGTCGGAATGGATCAACCGCAAGTCGCGGCGGGACATCAAGGAAGCGAAGCGGCGCATCGCGCGCGTGCTCGACGAGGCGCTCTCGGAATCCGAAGCCGACACGCTTATCGTCAGCCATGCCGCGATGATGGTCTATTTGCGCAAAGAGCTCATCGCAAGAGGCTTCAAGGGACCGTCCTTTTTCGTACCGGAAAACGGCCGGCTGTATGTATTCGAAAAAGACAACGAACTGGAGGAAAAGTAAATGGCATCGTTCCAGGAAAAGCTGGCCCGCTACGCGGACCTGATCGTGAACATCGGCGTTCATCTGCAACCCGGCCAAAAGCTTGTCGTCAACGCGGCCGTCGACGCCGCCGAGCTCGTGCGCGAAATCGCCCGCAAAGGCTACGAGGCCGGAGCCTATACCGTCAAAGTCAACTGGTCGGACGACACCGTCGCGCGGCTTCGTTACGACCATGCGCCGGACGAGGCTTTTTTGGAGGAACCGAAATGGTACGCCGGCGAAATGATGGAACTCGTCGAAAACAACGCGGCCGTCGTCAGCGTCGTCTCCTCCGACCCGGATTTGCTGAAGGGCGTCGCGCAGGAGCGGATCGCCAACCATCAGAAAACGTACGGCAAGGCGATGGCCAAATACAGGCAATATTCGCAAGCCAACAAATTCAGCTGGTGCGTCGTCGCCGCTCCTTCCGAGGCGTGGGCGGCCAAAGTGTTCCCCGACGCCCCCGAAACCGAGCGGGTCGCGAAGCTGTGGGAAGCGATTTTCCAGGCGGTGCGCGTCGACCGGGAGGATCCGAACGCGGCCTGGGAACGGCACATCTCGACGCTGAACGAAAAAGCCGATTATTTGAATGCCAAGCAGTATAAGGAGCTTCACTACGTCGCCCCCGGCACGGATCTGTACGTAGGTCTTCCGGATGGCCATCTGTGGGTGGCGGCCGACAGCGTCAACGAGCGGGGAACGAACTTCGTCGCCAATATGCCGACCGAAGAAGTGTTCACCGCGCCGCATGCCGAGCGTACTCGCGGCTATGTCTCCGCGACGAAGCCGCTCAGCTACGGCGGAACGGTCATCGACGGCTTCAAGCTGACGTTCGAGAACGGCCGGATCGTGCAGGCGGAAGCGGAAAAGGGCGAAGAAACGCTCAAGCGGCTCATCGAGATGGACGAAGGTTCGCGCCGGCTCGGCGAAGTGGCGCTTGTGCCGCACCGCTCCCCGATTTCGGAATCGAACATTTTGTACTACAATACCCTGTTCGATGAGAACGCGTCCAACCATTTCGCCATCGGCAGCGCCTACGCCTTTTGCTTGCAGGACGGTACGTCGATGTCGCAGGAGGAGCTTGCGGCGAAAGGCTTAAACCGCAGCCTGGCGCACGTCGACTTCATGGTCGGCTCGGCGGAAATGGACATTTTCGGCGTTACCGAAGACGGCAAGGAAGAACCCGTCTTTCGCAAAGGCAACTGGGCATTTTGACCAAAAGCGCGAAAAGCTCCTCCCCCTGTCCATGCGGCGGGGAAGGAGCTTTTTTCGTTTTATTCGTCCGTTTTCAGTCTAACGACGGCGCTGCCAACCGATTCCTCGGCCCAGAGGAGCGTCAGCTCGTCCCCGTCGCTTACCCGCCCGACGCCCGCCGGCGTTCCGGTGAACAGCGCGTCGCCCGGTCCGAGGCCGTAATGGGCCGCGACGAAGGCGGACAATTCGTCTAGGCCGAACACCATGTCGCGGACGTTGCCGCGCTGAACTTCCGTCCCTCCGATGCGAAGGGAAAAGTCTTTTTCGGCCAGCTCCTCGGTTCCGGGAAACGGCAGCCAGGCGCCGAGCCCGGCCGAGTTTTTGAAGCCTTTGGCCGGCAGCCACGGATAGCCTTTCGCTTTGATTCCGTCCTGAACGTCGCGCAGCGTAAAATCGAGGCCGACCGTGAAATGCGACACGACGTCGTCGAGCGAAACGCCGGGCTCATAGGGTTTTGCGAACAGGAGCACCAGCTCCGCCTCGTAATGGACCGAGCCTTGCGAGCCCGGCAGCGCCGCCTCGCGCTCCCACGGCACGGCCGCGTGCGTCGGCTTTGTGAAAATCATCGGCCTCTCCGGGACCGCATTTCCGAGTTCGGCGGCATGCAGCCAGTAATTGCGTCCTACGCAATAGATGTTGCGGATGGGAGTCGGATTCTTCATCTTCTGCTATCTGCTCCTTGTCGGACCGCTTGAAGCCAACGGTCGGGATAATTGGTGCAAATTTGAAAAGCTTGCGGCATCGCGGCCAATTTCGCGAGTTCTCGCCGGTCGTTGACCGTCCAGGCCATGATGCGGATTCCCGCCTCCTCGGCATCCCGCAGCAGGGCGGCGTTCAGGCGCCTGTAATCGATCGACAGCACGTCCGCCCCGAGCGCTCGCAATCGTTCCACGAGCCGGGGGCTTCGCTTGTCGACGATCAGACCGGTGCAGACTTCCGGCAGGTGCCGCCTTGCCGCAACGATCAATTCGGGGTCGAACGAAGTGATGACGGCCTCTTGTTCGATCCGGTAGCTTCGAAGCAGTTCCGTTACGTTTTTTGCCAGGAGGTCCTTATCGAGCCCGCCTTCCTTCAATTCGATGTTCAGCCGGCAGCGGCCCGCCGCGAGCTTCAGCACCTGCTCCAGCGCCGGGACCGGCTCGCCCTCGTAAATCGGATGAAACCAGCGGCCCGCGTCCACGGCCGATAGCTCCTGCGCGGTCTTGTCCCTAACTTTGCCTTTGGCATTGGTCGTCCGGTTTAACGTCGCGTCATGAATGACCACGGGCACTTCGTCCTTGCTTAAATGGACGTCGAGTTCGATCCATTGAACGGAAGGCTCGCTCATCGCCAGACGGAAGGCTGCCAATGTATTTTCCGGCGCTCCTCCGGACCAGCCGCGATGAGCGACGCACGGATGAAGATACGATTGCTGCGATACTTCCATTGAGGATCTCCCTTCGGCCGCAGAACCGGAAGACGATTCTACTCGTTTGTTGCGCTTTCGGTCGTTTTTTCCGGGGACTCCCCTTCCGCGCCTTCGGAGCTTTCCGACGGTTGCGGGGCTTTTGCGGCTTTATCCGGAGCCGGAACGATGTTGCCCAGTTCGTCGACTTCCGCGCGAATGGACAAATCGTCGAGACGGCCGAGCAGCAGTTGGGAATCGATCGGCACCATCGGCGCGGGCTGCGATTGTTCCGCGAACATCGGCACGAATGCCAGGGAACAGCCTCCGTCTTTGCCGCAAGTCGCGTTGAGCACGCCCGTCTGCTGGGTCAACGTATTTCCGTTCGACGTAAACACGAAATTGCCCAGGCTGTACGCGATCCATTTGCCTTTATACGATTCGAAGCCCTGCAAAATATGCGGGTGGCTGCCGATGACCAGATCGGCGCCGGCATCGATAAACGCATGGCTTCGGTCCGTTTGCCGCTCGACCGGATTTTCGTTCAGCTCCTCGCCCCAGTGAACCATTACGACAACGACGTCGGCAAGCTTCCTCGCCGCCTGAATGGCCGCCTTCGAGCGCGTCAAATCGTAAGCCTCGGCGACGCCCGGATTGTTCTTGTCGGCTTTCCACTCCGTTACGGGCACGATGTTGGTCACCCCGATATAGGCGACGGTGATCCCGTTGCTCTCGATATAGACGGGCGTGAACGCCTCCGTATCGTCCCTGCCCGCCCCGACATGCTGGATGCCGGCGTCGTTCAAATGATCCATCGTGTCGCTGAGGCCCTCCCAGCCCTGGTCTAGCGTATGATTGTTCGCCAGCGACACGATGTCGAAGCCTGCGTTTTTAAGCCCGGCCAAATATTCGGGCTTGCCTTTAAAAACGTATTTCTTGTTTTCCGCGGGGGTGCCGCGCTCCGTAATCGGCGCCTCCAGATTACCGGCCGTAATGTCGGCCGCTTCCAGGATGCTCTTGGACGCCGCGAACGGGTAATCGACGCCGTTTTTGTCCATTAGCTCCCCGACCCTCGCCGCCGGCAAAATGTCCCCGACAAAAGCGAGCGTCACTTGCGGCCCGTCCGTCGACCCGCCGGCGTCCGGCCCGGTTGCTTCTCCGGGAAGCCCGCCGTTCCCGGGCTCGGCCGAATCGCCGCCGCCCGCTTCCGGAGGCCGATTGCCGGAATCTCCGCCCGACGGCTCCGGCGAAGGTTCTTGAGACGGCTCACGGGACGGCTCGCCTGCCGAATCCGTCGCGCTCCCGTTTGCAGACTCCGGGGCGTTTGCGGAATCGTTCGTCCCCGTTGCGGGCGCGGTCGGGGAACCGGCCGCCTGCTCCGTCTCCGGAGGCGCTCCCGTCGCCGCTTCCCCTCGCTGTTGCAGCCAAGAGGCGCCCCAAACTCCGACGACGGCAAAGAGCGCGACGATTAAAAACAGGTTCACGTAAAGCAGCAGACGGGCGCGCCTTCGCGACTTCTGCCTCGAACGGGTGCGAGAATACGGCATAACGTTTCTTCCCCCCACTTCCATTTCCTGCCCCGTATTATACCATAACCCGTTCGCCTCGCCGACCGCGCTAGAGTGAAGGACTGAAATAAATTCAGCCCCTCCTCATCAAACCGTACGTGAGGTTTTCCCTCATACGGCTTTCCGATGTTCGTCATTCATGTGCGTGCGACTTACAAAAGCGTCTTGAGTCCATACATTTGGCAGAGCAACTTAACCTCATTTCCAGAACTGCGCCAGCGACTACGCTGGCGCTTCTTTGCGTACCACTTCGTTAGCCTTGTGCGGATGTACCCATCTAACTTTGTCATCCATTTGGAACTGTATGGCGTCGAATAGTAGTTCTTCCAGCCTTGGATTCTCAGGTTGAGCCAGTCCACATGTTCTTGGAACGAAACGTGCCGCATTTTCGGCGGCGCGAGTCGTTCTTTAACGACTTCCCGAATGTGTTTCTCTGCTTTAACACAGAGCCATTGTTGCGTCGTATAGTACACGCGGTTCTGCCCCGTTTCTGCTTTCGTCTTCCGGTGGTGCATGCCGAGGAAGTCAAACCCTTCTTCTCCCGTCCATATCCCCACAATCCGCGTCTTTTCCGGATGCAAGGTCAGTTCCAGACGCTCCATTATCGCTTGAATGAGTTTGTACCCATGGAGCGCATCTTTCTTTGTCTTGCACACGACGACAAAGTCGTCTGCGTACCGCGTGAGTTCCCCGACCTCTTTGCCATGCTTTTCCCACAATCGGTCGAAGTAGTTCAGGTAGATGTTCGCCAGTAGCGGCGAGATCACCCCGCCCTGCGGCGTTCCCAGATCGGAACGTCTGACCGTTCCTTCCTCCGTCACTCCTGCTCCGAGCCATTGCCGAATGAGCTTGAGAATGCGTCTGTCGCTGATTCGCATTTCTACCAGTTTCATGAGCTTCTCTTGGTTAATGTTGTCGAAGTAGCCTTGGATGTCGACGTCGACCACCCAATTGCCTTTGCGGTTGCAGGCTTTACGGATTCGCTCCAGCGCTTGTTTTGCGCCTCGCTTCGGTCGAAAGCCAAACGAGCATTCCTGAAAATCGGCTTCAAAGATCGGTTCCACTATGAGTTTCGTTGCCATTTGCACGACGCGGTCCCTTACCGTTGGAATGCCGAGCGGGCGTTTCCGTCCGTCTTTCTTCGGAATGTAGTGACGGCGCACGGGCTGGGGGCGGTAGGACTTCTTCTGGAGCCGTTCTCGGCATTCCGCTACGAATCGGTCTTCACCCATCTTCGCTATATCTGCCAAGGTTTCACCGTCGATGCCTGCCGCTCCTTTGTTTGCCCGTACTCTCCGCCACGCTTCCTGTAGCACATCCAATCGAGGGACTTTGTCGTACAGTGCATGGAACTTTCTGCTCTTGCTCGTCTTGGCCGCATGACCTAGCTTCTCTTGGAGTTGTTGAACTTTTTCTGTTGGTGTCGTTAGCCTTCTGGCATTCACTCACTCGTACCTCCTTGTGAAGCTTGAACAAAGCAGGGCGCCTTCCCTCCCGCAGGTTGTGTTGTCCTGCGTTCCCCGGTACTATTCGCCCCTCGGACTCCCTTCCTGCAGACGGATCACTTCACCTTTTGGCTTATAGAGCGTCTCTTTACGGTTTCGAAAAAAAAAAAAATCTCCGTGCAGGGGAGGGTCTCCCCAGTTCACTGCATCCTCTTTCATCCCATGCCGATCCCTCTACGCCGGAGGATTCTTCGCTGACGCTCCAAGTTCTTATCAGCTTCCATGGCCTTCGCCCATGCTCGCGGGGCTCGGCTTCCTCTTTTCCCTCTTGCGAGGCCTTTTTGACGACGCGGCAGGATTCACTTTATGTTACGGCCTGACATGTTGCTCGCCCTGTCTCCGACAGGTACTTTCGTCGATACGCTTCTACGCACAGCTTTCGGCATACGCAGGTATCCTAGCTACACAGGGGCTTGGCCCCTCCTGTGACCGGACTTTCACCGGCTAGAAGATGCGTGCTTAGCTGGGCACGCAAAACATTAAAAAACGCCAAAGAAACGTCCTTTGGCGCCTGCCCGGCAATGAAAAATCAGGTGCCGGATGCCGGCCGGATTCGAATCCGCGCCGGCCCCGGGCCGTTAGCTTCTTCGCCTTCGCGATTCACGCCCAGATCGCCCCGGCGCCCGTCTCGGTTCCAGTTCCGGATTCCGCTCGCGGCTCCCAATCGAATCTCGTTTCGCTCCCTTGCTCGATTCCGGGCTCATACAGACATTGCGCCAAATCGACCCTGCCGCTGCCGGCCCAGATGACGCCCTCTTCCTCCAGCAAATGCAGCTGCGAATATCGAGCTTCCCCTTCCGGCAAAGCGATTTCCCCCTTCGCGTTGACGACCCGCTGCCACGGGAGCCCCTGCTTGCGGCTTTGCGAATGCAAAATCCGCACGACCTGACGAGCGCCCCGCGGACTTCCCGCGTATCTGGCAATTTGGCCGTAGGTCATCACCTTGCCTTCGGGAATGCTTTGGACAATGCGAATGACGCTTTGCGTAAACGGCTCCATCGTTCTCCTCCCGAACTTTTTCCTATTTGAAAAAAGTATAGCACAGCGGGCGGGGCTGTTGGCGGCAAATCCGTAAACGGATCGACTCGCCGGTTTCCAGCCCGCGGTGCATCCGAAATTTTCGCCCTTGACGCTTGCCAGCTTCTAACTTCCGATAAAGACAAACGCCCCTTCGCCATCGACTGCCATAAACATGCCCAACGCGGGCTGAGATGAGTCGCCACGACTCAAATGAATCGTTAGCGCGCGTGCGAAACCGGGGAGATGAGTATTTTTTACTCAAGTGCGCGTGGCTTCATGCGTTTGGCGAACTGAGATGAGTCGCCACGACTCAAATGAATCGTTAGCGCGCGTGCGAAAGCGGCGGGATGAGTCACAAGAAAGCCGCGGCTTCCCGCCAATCGCGGTCAGTCGCGGCCTTAGCCTTACTCTCCGTCCAGGCTTACGATGCGAACGGGTCCGGTCAGCTCCCACTTCGCGAAATGCCAGTCCTTGCCAAGCGTCCGTTCCGGCGCATCCGGCCGGTCGGCGAAGTTTTTCTCGCCCGCGTATTGCGCAGGGCTCGTCAAGTGCCGGTCGCCGTCGATATGGCGGTGCGGGCCGTACACGTTGAACGTGCTCGGGTACAGGTCGACGGCGATTTCATGCTCTCCGGGCGGCAGCCCTTCCGGCAGCCCGACCGTCCACTCCGGCCCCCAGCACCAGCCGAGGCCGGTCTCGCCGACCCGGACATAGGCGGCTGCCGCCTCTATGCCGGTCAATTGCAGCGCGCGCCGCCCGCCGCCGATCGGCTCGGCAAGCGTGGCGGTTTTGCGGGCCGTCGCCGGCTCGCCCGCGAACGGAAACCCGGAAACGATCCAGTTTCCGGCCTCGATCTCCCCGATCGGAGCGAGCGCGAACGGGCCTTCCGTTTTCCATTGCCGACCGTCCTTCTCGGCAAAGGGCGACAGGCTGCGGGCCGCAAAGCTCCCCAGCAGGAACGCCGCCGGGCGGGGCTCCCCTCCCGGAGCGGGAACGACGCGGACGGACAGCTTCGTTTGCCCGGCGAGCAGCTCGTCCGGGACGCGGGCCGCGAACCGTCCGCCTTCCTCGGTCAAGCCAAGCTCTTGACCGTTTACGCTTGCGCTTGCGACGGGATCGTGAAGCACGAGCGTCAAGCTGCCGATCCGAACCGGCTGCGCAAGCTCGTACTCCGCCCCAAGCGAGCCCTCCGGACGTGCTTCGAACTCGACGGACAAACGGTTCGTTCGCGGCGCTTCGCACGCCCATTCCGATTGCTCCGGGATAACCGGAGCCGGAGCCGCCGGGGCTGGAGCCGATGCTTCCGCGGAGGCGGGCACGATGGCTCCGCGCCGTCCGCCAAACGCCGCCCGCCAGTCGTCCCCTCCCAGCACCCGGATGCCGGCGTCGCGCAGCCGCCGCTCCTGCTCCGGATCGTTCCAGCGGCAGCCCTCCGGGACAAGGACGCTGCGGTAGGCCCGCCGGCCGATCCAAAGCTTGCCGTCCTCGATGCGGCCGTCCTCTTCGATCGCCCGCTCCTCGGACAGCTCGTAATGAATACCTTCCGCATGCAGCCGCTCCACCAGCTCGACGAAACGATTGCTGATTCGCCCGCTCGCCGAGTCCGGCACGCTCGAGCCGTCGTGCTCGTTCATTTGCCCCGCGTCGGCCGGATCGAACAGCGCCGCGACGCCGCGAGTCGGCGTGACGACGAGCGCGTCCGGCTCCGCGCGCAAATCGGGCAGCCGCGACGCCTTTTCCTTCACGGAAGCGAGCAGCTCGGGAAACGCCTCCTTCCACGTCAAATGGGACGGCATGGACGGCGGCCAGTCCTGGATCGCCTGCGTTTTCAGCCTGAACTGGTTCAAGTGCAGCACGAATTCCCCGATGCCGTGGCCGGCCAGCCATAAAATATAGTTCGCAAACGATTCCGGCGAAACGCCCCAGCCGCTGCCGCCCATCGCTTCGGCGAGACAGCCGTTTCTTCCTTGCTGAACGGCGACCGAATGGGCGATCCGCGGATAGAAGTTGTTGCCCGGGTACCGTTCCAGCGCATCGATCGCGGGCGTCTCGACCCCCTTCAGCACCCGGAAGCACGAACCGCTGTAGGACAATTGGAAAAACGGATTTTCCTCGCCCTTCAAATGCGCCGTAAACCGCTTGCCGTGCGCCGCGCACCACTCCCCGATCGGCTTGTAAAAGCCTTCGACGAGCGCATCCGTCAGCATTTCCCAAAAACGGGCGCGAACGCGCTCGAACCCGTCCCCTTCCTTGAACAAAAGGGGCAGCAGCGGAAAAAGCGCTTCGCCGTACCGTTCCTCGTACATCTCCGGGAATCGGTCGTTCCATGGCAGCGCGCCGGTTTTGACCGTAATGCCGTGTCCGTCCAGAAACGCCACTTCGTCCGCAAAGAAGCCGGTCACATAATCGAAGGCTTCGGGCTTCAAGCCCTTCCGGTAGCCTTCGTGCGTAATGTCGATAAAAAGCCGGGTCGTCTCGGAGTCGAACGAAGACACCGCGAACTTCGACCCGAACGAAATCCGCATTTCTCCGTTTGCCGTTTCCGTCCCTTTGACCCATTTACAGGTCGAATCCGGTCGCCTTGCGAGCACTTCCCCCCCGGCCGTGCCCGACGGCCAGCCGTTTTCGTCGTACAGCCAGAACTCCATGCCGATCGATTTCGCATATAAAACAAGATCCGAAACGATGTCCAAGTACGCTTCGCTCATATAAGCCGGCCGGTTCGGATAAAACCGGGGATGAAAAATAACGCCGTCCAGCCCCGCCGCTTTCAGCTCGTCCAATTGCGCCCGAAGCGGCTCCGTTTTCAACTCGTCGTTGATCGACCAAAAACTCAAAAACCTCAAGCCCCGGCTGTTCATCCGCCGCCCCCCTCGAATCGCGCTTTTCTTCCGATACTAGAGTACCGCACTCCAAACGAAAACGAGTTGATCGATTTTAAGATAAAAGCGCATTTTTTTGCGATGTTTACCCTTTTACCGCTCCGGCCGTAATGCCGCTTATAATGAAACGCTGGGCAAACAGATAAACGACGAGGATCGGAAGCACGATCAGGCAAACGCCAGCGAAGATGAGCGACCAGTCGTTGTAGTACATGCCCTGGAACGACGACAGCTGCACCGTAATCGTCGCCTTGCGGCTGTCGGACAAATAAAGCATCGGCATCAGAAAATCGTTCCAGACCGAGAACAGGTTGAGCACCGTAACCGTCGTGACCGCAGGCTTGAGCAGCGGCAGCACGATGCGGAAAAACGTCCGATACATGCCCGAGCCGTCGACGAGCGCGGCTTCCTCGAGCTCCCTCGGGACGCCCCGCACGAATCCGCTCAGCAGAAAGACCGAAAACGGAGCCAGCATGCCGAGATAAATGAAAATGACGCCCTGGTACGTGTTGATGATATCCAGGCCTTGCAGCACCTTGTACAACGGAATCATCGCCATTTGAAACGGCACGATCATCCCCGCCAGGAACAGCAAGTACACCGCGTTGTAGAAGCGATTGTTGCGCCGGGAGATCGCGTAAGCCGCCATGGAGGCGAAGATGACGACGCCCGCGACGGACACGACGGCGATGCCGATCGTATTGAGGATCGAACGAAAATAATGCATCGTATCGAACGCCTTCGAGAACGAAGCGCCCGTCCACGCTTCCGGGAGTCCGAACGGATTGGCCGCAAGATCGGCCGGCGTCTTGAACGCGGACAGAAAAATCAGGACGATCGGATAAATATAGACCAGCGTAAAGCACCACAGCAGCGCCTTTCCGATCCGGCCGAGCAGAGGCAGCGAACGGTTCATTACATGTCCACCTCTCTTTTGCGCAAAATCGTCACCATGACGACCGTGATGATCAAAATGCAGACGAACAGCGTCACGGACAGCGCGGACCCGTATCCCCAGCGGATGCCGCTGCCGAAGCCGAGCTGATAAATCATCGTGGCGACCGATTCGGTTTCGTAGCCCGGCCCGCCCCCCGTCAAGGCGTAAATCTGGTTAAAAAGCTGAAGGTTGCCGATGAGGCTGAGAATGATATTGATCGTAAAAGAAGGCGCGATCAGCGGGAACGTAATATGCCGGAATCGTTTCCAGCGGGAAGCGCCGTCCAGATCGCCGCTTTCGTACAATTCCTTGGAAATGCCCTGGAGGCCGGCAATGTAGATGACCATCGAATAGCCCATGCACTGCCAAATCGTGACCAGAATGATCATCCAGCGGGCCGGTCCGGGTTCGCTCAGCCAGCCCATTTTGAGCGATTCGAGATGCAGCGCGTCCAGAATGTTGTTGACGACGCCGATGTTCGGCTCCAGGATGAAGCCCCAAACGTAACCGATGAGCAGCGTCGAGAAAATATAGGGCATGAACAGCATCGTCCGCATGAAGTTGACGCCTCGGAACTTGCGGACCAGCAGGAGCGCGGCCGCGAGGCCGATCGCGTTTTGCAAAATCGTGATGCTGACCGTGTACAAAATCGTATTGCGAAAGGAAGCCAGGATCATCCGGTCCTGAAACATCTCCCTGTAATTGTCGAGGCCGATAAATTCCGTCGTGATTCCGTCCCAATCGGTAAACGAATAATATGTCGAGCTAAGCGTGGGAATCAAAAAAAAGCCGAGGTAAAACGCGAGAGCGGGAATAACGAAAACGAGCCACTTCATCTCCACGATCCAATTGCGTCTCTGTTTGATCATCTTTGGCAGTCCTTTCATTCCTTGAACGGCCGTACGGCCGGCTCCGTTACGGTTCGAAGCCGGCCGCGCGGGTTCAAAAGTCTGCAGTCGGGTTTACGGCGGGGCGATTATTTGTTCAGCTCTATTTGTTCAGCGCTTTGGCGTTGGCCGCGTCGTAATCGGCGATGAATTCGTCGGGCGTGATGCCTTTCGCCAGCAGATTTTGCATTTGTTTTTCCATGTTGAACGTCGTGCCGGTCGGCTGGTAGTTGCCGTTGGTCGCCCACCAGTCCGGCTGCACCTCCGCCGTTTCCATATAGCCCTGCACTTCCTCGACGAACGGATTGTCGACCTGCACCTTCGTGTTGGTCGGGATGCCGTTCAGGTCCTGAATGATCCGGGATTGGTTCTCGGCGCTCAAATAGAGATCCATCGCCTTCTTCGCCGTTTCGACGTCCTTCGTCTTCGCGTTGATCATCATGCCTTCGTCGGCGCTGGTCGGCAGCACCGTCGGTTCGCCCGGCTCGTTCAGCGGCAGCGGGAAGAAGCCGATTTCGGCGTCCGGATTGGCGCTTTGGATGACGCTGAGCTGCCACGTTCCGGTTACCATCATCGCGGCTTTGCCGGTCGCCACCATCTGGCTGGCGATATTGGCGTCGGTGCCGAGGTAATCGTCGGAGAAGTAGCCTTTTTCCGCCCAGTCAAGTTGAACGTTCAGCACCTTCTTCACGTCGTCCGCAATGTCGGCGTACTTCAGCTCTCCGGTCGCCAGCTTTTCCCGGATCGTTTCGTCCTTCGCGTTGATATATTGGCCGAAGGCGATGAACGGAACGATTTGCGCGGCCCACGTGTCCTTGAAGCCGCCGGCCATCGGCGCGATGCCGGCCGCCTTCAGCTTATCCATCGCCGCCGTATACTCCTCGATATTGGTCGGAACCGCAATGCCGTTGTCCTCGAAAACCTGCTTGTTGTACAGCACGCCGAGCGCGTTCGTCGATACCGGGACATAATAAAGCTTGCCGTCCGGGTTATTTTTGCGGGCTTCGATGACCGACGGCAAAAACTCCGCGACCGAAGGCAGATCGGACAAGTCGACGAATTGATCCGACTGAATCGACAGCTTTTCCGCGATCATATACAAATTTTTATCGATGCCGTGCGTCATGACGAGATCCGGCAAGTCGTCGGACGCAAACTTCGTTTTCAGCGTCGTTCCGTATTGGTCGCTCGGCACGTTTTGCATATCGATCGTAACGTTCAGCTGATCCTTCGCGTCCTGGATCCAGGCGTCGGTGGAAACGTTCCGGCCGGAATATGTCCACGTCAAATAACGCAGCGTCGACGCTCCTTCGCCTTCCGATCCGCCGGAACCCGCGGGCGCGGAATCGTTGTTCGATCCGCAAGCCGTCAGCACCGTCGCCGCCAGCGCGATCGCCGCGCCGATGGCTAACGTTTTCTTTTTGCGTGTCATGTTGACCCCTCCGTATATGAATAAGATGTCCTCGTCGTTCATTATAGCCGTAGAGTCTGTAAAATACTTTGTGTAAACTCTCAAACCTACTAAAATGAAATCATGGAGAGGTTGGGGAGCACACATGGGATTATGGACGAAAGAGCAGCTGCGGAGTTTCATCAAGGAGAATAATCTGGTCACCGCACAGGATGCGCAGAATGCGCTAAAGGACCTGTTTGCCGAAACGCTGCAAGAAATGCTAGAGGCCGAAATGGATACGCACCTGGGCTATAGCAAGCATGACGTGCAGAACAAGCAGACGAAGAACAGTCGCAACGGTAAGAGCAAGAAAATCGTCACTAGCGAGTACGGCGACCAGGAGATTGCCGTGCCACGGGATCGCCTGGGCGAGTTCGAGCCGCTCGTGGTGAAGAAGCATCAGTCCAACGTGACGGGGATCGAGGATCAGATCGTCGCCCTGTACGCCAAAGGCGTCAGCACGCGGGAGATCCAGGACCATCTGCAGAATCTCTATGGTTTGGAGGTCTCGCCAACCTTTATTTCCAATGTCACGAATAAGATCATTCCGCTCATCAAAGAGTGGCAGAATCGGCCGTTGCAGGGCGTATACGCGGTCGTCTTCCTGGACGCCATCCACTTCAAGGTGAAGCAAGACGGTGTGATCGTGAACAAAGCTGCTTACATGGTCATTGGGATCGACATGGACGGCAACAAGGACGTGCTGGGCATGTGGATCGCCGTGAACGCGTCCCCGAAGTTCTCGCTTAGCCCCCTGAACGATCTTCAGAGTCGCCGCGTTCAGGACATCCTTATCACCTGTGTCGACAACCTCACGGGCTTCTCCCAGGCGATCTCTGCCTGTTATCCGAAGACGGAGATTCAGAAGTGCATCATCCACCAGATCCGCAACTCCACGCGCTACGTCTCCTACAAGGATCTGAAGAAGGTGACGGCCGATCTGAAGCCCATCTACAAGGCTGCTACGGAGGAAATGGCTCTGCTGGAACTCGACCGCTTTGAGGAGACGTGGGGCGCCAAGTATCCCCTTATTGTCCGCTCATGGCGCAGCAATTGGGACGAACTCGCCACCTTCTTCAAGTATCCGCCTGAGCTTCGTAAGCTCATCTACACGACGAACATGATTGAGAGCTATCATCGCCAATTGCGAAAAGTCACCAAAGGGAAAAGCATCTTCCCAAGCGACGAGGCGCTACTGAAAATGCTGTACTTAGTCACGATGGACGTCACCCGCAAATGGACCGGTCGTGTTCAAAACTGGGGACAGATGCTCCTGCAGCTCTCCGTCTTCTTTCCGGACCGGATCGGCCAGCACTTACCTTGAGGAGGCTAATCTCCCCTTCGGAGAGATGCCTATAAAAGAGTTTACACAAAATTATTGACAGACCCTAGCCGTAGGCTTTCGGCGGCACATTCCAATCCTTTGACCTGTTTCGTTATACTTTTTTTACTTTGTGAAAAGAAAGCGACCTTAGTCGCAAAATTTTGGACTAAGGCCGCTTAATTTGACTTTATATTTATTTTATTGTCTGAATCTGTTTGAAGGGATTCGTTTTACTTTTTCGAATCGTTACTTAGCATATTCTTCAGCCGGACCTTTTTCATACCATTCACGAACTCCATCTTCATTTACCTTGGTCAAGAGGGTCACCACGACAGCATTTCCATTTTTTCGTTCCCAGAATAGATAGGCTTTACCTTGCTCTTTATTTAACAATAACGCCGGCCAGTAATCCCCAATCTTTAATGCATCCTGACGCGCTTTTCCCATGAAAGCAGCATTAAAAGAAAATGCTTCTTTTTGGGTAAGATAATTGGTGAATTCTATACTAACATCCGCACTGTTTATCCTTTGCCAACCGTTTTCTGTACTTAATTCCTCAATCAAGTTCTTTTCTATGATAGCTTGGCTACGGTCCCAAGTGTCTACAATTTCTTGGATGAGTTTAGGATCGTCTTTCCATTGTTCAAACATAGGTTCTTGGTATTGTATGTGTGCAGTGCCTGCCTCCAGTTGTTCGATTAGTGTCTTCTCTCCAGTTGCCTTAATTTCGCCGGACGATAGGGCTATAGCCGCTCCAATTACCAATACAAATCCACCCAAGGATAAAATTTCTTTAAATCTCATACTTACCTCCCGAAAATTAACACGGCCTTATTCTTTAGTATATTTTCACCTCATTTATGGTTTTATAAAGATTATAAGTAAAAAATCCTTTTTTTGTAAATGAGTCAGAAGGCTTAAGCACAGTAAATACATAGATACTTTTATCTATGCAATCTTGTATCAAGTTCTGTTTTTCCGGTATTCCGAAGGCGTGCATCCGTAGTAATCCTTGAACTTTTTCAAAAAATAGCTGACATTCTCGTAGCCGACCAGCGCGGAAATGTCGTTCACTTTAAGCTGTTCCTCGCTCAACAATCGGGCGGCGGCTTCCATGCGAACCTGGCTGACGTATTCGTTAAACGTCGTTCCCGCTTCGTTTTTGAACATTCTCGACAAATAGGCCGGGTTCAGATGGAACGTTTCCGCGACGCCGTACAAGGAAATTTCGCGTCCGTAATTCGTGTCGATATAGTGAATGATTTCGCCGACCGCCTTTTTCGCTCCGGTCTTCTGCGCCGAGCCCAGAAACGCCATGACGGCCTCCAGCATCGCCTCGAGCCCCTGCTTCATCTGATCGTACGATTGCAGCTCGGACCAGGCGATGCCCGCCTGCTCGGACGGCTGCAGCACCTGCTCCAAAACGGCGTTGTATTTCTTCAGCAGCTTGCGGACGCTGACCGTCAGCTCATGCATCGTATTGCGGATGCTGTCGGGATGGATCGTGACGCTCGCTTTCCATTCGTCGAAAAGCATGCCGACCTGATCGCGCACCTGGCGCCGATATCCGTTTTCCACGTAGTACAAAAGCGCTTTTTCCTTGTCGTCCGGATACATGTAATACTGGTTTCGGCTGCTGACCTCGTCGGTATGCACGATCCGGCCTTCGTGCACGATGCCGGCGTTGCGAACCGCCTCGGCCGCTTCCTCGTACGAATGGACCGCGTCGGCCGCATCGGTGAATTCCCTGCCGACTCCGGCGATCAGCCGAAGCCCGTTCAGCCTTTCGATTTTGTCCATGACCGAATGAATGCCCGCGTAAAGCTCGTTCAATTCCCGCTCGTCGTCCGCTTCGTCGAGCCCTTTGATCCAGACGAACTCGTTCTGCTGCCCGTATTTGCGGAAGACGACTCCGTCGCCAAGCGGCTGCAACAGCTCTTCCAGCAAGTTCAGCATGACGAAGCTGGTCAGTCCCGCATCGCTTTTATATTTCGTTCGCGCGATTTCCGCGAAGTTGTCCGCCTGCAAAACCAAAACCGCCATTTTCGGCCACAGCTCGGCCAGACCGGCTTTGGCCGCCGTTTGCCGAATTTGGGAGGCGTTTAAGCCCGGTTCGGTCGCCAGCCGCGTCAACAGCCGTTCCTTCGTCAGCGGTCCGCTTTCGTTGACTTTAATATGCAGCTCGATGAGGCTGTTTTCGCGCGTTTCGTCTTCTTTCAGCTTCGCGGCTGCCCGGAGCAGCGTGCGCTCCAGCTGATCCTCGTCGATCGGCTTCAATACGTAATCGAACGCCTGGTAGGTGACCGCTTTTTGCGCGTATTCGAATTTCGAATATCCGCTCAGCATCACGCAAAGGATATGCGGAAATTCCCGATGCACCCGCTCCAGCAGCTGAATGCCGTCCATGACGGGCATCCGGATGTCGGTAATGAGCAGATGGGGCGGATTTTCGCGAATCATTTCGAGCGCCGCCTGCCCGTTGCGCGCCTCCCCGGCAATTTCCATCCCGAGCTTCGCCCAGTCCATTTGTTCCCGAATGCTGATCCGGGTCCACTCCTCGTCGTCGACGATCAATACTCGCAGCATCGTTTACCCCTCGCTTGTCGTTCGGACCGGGATCCGGATGATGACCCGGGTCCATTCGTTTTTGGAACTGTCGATCGAAAGGCCGTAAGGCTCCCCGAACATCGTTTGAATTCGCTGATGAATGTTGCGCAAGCCCACGAAATTGTGGCTCCCTTTTGCCGAATCCGGCTTCGGGCTCCCGCCTCGCTCCGCCTGCTCCGGCGAACGGATCGACGCCATAAGCGCCACGACCTCTTCCTCCGTCATGCCGGCTCCGTTGTCGTAGATTTCAAACACGACTTCCTGCCCGGACCGCTTGCCCGAGACGCGAACGCGGCCGCCTTCTCCCTTCGCTTCGAGTCCGTGCGCGATCGCGTTCTCGACAAGCGGCTGCAAAATCAATTTGATCGTGTAGCACGAGTAAATATCTTCGTCGACATCCAGATCGAAATCGAAAAATCCTCTGAACCTCAGCTTCTGGATGTCCATATAGCAGGTGACGTTGTCGATCTCATCGCGGATCGGCACCGTCCGCTGCTGCAAATTGATGCCGTAGCGAAGCATTTTGGCCAAATTTTTGGAAACCGTCCCGATGTCCGGCACTTTGTGGAGCGCCGCCATGCCGCTGACGATTTGCAGCGTATTGTAAATAAAATGCGGATTGATCTGCGATTGCAGATAGTTGAATTCCGCGTTTTTGCGGGCGATCTCCTCCTCGTACTTTTCGACGATCAGACTTTTGATCGTATTGGTCATGCTGTTGAAGCTCAGCACGAGCTGGCCGAGCTCATCCCCCGAGGACGGCTGAAGCGCAACGTCGAAATGGCCCTGCTTCACGCGGGCCATCCCCTTTTTCAGCTCGAAAATCGGCTTGAAAATCCGATTGGCCAGCAGATAGGCGATCAAAATCGTCAGCAAAATCGCGATCAGCCCGATCAAAAGATGGATCAGCAGCAGCCGGTTGCCCGCCTTGTTCAGCTCCGAATAGGGAGTCAGCGTCAGCGATTTCCAGCCGGTCACTTCGATCGTGCTGTACGACAGCAAGTAACGGATCCCGTTCACTTCCGCCGTAAACGATCCGCTCGCCTGCCGGCTCATTCGCTCGATAATCGCGTCGTCCAGCCTGCCCCGGGGAAGATCGAGCGCATGCGAATAGACGGTCTCGCCCGTCTCGTCCAATAGCAAAATGCCGGTCGGCGGCCGGATGTCGGCCTTTTCGACGATATCGGTCAGCACGTCTATGGACAAATCGATCAAAATGACGCCGTCGGGCACGTTGATATTGTCCTGTACGATCCCTTTGAGCACGCGGGAAAAAGAGATTACCTGCTTGTCGTACGTCAATTGAAACGGTTCGTGGGGCGGGGAGATGACCGTTCTTCCGCCGGCGGCGACCGTTTTGGCGTACCAGGATTCGACCGTCGGGTCGTACCCCCATTTGGCCGTGCCGTAGGCGGCGTAGGAAAACTGCTTCTCGGGGGACACGTAAATATAAATGCCGTTGAAGTCCTTGCGGAGGTAAAGCAGCCTTTCGTAAAACCGCTGCACGACCAGCTGCGCTTCATACTGCTCGGTTACGTTAGCGTAAGGCTCGGGGGAGAGCGCTTCCTTCATGCTCGTCTTCGAATCGTCGTCTTCGGCTTCGAGATAGATGGACATGATCATCCGGTCCACCTGGTCAAGGTTGTCCTCGAACCCGGTATTGATGTTGTTCACGAGACGCGTTGCCGTCTCGGCCGCCTGGCGTTCGAATATTTGCCGCGAATACAGATAGGAGGTGACGCTGGAGAAGCACAACACCGTAATGACAATGGCGATGATGCCGTAAAAAAATTTGGAAAACAGGCTCCATTCGGCAATTTTGCCCGTTAAGCCGGAAAACGCGATTCCGTTCGCGCCGGCGCCGCGCCGGCTCTTCGTTCTGGCCATGACAAAGCCCCCCGGTGTCTGTACAAAGTAGCTTCAGTTTAGCAGAACCGGTTCCCGTTCGTAAAATAAAGAGCCCGCGGCTTCCCGTTCGGACGCGGGAGCGGCAGGCTTTTAACGCAGACTTTATGGCTTTAACACACCGGAAAACGCGATTTCCCTTAACCGCGTCTTCCGGCCGGATACGCTCCGACGGTTACCGGCAGGACGCCTCCGGCGGGCAGTCTCCCCGCGAGGACGCCCGCGAGCGCGGCCATCATCGCCGGTTTATTTTCGTAAGCGCAAATATAAAGAGGGGCGGCGGGCACGGCCGACAAATCGTAAGGCGTTCGGACGGCGGCAAGGACAAACGCGCTGTCCGGCCGTCCGCAAAGCTCGTTCGCGAGGGCGGCTTGCCCGGCGTGAAACGCCGCATCGTAGGACGCGAACACGACCGTTTCCGCCGTCTCCGCTTCCCGCAGGACGGCTTCCCGTTCCGCCGCCGTCGGGTCGAGGCCGATGCGCAGCTCGGCGACCGCGTACCCTTCCTCCCGGAGCGCGGCCCCCAGCGTCCGTTCCTGTTCGATCGCCTCGACCACCTCGGTTCCGACTCTCGCCTCCGCCCATACGGCCAGTACGCGCTTTTCGCGCGGGAGCGGCAGCAGCGCTTCTCCCTTCACGACCGTGACGGCCGCTTCGGAGAGCCTCGCGGCCGCGTCGTCCGCGGCCGTCCGGACGGGGATGCCGGACGCGGGCGGCGCCGATGACCGGGAAGCCGCGGCTTCTCCGGCGGATTCGGCGGCGCCCCGGGGTCGGCCGGCGGCATCGCGGCGGGCCTCGGACTCGGCTTCGGCTTCCGTTTCCGCTTCGGCCCGCAGCAGCCCCCGCTTCTCCTTCAGCCGCCACACGCGGTCCACCGCCTCGTCGATTCGGGACAGCGGAATTTCGCCGGCGAGCACCGCTTCGTGCACCGCTTCGAGCGCCGCGATTTGCCGGTCCAGCCGATGGCTGACGAGCACCAGATCGGCGCCCCCCTTGACGGCTTCGACCGCTCCGCGCGCGACGCCGATCGTCCCCGCGATCGCGTTCATCTCCAGGCAGTCGGTCACGACGACGCCCCGGAACGCCAGCCGCTCGCGCAGCAGTCCCGTCAGAATGCGACGGGACAACGTCGCCGGCGTCCCGTCCGGCTCGTACGCCGGAAACACGACGTGCGCGGTCATGATCGCGTCGACCCCGGCGGCGATCGCCGCCCGGAACGGCAGCAGCTCGACCGCGTCCAGCCGGTCCCGTCCGTGCGGCACGACCGGCAGCTCGCGATGGGAATCCGCCGTCGTATCGCCGTGTCCGGGAAAATGCTTGGCCGCCGCCGCCACGCCGCCGTCCTGGTAGCCCCGCAGCGCTTGAACGCCGAGAGCGGCCACCGCTTCGGGATTTTCGCCGTAGGAGCGGACGCCGATCACCGGATTTTCCGGATTGTTGTTGACGTCCAGGCACGGCGCGAAATTCAGGTTGATTCCGATCGACCGAAGCTCCTGGCCCGCCAGAAACGCGGCTTCGTACGTCAGCTCCGGGTTGCCGGCCGCGCCGACAGCCATCGCGCCCGGCATGACGGCGACGCCTTCCTCCAGCCGCACGACCATTCCTCCTTCCTGGTCGATGGCCGTCAGCAGCGGGACCGACGACAAGCTTTGGAGCTGCGCCGACAATGCGGCGGCCTGTTTCGCATCCCGCAAATTGCGCCGAAAATAGACGACGCCCCCGATGCCGTACTCCCCGATCAGCCGCTCGATGCCCGCCGAGGGCGAAAGGCCGTCGAAGCCGCAGACGAACAGCTGTCCGATTTTCCATTTCAGATCAAGTTCCTGCCAGGCACGCTCCGTTTTCCCCATCCGTCACGTCTCCTTGTCGGTCCATCTAGGATTCGCGGCCATTATCGGCTCCCCTTGCTGCCGATGCGACCGCTCGCGGTATTCCGAGGGCAGCATCCCCGTGTATTTGCTGAACACGCGCGTGAAATAGCGCCGTTCCGCATATCCGACCATGAGCCCGACCGTCGTCACGTTTTTGTCGCTGAGCGCCAGCAGCGACTTGGCCATTTCCATCCGCTGGCGGGTGACGTACTCCACGAACGTCTCGCCGAAATGCTGTTTGAACAATAGGCTGAAATAGCTGCCGCTGATGCCCAAATATTCGGCGAGCTGGTCGATGCTCAGCTCCGACGAAAGGTTGCGCTCGATATAGTCTTTAGCGGACAGCATGAGCACGTCGCTCGTCTTTTTCTTCATCGCGCTGTCGATCGACTGGTCGATCAGGCGGTTGATGACCGCCAGCGTCTCGCGGATGCCCGGACTGCGGTCGATGCGGTTCCAGTAGTCGATCTCGTCCTCCCGCCCGATGACGTCCAGCGCCCGCATTTCCCGCAGCAGATGCAGGCATACATAGTGCAAAATCGGCTCTACCCGCTCGTACGACGCATCCGGCAGACGCTGGAAGCTGTCGTTCAGCTCCCGCAGCGCGGCTTCCGTTTTTCGCCGGTCGCATCGCTTCAGCCCGGTCACCATCTCCTCGATCCGATCCCACAGCCGCTGCGTCTCCTCCTGCCCCGCCCGCTTCGGCTCCGGCACGATGACCTCCGCTTCCGCCCCCGGAGTCAAATTCAGCGACCGCTGCAAATGCTTGTAGGTTTTGGCGAGGCGGTCCAGCGATACGGCCGCCGGATGCAGCGCAATGCGGATTTGGAGCTTCAAATAGCTGCCCACCTTTCGCCGCAAATCGTCGGCCCAAACGGCGCAATCGCTCCGGCTGAACGTGTCCGGCGGCATCCGCTCGATCAGCACGCACCATTCCCCGCCCCGCATCTGCAGCACCGAGTGCGGAACCTCGAGCCCGGCGAAATGCTCCTGCACGATGTTGTGCACGGCAAAATTCCACAGCTTGCGCTCCCTTTCGTCCCAGCGGTTTTCCTTGCGGGAGTAGTCGGCGACATCGATGAGCAGCATGGCGAAGGAAAGGTTTTCCCCCGACAGCTCGCTCAGCTTCAAAAACGGCTTGGCCGCCCCTCCCCCGACGTCCATGAGCAAATCGTAGAGCACCTTTTCGTAGGCGAGCCTGAACACCTGCTTCCACTCCTGCTGGATCGTCTGCTGCTCGGCGCTGCGTTCGCGGATGCCTTCGGCCAGGCGGTGAATCGTGCGGGCCAACTCCTCGTAATCGATTGGCTTGAGCACGTAATCCCTGACCTCGTACCGAATGACCGACCGCACGTAGCTGAAATCCTGGTAGCCGGTCATCATGATCACCTCGGCCTCGGCGTCGAATTCCCGCAGCGCGCCCAAAAATTCGATGCCGTCCATGACGGGCATCCGGATGTCGCACAGCACCAGGTGCGGCCGATGCTCGCGCGCCAGCTCCAGCGCGATTTGACCGTTTTTGGCGAGCCCCACCACTTCCACGCCCAGCTCTTCCCAAGGCACGACCGCCTGAAGATTTTTCAGAATGTTGATTTCGTCGTCCGCCAGCAAAATCTTCAGCTTCATCCGCTCCACCCTTTCTCGGGGATGTCCGTTCAATTCGCCGACTTCGGGATCACGCATTTGATGATCGTTCCCATTCCTTCCGCGCTGCACAAAATCAATCCGAAGCCCGGCCCGTAATGGATTCTCAGCCGGTCGTTCACGTTGCCGACGCCAAGCCCTCTTCTTTCGCCGGTTTCGGCCGCCTCCTCGTACAGCGCTTCGAGCGTCGTCGCGCCGCCCGAGGCGAACAGCGCCATTTGCGGCTGCTGAATGCCGATTCCGTTGTCCTCCACGTAGAAGACGATGCAATCTCCCTCCTCCGCCGCGGAGACCCGGATTTTGCCCAAGTAGTCGATGCCCTCGAAGCCGTGCTGGATGCTGTTTTCCACCAGCGGCTGAAGCGTCAGCTTCAAGATGCGGCAATGCAGCAGGCTTTCCGGCACGTCGATTTCGAACTCGAACAGCTCCTCGAACCGGAACTTCTGGATTTCCAAATAGCTGCGCAAATGCTCCAGCTCCTGATCGATGCGGATCTCTTCCTTTTGCTGAATGCTGATGCGGAAAATGTTCGCGAGCCGCTGCACCATTTTGCTGACTTTGCGCCCTTCGTTCCGGACGGCCAAAATATTGATCGACTCCAGCGCGTTAAACAGAAAATGCGGCTTGATCTGCGCCTGCAGCAGCATCATTTCCGCCTTGCGCTTGCGCCGCTGCTCGCGCACGACCTCGTCGAGCAGCTCCGACACGCGCGCGACGAGGCTGTTGAAGCCCTTGGCGAGAATAACCGTCTCGTCGTTGCCGGTCACCGGCACCCGCGTCGTCAGATCGCCGCGCTCGACGCGCCGCATCGCGCCGGCCACGCGAACGAAGGACAGCACGGTCCGCCGGACGAACATGAGGTTGAAAATCAGCGCGCAGGCGAGCGACGCGATCGTAATCCCGACGACCCAGCTCAGCACGCGGGTTTGATCTCCGGTCAAATAGTCCCAATCGGTCACCGTCACGAGCGTCCAGTCGCCGGTGCCCAGCCGCTTGATGTCCCCCAGATTGTGAACGGAAACGAGGCTCGTTTCGCCGAGGAAATCCATTTTCGAGCTTTCGTAGCTTTCGGTCAAATCGAGCCTGCCCGACGTGTCCGCATGCAGGTAAAAGTTCTCCCCCGCAAGCGTCTCCCCGCTGTCGTAAATGACGGTGCCGCCGCGCCCGACGAGCAGGTAACGCCGGTTTTCGTTGGCGCCGGTGTTGTAAAAATCGAAAAGGCGGTTCAGCTCGTTCATTTGAAACCGGATGACGAGAATGCCTTTGCTTTGCAGCGTATCGATGTCGAGCAGCACCCGGATTTGGGTGAACAGGTTGTTTTCCCCGGTCAAAAGCCGATCCTCGTAAGGCCCGATCCAGACGGGGGCGCCGTTTTTTTTCAGCACTTCCGCATACAGCGGGTTCGCTTGCAGCTTCTCGAGCGGCAGCGGCTCGTCGGGAATGAACCGGACGTTCACGACCTTGCCGTCGTTGCCGTACAGCGTGACGGACTTGATGCCCGGGTACGTCAGCAGCACGCGCTGGCTCAGCTTTTGCCGCTCGAGCATCTCCTGGATGTACGGATCCTCCCCCGAAGCGGCCTGCGCTCCGCCCATGCCGATCGACTGCTCGACGCTTTGCACGCTGTCTTTCGTCGTCACCCAAAAATCCGAAAAATAGTTCGCTTCCTTGATCATATTGTTGATGTTGCGTCCGATCGAGTTCATGGACAGCTCCAGCTGCTCCTCGTACTTCTCTCTCGTCACATGCTGAAACACGAGATAGGATACGGTGCCGAGCACGAACAAGGGCACGATGATAAACACGAAAAATGCCGTAAATACGCGCCTTCCCAAACTCATCGCTTCGCGCCGTCCTTTCGATTGTTGGCTCAATCCGATTATAGCAGGGAGAACGCGATCGTAGTTTCATTATAGGCCGGCGGGGCGGACGGTTTAAGTCCTCATTCGTCCGATGGAGGGATAAAATCGTCTACTGCTGGGGGGGGGGCGTCTACGGCTTCCGGAACGAACAAGCCCAATCGAGACATTTCCATGCGTCCCCTGATTTCGGATCCGCCAGGTTCGGCATCTCTATCGCTCAGCTTCGCGTTCGCTGCAGGTGGAACCGTAAACGATGGACGGGATGACCGTTCGAGGTTCGGCGAAAATAATAAAGAAACGCGCTGGCTCATTCTCCGCGAATTCCGCTGCCGATAAGCCGCCGCGCGAAGGAAATCAAAGCCTGCCGATCGGCTCCTTCCGATCCGAACGCCGGGATGCCGAGCCCCGCGGCTTCGGCTTGCGCCCGGGGCGAGTCTTCCCGCAGCATGGCCGCGGCAACGCCCGGGAGGGACAGCAGCTCGCGATCCGCTTCGGAACGGAGGATGGCGATTTTCGGATAGGGGGCGGATTTGAAGCCTTCGGCCAGCAGCAAATCCAAGCCGTACGGCCTCATCCCGTCGATCAATTCGTCGAGCGTTCGGGGAACGCCGGCAAACCAGGCCGTCCTGGACGGAGATGCAATCGCCGTAACCGCCGCCCCCGCCTGCCGATGCCGCCAGCTGTCCGTGCCGGGCACGTCCGGCTCGAACGAATCGTGCTCGTCCCGCTTCAGCGTGCCGATTTTGAGCCCATCCCGAGCCAGCGCCGTCACCAGCTCGCAAACCAGCGTCGTTTTGCCCGCGTTTTTGAAGCCGACCACTTGCAGGATATTCACGTTGCTCTCCCCTTTCCCGGAGCGGCGCCGATTTTTAATGCCTCATAGCGTCTTCGCTAGCCGCCGACGGAACCGTTAGGCCTCCGTCGAGCCTGCCTCGCCCCGCAAAAGCCGGCCGTAATCGTCCGGCGTATCCACATCGAAGGCAAACGCGGCGGACGCGCCGGCGCGTTTGAATTCTTCCTCCGCGACGCCGGTCCAGGCGATGGCGTCCAGCAGCGCGCCGAGCCTTCGCTCGCCGCGGGACAGCAGCTCCGCGCACGCCGAAGCGAGCTCCGCCCGGTAAAGCGCGTGCAGCGGCTGCGCCCGGCCGCCGATGAGCGGGACGGCGGCGGCGCACGCCTCTTCCGTCAGCCGCTCCAGCAGCAATCGGGCCGCGGCGACGCTCGGCTGCGGCTGATCGCACGCCAGCGCCCAAACGTGCGGACGCGCCGCGGCTTTCAAGCCGGCGTGCAGCCCGGCGAGCGGCCCTTCGCCCGCGAAATCGTCCGGGACGAAGCGAATCTCGCGGCCAAGTCTCGCGAGTCCGTCGACCGCGCCGGCCAGCTCGGGCGACGCCGGGGCGACGATCACGAGCTCTTCCGCCCATTCGATCGCCGCACGGCATTGTTTTCGGATAAAAGGCTCGCCGTCAAACGCCAACAGCGCTTTGTTCCGCCCGCCCATCCGTCTTCCACGGCCGCCCGCCAAAATGACGGCCGTTACTCCGCTTTCGGTTATTCCGCTTCCACCCGCCACGCCGCACGCTCCATCCGCCGGCGAATTTTGTCGCCCGCTCCGAATTCATAGCCCCATTATACCGGCAAACGGCGGGAAGCGCAGCCTCTTGCCCCCAAGCGGAGGGGACGTTCATCTGGCGGCTTTGGGCAACGCCGAGGTTCCGCCTGTCGCGCCGCAACGGCAAGCCGCGCGCAAATCTCTTCTTGACAAAAGGCTTACAGCTCCATCGTCCAGCCGAACGGATCCGGCAACTCCCCGCGCTGAATGCCGGTAATTGTTTCATACAGTCTGCGGGTCAGCTCGCCCGTTTGCCCGTTTCCGATCCGCAGGTTCTCCCCCTGCCAATGCAGCTCGCCGACCGGGGATACGACCGCCGCCGTGCCCGTGCCGAACGCTTCGGCCAGCTTGCCGTCCGCGCCTGCTTGCGCCAGCTCGTCGATCGAAATTTGCCGTTCCTCGACGTCGACTCCCCAGCTCTGCAGCAGGCGGATGACGGAGTTTCGCGTCACGCCGTCCAGAATGCTGCCGTTAAGCGCCGGAGTCAGCACCTTGTCCCCCACTTTAAAAAACACGTTCATGCTGCCCACTTCTTCGATATACCGATGGTGAACGCCGTCCAGCCACAGCACCTGGGAAAAGCCTTCCTTCGCGGCATCCTGCTGGGCGAGCAGGCTTGCCGCGTAATTTCCCGCCGTTTTCGCCGCGCCCACGCCTCCGGGCACGGCCCGTACATAACGGGACTCCACGTATATTTTAACAGGATTTATTCCTTCCGCATAATAGGAACCGACCGCCGACAGGATGATCATGAACCGGTATTCGCTGGACGGCGCCACGCCGAGCGCGGCCTCCGTGGCGATGACGAACGGCCGGATATAAAGCGAGGTTCCCGGTTCGCCGGGAATCCAATCCCGGTCCGCCGCCACGAGCTGCTTGATCGCTTCCAGCGCCAGCTCCTCGTCGATCGGCGGAATGCTGAGACGGGCGTTGGAATCGTTCAGGCGTTCGATGTTGCGTTCCGGGCGGAACAGCAGCGTGCGGCCGTCCGAAGTTTGATACGCTTTCAACCCTTCGAACACCGTTTGCCCGTAATGAAAAACTTTGGCGGCCGGATCGAGCGTGATCGGCTGATAAGGCACGATGCGCGGCTCGTGCCACCCCTTGCCCGCGTTGTAGTTCATAATGAACATGTGGTCGGTAAAAACGCGGCCGAACCCGAGGCTTGCGGCCGGCGTTTTCGTTTTTTTGACGGTCGGATGGATCACGGGTATCGTTAGGCTCATGATTTTTTCGTCTCCTTGCGTTCGATGGCTTGTAGTTGAATGATACCAAGAGAGCTCGTATATTAGTAATATCGGATTTATCGGTCGGTCATACCGAAAAGGTATAACGGAAAGAAGGACTAGCCATGGACATCCGCCAGCTTCGTTATTTTTTGGCGATCGCCAGCGAAGGCCAAATTACGCGCGCCGCCAAACGTCTCCATATGGAGCAGCCACCGCTCAGCCGCCAATTGAAGCAAATGGAAGACGAGCTCGGCGTCGTCCTGTTCGACCGCAAAGGGAAGGAGCTTCGGTTGACGCATGCCGGAGAGCTTCTCCGCCAAAAGGCCGATAGCCTGCTTTTGCAATTTCACGAATCGATAAAAGAAGTCAAAGAGCTCGACGAAGGCATCCGGGGCATGCTGGCGATCGGGGCCGTCGTCTCCTGCACGGCTTTGCTCCCTCCGAAAATCAAGCGATTCCATGAACGGTATCCGTACGTTACGTTTAAAATTCGCGAAGGCGACCACTTTTTGCTGGGGGAACTGCTCAATCAGCGAAGCATCGAAGTCGTCGTCACCCGTCTGCCGTTCGAGTCCGTATCCGGGCCGCAGGCTTACGACGTCATGCAGCTGCCGTCCGATCCGTTCGTGGCCGTCGTTCCCCGGGCTTGGCTGGGACGTTTCGCGCCCGGCGCCGTCAGCGTGGCGGAGCTTGCGGATTATCCGTTTTTGACGCTGAAAACCGATAAAACGATCGGCATGCACGAACGCGTTCTCGACCAATTCCGCCAGTCCGGGGCCGAGCCGCCTATTTTATGCGAGTGCAGCAGCGTCGCCATCGCGCTCGCGCTCGTCTCCGCGGGCATCGGCCTTACGATTTTGCCCAAATCCGTCATGACCTCCTCCTCCCTTCCCGACATCGCCACGCTTCCGATCGCCGAAACGGGCTTCCAGTCGGAGGTCGGCATCGTCTGGCTGAAAGACAGGTACTTGTCCAAAAGCGCCCTCCATTTCATCGATACGTTCCGCTGACGATAATTTGCGTGAACTTGCGCGGATATGGCTTTTCCGGAAGGAAATCGGACGCGCTGCGGCGAATAGGATGAATACAATGTAACCGATTCCAATAAATTGTACTGTATGCGAATCGGCGAGACCCCGGCTAGGAACGTTGATAAGAAATTGAAAATTTTTGCGGTACTAGTAGATTAGAATTATTCTTATTATGAAGATATTATTAAGTGTATTGACGCCCCTTCCTTCTTCCCTTACATTAAGTCATACAAACGTTGCTCGCACCAGGCATGTTTATCCAATTTCATGATTCGAAGGGAGAACGAATGAATGAGCAGATTGACAACCAATCAAGGCGTCCCGATCGGCGACAATCAAAACTCCAAGACGGCCGGAACCCGCGGCCCCACCCTGCTGGAAGATTATCAACTGCTCGAAAAGCTCGCCCATTTCGACCGGGAACGGGTTCCCGAACGCGTCGTTCATGCGCGCGGAGCGGGGGCTCATGGCGTTTTTACGCTGAAAAACAGCATGAAGCGCTATACGAAAGCGGCTTTCCTGCAGGATCCGGATACCGAAACGCCGGTGTTCGTTCGTTTTTCGACGGTCATTCACGGCCAGCATTCGCCGGAAACGCTTCGCGATCCGCGGGGCTTTGCCGTAAAATTTTATACGACGGAAGGCAATTACGACTTTGTCGGCAACAACTTGCCCGTCTTCTTCATCCGGGACGCGATGAAGTTCCCCGATATGGTTCATTCCCTGAAGCCCGATCCGCGGAACAACCTCCAGCATCCCGACCGGTACTGGGATTTCATGTCGCTGACGCCGGAGTCGACGAACATGCTCGTGCATCTGTTCTCGGACGAAGGCATTCCGGCCAACTATCGCGAAATGCGCGGATCGAGCGTCCACGCGTTCAAATGGATCAACGCTTACGGCAACATGGTTTACGTGAAGCTTCGCTGGGTTCCGAAAGCGGGCATCCGGAATCTGTCCGCGGAGGAAGCATCGGAAATTCAGGCCCGCGATTTCAACCATGCGAGCCGCGATTTGTACGAAGCGATCGAGCGCGGGGATTATCCGGAATGGGATCTGTACGTCCAAATCCTCGATCCGGCGGACATCGACAACTTCGATTTCGATCCGCTGGATGCGACGAAGGATTGGTTCGAGGACGTCATTCCGCCTCAGCTCGTCGGCACGATGACGCTGAACCGCAACCCCGACAACGTATTCGCGGAAACCGAATCCGTCGGCTTCAACCCCGGGGTCGTCGTGCCCGGCATCGAACCGTCGGAAGACAAACTGCTTCAAGGCCGTCTGTTCTCCTATTCGGATACGCAGCGCTACCGCATCGGCACGAACTATTTGCAGCTGCCGATCAACTGCCCGTTCGCGCAAGTGAGCAACAATCAGCGCGACGGAGCGATGCCGTTCAAGCAGCAGGCCGAATCGATCAACTACGAGCCGAACCGGCATCAGCACACGCCGAAAGAAGATAAGTCGTTCCGGGAAGCGGGCGCTCCGGTCGGCGGCCAGGCCGCCCGCGCCAAAATCGAGAAGCCGAACGACTTCGGCCAAGCGGGCCAAGTGTACAATCGCTATTCCGACGAACAGAAAGCGGCCCTGGTCAAAAATCTGTCCAACGACCTGAAGCAGGTCGCGGAGCAAACGAAGCTCCTCGCGATTTGCAACTTCTACCGCGCGGACGCCGACCTCGGCCAACGGCTTGCCGACAGCCTGAACGTAGACGTAACCCCGTATTTGAAGCAAATGGTCTGATTCGATTTCATAAAAAAGCGAGAAGCCTCCGATTCCCGAATCAACGCGCGGGATCGGAGGTTTCTCGCTTTCTCGGCTAGGAGCGAATGAACTGCCGATAGGTGATCTTATGATTCGAGCCCAGCGGAATGAGCTCGTTCAAGTATTTGCCGATCAGCTCCTTTTCGATATCGGTAATCGTCGAAGCCGTCCGGACATCGAAATGAATCGTTCCGGTCGCGACCTCGTACCGGGTAAAATGCATGCTGCCGCCCGCCAGCATCCCGCTCAAAACGGCGGCGATCCGGTGCTGGTCCAGTTCCCGGTTCATCGCGGCCTGCACGACGATGTCCGGCAAATCGCCCGCGACGGGAACCCGGTCGTCCTGCACCATCGAATACGGTTTCACTTTGAAGCAAACGTACGGAAGCAAATGCGACGACGCAAAGCGCGCCAGCTCGGCTTCGTCTTTGGCCGGCAGCCGGAGCTGCTCGTTCCACGCGTAAATGACGGCGGCATGTTTGCCGTTCGAATGAATGCGCACGTATCTCAATTGCGGAAAATGCCGTTTCACGATCGACTCCGACAACAAACGCGTTCCCATCGCCATTCCCTCCCGAAATCATGAACTCGCATCCTTACGCGAAAAGGCCAATCTGCGCACGGCATACGGTGACGCATGGCGGCGTTCGGCGGCTAGGCCGGCATCGCCGAGCGCCAAGCGCGGCTCCGCGCTTGTCAGCGCTTACATTTTCGTTGTCAAGGCAATGTGCCGTTCAGGCTTACTTTCATTGTATTCGCGTATTGGAGCGATGATGAAACAATTCGGCGGGATTAGGCGTAAACCGCGGGCGTTTTCGCGCTGGTCGCTGGCGTTTTCGCGTTGGTTGCTGTCGTGTTTAGGAAAAGAGGAGGAAGCGGCGTTTTACATGAGTCGCGTTTACGCAAGCAGCCGCTCGGCCGCCGCTTTTCCTTGCTCGACGCAATCGGGCAGGCCGACCCCTTCGAACGGCGCTCCGGCGACGAGCACGCCGGGCAAACGCGCGTTCAGCTCGTCCCGCAGCGCGGCGATCCGTTCGAGATGGCCGACGGGATATTGCGGCATCGACCGGCGAAGCCGGGTAATTTCCACGAATAGCGGCTTCGCTTCCAGCCCCATCAAATCCCGCAAATCTCGCCGCACCGCGAGCGCCATTCGTTCGTCGTCAAGCTCGACCGCGTCTTCGTCTCCCGCCCGGCCGACATAACAGCGGATAAGCTTTTTCCCGCGGGGAGCGGTATGCAGCCATTTGGACGACGTCCACGTGCTGGCCGTGATGGTACGTCCCTCCGACTTCGGCACGAGAAAGCCGGAACCGTCCAGCTTGCGGCCGAATTCCCGGTCGTCGTAGGCGAGCACGACGTTGGCGACCGAAACGTAGTCCATCGTCGAAAGCGCCGAAACGTCGAGATGGGGCTCCAGAAGCCGCGCGTCGGCATACGCCGGCAGCGTGAGCAGCACGTCGTCGGCCTCATAGACGGTTCCGTCGGCCAGCCGAAGCCGGTAGCGCCCGCTGCTTCCGTCTTCGGCCGCACCCGCGGCTCCGGCTTTTTCGAGCGTTTCGACCTCGCCGCCGAGGCGAATTTCGCAGCCCATGTCGCGAAGGCGCCGCTCCAGCGTTTCGATCACGACCGACAAGCCGCTGCGAAACGTCAAAAAAGCCGTCGGCGGGATGCTCGCGCCGCCGACCGCGGCCGAGCGCAATTGCGCCGCTTTCGCTCCCGCCGCCGGGGCCGTGCGCCGCGCTTCGATCATGCCGCGAATCACGCTGCCGTAACGCCGTTCCATGTCCGCAAATTGCGGAAAGGTGGCGTACAGGCCGAGCTTGTACAGGTCGCCGGCGTGAATGCCCGCAAGCAGAGGCTCCGCGATCCGCTCCACCATTTCTTTGCCGAGACGCCGTTCCAGAAACGCGCCGACCGTCTCTTCCTTCTCTTCCGCAAGGCGGGGGAGCCGCAAATCGTCCAGGGCTCTCATTTTGCCGAACGGGGAAATGAGGCTGTTTCTCGCGAACGCCCCGAGATCGTTCGGAATGCCGAGATTCATGCCCTTCGGCATCGGATTCAGCTTGCCGTCCAGGGCGATATAAGTTTTAACCGCGGCGGGATTCGTTCCGACGAGCTCATCCAGCAAGTTCAGATCCCGGGCCAGATGCAGCATCGGAAGCTTCCGGCCCAGGAACGAATCGGGCCCGCGCTCGATGACGAAACCGTCCCGCCGCAGCGTGTTCACCTTGCCGCCGAGCCGGCCGGAGCCCTCGATCACGATCGCTTCGACCTTCTGCCCGCGCTCCCGCGCAAGCCGAAGCAAATAATAAGCGGCGCTAAGCCCGGTAAGTCCGCCGCCGATAACGGCGATCCTGCGCCCGTCCCGTCCCATGTCGCAAGCCCCCTAAATGTTCGTTCCCCTTGGCCGTTATCGGCCGTCTTCCAGCTCTTTCTCCGCCGCCGCCAACGAATCCGCGAGCGCCGACATGTACTGCGGATCGTCGTTCAGCATCTCGATTCTCTCAAGCCGCACTCCGCGCTCTTCGGCGTACCGGCTCGCCTCGATGTCGAGATCGTACAGCACCTCGAGATGATCCGAAACGAAGCCGACCGGAGCGACCAGAATCGACCGGACGCCTTCGCGCGCCAGCGAGTCCACCGTTTCGAGAATGTCCGGTCCGAGCCACGGCTCGCCGGTCTGGCCGGCGCTTTGCCACGTAAACTGCCAGCGGTCGACGCCGGCGGCCATCGCCACCGCGTGCGACGTTTCCAGCAGCTGCTCCGGATACGGATCGCCGGTTTGTTCGATGCGCTTCGGCAAGCTGTGGGCGCTGAACAGAACGATCGCGTCGCCGCGGGCGTCCCCGAACTTGTCCAGTCCCCGCCGGACCCTTTCCGCCAGGGCGGAAATCAATTCGGGGTGCAGATGATAGCTTTGCACGCCGGCGAAGCGGATGCCGTGCTTCGCGGCTTCCTCCTGCGCGCGTTTCAAATAGCCGCCGACGCTCATCGACGAATAATGCGGCGCCAGCACGATGCCGATCGCCTCGCGGATGCCGTCCCCGGCCATGGCCGCGATCCCGTCTTCGATAAACGGAGCGGCATGCTTCAGGCCCTGGTAGCAAACGTACCGGCCCGGTCCGGCCCTTTCGTCCAGCGTGCGCTGGAGCGCGGCCGCCTGGCGGTTCGTATTTTCGCGCAGCGGAAACACGCCGCCGACGATCGCCCGGTAGCGGGCGCTCAAATCCTCCAGTTGCTCCGCCGTCGGCGGATGACCTCTACGAATATGCGTATAATAGGCTTCGACGCTTTCCATATTTTCCGGCGTTCCGTACGACATGACGAGAACGCCGGTCGGCTTCGTTCCCAAGCTCATCGCGACACCCCCGGCTTCAGCCGTTGTTCCGAATATTCGTGCGCGTACTCCGTCAGCTCGCGCAGCTTGTCAAGGGAAGCGTCGGGAAACAACCCGTGCCCGAGGTTAAAAATAAATCCGGGCTCCTTCATCCCTTCGTCCAGCACTCGGCGGGCATGCTCGCGGATCACGCGCTGCGGAGCGGTGAGAACGTACGGATCGAGATTGCCTTGAACGGCAAACTTGCCGCCGGTCCGGCGCCGCCCTTCGGAGATCGGCACCCGCCAGTCGAGCCCGACGACGTCGGCTTCCAGGTTGGCGAGATGCGGAAGCAGCTCTCCGGAGCTAACGCCCGGGAAATAAATTTTCGGCACGTCCAGATCCGCGAGCCGGGCGAAAATCGATTCGACATGAGGCAGCACGAACTCCGCGAAATCGTGCGGAGCAAGCGAGCCCGCCCAGCTGTCGAACAACTGAACCGCCTTGGCGCCCGCGCGGACGTGCGCGCGCAAATATTCCGCCGCCATGTCGGACAGCTTGTCCATCAGCTTGTGCCAAACGGCGGGCTCTCCGTACATGAGCGCTTTCGTGTTCATATACGATTTGGAAGGCCGGCCTTCCACGATATAGCTGGCGAGCGTAAACGGCGCTCCTCCGAACGAAATGAGCGGCACGTCAAGCTCCGACGCCAAAATCCGGATCGTCTCCAGCACGTGCGGCAGATCGCCCTCCACGTCGATCGGCGAAAGCTTCTCCACGTCGGCCGCGTTGCGCACCGGATTGTGAATGACGGGACCGACGTCCTTGACGATATCGAAATCGATGCCGATCGAGGCCACGGGATTCATAATATCGGAATATAAAATCGCGGCATCGACGCCCAGCTTTCGGACCGGCATCATCGTCACTTCCGCGGCCAGCTCGGGCTGGCGGCAAATTTCCAGCAAGGAATATTTCTCTTTGATTTTCCGGTATTCGGGGTCGTATCGCCCGGCCTGGCGCATATACCAGACAGGCACCCGGTCGACGGACTGCCTTCGGCACGCGCGCAAGAAACGGTCATTAAACATGGAGCAGCTTCCCCTTTTTTGTCGATGTAACGTTCTCAATGCTTCCATTATGCCCTTTTTGCAGCGCTGCCACAACATGGATGCCGGAGGGGAGTATGACAATGCTATGACAATCGGCGACAGTCCGTTTACCTGAATGTGATATACTGGAAGGATCGACAGACGAACGATTAGAAGGTGAACGAGTTGCAGCGATGGAAAATCAACCTGGGAGTACTGTGGTTCGGCAATTTTCTCGTCTTGGCGGGCATGACGATGATCACGCCGTTTCTGTCTCTTTATTTGCAGCAGGATTTGGGCGTAACGGGCGAACATCGCATCGGCGTGTGGGCCGGGCTGATATTCGCCGCGAACTTCGTTACGGCCTTCCTTTTTCAGCCGTTATGGGGCAAGCTGTCGGACCGGTACGGCCGCAAAATGATGCTGCTTCGCTCCGGATTCGGCATGTCGATCGTCATCGTGCTCATGGGATTTGCCACCTCTCCCTGGCATCTGCTTCTGCTTCGGGTCGCAAACGGCGTCATTTCGGGCTTTGTCCCGGCAGCCACGTCGCTCGTATCCGCGGGCACGCCGAAGGAGCGCATGGGCTTCGCCATGGGGATCCTGCAGTCCGGCGCCACGGCGGGCACGATTCTGGGGCCGCTGATCGGCGGGCTGATGGCGGATACGTTCGGCTTCCGGCCGATCTTTTACATTACGGGCTCGCTGATGTTCGCCGCTTCCCTGCTCTGCAGCTTCGTCGTCAAGGAAAATTTCGACCGCAAAGCCGCGGCGCTGCGGGCACAGGCCAGCCTGCTGAAAGGATTGCGCCGCCTGATGCGCGTTCCGCAAATGCCCGTGCTCCTGTCCATCACGTTTTTGATTCAATTCGCCATGCTCGCGCCGATGGCGCTCATTCCGCTTTATGTGCAGCATCTTCACGGCAGCGCGGAAAATTTGGCGTTTTTGTCCGGCTTCGTCGGCGCCGTCACCGGGTTGTCCAACATGGTATCCGCGCCGATTCTCGGAAGGATCAGCGACCGGGTCGGTTCCAAATGGATTTTGTTTTTTTCGCTCGTCGGCGCCGGCCTTCTGTTCATCCCGCAGGCGTTCGTCGGCAACGTGGGGCAGCTGCTCGTCACCCGCTTCCTGCTCGGCTGCTTCATGGGCGGCCTGATTCCGACCGTCAATGCGCTGATTCGCCGCTATGCTCCCGAAGGCCTGGACAGCCGGGCGTTCGGCTTCAACAGCAGCGCGCTGTCGCTCGGGAACATGATCGGTCCCGTCACCGGCGGGTTCCTGTCGGGCTTCATCGGGATCGAGGGGCTGTTCATCGTTTCGGGCTTCTTTCTGCTCGCGACTTCCGTTTGGACTTATGCCATGCTGGTCCGGCGCGATACCGGACCTTCCGCAGGCTCGGCCTGAGGGAAAAAGCGTCAGGCTCTTTTTACCGTCGCCAAAGCAAGCCCGTCGAACGAGGGCAAATGCGTGCCGATGAGCCGCTCGTCGCGGGCGATGATGCGGTTGAATTCGCGCACCGCCCTGACGGCCGGCCCCGTTTTGTCCGGGTTGAGCGTCCGGCCGCGCAGCAGCGTATTGTCCGCCGCGATCAACGCGCCGGGCCTGGCGAGACGAATCGCCCATTCGAGATAAAGCGGATAGTTCTCCTTGTCGGCATCGATAAAGAAAAAATCGAACGTCCGCCCCTCCGCGGCAAGCTTCGCCAGACTCTCGGCCGCGCTGCCGACAAGCATTTCGACGCGATCGCCGAAGCCCGCGGCGGCAAGATTCGCTTGCGCCAGCTCCGCATACTCGGGCTTCAGCTCCAGCGAAGTAAGCTTGCCGCCCGGCGCAAGCCCCCTGGCGAGACAGACTCCGCTGTACCCGCCGAGCGCGCCGATTTCGAGCGCGGCTGCAGCTCCGATCGATGCCGCCAGCATCGTCAGCAGCCTTCCGTAAGCGGGCTCGACCGAAATTTCCGGCATCCCCCGCTCCCGAATCGTTTCCGCGATGCGCTCAAGCTCCGGGTCCTGCGGAAACAGAGATTCGAAATAAGCTTCCGGCTCGGCCGGAAGCGCGTCTTCATTCCTTTTATCCTTCACTTTGCGGATCTTCCTTCCCGTCATTCCTTTTTCCTTATTGTAACGGATCGCCGCCGGGGCGCAAACGCCGAGCCTATCATTGGATTTGTAACGTCCTTGCCGTTTCCGATATACTGAACTTTGGCATAAAGTTTACAGAACGATTACATTCCGATGACAAAACGACGCGATTGTTTCATAAGGAAAGGAAGCGATCCCATTGATGTCTCAACTGCAAACCGCGGCTCGAAGCGGTATCCGGCTTTCGCTGTACGGGCTCCGTCTTTGGCCGTATTGGGGAGCGATGCTGCTTATCGCTTCGATGCTGTATAAGCTGAATTGGCTGGACGGGCAGCTCGACGTCGGCGGCATGAACCACTGGAAGTGGACGGTCAACCTTGGCGCGATGGTGCTGGCGACGTTCTGGACCGTCTGGCTCGGGCGCCGCAGCCGGGCCGTCGCGCTCGCTCTCCTCGACCTCGTCTTTTCGGTCGTCATGCTGGCCGATCTCGTCTATTTTCGCTACTTTAAAGACTTCATTTCCGTTCCGGTGCTGCTTCAGGCCGGCCAGGTGAGCGCGCTCGAGGACAGTATCGGAAGCTTGCTCAAGCCGGGCGACTGGATTTTGCTTGCCGACATCCCGGTGGCGGTCGCGCTGGCCGTGTTCACCTGCTGGCGGCTGCGCCCGTCCCGGCTGGAGCGACTCGGCCGCGTGCCGAGACGCAGGACGATGCGCAGCGCTTTGCTTCGCTTCGCGCTCGGAGTCGCCCTGCTTGTCGCCGGCATCTATATGATCGCCGTCCCGGTCAATACGCAAAAGAACGGCTGGGCCAGCGGACTGTTCGTCGGCAATTGGTGGAACGTGCCGATCTACAACGTGACGGGGCTGTTCGGCTTTCACGGCTACGACGTGTACAGGTACGCGAACGAAAACTGGTTCGGCAGCGGGCCGAGCGAAGCCGAAATCGCGGAAGCGGAAGACTGGTTCGAAAACCGCGCGGAATTGCAAAAAGCGGTCGAAACCGACCCGCTGTTCGGCGCCTACAAGGGCAAAAACATCCTGATCGTCCAGGCCGAGGCGTTTCAGACGTTCGTGCTTGGCCAATCCGTGAACGGGGAAGAAGTAACGCCGAATTTGAACAAGCTGATCGGCGACAGCCTTTACTTTCCGAACTTTTACCATCAGACCGGACAAGGAAACACCTCCGACGCGGATTTTCTGACGAATTGCTCCCTGCATCCGGCGTCGACGGGTTCCGTGTTCGTTCGGTTTGCGAATCACGCTTTCGATTGCCTCCCTTCGATTTTGCACGAGGAAGGCTATGACGCGACCGTGCACCATGCGTACGACGGAAGCTTCTGGAACCGGAACAACATGTACCGCAACATGGAGTATGACGAATTTTACAGTCTTCAGGATTATGCGAACGACGAGCCGATCGGCTGGTCGATCGGGGATAAATCCTTTTTCCGGCAGACGATCGACCAGATCAAGCAGCGCGCCAGCTCCCCGTTTTATGCGATGACGATCATGATTTCCAGCCATCACCCCTACAACCTGCCGTCGTCGTCGGTCGATTTCGATGCGGGGCCGTTCGCCGGAACGACGTTCGGGGACTACCTCGAAGCCGCCCACTACGTCGACGAGGCGATGGGCGAGCTGGTGGAACGGCTGAAAACGGAAGGCTTGTGGGATGAAACCATACTTGTCTTTTACGGCGACCACGAAAGCTCGCTGAACGATACGGAAACGTTCGCGCGGTTTTTCGGGCGGGAAGTCGGCGACCTCGAAAAAGACGCCCTCCAGCGCAAAGTTCCGTTTTTCATTCATTTTCCGCATGACGCGCACGCGGGCGTAAACGAAAAGCCGGTCGGCCAGATCGACACGGCCCCGACGCTCCTGCACCTGCTCGGAATTCCCGTCTCCGACCTCAAGCTGATGGGCGTCAGCATGATCTCCGAGGCCGGGAAGCCGGTCGTTTTCCGCGACGGGGCCTTTGCGCAAGGCAACTTTTATTACGTGCCCTCGAACGACGGCATCATGGAAAACGGATTGTGCTACCAAACGGACAGCGGCGAGCGGACCGACATGTCGGCATGCCTCGCGGGCGCCGAAGCGGCCAAGCTCGAGCTGAAGGTGTCCGATCTCGTGATCGAGCACGATTTGGTGGAGACGCTGCGAGAGAACGGGAAGGCTGAAGAAGCGTCTGAAGGCGGATCCGAAGGCTGATTTGAAAACTTCAGGTAAAGTTAAGAAAATAAGCATGGACGTCCTTTCGAGTTTTGTTTACCATTAATGAGGGCAGTTCTGCAACTTCCGGCAGAACTCGACAAAAGGCGGTTTGCCGAGAGAAAGAGGGAAGACATGCTTTTTAATACCTATCAATTTATGTTCGTGTTTTGGCCGGTAACGGCCATCGTCTACTTTCTGTTCATCCGCTTCCGATGGACGAAGGCGGCGAAGGCTTGGCTCGCTCTCGCGTCCTTGTTTTTTTACGGGTACTGGGACATCGAATACGTCCCGCTGATTTTGGCCTCCATTTTGTTCAACTATTTGACCGGGCGCTGGATCGTCGCGGCCTCCGGCTCGTCGCTCGGCAAACGGAAGGCGATTTTAACCTTCGGCATCGTCGCCAATCTGGCTTTGCTGGGCTACTACAAGTACGCGAACTTTTTCCTGGAAAATCTGGGCGAACTGACGGGTCAATCGTACACGCTGCTGCAAATTATCCTGCCGCTCGGCATCAGCTTTTTTACGTTCACGCAAATTGCGTTTCTCGTCGACGCCTACCGCGGCAAAGTACGCGAAACGAACTTCGTCAGCTACGTGCTGTTCGTTACGTTTTTCCCTCATCTCATCGCCGGGCCCATTCTTCACCATGGCGAAATGATGCCCCAGTTCGACCGGCTGCGCAACAAAGTGTGGAACTGGTCGAACGCGGCGAAGGGCCTGTTTATTTTTTGCATCGGCTTGTTTAAAAAAGTCGTCATTGCCGACACGTTCGCCATTTATGCGAACGACGGCTTCAAGTCGGCTTCGGAATTTACCGATTCCTGGGTCGCCTCGCTTTCCTACACGCTGCAGCTTTATTTCGATTTCAGCGGCTACACGGATATGGCGATCGGGATTGCGCTGTTTTTCAACATTATTTTGCCGCAAAACTTCAACTCGCCTTATAAAGCGGTTTCCATCACCGACTTCTGGAGACGCTGGCATATGACGCTGAGCCGCTGGCTCCGCGATTACATCTACATTCCGCTCGGCGGCAACCGCAAAGGCTTCGCGCGTGCCAACGTCAACCTGATCATCGTCTTCCTGATCGGAGGCTTCTGGCACGGGGCGGGCTGGACCTTTATTTTGTGGGGCCTCCTGCACGGCGTCGGACAAGCGCTGCAGCGGATCTGGACGCGCCGGGGACATCCGCTGCCCAAATGGCTGGCGATTGCCGTTACGTTCCTGTTCATTAACTTCACCTGGGTTTTTTTCCGGGCGGAGGACATGGACCAGGCGTGGCGGATTTTGAAAGGCATGGTCGGCTTGAACGGTCTGGGCCTCGACCAGCTGACAAGCTTCGCTTTCCCGATTTTGCTGTTCGTCGTCTTTTTGCCGATCGTCTTTTTCGCCAAAAACTCCTCGGAACGGGCGGAGAGCTTCAAGCCGAGCGTCAAGGTCGCGCTCGCCATGGCGGTGCTGTTCATCGTTTCGCTGCTGTATTTGAACCGCATCAGCGAGTTCCTCTATTTTAATTTCTAAGAAAGGCGTGACCACTTCGATGACTTCCAATGCCTCATCCGCCCTGCACGGCAATCGAAGCGTCCCCAAGCGGGTCCGCGCCCGACGGTTTTGCCTTACGTTCGCCATGCTGGCCGTTGTCGTGGCCGCGGCGGTCGCCCTGCTTACCGCGTTTATCGACCCGCTGCAGTTTTATCATAAGGCAACCTGGTACAATGCCCGGTTTTCGACGGAAGAACGGTACCAAAATCCCGGGCTGGCCAAAAACTTCGATTACGACACGATCATTATCGGCACGTCGATGACGCAAAACTTCGTTCCTTCCGAAGTCGGCGAACTGCTGGGCGGAACCGCCATGAAGCTGTCGATGGAAGGCTCCATTTCGGAGGAGCATCATCTCGTCGCCAATCTTGCGCTGGGCACGGGCAAGGTGAAAAAAGTGCTGTGGGGCCTCGATTACTTCTCGCTTAAAAGCAAGTCGGCCGACAGCACGTATGAAATTCCCGAGTATATGTACGATAACAAGTGGTGGAACGATTATCCGTATTGGTTCAACTATACGGCGTACGAACAATTTTTCAAAAGCGTCGCGCTTCAATTGAAGGGGACGCCCAAGCAAAACCTTGATTACTTGAGCAACTGGAACTGGATGGTCACGTTCGGCAAGGAACGGGTGGCGAAAGCGTACGAGAAGGCAAATGCGGAAGAAGGATTTTTCGGTCTCGTCGAGGAAACGCCGGACGTGCTGAAGGCGAACTTCGAGCGCAATATTTTGTCGCTGATCAAGGAGCATCCGGACGTCGAATTTTATTTCTACTATCCGCCTTACAGCGTGCTTCGCCAGGTCGCCTGGTACAACACGAATCCGACGCGGTTCCAGTACCAGATCGAAATGCGCAAATGGATGTACGAGCAATTCGCGCAATATCCGAACGTCAAGCTGTACGATTTCCAAACGGCGGATTGGACGTACGACCTGGATCTGTACAAGGACTTGTCGCACCATCATATGGACGTCAACAAATGGATCGCGGAAGCGATCGCCAAGGACGATCCGGCCTACCGCGTAACGGACGGCAACGTGGACGCGTTGAACGACAAGCTCGTGTTCGAAGCCGAGGACGCCGTCTTGAACTCGGAGCATGACGTCGTTAATTTCTCGACGCTGTTGAACGGCGAGAAGCACGTCTTTACCGGCCGGGCGCTGCAGGAAGACGGCAAGGATTTGCGCGTGCCCGTCAAGCAGCTCGCGGCCGAGCTCGGCGCCGAGCTGACCTGGGATCAGGCGACGAAAACCGTCGTGCTGACCCGCGGCGACGCCGAGCTGAAGCTGACGATGGGCAGCACGGAAGCGACATCGTCCGGCCGGACGGCGACGCTCGATTACGCGCCGCAGCTCGTCGGCGGAACGGCGCTCGTGCCGCTCGGCTTCGTCGCCGAGCAGCTCGGGTACGAGGCCGAGCTGACCGAGCTTGAGGACGGCACGACGCAGCTCTCGATCGGCGAATAAGTTTCAATCGCCGCAAAGGCGGCGCGGGGACATGGAGCCCCCGCGCCGCCTTTTTGCATGGTGACTGCCATTCCCCTCGCCGCATACCGCCGTGTAGTCCGTTCAGTCCCCTTCTTGACCGTCCACCCCGCCTGGTAGCCGCCATGTAGTCCGTCCAGTCCCCTTCTTGACCGTCCACCCCGCCTGGGAGCCGCCATGTAGTCCGTCCAGTCCCCTTCTTGACCGTCCACCCCGCCTGGGAGCCGCCATGTAGTCCGTCCAGTCCCCTTCTTGACCGTCCGCCCCGCATGGTGCCGCCATGTAGTCCGTCCAGTCCCCTTCTTGACCGCTAACCGGTGATTTGCATATAACGGGTCAAGATGATGAGTCGTCACGACTCAGCTGAATCGACAGCGGGCGGGCTAAAGCGGCAAGATGAGTCATTTTTACTCAAATGCGTGAGGGGGTATGCATTAGGCGGGTCAAGATGAGCCGCCACGACTCGACTGAATCGACGGCGCGCAGGCGAAGGGGGCGAGGTCGCCATGACCAATCGATTTGGTTTGCTTCCTCGCAAGCATCGGGACTTTGATACAGCGGCGAAGAGCTCATGGCTACCTTCCCGACCGAAAAAGCCGATCTCGCGAGCGTCGCTCAGGCGACGTCCCGCAAGATCGGCTTTCGAGCCGGGCCGGGGATTATTTCAAATAAGACCGCGCTTTGTCGATCGCTTCGTCTTCGGTCGGCGCGGTGACGTAGCGGCCGTTGATGAAGACGAATGCCCTCTTCGCGCACGGACCGCAGTACGATTTGCAGCCGACTTTGATTTCGGCGTCGGGGTCGAGCTTTTGCAGCTTGGACAGCGCCGTCTTCATCCGCATGTGGCGGCATTTGTCGCAAATGCGAATGTCGTTCAGCTTGCGGGAAGTCATTTCAGTGGTCGCCATGGTTGCCCTTTGACGGATTCGTAATGACGAAGCCTTCTTGCGGGAAGTACAGATAGTCGATGACGATCCCGTCCAGAAATTCTTCGCCGGTCTTCAACATTACGTCGATGCCTTTATCCGTCGATACCGCTTCTTCCCCCGGCTGCGCTTTGCCCAGATCCATGCCATAGTGAGCATGATCCCCGTGACTGTGCGTAACGAACACCCGCAGCTTCAATCCTTCGTTCTCCGGCTTATCCAGTTCGCGCTGCAGCACCTTTGCCGCGTTTCGCGTAATTTTGCATTTCATCGTTTATCGCTCCCGTCCCGATATGAAGGTCTTGTTCTATTGTAATGAAACGGGGACGACTGCGCAACCGCTCTAGCGGCTTTCCTTGATTCTCTTCGCTCCCGCGGAATCGGCCAAGCCGTATTTCCTCTCCGCCCGGCCGGCAAACCAGCCGGCCAACGCGACCGTTACGGCAATATCGTCGATCGGCACGAACGGCATAACGTCCGGCAGCACCCAATACAGCAAAACGGGCACGGCAAAAAGCAGCTTCTCCGCAATCGATACTTCGGGCGCTCGCAAAACCCTCCATACCCTGGCAGGCAAGCGCGTCCACAATCTCATCCAAGACTGGGCGGATTTCCGGGGCATTTTCCCTCCCCCTCTCGCATCGTTTCGGCCCGGGCCCCGCCTCCCCGGAAGAAGGAGCGGAGCCCGCGTCGGGCAAAGCCGAGGAGACGATCAGGCCCGCACAACAAAATTGTACCCCGAAAAAGCCCTTTCGATCAATCGGACAGCTCCATCGCTTCCGCCAAGAGCGCCAATATTTCCGTATACCATTCCGCCAGCGATTCCAACGGAAGCGGATTTCTTCCCCAGCCCGCCTCCACCGTAAAGCCCGGGCGCTTGAATTCGGAAATAAACCAGTCCTTAAAGCCGGCGTCGCTCCCTTCGAGCCGCACCGGCCGGTATCCCGACGCTTTACCGAGCCGCTGCGCCCAAGCGAGCGAATGTCGAGGCTCCATCCCCCGATAATTCCAATAGATTTCTTCTCCCTGCGTATGAAACGCGATCGCCGCGTGAAAATCGGTCTCCCGGGCAAAATCGGCCAGCGCCTTCGCTTCGGGCTCGGTCAGCGGAGCGGAGCCGCCGTAATCCCTCGGACCGGGGTCGTCTGCCCCGCGGCGGAAGCGCTCCTCTTCCCAGTGCGCGGGAAACTGATCGTTCAAATCGACGCCGCGTATATTCGCTTTCCAACGATGAAAACGGTCGCTGCCGTTATTCCAGCGCAGCAGCTCCGCATAACGGGGATGATCCGGCGCGATGCCGTCCAGCACGAGGTCCACTCCGTCCGGATTCACCATCGGCACGATCCATAGCGTGCACCGGTCATACAGCCTTGCGGCCGGTTTTCCTCCGATCGTCCCTTTCCGCTTGCAGGCTCTCGCGTACTCCTCCGCGAAGCGCATGAGCGCCAATGCCGTAATCCACTCGTTCGCGTGCATCGCGCCGTTTACATGAAGCCGGAAAGCGCCCTCGCCGATTCGCAGCGAATGGATCGGCTTGCCCATGACGCTCTTTCCGATAACCGAAGCGGCAACAAACGGATAGCGGCGCTTGAGGGCATCCAGGTCCTTATCCAGCTGCCGCGAGCCGTATTCGGCCGTCAGCCGGACGATTCTTTCCGTATCCGCCGCGGGAAGCTCGACAATTTGCCCCGCTTCCGGCTGACCCGGCGATTCGGCGTTGACTTCCCGGAGACGACGCAAGGAAGCTTGCGACTTTTCGGCGATCGATTCCCACGTATCCCCTTGTTGCACGACGTAACGCCTGGGCAGACGCACCGGCACCTGCACGAGTTCTCCCGGAATGAGCGGCTCGCCGTTCCACTGCGGATTGAATGCCGCCCAGGAGGCGGGCGAGATGCCGAACCGGGCGGCAATGCGTTTTGGCGTGTCTCCGTGCTGTACGACATAACCGATCGTATTCATGCTGCTCATCACCTTTCGCTCCGGATTCTTTCCGTTATATGTAGGCGGAACGTTCATTATGAATGAACCGGGCAAAAACGGCAGCTCGTCCTTAACGACGAACGATGCCGTTTTGATCAAGCCAAACCCGTCCTTCCGAAGCGTAAAAAAAGGCCCGTCAACCTTTCGGTTAACGGACCCGCTGCCTTTAGGCTCCGACCGTTCGCACCTGCCAGACGACCGGCGTCAGCCGAATCTGCTCGCCCAGCCAATCTTGGGCGATCAGCTGGAATTTCCGCGGATCCCCGCTGCAAAAAAATTGGTGAATCGGCATTTCTTCGTTGTTGGCGAGCATGTTCTTTTCCTGGAGAATCGTGCTGATTTCCCGCGCCGTCTCGTAGGCGGAGCTGATGAGCGTTACGCGGGGCCCCATAACCTGTGAAATCGTTTCGGAAAGAAACGGGTAGTGCGTGCAGCCGAGAATAAGACAATCCATCGGGAAACCGCGCAGCGAGAACAAATCGTTCGCGACCGTTTCATAGGCGTCCGTCGAGCGGTAGTGGCCGTTTTCGACGAGCGGCACAAAGTTCGGACAAGCCTTGCACGCCACTTCGATCCGCGGAGAGAGCTGTTTGAGCGCATGCACGTAAGCTCCGCTATTGATCGTGCCTTCGGTTCCGATGACGCCGATAACCCCTGTTTTCGTGCGTCCGATTGCCGCCCGGGCTCCGGGCTTGATGACGCCGATAACCGGGATGTCGACGATGCCGCGAATATCCTCCAGAGCGGCCGCCGTCGCCGTATTGCAAGCGATCACGATCATTTTCGGCTCGTACTGGAGCAAATATTCGACGATTTCGCGGGTAAAGCGTTTGATTTCCGCCGATGAGCGGGGGCCGTACGGAGCGCGTGCGGTGTCGCCGAAATACAATATCTTCTCTCTGGGCAACTGACGCATCACTTCTCGGACAACAGTCAGTCCCCCCACGCCGGAGTCCAGGACTGCGATCGCTTGCTGCACGTGAACACCGCTTTCTGCACTTGGTTTGATCAACGAACATGATACATTATGAGGCGTTTTCGCAAAAGGTACCAACCGATCGTAAAAATGGGGACAAGACCCGAAAAAAAGAAAACCGCCCTGCGGGAGCGGGCGGTTCGCGCAGCCGGTCGGGTGACCGGGTTAATGAGCGGCCGATTCTTCCGAATCGGAGCTGTCGGCCGAATCGGCGGAAGAAACAGCCGCGACGGAAGCGATTTCCGTCCCATCTTCCTTCTTGCCGAATTTCGAACGAAGATTCGAAGCGATTCCCGTCGTTTTCTTCGCGATCGACTGCGCGGTCGCACCGGCCTGCCGGCCCAGGTCGACGGTTTTATCCAACGTTACCTGAGCCTTGTCGGCAATGTCCTTGCGCAGCTCCCGGCCCGGCTTCGGCGCCAGCAGCAGAGCGGCAACGGCCCCCGTCACGGCGCCGGCAACCGTTCCCCATACGAACGATTTGACGTTTTTCTTGTTCGCCATTTTCGTTTTTCCCCTTCCCTCGCGCAGCGGCCTCCCGATCCAACGTTTGTCCTTGCCCGGAAAGCCCGCTCGCCTGTTTTGGCCGGCATCAGTCTCCCTGCCTGGGCGAAGAGTTCGGTGCGTCCCCGCCGCGGCGGCGGGCATGCTGCCACAGGGTCCACAGCAGCTCCGACCAATCGAGCGCTTCCCCGACCCGACGCTTCTGTCTTTCTGCCGATTCGGCCATATGCAACGCGATCCGTCTGCTCCATAAATGGGCCGTATCCGCCGCCGTCCGGGCGGCATCCCGGGCGGCTTCTCCGAGCGCTCGCCCCCCTTCCGCGAACGACTCGAAGCCTTCCAGAAGCTCGCGGCCCTTGACGACCGTATCGGTCGTTTCCTGTCCGAGCCTTCGCCACTGCCGAAGCGCCGATTCCGCTTCCCGGTCCAGCCGGCTCACGGCCGCGTTCCATCGCTTCAGCGACCGTCTCAAAACCGCCGCCCCGACCGCGATCGCCGCGGCGGCGGTCAAACACAAGAGCGCTACCGCATACCCCGCCAATTCCCATGCCATGCAAGACGCACCTCCCCATTCCCGTTATGGGCACTCGCCGGTCGCAACCGAGACAAATGCCTATGCGGCTAACAACAGTATAAGAAGAATGGGCTCGTCTTGACACAACGGACAAAAACAAAAAAAAGCGGCTTGGCCGCTTTTCTCAGGGGGATGCCGACGACTGCTTGATCGCATACGCGCAGCGGATGCCACCGTCGGCCAAACACTCCGTGCGCTCCACCTCCGCGCCCAGCAGCTGCCGAAACAGCGACTTTTCGCATTGGCATGCCTGACGGTACCGTCCCGCCACTTGCGCGATCGGGCAATTGTACTCGTACAAGCGGAACGAGCCCGCCTCCTCAGAGGGCTCCCATTCCGTCATATAACCGCCGGCGTTCTGAATCGAGGACAATTCCGCCACCTTCTCCTCCAGGCTTCGGCCTTCCATCCGCTTCGCATAGCGGGCGGCCAGCTTGTCTCTGCGGCCGAGAAACAGCCGGTCGACCATTTCGGCGCCGGCCGCTTCCTCGAGCTCCGACAGCAATTCGATCGTCAGATGGGGATAATTTTTCGGAAACAGGTCATCCGCTCGTTCGGTCAGCGCATATCGGCTGGAAGGCCTGCCCATCGCCTGCCTGACCAGCGTCGAACGGATCAGTCCGTCTCTCTCCAGCGTATGAATATGGCGCCTGACCGCCACTTCGGTTATCGTCAGCTCTTTCGAAAGCTCGCCGATGCTTAATTCGCCTCTCGTCTTCAACAGCTGAACCAGCCGGTAACGAGTAGATCCTTCTTCCTGCTGCAGCATGCGCATCCGTCTCCTTCCGCCGGGCCCGGGACTTCCGGCATTGCGGCCGCGAGCCTCGCGTCCATAGGACCTCTAGTCTTATTGTAGCGGATGCGGGACTGGGCGTAAATTTATTTATGAAACAAAAAAGTTTGCAAAGTCCGGGCTGCGACGAAAAAGCGGACCCTCGGGTCCGCCAGGTTTTCTCAACCTAATTTCGAAAGTACGACTCTCTGAAAACGTGAAAAGGGCGGTTTAATAATTCCGAACATTTTATCACACAGGACGAATTGCCCGTTTGTCATCAGCTTTCAAACCGCGAAGATGATTTCCAAGAGCAGCTACACGGTAATACGCCGGCTTCGGCCTGTGCCGTTCATCGAACAAAAGCGGCCAGTTTTTGCGCCCCCGTACCGGAAAATCGCTGAGCCAGGTGTGATCGTCCGCGGCTCCCCAGAACGTCACCGCGCTAATTACATCGCCGTATTCCTTAAGCAACTTGAACACGGCTTCGTAGAATTCAGCCTGCCGTTCCAGCATTCCCGGTTCAGGTTCGGTCAGATCGATCCGCTTATCTTCAAAGCGGAATACCGACACATCCAGTTCCGTCAGTTGAAGCTGCAATCCTAGCGAAGCGTATTTTTCAATGGCTGCCCGGATGTCATCCAAGGTCGGTTCGAACAGGTTCCAGTGTGCCTGCAGGCCAATACCGTGAATAGGAACTCCCCGATCCAGAAGAGACTTGACCAAGGTATAAATTTTATCCCGTTTGCGTGGGTGGGACTCGTTGTAGTCGTTGTAGAACAAGAGCGCATTCGGGTCGGCAGCATGCGCGTATTCAAACGCTTTGGCGATACATTCATCCCCGGCGATTTCCGTCCAGTTAGAGGCACGCAGCAACTGATCGCCGTCATCGGCAATGACCTCGTTCACAACGTCCCAAGCGTAAATGTCGCCCTTATATCTGCTTACTACCGTTTGTATATGCGAGCGGATTCGTTCATAAAGCACGGCCTTGCTCACGAGCTGATTCTGCTTGTCGCGGAACAACCAATCGGTGGTCTGGTTATGCCAAACCAGCGTATGTCCGCGGATAGCCATCCCGTGTTTGCGCGCGAAGTCCACAATCCGATCCGCTTCCTCGAAGGTGTAAAGATCTTCCTGCGGATGGACGCTGGCGAATTTCATTTCGTTTTCCGCTGTAATGCTGTTAAAGTGATGAGTAAGCAGACTCTCCTGCGTTATGATCGTATTACTACTGACCGCCGCACCTATATGGAAGTGGTCCGCGAATATGTCTTTAAGAGCGGACTCTGCCGGTACTGAAAAATTCATATTTCTTCCTCCTCGTATTAGTATTTCTTGAAGGCAGTTATGAGCCAATTTTCATCTCCCTAGAGGGATGGAAGCCGTCCTCAAAATTTCCATCTTGCCGATAATGTTTTACTCCTTGACACTACCAACATTCAGACCAACAACAAAGTACTTTTGCATGAACGGATAAACCAGCAGAATCGGAACGGATGCCACTACCGTTGCGGCAGCGCGAATCGAAATCGGCGTTACCATGTTCACCGCAGAGTCCTGCGTCATCCCGGCGCCGGCAGCCACTGCCGGGTTGCTGTTCGCGTTCATACTGGATGACAGCAGCTTCATCAGCTCATACTGCAAAGTACTCAGTTCTTGACGGGAGGAGGTATAGATAAATGCATCGAACCAGGAGTTCCAAGCCCCCACGGCCACGAACAGCGCAATGGTAGCCAGCACCGGTTTACATAGCGGGAAGATGATCCGGATGAAGATTTTAAAATCTCCGGCTCCATCGATTCTTGCCGATTCGACCAAGCTTTCCGAAATCGTCCCGATATACGTCCGGATAACGATCATATTAAATGCGCTGATCATCGACGGAATCACATATACCCAGAACGAGTTAAGAAGGTGCAAGTCCTTCATCAGAAAGTATCCAGGAATCAAACCAGCGTTAAAATACATCGTCAAAATAAAGATCAAGGTAATCGGCTTGCGGAATACATACTCCCGACGGCTCAGCGTATATGCCAGCATCGTGGTGAGCCCCAGATTCAGCAGGGTCGATAGCACCGTTCTAGCCACGGAAATCCAGAACGCGTCATATATCGTTCCCGAAGCGAACAGGGCCTTGTAATTCTGCCATGTAAATTCCCTCGGCCAGAGATAGATTCCGCCTCGGATCGTATCATTCCCCGCATTCAGGGAAACGACGATCGTATTCAAGAAAGGATATAGTGTGACAACGACAAGACCCATCATAAACAAGGTATTGAACGTATTAAAAAGGATGGGCTCAATTTTATTTCTTCTAACAGATTTAGTCGCTGCGGCAGCAGTTGCTGGCCCAGGGCGGGTCGTATGATTTGCCATTACAGCAGCCTCTCTTCCCCTAGCCGTTTAGAGATTCCGTTTGCAATCAATAGCAGCGTTACGCTAACGACCGTTTTAAATATACCGGCAGCAGTAGCTAACGAGTAATTACCTTGGGCAAGCCCATACTTCAGTACGAAAATGTCAATCGTTTGCGACCAGTCGACAACAAGACCGTTGCCCAGCAAGTATTGTACCTCGAAGCCTGCCTCCAGAATGTGACCGACCTGCATAATCATCAAAATAATAATCGTCGGCTTAATGCCCGGCAAAGTGACATGGAACATTTTCCGATAGCGGCTTGCCCCGTCTATATCGGCAGCTTCGTAAAGCGACGGGTCGATGGATGCCATCGCAGCCAAATAAATAATCGTATTCCAGCCGACTTCTTTCCAAACATGCGACGCTCCGACGATTCCCCAGAAGTATTTGCCTTCACTGAGCCATTGGATCGGCTCCTCGATGAGATGCAGCTTCATAAGGATATCATTGATGATTCCGTCCGAGGCCAAGCTCGTCGCCACAATTCCGGTTACGATAATCCAGGATAAAAAGTGCGGAAGATAGGAAATCGTCTGTACGGTTCTTTTCCAAAATACTTTCCTGATTTCATTCAGCAATAATGCCAGAATAATTGCAGTCGCAAAGCCGAGAATCATATTGATAACGCTCATTGCCAGCGTATTGCGAAGCACTTGCAGGAAATTATCGTCCTTAAATAGAAATTCAAAATGCTTAAATCCTACCCACTTCTGTTCGCTAAAGCTTCTAGCCGGCTTGTAATCCTGGAAAGCCATCGTCCATCCCCAAATAGGAACGTAGGCAAACAAGATGATGTAAGCCGTCAGAGGCACCGACATATAGATCAACTGTCTCTGTTCTTTGAGGACAGCCCAGGTGATTTTTTTGTTTTTCTTAGGCTTTCGGACGGCAGAGTCTTTGACTAAGGTCTCTTCCATAAGTTTGTTCTCCCCAAAACCCCATATTTCAGAAAAGGAAGGCAAGGCCTTCCCCATTCCGATTCATGTATCTGCGCTGTCTTACTTAACAGACCAGGTGTCTTTTCTCCATTGCAGCACTTCATTAATCCGATCTTCGTAAGCCTTAATGTTGAGCTTGCGGATTTCGTTGACGTACTCATCCCAGACGCTGTCGAATTCTTCCGGTTTAGCTAGAATGGCTTTCGGTAAGTACTTCGTGGACAACTCATTTTGCTTCGTATTCACCATTTTCGCTTCCGATCCGTCTACCAGGTCAACAGACCATGCCGGGTAAGCAATATCGTTCTCAGGAGCCGGACTGAAGAAGTCAACATAAGTGTTGAAACCGTATTGGGCAAGGAAGTTCTTGTCATACTCTCTCAAAGCAGCTGCCATTTCTTCAGGTTGAGCAGCCGCGTCCGTGGCGTTGCCGTCCGAGAATAAACCCTCCGTTTTGGGACCGTGCTTAAAGAAGGCATCGGCTTTATTCGCCAGTTTCCAGGTTGCATCGGTGAACACGTCACGTTGCTCTTGCGTTTTCATGAAGCGGCCATTTTCGACAATATAATCTTCCCCTTCGATCCCCCAGGACAAGATTTTTTGCCAATCTTCTTGAATCAACGTATCCAATAGCTTGATAATTCGAACTTGTTGTTCTTCGGATGCGTTGACCGTGATCCCGAAACCGTTATTGAGGTTCAAAGCCGGACGATCTTTGTAATGATCCTTGATGCCTTCATCAAATACAAGCGGAAGGCCGACATATGTTCGATTATCTTTCTTCTGCGTGATCAGCGCGTTCTCTGCGTCTTGGAAGTTCCAGTGCTGGTCAAACATGCCCAGAACCGCACCGCTCGAAATTTTGGCCATATATTGGTCATAGTTTTGGGTGAACGCTTCTTTATCGATGATACCCAGGGCATTCATTTCGTTCAGTTTTTGATAATAACGTTTTGCATAGTCCTTGTCGGCAAAAATTTCCGCCTTGCCGTCTTTAACGACTACACCGCCGTCGTTCGGATGACCGATCAAATGCTGTGGAGCGTTAAACAGACCCCAGTTTCTCCAGTCATAGTTCAGAATTTCAAAGCCGATCGTAGGAGTACCGTCGATGGTCGGATGCTTTTCCTTGTATTGTTTAATCAAGTCAAAATATTGGTCCAAGGTTTTAACCTCTGGATATCCTGCCTCTGCCAATACGTCCTTTTGAATCCAGAAGGCAGGGCCCGAATACCAAGACGAGCTAACGTCAGCATTCGTTACACCATAATTTGGAAGATTGTAAATATGACCGTCATTCGGGTCTTTCATCATGTTCCAGTACTTCTCATAATGCTTCTTCAAGTTTGGAGCATGTTCTTCAATCAAGTCCTCGAGCGGAATAAAGGCACCGGCAGCTGTCAGCTTTTGATTTGCTGTCATCACATCCGGATAATCGCCGCCTGCAATCATAACGCCAAGCTTTTGGTCAATGTCGCCTGCCAGGAACTCGAATTTGAAGGATGCGCCTGTCTCTTCTTTAATTAATTTGTAAATCTTGTTGTCAGGTGTTGGCTGTTGGCCGGCTTCACCGATGAACACTGAAATCTCAAACGGTTCTACCCCATTCGTGGTATTTTCTTCAGTTGCCTGTCCGTTGTTTCCGTTCTTGGCGGCTTCCTTGATGTTACCGCCGCTGCAAGCCGAAAGGACGAGGCCGAGCGAAAGCAGCAGCAGCATGCTGAACCGGAATACCGATTTTTTCTTGCCCCCCATTTAAAACACCTCCGTAATAATATGGTTAATTAGGGATTGAAAACACTTTCATTAACTTATCTTTATTGTAAAAGCGCTGCCTAAAGCGAACTATGCCACAATTAAAGCATTACCCCTAAAAACTTTAGATCCTGTTTTTATATTCATTGGGGGACATCCCCAAGCGTTTTTCGAACTGTTTCAGGAATTGGCTATAATTCACGTAGCCCACCCGTTCCGCGATTTCGCTGTTTTTATACTTGTTTTGCCGAAGCAGCCGGGAAGCCTCCTCAATCCGGAGATTATGCACCCATTCGTTAAATCCGACACCATTCTTCTTCATGAGCAATTGCCCCAGATACACCGGATGCAAATAAAAACGCTCAGCCAATTTCTTGATCGTCAGTCCCTCCCGATAATGTTCCCGGATGTACTCGTTGATCTCCTGAATAATTCCCCGGGATTTACGAGCCTGCTCCCGGCTCAGCAAATCGATGCACTCGAGGCCGAAGTTAAGCAGAAGATCCATAAAGCCGTTCAGGTTCATCACCGAATCGGCCAAAGCGGATAAATCATATTTCGCCAGCTCATCCGAGGCCTGCTCACCGGATTCTGCCATATACTCTTTCATTTTGTACATCAAATGAATGACCGTCTTCTTAACCGTTTCAGGCGCGAGCGGCATGTTACGAAACCTCTCCGCTTCCGCAGCGATCGTTTCTTGATAACCGGCGGCATTCAGAAGATTTAACGCCTCCATCACGCTGTCCACCAACCGTATTGAGGCGTAGCGGAATACTAGCTTTCTGTTATCAACCGATTCGTAAGAAATGACCCCGGCGTAATCGGGGTCATAGAACTTATGCTTTATCGCCTCTTCCGCGGTTCTATAGCAGCTGGCAAGACGCACGATCGATTTTTCCGGTGAGCCCACGGCCATAAACACCCGGTGACCAGCGAATTGGGCAGACAAGTCAGCAATCATCCGGAATACGGAATCCTCCTGACCGTCATCCGGCGAATATCCGAAAACGATGCCGAAGCGGTTCTTTTCCAGATCAACCAAAAACATGGCACTCTGCTGCTCGATCAGGGAACTGGCGATTCCCCTCAATTCCGCGTACTTCGATGGCTCCGTTTGTACAAGGCAGATGTTCCATGCGTCCCGGCTGGCGGACAGAGACTCCAGACCGTCCGGATCGTCCCTATCCGGAGCCGGAATGTGCCCTAGCAGCTGACGGATCCGCGAAACTTGCTCCTCCCGGGAAGCAATGCTGCTCCATTGTTGCTTCTCCGCTTCCTGCAGCAATTCACGATAAATCGAGCGCAGCATGTTAGAGGCTTCTTCCGCCTCAATCGGTTTCAACAAATAGTGCGCTATTCCGTAACGCATCGCTTTCCTCGCATATTCGAACTCGCTATATCCGCTAACGATGGCGAAGCTGATCGTTTTGTTGCCGTTCTTCTGCCACTCCCCGATCATTTCAAGGCCGTCCATCAGCGGCATATGCACATCGGTAACCACTAAATCCGGCGCAAGGGAAGCCATCAATTTCAGCCCCTCCGCCCCGTTGGCGCATGTGCCGCATATGTCAAATCCAAGCTCCTCCCAATTGATCCATAATTGCATGCCTTCTAAAGCTCCGGGTTCGTCATCGATCAACAGAACTTTAAATCTCAATTCTGTTCCCCTCCTTGACGTAATCCTGATGATCCAGCAGACGGACAGGAATCTCGAAAAACACCGTCGTTCCCCGATCCGGCTTGCTGTAAATATCAAAGCGAACGAGGTCGTTGTAATAAAGCTTAAACCTGCTATATACATTGCGGATTCCGATACTGGTGCCGGATGTATTCTCGTTGCGTATGGAAATAAGAACCTCGCGAAGCTTTTCCGGCGCCATGCCTTTGCCGTTGTCCTGCACGGATATACGGAGGTTGCCGTCTAATACAGTCGCGCTGATTTTGACCACGCCTTTCCCATCCACAGCCTGAATGCCATGCTTGCACGCATTTTCCACCAATGGTTGGATACTCATCTTCGGTATTTTATAAAGCAGCGCTTCACGGTCGATATCAAGCTCATACTCAATCTTGTCCCGGAATCTGAATTTCTCGATCTTTAGATACATTTCGATGAACAATATTTCTTCCTCAAGCGTAACGATGTCCGCTTTCCAGCTAAGCAGTCTGCGAAGCAGTCTGGACAGGTTCTTGATGATATCCGTCACGTCGGAATAATTGTTTTTCGTGCAGACGACCAATATGGCATTCAGTGTGTTAAACAGAAAATGCGGATTCATCTGACTTTGCAAAAAGTTCAGCTCCGCCCGTACCCGCTCCATCTCCAGGTTTTTCTTCTGAATTTCGAGCTTGTACACATTGTTAATCAAAGAGTTAATCTCGGCTGTCATCCTATTGAAATTCTGGATCAAGCAGCCGATCTCATCTCGGCCTTCATCGATCCGGATCAGGTCGAACTTCTCGTTGGTAACCTTCTGCATATGTCTGGACAATCGTTTAACCCGATAATTGTACGATCTGAGCATGATGTAAATGAATATGAGCGAGAACAGTGTAATAACAGCTGCGATAATTCCCACATAAAGCTGCATATCGCGCATGGCTTGGGATAACCGGGTTCCCTGTGTAACGCCAACCAGCTTCCAGCCCTTTACGTAACTTGCCGTTCCGATGGAAACGACATGCACGTCTTTGTCCTTGTCATGATCTGAAAGTTGAAACACCGGATAAGCATCGGTAACGTCCCGCTGGTACCCGCTGTCCGCAGACATAATGATTTGGTTATGCTCATTGACCAGATAGAGATTTAAATAGTCCTGCTCGCGCAGGATGACATCGTAAATTTTGTTTAAGTCGATATCGATCCGGAGCAATTTATCATACTTGCTATATATATCAAAGTAGTCCATTTTTTCGATAACGCTCAGATAAGGGACCGTCGATGTGCGGTTATTTGCTTCAGTCGCCCGGTAGGCCGCTACCATAACAGGGGACGTCGATTGTTCCCGCAGCCGGTACCAGTCGCTATTCTTCGCATTGGCATCGAGCACTTGATAATTCCCGCCGGGCATGATCGTCTCATTCTCCGTAAAAATGCTGATTCGCTGAATCTGATTGTTGACGGGGATATAACTAGTCACCCGGTTTCGCAGCTGTTCGTCGAACGTTTCGTAAAACTGGATCGGACTTTCGTAGGTTCTGTCCAGCGTTTCATACAGCAGCTTGTCCGTATTGAGCGCATGACTGACCGCTACACCGCCGTCAATGAACTCATGAATATCTTTTCTGGCCCGCTCCAGCGAGATTTCGAGATTTTGTTCCTCCCGGTCTTTGATGATGCCGGTCATACGGTCCATGAACGCGATGTTGATAACCGCGATAGGGAGCAGCACGCCAATCACATAGATGAGTATGAATTTATAGTTCAGCGGTATATCGTTAATGAATGATCGGAATCTGTAACGTTTTTTCATGATTTTCGCACCGTCCCGCCGTTCAGCCAGCCGGCTACCTCGCGGTATTCTGCTTGTACGCCGAAGGCAGCACTCCTGTTAGGCATTCGAATTTGATGATAAAATAGTCCGCATTCGGATATCCGACCTGAAGCGCAATCTCCGAAATTTTCATTTGGGTGCGTCTTAGCAATTGCTTTGCTTCCTCGATTCTTTTCTCGTTCAAATAGTCGTTAAACGACTTGCCTGTCTCTTTTTTAAACAACTGGCCCAAATAAGCGGAGTTCATATGAAACATTTTGGCCAGATCCTGCAACTGAAGCTTGCTGCGGAATTCCCGGTCCACATATTGAATCACATGGAAAATCGTATTATTCTCGTTCTTGGCCTCAAGCCTTGCCAGGATGTCGGCCGCCTCCAAGCAAAGTTCAAGGACATATGATTTCAAAGCTGAATAGCTCCCGAAACTGTCGATGCTGCCATGCCCGCCCTGAAGCTTTCTCATCAAAGTATCCGGATCCCCGTTCATTTCTCCGATCCGCCTGCAAAGACTTAATTCCAGGTCGGCCACATGGGCAATGGCTTCTTTCAAATCAAGCATGCCTTCCAACATGGAGTCCAGAGCGGCTTCAACAGCAGCATCAATCATGTTGATTCGGGACGCCGTGACGATCTCCGTAAGTTCCTTGAATTTCTCCTTTCCGTGATCATGCGATTTTCCGCCCTGCCGCAAACCCCTATAATGATACACCCCGTCTCTACCCTGACAGCGCTTGCATTTATTTAACTCCAATGCCTGCAAGTACAGTTCTCGAATCGACCCGATCCCCTGAAGAACGCCGCTGATCGTCACGATGACCGGCTGGCTTGACTGGTCCTCAAGCTCCCTGTGGAGTTGTACGCAAAGCTCCTGTACCCGGCAATAGGGGAATTCATCATCAGGCAAAATCAACCCGATCCTCCCCGCGCTGTCCTCGAATATACGATCGGGTTTCTGCGTGAAATATTTCTTCACCCGTCCGATCAGAGCAAAGGATGTCCCGGAACCTTCAACCAAAACGCACCGCAGCTTTGAATCCTTTTGCAGAAGAAGGGCCTGGGCAGCCTGTAGCTTAAGCGACTCGTTGTCTTCGCCTTGTATTAAGCTGATCAATAGATTGTTGGTAAACAAAAATTGCATGCGGCTTCGGCTTTGCTCCGCTATAAGCTCCTCTTGGATTTTCGTGCGCAAGCGCACTAGGACGGTCTCAATTTCCTCTTCGTCGAATGGTTTGAGCAAATACTCCGTGACCCGCTGCTGCATTGCGGTAATCGCATAATCGAAATCATCGTAACCACTCAATATGACGAACTTAGGTGGAGATTCCATTTTCTGGTTCGCCAGCTTAATCAGCTCCAATCCATTGATCGCCGGCATATGGATATCCGTCAGTACCAGCTCCGGTTTAAGCTCTTGAATCATACTGAATGCTTCGGAGCCGCTCGAAGCCTCGCCGCATATCCGGAAACCGAAATCCCTCCAATTCACCATCGTGCGAAGCCCCTCAATTACCCACGGCTCGTCATCCACCAAAAGCACATTCATCATCGAGATCCCTCCCCCGAGGTTGAACTATCCCGCTCATTTGTAAGCGCGCTCATTATTTGGGTTTGAAGTTTGTGACAGCTTGAGTATAGGGAATTCCATCACCCCCAACCTATATGAGAATTAGCGTCATCGTCAATAACCAAACTAAAGGGGGTATCCGAAAAATTTTAGTTTGAATTTCGAAAGTACGACTCTTTGAGGCAACCGAATTCTCATTACAAAATGCCACAAGCTTCGGCGGCGTCAAGGCCAGCGGATTTGTCATTTTCGCAAGCTGCAGCATGATGCCCTGCTTCGCCGTTTTCTGAGCGGACACTGCCCGCATCACAGCAAGAAACCTAACGCGAAATCCAGTACCGGCTTCGTTTGTCATTATTATTTTCTTTGTGCTAATATCTTTCATGGTGCTTGGGTGTGGAGTGGAAAAACGAGCAACAGGGGAAGAATCGAAGAAAAAGTTGCCAAAAAAAAGGGTTGATCCGGATGTTTCGTTACGGGTCTAAAATCTTCACAACCTCATGTTCATTTTTGCCTCTGCCAGGTTGAATCCGGGGTACGGTTTTGGCCTGTTTTCGCTTTTGCCGCCCCCGACTGGTTCGTTCTGTGGGTTTATTCAAGATGGCGGCGAATCGTCGTCTTCAGGTGTTGCTTGATCCATCCCGCAGGATCGGGGTGTCGGCTTCCACAGGGCGCTCCTGCAGTACCGTGAACGTATTGGTCGTTTTAAGCCGATCCTTGCGTGTCGCGAGCTCATCAACCGCCAATCGGCCAAACATAAACGGAAGAAGAAAACGGCTTGAATCGATAGGGGCCGGTTTGCCCAAATGACCAACTCCCTTGGCGTCAGGCCGCAGTTGTTGCAGTCGGGAGGCTAACCGCCCCCTCGGATCAGCTCCCGCTCTTTTCCCACGGGTCGAGCTCGCGGCGCAAATACGTCTTGATCTCCTCCGCGAAAGCGAGCATCTGCTCCGGAAGCTCTCGGGCGAGCGGGTGAAGCTTATGCCTCGGCCAGCTGTCGTAATCCTGGACGAGCGGCTTGCGCAAGCCGACCAGGGAACGCAAAAACTCGGCCAGCGTTCCGGAAATGACGCCTTCCCCGGCAATGACTTCGATAATGTCCTCGTAGCTGCTGGCGTCGCGCATCATGAAACCGTCGATCAGCGCGTTGCCGACGTCGGTGGCGATTTCCAGCGCCAGGTGCAAAACCCGCTCCTGCGCCAATCCCTGCACAGTCGAACCGGACCACGAGCCGCTCAACTCGCGAATGGCTTCGGCAAGCTCGGGAATGCAGGCGAGACGGCTCTCGATTCCTTTGCGGTTCACGTAATACATTCGTTCAACCCCCGTCGCTGTCGCGGCGCTTTCGTTTGTTTTTTCGTTTCAGCCAGATAACCATCACGACCGCGCTGATGATGATCACCAGCAAATACGTCATCATTTGATAAAGATCGCCGGCTCCGGAATCCGTTGCATTCACCGCGCTTCTTCCTTTCAGCTTTCGTAATCGACGCTGACGGAGGACTCCCTTACCTCCGACATGTGCTCGATCACTTTTTTATGTACGGGGTGCACCTGATACGCCTGCAGCGCCTCCATCGAAGCGTGCTTGGTCGTAAGCGCGATATCGTACGAACGCTCCGAATGCAGCACGTCGATGCCGACTTCGATCGAAAGCAGCTCGTCGATTTTTCCTTCCATGTCGCGCAGCACCTGCGCCGTTTTCGCCACGGACTCCGGGCTGCGGTCCTTCAATTTGAACAGAACGATATGCGTAATCATCGTCTTGCCATCTCCTTATGTTCGAATGTTGAACGGCCCGGTCGCCGATCGAATGAGCGCGGGCCGCAAGACGCATACTAAGCCGGAAGAAATGCCGCAGCGAGAAAGGAAGACCGCTTCATGCGATACTACGTTACCTTCGCGTGCACGCTGTTCGGGTTGGCGCTGGTCCTGTTCAACGCCTCCGGCTACGACCCTCACAACATTTTCCTGTTCATGCTCAGCGTCCCGGTCTGGTTCGTCGAGCTGTTCACCGACATCCATCGGGTCAGCGCGGTCGCGATCTACGCGCTGACTGTCGCCAGCTGGGCGGTTATCGGGTACTTGTGCGACCGGGTAATTGCGCGCGACCGCGCCGCGCGGCAAAAATGAGGCGGGCTTTCGCAACGTTCCGATCCGTTCAAAAAAGGAGCCTGCGGGCTCCTTTTCATCGTTACTCTACAATGATCTTGGCTACCATGTCGCCGTGACCTTGCCCGCACATGATCGAGCAATGCATTTCGTATTCTCCCGGCGTATCGAACGTCACTTCCGCCCTCGGGTTGTCCTTCGTCAGGTTGATGTTCAGATCGGCGATTTCCGCGCCGTGGTTGCCGAGTTTGTTCGAATAGCTGAGGACGTACGTGGTACCCGCTTTCACGCGGTATTCCGTCTGATCGAAACTAAAGTTGGTCGCGGAGATTTTCAGCATTTCCTGTCCTTCCGCAAGCTCTTCTTCCTTCGGTCGTTCGGGCAATCCCGTCGCCAACAAATAAACGCCGAACAGACAGGCGACCACAATCAAGGCTGGCAAAATCCTCTTGTACATCGATGCTCCCCCTGCTTCTTCAAGTGTCCATCCCTTATTCTACCTAAAAGGGGTCATCGAACTCAACTGTTGAATGGGAAAGTTCGTCAACTTTTTTTCACATATGACAAAATGATGAACGACGCCAGGCATTGACGCAGGTTTTCCAGCGTTTCCAGACGCTGCTCCTCAAGCTTATCCGCCGGCCAGACTCCGTCCTCGCGGCGCAGGTCGCGTTCGATCAAAAGCAGCAGCCACAACGAAAAAACGGACGAAAAAACGTAATATTCCCGCCGGAAACGAGTCCTGTCGGACGGGGGGCCGAACGCTTCGGCGGCATCCAGATACCGTTCGAGCAAACGGTCGCGCATGCCGGGATTCATCGTTTTCGGAAATAACGGATGGGACAAATCGAGAACGTGAAACAGGTCCCAATGCCGGCTGTTCAAATGCGCGTGCTCCCAATCGAGCACCCTGATCCCGCCCGCCGTCATCGCGTAATTGCCCAAATGCAGATCCCCGTGCGAAAACACGACGGATTCGGACCTCTCCAGCTCGAGGGCTTCGGCGATCAAACTGCGCATGCTCGCTTTCGGCCAGCGGAATTCCTCAAGATAAGGCACCCATTCCTCCTCGTTCTGCCGCAACGCTTCCGCCATTTCGCCGATCGTCGGCTTCGGCCCCTGCCGGGACCGGATGCCGAACGATGCCGTCGGCAAGGCGTGCCAACGGGCGATTTGCCCGATCAAGGCGGCAGCCGTCCCTTCGTTGAAACGGTGCGAAAGCGGCCCCAAATCTTCGAACAACAACCAGCCCTGTCCGGAAATCCCGTCCGCCGAGCGCGCGATCAGCCGCGGAAAAAGGCCGGGAAGCGAGGGGCGCACATGCTCGTACGCCCAAGCTTCCCGGCTATTCCCGCCTTTGGCCAGCGGTTTGAACACGTAGCTCTCGCCGGGGGAGATGCGAACTCTCTCCACCGTGCAGCCGTTCAAACCGGTGTAGAGCGCCTCCCGCTCCCCCCCGAACTCCGGATTCAACCGGCCGTCTTCCGTAATCATGCCGTCCATGCGACGTCTCTCCGTTCCGTCTCCCGCGATTTGCTTTTTATTTTACCATACGGAGCGACAAAATGTCGGCCCCTCCGCTGACGGACCGGGACGATTTCGGAGGTTTTTCGTCGGGCGGCCGGCGCTCAGCCGTTCAAGTCCGGCCGCGTGCCGGTTGCGATGTATACCGTGCTCTCGCCGATGTTGGTCGCATAGTCCGCAATCCGTTCGCAATAGCGCCCGACGAATCCGAGCAGCGTCGCCTGCCCGATCCATTTCGGGTTCTCGACCATCAGCGACGACAGCTCCCGAAACATCTGGCCGTACAGCGCATCGACCCGATCGTCGTCCTTGGCCATCTTGTAGGCGAGCTCGACATTCTCTTCCGTGTACGACCGGATCGAATCGCGAATCATCGTTCGGGCGATAGCCGCCATGCGGGGCAAGTCGATCAGCGGCTTGATGAGCGTCTCCCCGTCCAGCCGCAGCACCGTCTTCGCGATATCCACGGACAAATCCCCCATCCGCTCCAGGTCGGCGGCAATTTTGAAGCCCGCCAATATGCGGCGAAGATCCTTCGCTACCGGCTGCTGCGTCGCGATCAGCTTCGCGCCCCGCTCCATCACCCGCTCTTCCAGCCGGTTGAGCTCCAAATCCTCGTTTACGACCCTTTTCGCTTGGGCCGCGTCGCGCTTCACCAGCGCATCCATCGAATCGGCCAGCGCCTTCTCCACCTGTTCGCCCATTTGGGCGAGCAGCGTCTGCATTTCGTTCAAGCCTTGGTCGAACTCCGCGCGCATCGTCACCGTCGTTCCTCCCCCTCTCCCCGACGGGCCGAAACTCGAAGCGAGCTCCCGCCCTCATGAAGTGCAACTCTTTTATTGTAATGAGGAAATATGAAGGGAATTTCCATTTTATGTCCATCGATTGTAAAATTTTTGGCGAAAATCCGCCCGTCGTTCGCTCCGGCGCGCAGCCGTTTCGCCCCGATCGCCCGGCTCCGGAACCACAACCCGGCAAAGAATGCCGGGACGTGGTTCTTCCATTTCCCTCCCCATCTGTGCCATCATGAACAAGGGGGGCGATGAAGATGTTCCATGACTTCAAGCTTGCGAACGACCGACCGGTCTACATTCAGTTGAAAGATTATTTGAAACGTCTGATTATAAAAGGATCGCTGCAGCCCGGGCAGAAGCTTCCCTCCACCCGCGAGCTCGGCCTGCTGCTCTCCGTCAGCCGCAACACCATTATTTCAGCCTACGCCGAGCTGGAGAGCGACGGCTTTATCTACGCCGTTCACGGAAAAGGCAGCTATGTCGCGGCAACTGCCGCCCCCCCGGCTTCCGCCGCTCCGCCGTGCGAAATCGATTGGCCGGCGCGCATCAACGATTATGCGCGGCAAGCCGTCGAGCTGGACCGGATGAAACGCGGCATCCGCGCGGGGAGAAACGCGATTTCCTTCACCAGCATCGCGCCCGACGAGAAGCTGTTCGATCTCGATCACGTCAAGCGCGCTTTTCTTGACCGCATGGCGATCGAGGGAAACGTTCTGCTGAACTACGGCTACGCGAAAGGCTATAAACCGCTGATCGATTACTTGATGAATTACATGGAACATAAGGGCGTCGACCTGAACGGAAAAGACATGCTGATCACGAGCGGCTTCACGGAAGCTTTCGATATCGTCCTGTCCGCCCTTCGCCGAAAAGAAGGCGGATCGGTCATTTGCGAAAATCCGACCCACTACACCGCGATCAAAAATTTGAAGCTGAGCGGGTTCGACATTACGGGCATTCCGATGGAACGGGACGGCATCGATCTGATCGAGCTGGAACGCGCATTGACGGAACGGACATACGATTGCGCCTATTTGATCCCGTCCTATCACAATCCTACCGGCATCGTCACGTCTCCCGAGAAAAGATCGGCGGCGATGCGGCTCATGGCCCGTCACGGCATCCCGGTCATCGAAGACGGTTTTAACGAAGAACTGCGTTATTCGGGGGCGCACGTTTCCCCGTTGATCGCGACGGCCGGGCGGGGAAACGGCGTTGTCTATCTCGGCAGCTTCTCCAAAGTGCTCTTCCCCGGCCTCCGGGTGGGCTGGGTGCTGGCGGACCGCCGGCTGATCGACAACCTGGAAAGCATCAAACGGTCCCGCAGCATTCATACTTCGACGCTCGATCAATCGGTGCTTTATCAATATCTTTTGAACGGCAACCTTGAGAAATATTTGAAAAAAGCCCGCTCCGAATACAAACGAAAATACGAGTGGACGAAGCGCTGCTGCGAAACCTATCTCCCTTATCGAAAACTGTCGGGAGACGGAGGCCTGCATCTGTTTGTCGAATTCGATAAGCCTTTCGATACGACGGAGCTGCTCGACGCCTGCTCGAGCCAAGGCGTCATTTTTACCCCGGGGGACATGTTTTACACGGACGGAGGAGGACGGCATACGATGCGGCTCGGATTTTCGCGAGTAAAAGAGGAGGATATCGAGAAAGGGCTTCAAATCATCGGCCGAACGGCCAGACAGCTTATGGGATAACGAGGTGCGTACAATGAGCAAGGAACATGTGGCGCAGCGCGTTCGGGACATTCCGCCTTCCGGGATTCGCGCCTTTTTCGAACTGGCCGAGGAAAATAATCGGGATACGATCTCGCTCGGGATCGGAGAACCGGATTTCGTTACGCCTGAACACGTCCGGGCGGCCTGCATTCGCGCCTTGAACGAAGGAAAAACGAAGTACACCCCGAATGCCGGCTTGTATGAGCTGCGGGAGGAAATCGCTTCGTATATGCACGATGGATTCGGTCTCCGTTATGAACCCGCTAACGAGGTGCTCGTCACGGTCGGAACGAGCGAAGCGGTCGATCTGGCGCTTCGGACGTGCGTGGAGCCGGGCGACGAGGTTCTCATCCATACTCCCTGTTATATCGCCTATTCGCCCATTGCCCATCTACACGGCGCCAAAGTCGTCGAAGTGAAGACATCCGCGGAAGAGCGGTTCAAGCTGACCGCGCGGGCGCTGGCCGAGTCCTTGACGCCTCGCTCGAAGGCGCTTGTCGTCAATTTCCCGAACAACCCGACAGGCGCGGTGATGACGGAAGAAGATTGGCGACCGGTTGCCGAGCTGGCCGTACGGCACGATATGATCGTCATTTCGGACGAAGTTTATGCCGAGCTGACTTACGGAGCGCGGCATGCAAGCATCGCTTCGCTTCCGGGCATGAAAGAGCGAACGATCGTCATCAACGGATTTTCCAAAGCGTTCGCGATGACGGGATGGCGGATCGGCTATGCCTGCGGCGGCCGGGAGTTGATCGGCGGCATGCTCAAAATCCATCAATACACGGCGATGTGCGCGCCCGTTCTCGGACAAATCGCCGCCGTCGAATCGCTCCGGAACGGGCTGGAAGCGAAGGAAACGATGAAGGCCGCGTTCGACGAGCGCAGGCGGATGTTCGTCAAAGGCTTGCGTGAAATCGGGCTGCCGTGCCATGAACCGGAGGGCGCCTTTTATGTCTTCCCTTCGATTGCGCATACAGGGCTGGACTCCGGGCGTTTCGCCCGGCTGCTTCTTAAGGAAGCGGGAGTCGCGGTCGTTCCGGGCCATGCTTTCGGAACGGGAGGAGAAGGCCATATCCGATGCTCGTATGCGGTTTCGGGGCAGCTGGTTGCCGAAGCGCTCGAGCGTTTGAAACGTTTCGCGCGCGTACCGGAACGGGCATCTTTTCGGTAAGGCGGCCAAACAAAAAAACTGCCGAGAAATCTCGACAGTTGCGGCACGTTGCCGCCGGCCAACGCGGTCCGGGTCCGGCCGAACGACCGTCGGCCCGCGCGGCCGGACGGCGCGTTCAGAACCCGTTCAGCTTCAGCCACGAAGCGCATGCGCCGGTCCAGCCGTTCGTGTGCTTCTCATCCTCCGCCAGTCCGAGTCCGTGACGTCCGAACGCATACACGTGAAGATCGAACGGCACCTTTTGCTTGCGCAGCGCCGTTGCGAACGCCAGGCTGTTTTCGACCGGCACCGCCCCGTCGTCGGACGTATGCCACAGGAAGACGGGCGGCGTGTCGGGCGTCACCTGCGTTTCGCTGCTCATTTTCCGCGCAAGCTCGGGGTCGGGATCCTCGCCGAGCAAATTTAGGCGCGAGCCCGCGTGCGTGATCGATTCGTCCATCGAAATGACCGGATAGCACAAAATCGTCAGATCGGGACGGCTCGACTGCCGTTCGACCGCGTCCTCCGCATCCGGACGACCCGCATCGTACTGCGTTCCGGCCGTCGAGGCGAGATGGCCGCCGGCCGAAAAGCCGAGAATGCCCACGCGCGCCGAATCGATCCCGTACCGGTCGGCTTCGTGTCGAACCGTGCGAATCGCGCGCTGCGCGTCAAGCCATGCGCACGGATATTGATAAGGAGCGACGCGGTACCGGAGCACGAACGCCGAAATCCCGATGGAATTGAGCCAAAGGGCGATCGGTTCGCCCTCGTGGTGCGCCCTCATGCCGTACCCGCCGCCCGGAAATACGATCACGGCAGGGTTTCCCTTGCCTTCCAGCACATACGGAAATATCGCGGGACGATCCTCGTCCCCGCTCCCCGTCGCATAGGGAGCTCCCTCCGGCCATAACAGCTGTTCCAAAACTAACCCTTCCCTTCGCGCATGCTTGCGCCGATGATGGATTCGATTAATGCGCTTTCACTTCCGCGCTATTTTACAATGACAAATGTTGGCGTGTCAAAGCAAGTTTTTCCCGTCACTTCTTCGCCGGACGGAATCCGGCAGCTTCGGCGTCCGCCTCCGTGCAGAACATTTCTTCCGCCTTCGTCTGCTCGTAAGCCGCTCCTCCGGGCATGTGATAAATTTTATCGCCTTTGGAATTGATATTTCCTTTGATTTGCGGATCGGCGCACGTCGCGGGCGAGGCTGCCGGAGAGGGCGAATCGGTTTCCCCTGCTTCCTCCGCAGCGCCTTCCGCCGTTTGAGCTCCGGACGATTCCGATTCCGGCTGCGCGATGCGGGCGTCCACCGTTTCGAAGTCGTCTTCGTCGTTCCACATATGCTCGAACTCGTCCGCGAACGCCCCGGCGATTTCGGCATTGTCGATCACCATGAAAATCTCGTCGTTCCGCGTGCTGGCCGCCTTGGAATAATTAAAGGAGCCGGTGGAAGCCTTCTGCCGGTCCGCGATCGTCATTTTCAAGTGCATCAGCCCGTCGTGCGTATTGATCTTCAGCGGAATCCCCGCGCTCCCGAGCAGCTTCAGCGCTTCTTTCTGCGATTTGCCGGACGATTGGGTCCGGTCCGTAATGACCCGGACGGCGACGCCGCGCAGGTGCGCGTTCTTGATCGCTTGCACGATGTCCGGATGCGTCAGGCTGTAGATGGCGATGTCGAGGGTTTCCCGCGCGCCGTCGATCAGGCCGATCAGCTGCCGCTCCGGCTGCTGGTCAGCTTGCGTGAACGCCCAAACGATCGAATTCTCCTCCATCGCCGCAACATTGCCGGAATTTCCTTGTTCCGTCAGGCCGCAGCCGCCGAGCAGCGCCAGGGCCAAAACCGCCGCCAGCGCGGCGGATCTTCTTTTTTGCAATGAGTTCACTCCCGGGTGCCTGTTATTCTGCGAATCTATGAATCTCCATTTTCCTATATGTATTTTACTATATGGCTAGCCTGGCGGAAACGTTCGGCCATACAAAAAAAGCCCCCGAGTCCGGCAAAAACCGGCTGGGAGCCGACGCGATTAGCGAAACCTCATTAGCGGAGCAGCTTGATCAGTTCGCGCATAAAACCCGGCAAATCCGGCCACGCATGACCGGTGACGAGCTTGCCGTCCACCGCCAGCGTCCCGTCGGCGTACCGCGCGCCAAGCGATTCGACGTCGAGGCGGCAAGCGGAATACGCGCTCATCGTTTTTCCTTGGAAATAAGACCGGTCGGATAGCGACAGAAAAACCTGCGGTCCGTGGCAGATCGCGCCGATCGGCTTGTCGGCTTCGATGAAATGGCCGATAATCCGCGGCAGCTCGGGATTCGAGCGGATATATTCGGGAGCGCGTCCGCCCGGAATGACGAGCGCGTCGAACGAGGCGGGATCGACGTCGGCAAACGCCGTATCCGCCTGAAGCAGATGCGCGGGCTTCTCCGAATACGTTTCCCAGCCTTCCACGAAATCGTGGCAAACCGTGTTCAGCTTTTTGACGGACGGAGCGGCGATGACCGCCTCGAACCCCTCCTCCAACAGCCGGTAATACGGATAATACACTTCCAGCACTTCCACGGCGTCTCCGGTTGCGATCAGCACTTTTTTGGCCATCGAATCCCTCCTGCGATTAACTGGACTGAATCCGTACGATGCCATTATGAAGAATGGATGGAAGCGCCGTCAATGGACCGAAAGTCGGCATCCCGCGCGAAAATTGGCGAAAACTTCATCCTTGGGAACCGGTTCGCGGCAGGCCGACCGAACGTCAAAAAAACCCGAACTCCTTGAACGGTTTTTGCCGTTTGAAGGAGCCGGGGTTTTGCGGCTTGCGGAAAATCCGAAATTATTGGAAGCTTCTGTTCGTCATGCCGGCCGACGCGCTCGTGCCGTAGGAGCTTGCGCCGTACGATTGCAAAGGCTGAACCGTGCTCGAGAACGTTTGCGTGTTGATATGCTGAACCGATTGCTCCAGCTGTCTGCACATTTGCGAAACTTGATTCATTTGCTGGATTGCCGTTTGATGGCCGTGCAGCGCGGTTTGAATCATTTGAACCGCTCTTTGCTCGCGTTGCGCCAACTCCTCCAGACGAGCTGCGTTTTGCTGCTCCTGCTGAAGCATTTGCTGATACATTTGCGTAGCTTGCTGCGTTTGGTTGATCAGCTGTTGGACGATGTTTTGGCATTGGTGAAGCTGGCCGGTCAGGTTCGTGCCTTGGTAGCCTTGGTTTTGAAGGCTGGAGCTTTGGAAATTTTGGTTTTGATTTTGATACATTTCGATCGTTTCCTCCTTGTAGTGGCCGAAGCGATGCGCGATGGTCCGCGTTGAAAAACCGCACGTTTTTCGCGCTCTTTCGGCGTTGCGATTTAAACAACATAAATACGTTGTCCGCTGCAGCGCGTTTTTATTCGTTAGGCCGCTCGTGCTATACTGGAAACATATGGACAACCGGAGGGGTGGAGATGGAGGACAACAATCGGGAAAAGAAGCCGGACAACGGGACGATCAGGGAACGGCAGTCGGTATACGACACGTTCGACCGGGTTGAAATCATTGACGGTGTCGCCTACGAAATGAAACCGTCTCCCAAGCTGAGTCATCAAGCGTTGCTTCAGAATCTTTTTACGCAATTGAACGCGACTTGCCAGCCGGACGGCATTATCGTGTTTGCGCCGATGGACGTGCATTTCGACGAAAACAACGTCGTTCAGCCGGATCTGATCTTTATCCGCTACGACAACAGCGGAATCATCGTCAACGAACGCATCGTCGGCGCTCCCGACCTGCTGGCGGAAATCTTATCGCCCGGAACGGCCAGTCGCGACCGTATCGTCAAGAAAGCGTTGTACGAACGTTTCGGGGTAAAGGAATATTGGGTTGCCGACCCCGTCCACGCGATCGTCGACCGGTTCGTTTTGAATGACGGCAAGCTCGTCCTGGCGGAAACGTACGGAGAAGGAGATACGATAACCTCCGACCTTCTCCCTTGCGTTTCCATCGGCATGGACGAGCTGTTTGCCCCCCTTGCCCGGTTTCGCGCGGACGAATGATGGAGTGTGCTGCGTGTTAACGTGACAATAACAAACGTCAAACAGCCTCCGCCTTGGATCGAATGGGGGCTATTTGACGTCTCCCCTTATTGTAGCCTATTCATACAAGCTAAACCGAGGTTTCAGGTGACGAAGTCGGCGGGTGCACAATGTTCAGTTAACCTATTCAATTATTAATTTCGATTTTTGCGAGCTGAATATAAATGGCTTTTGGGGTCTGTCAATAATTTTGTGTAAACTCTTTTATAGGCATCTCTCCGAAGGGGAGATTAGCCTCCTCAAGGTAAGTGCTGGCCGATCCGGTCCGGAAAGAAGACGGAGAGCTGCAGGAGCATCTGTCCCCAGTTTTGAACACGACCGGTCCATTTGCGGGTGACGTCCATCGTGACTAAGTACAGCATTTTCAGTAGCGCCTCGTCGCTTGGGAAGATGCTTTTCCCTTTGGTGACTTTTCGCAATTGGCGATGATAGCTCTCAATCATGTTCGTCGTGTAGATGAGCTTACGAAGCTCAGGCGGATACTTGAAGAAGGTGGCGAGTTCGTCCCAATTGCTGCGCCATGAGCGGACAATAAGGGGATACTTGGCGCCCCACGTCTCCTCAAAGCGGTCGAGTTCCAGCAGAGCCATTTCCTCCGTAGCAGCCTTGTAGATGGGCTTCAGATCGGCCGTCACCTTCTTCAGATCCTTGTAGGAGACGTAGCGCGTGGAGTTGCGGATCTGGTGGATGATGCACTTCTGAATCTCCGTCTTCGGATAACAGGCAGAGATCGCCTGGGAGAAGCCCGTGAGGTTGTCGACACAGGTGATAAGGATGGCCTGAACGCCGCGATTCTTAAGATCGTTCAAGACGCGCAGCCAGAACTGCGCGGACGCGTTCTCGCCGATCCACATGCCGAGCACGTCCTTGTTGCCGTCCATGTCGATCCCAATGACCATGTAGGCAGCTTTGTTCACGATCGCCCCGTCTTGCTTCACCTTGAAGTGGATGGCGTCCAGGAAGACGACCGCGTATACGCCCTGCAACGGCCGATTCTGCCACTCTTTGATGAGCGGAATGATCTTATTCGTGACATTGGAAATAAAGGTTGGCGAGACCTCCAAACCATAGAGATTCTGCAGATGGTCCTGGATCTCCCGCGTGCTGACGCCTTTGGCGTACAGGGCGACGATCTGATCCTCGATCCCCGTCACGTTGGACTGATGCTTCTTCACCACGAGCGGCTCGAACTCGCCCAGGCGATCCCGTGGCACGGCAATCTCCTGGTCGCCGTACTCGCTAGTGACGATTTTCTTGCTCTTACCGTTGCGACTGTTCTTCGTCTGCTTGTTCTGCACGTCATGCTTGCTATAGCCCAGGTGCGTATCCATTTCGGCCTCTAGCATTTCTTGCAGCGTTTCGGCAAACAGGTCCTTTAGCGCATTCTGCGCATCCTGTGCGGTGACCAGATTATTCTCCTTGATGAAACTCCGCAGCTGCTCTTTCGTCCATAATCCCATGTGTGCTCCCCAACCTCTCCATGATTTCATTTTAGTAGGTTTGAGAGTTTACACAAAGTATTTTACAGACTCCAAAAGAAGAATGGATTCGTTTACCACAATAGTCCTGGGATTGAAAAAGCATAAGCAAACGCAAAAAACCACCCGTCGGCCTGATGGGTGGTTTGCATTATCCGAGATCTTCAATCTAGTCTAACTGAAACTCGGGCAGCCCGAGCTGCATCGGAGCGGGACGCTCGCATGCGCTTTCCATCACGTAATGCTTGCCCTGCTCGGACGCGTCATGGAACCCGTGCATCGCCTCCAGCACGTGGTAGGCCAGCTCTCCGCTCGCCCGGTGCGGGCGTCCGGTCAGGATCGCCTTGGCCATGTCGGCTGCGCCGACGCCGCGGGCGTTTTCCGCGTAGCCGTAGGCGAGCGGAATCTCGCTCCACTCCTTCGACCCGGCGCGGCAAATGCGGACCGGCCCCCCGAACGTATTCGGGTCCGGCACCTGCAGCGTCCCGGCGCTGCCGTACACTTCGATGCGAGGCAGCACCGAGCCGCCCTTGATGTCGAAGCTCGTCAGCAGCGTCGCGACCGGCCCCGAGGCGAAGTCGAGGACGCCCGCCACGTGCGTCGGGACTTCGACCGGAATTTTTTGCCCGGCTTTCGGCTGGCTCGTAATCGTCCGCTCCGGAAATGAAATGCGGGCGGAGCCGGTGACGCGGGCAATCGGGCCGAACAGCGCTACGAACGCGGTTAAATAATACGGCCCCATATCGAACATCGGACCGCCGCCTTGCTGGTAATAAAATTCCGGCGCCGGGTGCCAGCTTTCGTGCCCGCCGGACATCATGAACGCCGTCGCGCCGATCGGCGTGCCGATCCAACCGTCCTCGATCAGCTTGATCGACGTCTGGATGCCGCCTCCGAGAAACGTGTCCGGGGCACTGCCGACCCTCAGCCCTTTTTGCCGGGCCCGTTCCAGCACCTGTTTGCCTTCTTCGCGGGTGACGGCAAGCGGCTTTTCCACGTAAACGTGTTTGCCCGCTTCGAGCGCTTGGAGACATACGGATGCATGCGCTTTCGGAATCGTCAGGTTAATGACCATTCCGATTTCCGGATCCGCGAGCAGCTCCTCGACCGAACAGCCGCGAATGCCGTGCTCTTCCCCTTTCGCCTTCGCGCGTTCCGCGTCGAGATCGGCGCAGGCGACGATTTCCATCGAATCGAATCGGTTGCCGTTTTTAAAATAAATGCCGCTGATGTTGCCCGTGCCGATGATGCCGACCTTCATTTTCCCCATTCCGGTTCGCCCTCTTTCCCGCGTTAAAGTTGATTGTCCGCCATTCCCGTATAAACGCCCGCTTCTCCGGCATCAGATGCCTGCGCCGCGGCCTTGCCGTCCGCGCACCAAAGGAAGCCCCGCCGCATCAGCTCCGTCACGACCGGAATTTCCATAATATCCGCATGGTGGCCGAGCGAATTGTAATACACGCGCCCCACGCCCCAGCGCTTCGTCCAAATGACCGGCATGTCGACGGCTTTATTGAGCGAATGCGGCCCCGGCGCCACGGGGAAACGGGTTGTCGCCAGCACTTCGACGGCCGGATCGACGTGCAAATAATATTGCTCGGTCTTGACCGCGAAATCTTGGATCCCTTCCACGAGCGGACTGGAGCTGTGGCGGATATTGACGGTATATTCCGTTCCGTCGTTGCCCGGATGCGCCACCCATTGGCCGCCGGTCATAAATTGCCAATCGACGTTTTCGCGGAACGCGTCGCACATGCCGCCGTGGCAGCCCGCAAGCCCGACGCCGCTTTGCACCGCCTGCGATACGTTGTTGACGAGCTGCTGCTCGATTCTTCCCATCGTCCATACCGGAACGATTAGATCGAGCGCTTTCAATTTGTCCGCGTCCGCGAACGCCTCCAGCGTATCGGACACTTCGACTTCGAACTGTTCTTTTTCCAGCGTGGCGCGAAAAATTTCGGCAACCTCGCGGGGCTGATGGCCGTCCCAGCCTCCCCAAACGATCAACGCTTTTCTCATGTTCGTTCGATCTCCTCTCCGGATTGACAAGATTTGCGCACCACCAACCGCGTCGGCAGCGTCTCGCGAAACACTTCGCCGTCTCTCCCGCCGCCGGAAAGCCGGTCGAGCAATTTGCGGGCGGCGAGCTTCCCCATTTCGAAAAAAGGAACCTCGACCGTCGTGAGCGGCGGATCGAACAGCGCGGCCGCGTCGGAATTGTCGTAGCCGACGATCGGCAAGCGGCCGGGAAAGGCGCAGCCCAATTCCCGCAGGCCTTGAATAAGGCCGATCGCCATCCGGTCGTTGGCGCAGAGCATCGCGTCCAGCCGATCCATTTCCCGGAAAACGGACGGTGCCGCGGCATACCCGCTTTTCCGGCTGTAGTTTCCTTCGAAGACCGGAGCCGCTTCTTCGTCGTCGATGCCCGCTTCCCGGAGCGCTTTGCGGTAACCATGCAGGCGATCCAGGCTGTTGGAGTACTGTGCCGAACCGTTAAGGAACCCGATTCGCCGGCACCCCCGGTCCAGCAAATGGCGGGTCGCGGCATAACTGCCCCCGACATGGTCGGCGACAACCGCGGGGATGCCCGGATGTTCGTCAAAACGCTGGTCGACGACGCAAAAGGGAGCATCCGCGTCGGCAAGCCGAGCGATCGACTCGCGCTCCGGTTCCGCCGAAGTCGCTCCGAGAATAAGGCAAGCGTCTACTCTCTGCGTCCGAAACAGCGAGACGTAATCGAAGGCTTCCCCCGGATTGCGATACAGCAGCAGCAGCCCGCCGCCCTCGCCGCTTCGGACCGCCTCGCCGATGCCGCTCAGGATTTCCGCGAAATAATACGTGGAAAAGAGGTGCACCTTCGGCACATGCGGCAGCACGACGCCGATATTGCCGCTTCTCCCGCGCGCGAAGCTGGCCGCGACGGCGTTCAATTGGTAATCGAGCGCCTCCGCCGCTTCAAGGACCCGTTTGCGCGTTTCCTCCTTGATCGGGCCGACGCCGTTGAGCACGCGCGACACCGTCGCTTCGGAGACGCCGGCCATCCGGGCCACTTCTTTGCGCGTCGCCATCTTCCATCATCCTTGCCGTGAATTTTCGTATCGTCATGATGTACACGCGTACATTATGGCACCGGGCCGAACGGATGTCAATCCGGAAAACGGCTATGCCGTCCTTTGCGCGTCCGATTTTCTCAAGAAAAATGGCTATGTCACCCTCTGCAGGTTCGAATTTGTTGGCTCGGTAAGGCTGTGTAGCCGCAGAAGCGAATTTGTTGATTAGTTAGGACATGTAGCCGCAGGTCGAAATTTGTTTGGCTCGGTTAAGCGATGTAACTGCAGGTCGAAATTTGTTGGCCGGCTAGGCAATGTAACTGCAGGTCGAAATTTGTTGGCCGGCTAGGCAACGTGTTTGCAATTCCGATTTTATTAGCTCGGTCGGGCCATGTATCGAACAATTTCCAATCCAAACGGAGGACTTCTTATTAGCGGGGAAAAACATTTTGGTCGAGAGTTGAAAATCAGGAATCGTTAGCAGACGTACGGAAGCGGCGAGACGAGTCTGAGCCCGACCACATGCGTTCGACCGAACCAGATGAGCAATATTTACCCAACTGAGCCCGACCACATGCGTTCGATCGAACCAGATGAGTATTATTTACCCAACTGAGCCCGGCCTCATGCGTTCGACCGAACCAGATGAGTATTATTTACCCAACTGAGCCCTACTACATGCGTTTGACCGAACCAGATGAGTGATATTTACCCAACTGAGCCCGACCACATGCGTTCGACCGAACCAGATGAGTATTATTTACCCAACTGAGCCCAACTACATGCGTTTGACCGAACCAGATGAGTGATATTTACCCAACTGAGCCCGACCACATGCGTTCGACCGAACCAGATGAGTATTATTTACCCAACTGAGCCCTACTACATGCGTTTGACCGAACCAGATGAGTGATATTTACCCAACTGAGCCCGACCACATGCGTTCGACCGAACCAGATGAGTATTATTTACCCAACTGAGCCCTACTAAATGCGTTTGACCGATCCGGAAGAGTAATATTTACCCCACTGAGCCTGGCCTCATGCGATTGACAGAACCAGTAGAGTAAAATCTACCCAACTTAGCCCGGCCTCACACGTTTGACCGATCCAGATGAATAATATTTACTCAACTGGATGCGCGGAGGGCCGAGCCGACATCCTGCGTATAGGGAGATGTCGCTGGAGAAACGTTAGCGCCATTCAAGCGGCGCGCCCGCGCCCGCCATCTTGCGCGGCGGCTAGCGCAGGCGCTTTCGCCCCGCGAAAAGCGCCCGCGCAAATTTCGCGCGGGCGCAAGCCTGTCGTCAGGCAAGCGGATACTCGAAGCGATAGACGCCCGAGCCGACCGCGAGCCGCACGCCGTCCGCCGTATCCGCGGCGGACGCGATGCCTTCCGCCCCGCCGCGAACGGGGCGGCCGCTTTCGCGAAGCGCGTCCAGCGCCGCGCCGCGAAGCAGCACTTCCGCCGTCGTATTCGGCGGAAGCGCAACCTCGACGGCGCGCGACATTCCGTCCGCGCGCCACGAAACCTCGATTCGCCCATAGGCCGAATCGTAAGCCGCCCGCGCGCTCGTCAGCCACTCGCCGCCGAAGCGCGGTTCGATCCGCGCCCGCTTGTACGCCGGCGCGCGGCCGTCCGCGTCGAGCCCCGCAACGACGCGGTACAGCCAATCCCCGATCGCCCCGTAGGCGTAGTGATTGTACGAGTTCATATCGTCGCTCCAGAACGAGCCGTCCGGCTTGATCCCGTCCCAGTGCTCCCAGATCGTCGTCGCGCCTTGATTGACGGAGTACAGCCACGACGGATAGCTTTCCTGGACGAGCAGCTTGAGCGCCGTTTCATGATAACCGTTCGCCGACAGGACGTGGCACAAGTACGGAGTGCCGACAAAACCGGTCGTCAGGTGGAACTCGTTGTCCTCGATCAATTTGTTCAGCTCGCGCGCCGTCCGCGCGCGGGCTTCGCCTTCCGCCAGGTCGAACATGAGCGCCAGCACGTGCGCCGTTTGCGTCGGCGCGGCGATGCGGCCGGAAGGCGTGACGAACTCCTCGCGGAACGCCGAAACGACGCGGCCGTAAAGCTCGCCGTACTTCCGGGCGTCCTCTTCCCGGCCCAGCACCTCCGCCGCATCGCGCACGAGCTTCGCGGAATACGCGTAAAACGCGGTCGCGATCAGATCGCGCGGCGTCGCGCCGACGTAGCTGTTCTCCTTCGCGTCCAGCCCCAGCCAGTCGCCGAAGTGGAAGCCCGTGTTCCACAAATATTCGCTCTCTCCTTGGGCGCGAATATAGTCGACCCACGCCTTCATGCTGTCGAATTGCTCGGCGAGCAGCGCTTTGTCGCCGTAAGTCGCGTACATCGCCCAGGGAACGACGACCGCCGCGTCGCCCCACGCCGCCGAAGAGTGGTCACCGTCGAGCACGTCGGGAATGACGAACGGCACGCCGCCGTCTTCTTTTTGATCCGCGGCAAGATCGCGCAGCCATTTTTGAAAAAACGGACCGACATCGTAGTTGAACGCCGCCGTCCAGACGAACACCTGCGCGTCCCCGGTCCAGCCGAGCCGTTCGTCCCGCTGCGGGCAGTCGGTCGGCACGTCGAGGAAATTCCCCCGCTGCCCCCAGACGATGTTTCGCTGCAGTTGGTTGACAAGCTCGTGAGAGCATTCGAATTCCCCGGACCGAGGCATATCCGAATGGATGACCTCGCCGACGAACCGGTCGAGCGGAAGCCCGTTCTCGATGCCCGGATACCCCTCGACCTTCACGTAGCGGAAGCCCTGAAACGTAAAATGCGGAGCGTACGTTTCGGTTCCTTCGCCTTTGGCGATATACTCGACCGTCTGCTTGGCCGAACGGAGATTGCCGACGTAGAAGTTGCCCTCCTTGTCCAGCACCTCCGCATGCTGCAGCCGAACGGCCGTTCCGGCCGGGGCCTCGACCGACAGCCGAATGCGGCCGACCATGTTCTGGCCCATGTCGAGCACCGCTTCGCCGGAAGGCGTGCGGATGAACGCAACCGGCCGGATCGTCTCCGTGACCCGCGTCGGCCAGTTTTCCTGCGGAACGAGCACGGACATCGGCAAATCGAGCGAAGCGGCCGCGGCCCATCCCGCGGCGTCAAAGTCTCCGCGCGACCACTGCCCGAGCTCGAGGCGCGCGTCGTAGATCTCGCCGTGGTAAATTTCCGAGTACCGGATCGGTCCGAGCGCTGCCGACCACGTCGGATCGCTGACGACGATCTCTTCCGTCCCGTCCGCGTACGTCACGTGAAGCTGCACGAGCGCGGCGCGGCGGTCCCCGTACAGGCAGCTTTTGTCCGACCAGGTCAAATCGCCTTTATACCAGCCGTTCGCAAGCAGGACGCCGAGTCCGTTCGAACCGGCCCGCAGCCGGTCCGTCACGTCGTACGTCTGATATTGCAAGCGGTTTCGGTAACTCGTCCATCCGGGCGCGAGAATGTCGTCTCCGACTTTTTCCCCGTTCAAATACAAATCGTAGACGCCGACGCCGGTCGCATAAACCCGGGCCGAGCGCACGTCGCTTTTAAGCTCGAAGCTTTTGCGAAGCGCGAAAACGGGCTCGGCAAGCGGATCGATCGCCGCCGGATCCGGCGTGATCCACCGCGCCTGCCATTCGTCCTCGCTCAGCAGCCCCGTTTCCCACCAGGCGATTTCGCTCCAGTCCGATTCGCCGCCGAAATTGTCCCAAGCTTTGACGCGGTAAAAATAACGCATGCGGGAAACCGGCGCGGGTCCTTCGTACGTTACCCGGATCGAAGCGTCCGATTCCGTCTTTCCCGTATCCCACAGCGGGCGGTCGAACCCGTCTTCCGCGTCCGCCACCTGGATCCGGTAAGCGGTTTGCAGCGTGCCGCGGCGCGCCGCCTCCAGTTTCCAGCCGAATTGCGGCGGCTTTCCGTCCGTTCCGAGCGGATTCGGGCGGCCGCCGACCGTTAACGCTTTCACAAGCAAACTCATCGGAAATGTTCACTCCTCGCTTGTTCGATTCCCCTTCATCATAAAGCGGAAATGCCGTATAATAATATGGCGATCCGGACTTTTATCCGGGGTGAATCAGACTTCTTTTTCAACGGAGGCCGTTCCCTTTATGAGCGTCATGCGACCGATCGATCTATTGCGCGGAACCTGGTTTTACCGCGAGGAGCGCCTATCTACGTCAACCGCGCGATCGAAACGTTCTCGATGTCCGAACACCGGCACGATTTCGTCGAAATCAGCTATGTCAGCGAAGGGGCCGGAACGCATCACTTCAGCGACACCTCGTTTTCCGTCGTCCAGGGGGACATCGTGCTCATTCCGGTCGGCCAATCCCACGTGTTCCGTCCGGCTTCCGCTTCCGGCCGGAAACCGCTGATCGTCTACAATTGCGTGTTCGCCGAGACGGCCGCCGTCCGGCTGCTCGGCTCCTTCCCGGGCAGCGAGCCGATCGCGCGCCTGTTCGAGCATCGGGAAATCCGCCGCTACCGCGACCGGTACGGGGAATTCGGCCGCTTGTTTCAGCGGCTTCATTACGAATTCGCCTCCGACCGTTTCGGGCGCGAATCCGCGCTTTACATCGGCTTGCTCGAGCTGCTGCTGTTTTTGTGCCGCGAAGACAACGAAGTCTCCGGCAGCGGCGCGCAGGGCGCGAACGGAGGAATGGAAGCCGCGCTGCACGCGCTGCATACGCAATTCGCCGAGCCGCTTTCGGTCGCGAAGCTCGCCCGGCTCGCCGGCGTCGGCGAACGGCAGTTTCACCGCGTCTTCCGCAAGCAAACCGGCATGAGCCCGGTCGAGTACGCCCAGACCGTCCGGATCAACGAAGCATGCCGCCTGTTGAAAACGTCCCGACGCAAAATAGCCGACATCGCGTCCGCGGTCGGCTACCAGGATACTCCTTTTTTTAACGGGTTGTTCAAAAAAATAACGGGGGTTTCCCCCCGCGAATACCGGCGGCGCGACTAGGCGCCGCCGGCATGTCCGATCAGGCTTCCGACGCTTGCAGCGCCCGCAAGCCGAGGGCGAGCGAGCCGCTGAGGCCGGCGTTGTCGCCGAGGCCCGGAGGCACGATGTAGTCGTCGATGCCTTCGAGCACCTCTTTCGCGCTTACATATCCGTTCAAATATTCCTTCACCTGCTTGCGAATGAGCGGGAACAATTGCTGCTGATGCATGACGCCGCCGCCGAGAATGATTTTTTTCGGGGAGAGCAGCAAAATCGAACCGGACACCGCTTGCGCGATATAATAGGCTTCGATCTCCCAGGCCGGATGGTCGGGCGCCAGCTCGTGGCCTTTCACGCCCCATCTCTTTTCCAAAGCGGGACCTGCGGCCATTCCTTCCAGGCAATCTTTGTGATACGGGCACCAGCCCTCGAACTTGTCTTCCGGATGGCGCCTCAGCGGAATGTGGCCGCCTTCCGGGTGCGTAAGCCCGTGCACGAGCTTGCCCTCGACGTACACGCCCACGCCGACGCCCGTGCCGATCGTATAATAAACGCAGCTGTTCAGCCCCTTCGCCGCGCCCCAGACCGCTTCGCCGTAAGCGGCGGCGTTCACGTCCGTATCCCAGCCGAACGGAACGTCGAATTCCCGCTTCAGAACGGGAAGGAACGGATAGTCCGACCACCCCGGCTTGGGCGTCGTCGTGACATAGCCGTAACGGGAGCTCGACGGATCGAGATCGATCGGACCGAACGTGCCGATTCCGATCGCTTCGACGTTTTTATCGCGGAAATAAGAAATCACATTGCCAAGCGTCTTCTCCGGATGCTCCGTCGGAAACTGCACCCGTTCTTCGATAACGCCGTTTTCGTTGCCGATGCCGCAGACGAATTTCGTGCCGCCCGCCTCGATCGCGCCTATTCTCATTTGCCAGAACCTCCTGTGCTACGTAACCTTACCGTTCTAAGGTATAACGATTCCGCCCGCTTGTCAAAACAACCTTTGGGAATGTCAAGGAATCGCCTAAACTTCGAGCACGACCATCTGGTGGCAGGTTACTTCGGGCACGGTATACCGAACGCTTCTCTCGCCCGTCCGCTCGAACGGGAGCTCCTCCATTTGCGGGGCGAGATAGATTCTCTTAACCGGCTCGGGCAGCGCAAGCGTCGCGGTTACGTCCCGCAAAGGCACGATATCCTCGATGACCTCGATGCCGCTGCCCCGCTTCACCGGCGACGCATACAGCAAATGGTGAACGTAGCGCCCGCTGCCCGGCTGCCGCTGGACGGTCGTGACGCCCTGGGCGGGAAGACCCGTATCGACGGTTTTCGAAGGAAGCAGCAGGTTCAGCGCGTGAAGAACGAGCTCCTTCAAAAACAGGCTGCCCTTGACGGCATAATCCTCGAATACGTTCCAGGCGATATAGATGCCGGCGTCGCTTGCCGCCATGCCCGGGCCCCCGTATTCGCCCGAATTCGGCGTATGCTGGTGCGAGCAAAACGCAAACGCGTCACGGTTGAAGTACGGATTTTCGCGAGCCGCGAGCTCCTTCCCGCCCGAGAGCTCGACGCTCAGTCCCGGCGCATAGCAGACGAACGCGGCTTCCCCCAGGCTCGGCAACGGAAACGACGGACGGCAGTAGTCCGGCCGGTACGGATTTTCTCCGACGAGGCGGACGCCCAGGTCGAGAGCGAAGGCGTCGCCCTGCTCGTTCAATCCCGAGCATCCCGTCGCGAGCACCCGTCCACCCTGCGCGATGTAGGCGTTCAGCTTGTGCCCGAGCTCTTCCCCTATCCGCACCTTGTCCGGCAGCACGACGACGCGGTACGGGGTCAAATCCGTCTCCAGATCGGCTACGTCGAACAAAATATGGCCCTCCAGCAGCATCCGCACCGCCCCGGTATCCGACAAGCCGGTCCGCTCTTCTCCTTGTTCCGACTGAAGCGCTTCCAATGTGAGGACGGCCACATCGGCCACATTGACGGCATCCCTGCACCAGGCTTCCTTCGCTTCGACCTCGCGGTAAGCGGCGCCGATCAGCCGGTACGTCGCTTCGTCCATTCGTCCGTCCGGCGGAAGCTGGTCGCCGATCGAGCACCCCGCCCCGTTCGCGAGACTGAGCGCGGCTTCGTACCGCAGCGCGTTCGGATGCTTGTAGCCGCCGAATTCTCCCCAGGACGTATGGAATTTGCCCGTCATTCCGAGAAACGGCATTCCCAGCTGCTGAACGTACCGCGCGGACAGCGGAAAATGATCGTACCCCCAGCCGCCGGTCGGCAGCGATTCCAGCTCCAGATGGGTGTTCGCCCTCGCCAAATCCCGGCGTCCGCGCCGGACGTGCCCGCTGTTATGGAAAATCGGCAGCCCCGGCTTGATCCCGTGCACGACTTCGCGCACGCGCCGGACGTAGCGGGCGTAGGTCTCCTCGCCGAGCTCCAGCACGTCTTCCGCCCGACGCGGGTCTTTGCCCCGCCTGCGCAGCTCGGAGATGCACGCCGCGCAGCAGCATTGGCGGACGCCGACGATATCGAGAAAGATGCCGTCCGCGTCGTACTCGCGCGTCACCTCTTCGATCTGCGCAAGCAGAATATCGAGATAAGGCGTGTTGAAGCAAAACTCGTGATAGCCCGGCTTCAGAAAGCTGTCCACCCACCGCGTGCGGTCGTCCTGCGAACGAATGAGCCATTCGGGATGCCGCAGCGCCAGCTTTTCGTCGAGTCCCGCGGACAGGTAGACGGGCGTTTTGACGCCGATTTCGTGCGCCGCTTCGATCATGCTTCCAAGCAGGTCGAAATCGAGATGCGGATGCATTTCGTTCGCCTTGCTCGGATGATAGGCCCAGCCGTGATGGCATTTGGAAAACACGGTGATCGAGTCGACGTGCCCGATTCGCAGCGCCTCCTGGAACTGGCGCTTGTCGAACCGCGTCCCGATGCCTGGGATCGCCTCCGACGTGTGGAAATCGAGATGCACCTGCCTGAACCTCATCGTCAACACCTCTGTTCGGATCGTAAAATCCTTGGATTTGAAATTTGTCTACCTTCAATCTACAGGTTGATGATCCCGCCGAACAGGGAAGGATTCGACCGGTTATAGCACAATATCGACCAAATCCTTTATACTGGGGAAAACGCCTGCCGACCTGACGGAAAGCGCCTTCTTTGGCAGCGGCGAAAAAGCTTTCTCTATTACTCTCGACCGCGAGGAATGCTGCAATTATGCAGGATTTCCCGGTCGCCGCGGAGGGAGCGCGGGATCAAGATGCGAAAATGCAGATTTTTCTGAAGCTGCCGGCTGAAGCGCGCTAGCCAAGCATCGCCTCGCCCGCGCAGGCTGAAACGCGCTAGCAAAACTGCGCTGATGAACGAAACGCATTCGAACGGAGGAAGTCCGCCGATGGATTGTCTGAAGCTTACGATACCGCCGCTGCCCCAGCTGCTAACGGTCGGGCACGGCGTCTGGCAGCCGGGCCAGGTTCATTTTCGCCGGACGTTTAACGCTTGCGACATGCTCCTGGTCGTCCGCGGCACGCTGTTCATGACCGAAAAAGATGCCGCTTACGAAATCGGACCGGGCCACTGGCTTGCGCTCGAACCGGGAAAACCGCACTGGGGGCACAAGAGCTGCGAGGAGGAAACGGAGCTCTACTGGATTCATTTCGTTTTTCCGAATGCGCCCGAGCGCGTCTCCGCCTCCCATATCTCCTGGACGGCTTTGCTCGAACAGGGCACCGACCGGGACGAATCGCCGCGCGAGCAGCCGCTCGTCATCCCGAAATGGGCACGCCTCGATCCGCGGCCGCTGCTTCCCGTGCTCGACGAAATGGTCGCCATTCAACGCGATCTGCGGACGGGCAACGCGGTTCAGCTGCAGGCGCTGTCCATGCGCCTGCTCGTGCTGCTTCAGCACGCCGTTTCCGGCTCCGTTAAAGCGTCCAAATCGCGGCGCGTTTGCGACGAGGCCGCAGCCATTCTCGAAGCCGATCCTTACGCGCCGTTTCGCGCCAAAACGCTCGAAGATCGGATGCACTTCGCCTACGATTACATCGCCCGCTGCATGAAACGCCACGTCGGCTTGACGCCGCATCAGTACGCGCTCCGGCTCAAGCTCGAGGAAGCCCGGCGGCGGCTTGTCCTGACCGACCTGCCCGGGGAGCGGATTGCCGAGGAAGTCGGCTTTCCGGATTACAATTATTTTATTCGCGTGTTCCGGAAGCAGACGGGGATGACGCCGGGCGGCTATCGGCGCTGGAAGCAGGGAACGACGTAAACGAGCTCCCTTTCCCGGCCGTGCACCCGGATGTTGCACCGTACATTGGACCTGCGTTTGCACTTATACGTTGCACCCGTACGTCAGATTCAACCTCTGCGTTTGCACCTGTACGCTGCACCCATACGTCTTCGCGCCGTCTTGCAAGCGCATTCGAACGCATTGACTTCGGCCCAAATATCGGTTACTCTATATTTAGAAATTTATCTAAATATACAAACGTTTAAGGGAGAGGATAGCCGAAATGAACAAATCGTCCACCGTCCGCTACGCCATCGCCGTTGCCGCTCTCGCGCTTGCGCTGAACTTGCCTGCGGCCGTGTCGGCGGCCGAAGGCTCCGGGATTCCGACCGCGTCCGCGCAGGCCGCCGCCGCGGATGCGGCCGGCGGAAGCGGGCTCGTTCCGCTTCGGGTCGCCGCCGAAACGCTTGGCGCATCCGTCAAATGGCAAGGAGCGGGCAAAATCGCCGTCGCCCGCGGTCCGATCGAGATCCAGCTGCAAGTCGGGCAAACGTCCGCGGTCGTAAACGGAGAGACGCGGGATGCCGGCTCCGCCGTTCGGACGATCGACGGCAAAACGTACGTATCGCTCGATTTTTTAGCTCAAGCGCTGGACAGCCGCATCGGCTGGGACGAAGCGGCCGGGAAGCTCGTCATCGCCGAGGACGATTTCGTCGCCCGGGCGAACGAATTCGTTTACCGGCTCGCCCGCGGCGACGCCGCTTCCGCGGCCGGCTCCTTCAGCTCGGCGCTTCAGTCCGCGCTGCCTGCTCCGGCTTTATCGGCGATATGGCCGAATCTGGCGCAAGCGTACGGCTTGACGGACAAACAATTGTCCTCGTCGCAAGAGTCCAACGCCGTACATACGAGCGTCAGTCTCGCCTACGAGTCCGCGGTCGGACCGTTCGACGTGACGGTTCGCTTCGATGCGGACGGCCGGATCGACGACTTCAACTTTGCGCCGGCATCTGCCGCCGAGCCGTATAAAGCCCCGGCATACGACGATCCGACGGGCTACGAGGAGCGGGACGTCATCGTCGGAGAAGGCGCGTTCGCCCTGCCCGGCAAGCTCACGATGCCGAAGGGCGAAGGCCCGTTCCCGGCCGTCGTGCTCGTTCACGGCTCGGGGCCGCACGACCGGGACTCCACGATAGGCGGCGCCAAGCCGTTCCGGGATTTGGCCGTCGGACTGGCGGGCGAGGGCATCGCGGTGCTCCGCTACGAAAAAGTGACGTTGGAGCATACGGTCAAATCGTCCGCCGCGGCCGACTTTACGATCGAAGACGAGACGGTGAACGACGCGCTGAAGGCCGTCGGCCTGCTGGCGCAAACGGACGGCATCGATCCGCGGCGCATCTACGTCGTCGGTCACAGCCAGGGAGGATTCGCCGTTCCGAAGCTGATCGAGTCGGACGCCGAAGGATCCGTCGCCGGGGCCGTGCTCCTCTCGAGCCCGAGCGGCACGTTCGGGGACGTTCTGGTCGAGCAGCAGCAGGAAGCGCTCGACAGGCTGAAGCGGCTCGGCTTTCCGCAGGAGACGCTGGCGGCCCAGGAGCAGGCGCTGGCGGCGTATGCGAATATCGTAAGTGTGCTTAACGATCCGCAATTTTCGACCGATAATCTTCCTTCGCCCGAGCAGTTCGCGCTGCAGCCCGCCTACTGGTGGTACGACATTCGCGATTACGTGCCGTCGGAAACGGCCAAAACGCAAACCAGGCCGCTGCTCATTCTTCAGGGAGAAAACGATTGGCAAGTTTCGATGAAGCAATTCGAGGGTTGGAAAGAAGCGTTAAAAGGCCGGACCGATGTCGAGTACAAATCGTATCCGAACATGAATCACCTGCTGACGGAATACGAAGGAATTTCCGTCGGCGCGGAATATAATCGGGCCGCCAACGTCCCGGCCGAGTTCATCGCAGACATCGCCGCCTGGGTGAAAAAGCGTTAACCCGGCAGCCGGAACGTTTAATAAAAACAATGCGAATCGGGCCGTCCCCGGGATATGCACCCTGGGGGCGGCACCTTGCCGTTCAAGCGGGGAATCGGCGTACCTTACGCCTCCCCTTTATCCAGCCAGGCCAGCTGCTCCGGCGTCAGCTTCGTCTCGGCCGCTTCGAGGCTGTCGAGCAGCTGCCCGGGCGTATTCGGCCCGACGATCGGGATCGTCGGAAACGGCTGGCTAAGCAGGTAGCCGAGCACGATCCGGTTCAGCGGCAGCGACAGCTCGGCGGCGAGCCGGCTGGCCCGTATCCAGCGGGCGACATTGTCCGCGCTGCGGTACTGGGCCGCGATCCGTTCGTCGTCTTCGGCGTGCGTTCCTTCCTCCCACTTGGTGAAAACGCCTTGCGCCTGAGACGAATAGGGGATCGCCGCAAGCCCGGTTTCCCGGTGCAGCTCGTACATCGCCTCGTCCATCGGGACGAGCGAAGGGTCGGCCAGCCGGCTTTTGTCGGCGGCGGCCAGGCTCCACATCATCTGATTGGCGCAGAAACCCCGAAGTCCGCGCGCCTCCGCGTAAGCCTGCGCCTCCCGCATCCGCTCCACCGTCCAGTTCGAGCATCCGAAGCAGCGGATTTTTCCTTCCCGCACGAACCCGTTCATCATCTCGACGATTTCTCCCGCCCCGCGCGCCGTGTCGTCGCGATGCAGCCAATACAAATCGATTTCCGTCACCTGCAGGCGCCGCAGGCTCCCTTCGACATCTTCGCGGACTTCCGCTTCGGACATCCGGCCGACCGACATCGTCTCCGTGCGCGGATGCGCCCCCTTTGTCGTCACGACGAGCCGGTTCCGGTTGCCTCTCGCCTTCATCCACTCGCCGATCGTTTTCTCGCTGGCGCTTGGCTCCGTATCCGGCAGCCAGTTGGCGTACACCTCCGCCGTATCCGCCATGTTTCCGCCGCGATCCGCATAAAGGTCCATCAGGCGAAAAGCGTCGCCGCGCGAAATTTTGCTGCCGAACAGCGCCGAGCCCAGTCCGATTTGCGAGATGCGAAGCTCCGTGCCGCGAATTTGCAGTTTATTCACCGGGCTTGTCCCCTTCCGTGTTCCTCGTTTTCCCGATCTCGACCCTTCCTCCGTCCGGTCGGACGGCCGCCAAACTTTACGATGCCATAGTTGCCGCAAAACGGCAAGCCGATCCGCCGCCCCGTCGGAAACGATCGAATCGCCGCGGAAACGGCGGCGCAAGCGAAAAAGCCTCCGAAAACGTTCGAATGAACGCATCGGAGGCTTCGGGCGAACCGCCTTACGATTTCGCGTCGGCCGGATAGACGAGGCCCATCTGCCTGCGCGCCTCGTCCATCGTTTCCATGACCGCCAAGGAGTCGGACGGCGAGTAAAACGCGGACCGCCGCTCTCCCGCTTTTACCGCTTCGATGAACGCCCGGGCTTCGTACGTCATCGTGCTGGCGGATTGCGGAACGCTCGCATCGAGAATCCGGCCGTCGCGGTAACGAATTTCCACCCGGGACGGCTGGCTGATCTGGTCGATGACGATCGTCCCGTCTTCCCCTTGAATCTCGCTCGGCAGCGAGGAGCTCGATATTTTCGAATATTGAATGACGCCCTCCATGTCCGGATAACGAAGGAGCATGCTCCCTTCCCCGTCGACGCCGGAGGAAAGCATGACTCCGTTCGCCTTCGCTTCCAGGGGCCGTCCGAACAGCGCGATGGCCGGGTACAAGCAATAAATGCCCAGGTCCATCAGAGCGCCGTTCGAAAGCGCGGGATTGAACGCGTTCAGCACCGTTCCCGCCCGGAAAGCGTCGTAGCGCGAAGAGTATTGACAGAAGCTCGCGAAATACCGCCGAACGTTGCCGATTTTGCCCAGACTGTCGCGAATGACCGCGAAATTCGGCAAGAAAACCGGCTTGATCGCCTCCATCAGAACGACCCCGTGCCGCTCCGACGCTTCGATCATCGCCCTCGCTTCCGCCGCGTTCGAAGCCAGCGGCTTCTCGCACAGCACGTGAACGCCGTGACGCATGCAGGCAATCGCGTGCTCCGCGTGCAGAAAATTCGGGCTTGCGATGTAAACCGCATCGATTTCCCCGCCGGCCGCCATCCCCCCGATATCGTCGTACGCGCCCGCGGCCCCGTGCTTGTCCGCGAATTCCCGGGCCCGTTCCGTCGTTCGCGAGTACACGGCGGTCAATTCGAAATCGGGCGTTTCTTTCGCCGCTTGAATGAAAGCTTCCGTAATCCAGTTTGTTCCGATAACGCCAAAGCGAACTTTTTCCATGCCGATGCTCCTTTGCAACCCTTGCTGCCGCCCGGACGCCGGCCGTCCGGTCATCCCCCGGACGCAGTGCCGGGCCCGCGCTACTCGAAGCATAAAACAAACGGGTTGCGAACGTCAAATGCGGCCCCCGGTCGTCCCGCTGGCGCCGAGCGTGCCGGTTTTATCGGTCGGCGCCGTTATCCGCAGTTTCCTCTCGTTGACTGAGGTAGTACCGGTAAACGTCTTGAATCGATTGGTCGATATGGCCGGTCATCGCGTCCGCCGCGGCATGGCTCAGCGAAAACGTTTTGCCCAGAACGAGCACGAGCGTCGTCGCTCCGACCGGTCCTCCCGCCTTGGCCAAATAGGAGAGAAACTCGTATTCCAATTGATACGGACTTTTTTCCAGGGACACATCGCCCCCCCTTTCTATCCTTCCAATTCGATGATACTCAGTGATGATTAACAAAAATTATAATGAACGAATATCCGTCAATTATTCAGGGCTAATTAGTCGGGTTTATTTTGCAAAAAAAGCCCCCGAACCTTGCCCGGTTCCGGGGCGCTGCTTCATTTAGGGTTACGCCGGCAGCACGAAGCTTTCGCCCGGGGCGAGCACCTTGCCTTTGAGCCCGATTTCCCCGAGCCGCTTGACGAACGCCTCGGCATCCTGCCGGATCGGAGCGAACGTATTGTAATGGACGGGAACCGTCCAGCTTGCTCCGAACCACTCGGCCGCTTGCAGCGCGTCGTCCGGTCCCATCGTAAAGTGGTCCCCGATCGGCAAAAAGACGGCGTCCGGCTTGTGGCGCTTGCCGATGAGCTGCATGTCGCCGAACAGCGCCGTGTCGCCCGTATGTAAAATCGTCAACCCTTCGGCGCGAATCATATAGCCCGCGGCCAAGCCGCCGTAAATCGCTTTGTCGCCCTCCAGTTGAATGCCGGAGCTGTGAACGGCTTGCACCATCGTCGCCTTGGCGAAGCCGAGATCGATCGTCCCGCCTATGTTCATGCCGATCGTCTTCAGCCCTTTGCCCGACATGTAATCGGCAAGCTCGACCGCGGCGACGACGGGAGCGCCGTTCGTCTTGGCAATCGGTTCGGCGTCGAGAATATGATCGGTATGGGCGTGGGTAAGGAGCACGTAGTCGGCTTTTATATCCTCCGGCTTCGTCACGGCAAGTTCGTTGCCCCGCAGGAAAGGATCGATGACGATCGATTTCCCTTCCGTTACGATTTGCAGACAGGAATGTCCGTGATAAATCAGTTCCATCTCCGCTTCCTCCTTTTGGCATTGGCTATCGCTGGAATAAAGTTCCGCCTATCGTTTCTAATGATACAGGAAACGAATCGGGATTGCACATGGCTCGTCCTGAAGCGGCGCCTCCGGAGGATTCCTCGCAGCATCGCGAGAAGAGCGATTTCCGAACCTCCATTTTGCGGATCGCCAACAAACTTGCGGTAAAATCCAACAAAAGCTTGCCTATATCGAAAGAGGGTGTCCCAGAAGTCATCCTAAATGACTGAGGGGCGACCCTCTTTTTTATAATCGTCAAACAAAAAGAAACCACTCTCTGGTAAAATGGAGGTACCACCCAACCATAAACCAAAGGAGACGGTTTCTTTGTACATTCAATATACCATGGATCAACTCTGTTTACCAATGGATTTAGAAGAGGACATTCCCGCCAATCACCTCGTTCGCGTGGTCAACGCCGCCGTCAATCGTCTCGACGACGCCATCTTCGACGCGGCTTACCCTGGAGGCGGACGAGACAGCTACCATCCTAAAATGCTCACCAAAGTCATCATATACGCCTACACGCAGCGCATTTACTCCTCGCGTCAAATCGCCAAAGCTGTCCGCGAAAACATCATGTTCATGTGGATCGCAGGCAGACAACGGCCGGACTTTCGCACCATCAACCGGTTTCGTTCGGAGCGGATGAAAACGGTTCTGGAGACGGTGTTTACCGCCGTTCTTCAGTTTCTGGCTGAGGAGAACTACGTGCAGCTCGAGCATTACTTTGTGGACGGCACGAAGATCGAAGCGAATGCCAACCGGTACACCTTTGTTTGGGGAAAAGCGGTCGTGAGGCATAAAGCCAAGCTTCAAGAGAAAGTGCAGACCTTATTTGCCGCCATAGAGGAAGCTGAGAAGCAAGAAGAAGGAACGCACGACGGCAAGGATCTTCCCGAGCTGGGCGAGTCCTCTTCCATCACCGGTGAAAAGCTGGAGCAAGCCGTCAAACAATTGGAGGAGCGTCTGCAGGAGAAACCAAAGGACAAGCCGCTGAAGAAGGCAGTGCGCACGCTCCGCAAGGACTTGCTTCCTCGCCTTCAAAAGTATGAGGCGCAGGAAGCGATTTTAGGCACGAGAAACAGCTACAGCAAAACAGACCCTGACGCCACGTTTATGCGGATGAAAGAAGACCACATGCGAAACGGCCAACTGAAGCCAGGCTACAATGTTCAGATCGGCACTGAAAATCAATTCATTGTCGGTTACAGTCTGCACCAGCGGCCGACCGATACGCGCTGTCTCATCCCGCATCTGGAGAAGATAAAATCGCAGCTCGGCAAGCTGCCAAACACCGTTATCGCCGATGCGGGCTATGGCGGTGAAGAAAATTACGACTACTTGGAGCAAAATGAAGTCGAAGCCATTGTGAAGTACAGCACGTATCACCGTGAAAAGAGCAAGGCATGGCAAAAGGACATCAGCAAGATCGACAACTGGACCTATAACAGCGAACAAGATACATGGACATGTGCGGCCGGACAAACGCTCCATTTCCGCCGAGTGAGCCAGGAGAAAACGGAAAGTGGGTATGAAATCGAATATCGACATTACCGAAGTGCCGGCTGTGAGGACTGTCCGCTAAAGCCGCAGTGTACAAAAGCCCAAGGTGATCGCGAGATCAAAGTGAGCATGAAGTATTGGCGGCTAAAGAACCAGGCCAGGGAAAAGCTCCGCAGTGAAGAAGGGTATGCCCTGGCCGTAAGGCGCATGATCGAGCCGGAACCTGTGTTTGGCGATATGAAGAACAACCGAGGCTTTAAACGGTTCCTGCTTCGAGGCTTACCCAAAGTAAGTCTGGAGGTCGGGTGGCTTTCGCTTGCCCACAATCTGCTCAAGAAAGCAGCGGTGGACGCAAAAAACGAAGGAGCTAAGCGACAACAGGCCGCTTAGCTCCTTCGTTTATTCCGAGTGCCATCCTATTTTGCTGCTAAAGGTGTTCCAGAGGTTACTTATGGGACAGCCTCTTTTGCTTCCCGTTGCGGAGTATCGCGAATCAGAACTTCCAGCTCGCGACGGTTTGCTCCACGATCGGCGCAAACTCTTCTTCGGTCGCCGGCTGCCCGGTGTACGAATACACGTAAACGATGCCGTCCTTGATGGCAAACACTTGGGTCCAGGCAAGATCCAGCTCGCCTTGCGTGCCCGTGTACGAAATCATCGTCGCCGGAACGCCGTTCAGTTCGGCGGTCTCTTGCTCCAAGAGGTTGAAGTCGGTAATGACCGTCTCCAATTGGGCGATCGTAAGCTCGGCATACTGGTCCATCGTCACTTCCTGGCCGCCCAAATCCTGCGCGATCAGATTGATGTTTTCGGCAAACGCGTCGTTCTCGCCGAGCGGCGACAAGAAGGCGATGAGAGCACCCGCCACTTGGGTTTCCGTCCAGTCTTCCGGATATTGAATGCTCATGCCGCTTTCCGCGTCCTCGTACGTTTTGAAGCCGGCTGCCGCTTCCGCGGACGGAGAAGCGCTCGCTTCTTCGCTCGGGCTGGCGCTGGCGCTTTCGGACGGGCTTGCGCTCGGGCTGGCCGACGGACTTGCGCTCGGACTTGCGCTTGCGCTCGCGCTGGCGCTGGCCGAAGGCGAGCTCCCCCCGTTATTGTCATTGCCTCCGCATGCGGCCAACACGACGGCCAAACTTAGCGGAATCGACCATTTCAGCAAGCTCTTTGCGTTTTTCTTCCACTCCATGATGTTTACCCCTTCCAGACTGTGTGTGTCGAGAAACTTTATATGGAATTATATTCCAAACAAAAACGTTCCCTCGAAAACAATACACGAAATCGCCCGTCCAGGTAAACATTTGAAACTTTAAGATTTAATAAATAAGTTTGGGTCTTTCTAGCGATTGCAATAACGGAAAGCTGCGGAAGTCTGGGAGCGAAATACCAGCCAAAAGCGAAGTCAAGCTTTGTGAAAGCCCTTCCCCACGACAGCCGCATGCGAAAAAATTAATTCCTAAGACCTAACATTAAAAGCCGCCGAGATGCCCCCGGCGGCTATATTCCTTCATCTGCGTTCCCTTCTACCCTTTGATCGCGCCCGTTGAAATGCCTTTGACGAAATATTTTTGCAGCAGCAGGAAAACGATGAGCACCGGTACGATCGACATCGCCGTTCCGGCGAAAATCATGTCCCAACGCGAGGAAAACTCGCCGACATAGTAGAAAATTTCGACGATCATCGTTTTCGGCTTGCCGGACGGAAGCACCAGCATCGGCATCAGAAAGTCATTCCAGATGCCCAGCCCGTTCAGGACGACCAGGCTCGCCGTGCACGGCCCGAGCAGCGGGAACACGATCCGCCAAAAGGTTACGAACCGGGAGCAGCCGTCCATCGCCGCCGATTCCTCGATTTCCCGGGGAATGCCTTTCAGAAAGCTCGTGTACAGCAAACAGCCGAACCCGACCGCGCCGGAAACGTAAATCAAAATCGGCGCGGCCAGCGTGCCGTACAGCCCGAGCATTTTCATCTCTTTGAACAACGGAATCATGTACGACTGGAACGGGACCATCATCCCCGACAGGAAAAATAGAAAGATGAAGTTCGTCCACTTGGCGTTCGTCCGTTCGATCGCGTATGCGGCCATCGGGATGAAGACGATCATCAGCGCGATCGAAACGGCGGTCAGGATGAGGCTGTTGACGATCGCGGCCGGATAATCGGTTTCCGTCAGCAAATAATTGAAGCTGTCCAAATAAAAGCCTTCCGGAAACGCGATCGCGTCCCGCATGATTTCCGCATTGCTTTTGAACGCCGACATCAGATTGAAGAAAATCGGGAAAAAGAAGACGATCGCCAGCAGGAGCGTCGCGATAAATATGACGATATCGTTTACGGTCGCTTTATTCACGCTACATTTGCACCTCTCTCTTGCGCAGCAGCCGGATTTGCACGACGGTCACGATCAAAATGATGATAAACAGCACTTGGGCCAGCGCCGTTCCGAAGCCCTGCCGAAGCTCTCCGAATCCGACCTTGTAAATGATATAGGTCAGCGTTTCGGTCGCGAAGCCCGGCCCCCCGTCGGTCATGACGGCGATTTGATCGAATATTTTCAGCGAGTTGATCATGGACAATACCATGCAAACCGTTACCGAGCCCGCGAGCAGAGGAAACGTAATGTGCCGGAATTGCTGCATGCGGCCCGCTCCGTCGATCGAGGCGGCCTCGGACAGCTCCTGCGGAATGCCCTGAAGTCCGGCGAGATAAATGATCATATAGTAGCCTGCCGATTTCCAAACGGTTGACAGAATGATCGAGAGCATGGCGAAATCCGGGTCGCCGAGCCAATCGGCCTTGGCCGCGGCCAAACCGAGCATGTCGAGAAGTTGATTGAATACTCCGAAATTATAGTTCAGAATGATCGTCCAGATGAAGCCCATCACGACGCCGCTAAGCAGCACCGGAAAATAGAACACGCTGCGGAACAGATTGCGCATCCAGCGCACCTGATCGACCAGCATCGCCAGCGCGAGCGCCGCGACGTTCTCGAGCAGAACGAGCACGACCGACAAAATCAGCGTGTTGCGGAGAGCGTTGTGAACCCGTTCGCTGCGGAGCATCTCCTGAAAGTTGCTTAATCCGATAAACCGGATATCGGGGCTGACCCCGTCCCATGAGGTAAAGCTCAAATACATGCTGCTTACAGTAGGAACGATGACGAACGCCGTATAGAGCACGAACGAGGGCAAAATAAACAAAATCGCGAAAATCGGCCATTTTCTCTTTTTTTTCGGTGCCGCGGTCGTCTTGGCCACTTCTCTCACTCCTTCCCGTCATGCGAAAGCGCCCTCGCCCGCTGCGGGCGGAGAGCGCTCCGGAGGCTGCTTGAACGATCGTTATTGCTGGTTCGCTTGCACTTGCGCGTCGTATTCGGCGTCGGCCTTCTTCATATATTCGACGACGTCGCCGTCTTCCAGCACGAGCTCCTGCATCAGTTTGTAGTACCAGTTGCGGAATTGCGGCGGGATGAGGTTTTCGCCCCACCAGTTGTTGATCGCGAGCGATTTCGTCACGTTCGGATCCGCCATCAGTTCAAGCACGGTTTGCATTTGCGGCGTCGATTCGTAGGTGACCTTTTCCTTCGTGGACGGAATGCCGTTGGCTGTTTTCAAATAAGCGGCATATTGTTCGGGGCTGAAAAAGAACCTGACGAACGCCTTCATCGCTTCGAGCTTGTCGGCATCCTTGGCCGCCTCGGCCGAAAGCGACCAGCCGGCCGGCGTCGGCAGGCCGAGCACGTTCACTTTGCCCTCCTCGTCCGGCAGCGCATAGAAGCCGAATTCGAAGCTTGGATCGGCTTCCGCGATCTGCGTGAACATCCACGGGCCGGAGAACAGCTGAGCCGCCTTGCCGGAGACCAGAATCGAAGCCGTCTGGTTGTCCGCCGTGCTCAGGAACCCTTTGTCCACGTACTCCCGGAACAGCTCCTTATAGTCGGTCATCGCCTTGACCGGACCTTCGTCGGTGAAGCTGACCTGCTTGGCGGTGCGTTTGGAGTTCCAGTCCGGATCGTGGACGTACACTTCGTCGATGAGAAATTTGTTGAGCCAAAAGCCCATATGGAATATATCTTTGCCGCCGACGACGATCGGCGTCATGCCGGTCGCTTTCAATTTCTCCTGGATGTCCAAAAATTCGCCGTACGTCTTCGGAAGCTCGGTCACGCCCGCGTCTGCGTACGCTTTTTTGCTGTAAATGATGCCTTGCGGGGCGGTCAGCGTAAGCGGCGCGTTGTACTTTTTGCCGTCCACTTCGGGAACCGTCTCGAACAGATCGACCAGGTCCTGCGGGAGCTCGACGATTTTGCCCGCGTCGGCGAACAGCTGCGTATCGCGCATTTCGACCAGATCGGGGAACTCGCCGACCGCGTCCTTCGTTTTCAGCCAATCCAGATAGGAGGACGTCGTGCCTTCGCTGACGTCGACGATGTTGATATGAGGGTTCGCTTCGGTAAACGCCTTGATCGAATCGGCGATCGCCTGCTTGGTCGCCGGGTCTCCGGTCGCGTACCCGATCGTGAATTCGACTTCTTTATTCGGGTTTGACGGGGATTCGCTTCCTCCGGAGCCCGCGGACGGCGAGCCGGAAGACCCGGAGCTTGCGGAACCGTTATTGTTGCCGCCTCCGCACGCGGCGAGCGCGAGCGACAGGGCCAGCAAAAGGGCAACCATTTGAAAAACCGATTTTTTTGCCATGAAGCAGCAAGCCTCCCTTTGTATTCGCATTCCGGTAACGGATAGCGCCCGCGATGTGCGCATCATCGCGTAAAGCGCTTCCTTGGTTACCATCGTATCATCGCCCCGCCAGCCGACCAATGACGTTTTTTAAGCGCCGTGTGCGGCAGTTTTAACAAATTCGCGGCTACTTTTTTAGCGATTGCTTGTATTCGTTCGGGAGCTTGCCGTACGTTTTTTTGAACGTGTCGCTGAAATGCCGGGCGTTTTGATAGCCGACCCTCTCCGCGATTTCGTACACCATCAGATCCGTCTGCGCCAGCAGCCAGGCGGCGCGATTCATCCGGATTTCGGTCACGTACGCCTTGAAATTCCGGTTCGTGTGCTTTTTGAAAAAGCTGCTGAAATAATAAGGATTCATGAAGGCGATGGCGGCGACGGATTCCAGGGTGAGTTCTTCGGCGTAATGCTCTTCGATATACGCCTTGATCCGCGCCATCAGCGGTTTTTCCCGGTTTCCGGGCCGGGCTTCGATGCGCCTGATCAGCGTTTCGATCCGCTCGCGCACGCCCTGGGACAGCGCCCCGAACGTCGGGTAACCCCCAAGCCGGCTTTGCAGGCCTTGCATGTCGAAGCTTTCCCCGTCAAGCGAAACGCCGTGTTTTTTCAGTTCCTGCACGATAAACAGCACGGAAGAAAATGCGGTCGAAACGGCAAGCTCCGGATTGCCTTCCGCCGCGGCGCGAATAAGCTCGAGCAGCCGTTCGAGCGTTTGCTTCGCTTGCGCCCAGTCGCCCGCGCCGATCCGGCGGACGATGTCCTGCTGCACGGCGAACAGCTCGCTTTCCGCTGCGCCGCCGGACGCGATTTCGCGGTAGACGAGAACCTTGTTTTTGCCCTCGAAATAGCTCGTTTTCAGCGCCTGTTCGGCCTGATTCCGCGAATCGGCCAGGCGTCCGGCATCCCCGACGGGCAGGCCGACTCCGATGGAGACGGAAAGCTTTAAATAGAGGTTGATCTTTTCGCGGATGTCGTCCATGAGCGCAATCGCTTCGTCTTGCCGACGGTGCGTCGCGACGACGACGTGGCGGCTGCCCCTCCGGAATACTTGTCCGCGCCCGGCGTCCCGAACGAGCTCGTTCAGCACGTTTTCCACCGCGAATTCGATCAGCTTGCGCTCCTGCGCCGGCCAGCGGTCCGACGTTCCGGCCGCTTCGTCCGGCTCGACGACGGCAATCGTATAAAGGGGACCCTCCATCTTCGCAAGCAGCGCCCGAAAAGCCTCCGTCTCCGGGGACAACAGCCCGTCCGCCAGTTGTTCCAGCCATTCCCGCATCCGCTCGCTTTCCGTTTTGCTTTCCAGCAGCCGGAGCTTGTCCTTAAGGCGGACTTCCTCGTTTTCCGCCAGAATCAGGTCGGCCGCCTTCGCGACGGCTTTCTCCAATTGCTCGCGGACGACCGGCTTGACGATGTAGTCCACGGCGCCGAACGCGACGGCGTCCCTCGCGTAGGCAAACTCCTGATAGGCGCTTATAAAAATGATTTTTGCGGACGATCCCCTGTTTTTCAGCTCTTTGATCATATCGATTCCCGACAAATGCGGCATGCAGATGTCGCTGACGACAAGCTCCGGGTTTTCTTCTTCGATGCGCCGCAGCAGCTCGCGGCCGTCGAAGGCGTGCCCCGCGATTTCCATGCCGAACGTCTCCCATGGAATCAGCTTGCGCAGTCCTTTCACGATCAGGGGCTCGTCATCGGCCAATACGACCCGTATCGCCATGCGCGATTCCTCCTTCCCGAACCGGAATGATGAACTTGACCGATGTGCCGACATGCTTTCGGCTGCCGACGGCAAGTCCGCAGGACGGCCCATAAAGCGTTTTCAATCGTTCGTGAACGTTTTTCAGCCCGATGCCGCTTGCCGGCGCTTGCGGATCGCTCAGCTTGTTCTCCAGCAGGCTCAGTTCGCCCGGCTCCATTCCGACGCCGTCGTCGAACACCGTAACCGCCACGGCTTCGCCTTCCCTTTCGAAGCTGACCAGAACCGAGCCTTTGCCGCCCTTCGGGCGGATGCCGTGCTGCACGGCGTTTTCGACGAGCGGCTGCAGCGACAGCTTCGGCATGAGCCAGGCCGGGTTCACTTCCCCGCTCAGCTCGCAGCGAAGCTCGATCCGGTTTTCGAACCGAACCCGAATAATATAGAAATAATCCGTCAGATGCTCAAGCTCCCGCTCGATGGTCACGAGCTCCTCGCCGTAGTCGATGACGTATTTCAACTGATTGGACAACGACAAAATCATATCCCCGACTTCCCCGGCCTCGCTGTGAACGGCGTTCATCCGGATCACCTCGAGCGTGTTGTACAAATAATGCGGCCGGATCTGGCTTTTCAGCGCGTTCAATTCCGTCTGCTTTTGCTTGATTTGCGCGACGTACGCCTCGTCGATGTACGCCTTCAGCCGTTCCACCATCCGGTTGAAGCCGTGCGCGAGCCGGCCGATTTCGTCCCTGCCTCCCTTGACGGCCTGAACGTCGAAATTGCCCGACTCGACCTTCACCATTTGCCGGATGACGCTGCGGATCGGTGCCGAGAAGCGCCGCGAGAACCAGGCGCCCGTCACGGCGAGCGCAAGCGAGCATATGACGATGGCGACGATGACCGTCGTCCGCGTCGTCGAGAGCTGCTCGTAAAGCTCGGCCTTGTCGAGGCGGATGACGACCTCTCCGCCGAGATAAGGAATTTCCTGCCGGAACGTCAGCTTGTCGGACGGGCTTGCCCCCGCCGCTTTCGCTTTGACCGCGTCCGGCTCCCGGTTCGCGAAGAAAGTGCCGCCGCCGCCGTCCCTTACGTAAAGCTCGTCTTTTTTGTTCAGGTTCAGCTCGAGGAACAAATCGTCCATGACGGCCAGATCGACGTCGAAATACAACGTTCCGATGACGTCGGGTTCGCTTTGAATCCTCCCGGACGTATCGATCAGGTTCCGGCCGATCGTCATGACTTTGGCTTCGGACCCGACGTAATAGTCCTCTTCGTGGGTCGGGATGATCGCAAGGTGCCGGGGACGCTCGCGCAGCGGCTCGCGCCATTTCTCGAGCGGCAGCCGATCCGGAAGGAGCGCCTTGTTGTCTTTCGTCTGGGTATAAAGCTTGCCGTCCAGCGATCGCACGAAAAAAACGTTGCGGATATACGGGTCGCCGAACAGGATCGTGCTCAAAAAATCGTCGATCGGAATTTGATTGATCCGCTCCTGCTCGTTGACGCCGGCGCTCTGATTCGTAATGACCGAGGAGCCTTTGAAGTACATCAGCTGTGAGATATCGTCGTAATCGGAGAACACGTTGTTCAAATTATAGCTCATATATAAAACCATCTGTTCGAGGTTGTTCACCGTATTCCGTTCCACATGACCGGAAAACGTCCGCAGCGAAAAATAGCTGAGCGCAAACAACGGAATCAGCCCGACGACGATAAACGCCGCGGAAAATTTGACGAATACGCTGCGCCCGAGCGACGGCCATCCAGCCACAGGCTCGCCTCCCTTTTTCGCCTAGTATAACACGGGCGATTCGGTGCCCGAGCGATGTTTTTTGCAGGAAAAAGCGCGGTTTTTTTTGCGGTTTCCGGGTCAGCCGCCAAAATCGGCGAAAAAAAAGCGGAGAGCGGCACGGAAACCGGCGGAGACCTGAGTCTCAACCTGTTTCCGGGGCTCTCCGCGCACGAGCCGTCCGTCAATAACCGACTCGCCGGCGATCCGGTTGACGCGGCTTCGCTTCCTATCCGTCCGCCTCCGGCGCGATCATCCGCTCGGGCCGGACGATGCGGTCGAATTGCTCCTCGGTCAGCAGGCCGCTCCTCAGCGCCGCTTCCTTCAGCGAAATGCCTTCCTTATGCGCAAGCTTCGCGACGGCGGCGGCATTGTCGTAGCCGATGTGCGGGTTAAGCGCGGTTACGAGCATAAGCGACCGGTTCAGGTGCTCCCGGATCGCCGGTACGTTCGGCTCGATGCCGGCCGCGCAGCGTTCGTCGAACGAGCGGACCGCATCGGCAAGCAGCCTGGCCGATTGCAGGAAATTGTAGATGATGACCGGCTTGAACACATTAAGCTCGAAGTTGCCCTGGCTGGCCGCGAAGCCGATCGCCGCGTCGTTGCCCATCACCTGGCAGGCGACCATCGTCAGCGCCTCGCTTTGGGTCGGGTTCACCTTGCCCGGCATGATCGAGCTTCCCGGCTCGTTGGCCGGAATCGTCAGCTCGCCGAGGCCGCTGCGCGGGCCGCTCGCCAGCCAGCGCACGTCGTTGGCGATTTTCATCAAGTCCGCCGCAAGCGCCTTGAGCGCTCCGTGCGCGAATACGAGCTCGTCGTGGCTGGTCAGCGCGTGGAACTTGTTCTCCGCGGTCGCGAACGGCTTGCCCGTCCATTTCGCGATTTCGTCGGCAACCGCCGCGCCGAATTTCGGATGCGCGTTAAGCCCCGTGCCGACGGCGGTTCCGCCAAGCGCCAGCTCCCGCAGCGATTCGGCGCTTTGGCGAACCATGTTCCCGGATTTCTCCAGCATGCGCACCCAGCCGCTGATTTCCTGGCCGAGCGTAATCGGCGTCGCGTCCTGCAGGTGCGTGCGGCCGATTTTGATCACGTCGGCAAACGACGCGCTCTTGTCCGCGAGCGTCGCCCGAAGCCGTTCGGCCGCCGGAAGCACTTCGTCGACAACGGCCGCATAAGCCGCGATGTGCATCGCCGTCGGGAACGTGTCGTTCGAGCTTTGGGAACGGTTGACGTCGTCGTTCGGATGAACGCGCTTCTCGATCCCTTTGCCCTGCAATATTTGATTCGCGCGGTTTGCGATCACTTCGTTCACGTTCATATTCGTTTGGGTTCCGCTTCCCGTTTGCCAAACGACGAGCGGAAAATGATCGTCCCAGACGCCGGTCATCACTTCGTCGGCCGCCGCCGAGATCGCGTCCGCCTTGTCCCCGTCGAGTCCCCCCAGTTGCCGGTTCACGATAGCCGCGCTTTTTTTCAAAATCGCGAACGCCCGGATCAGGGGCAGCGGCATCTTCTCCGTGCCGATTTTGAAATTTTCGAAGCTGCGCTGGGTTTGCGCCGCCCACAACTTGTCCGCCGGCACCCTGATTTCGCCCAAACTGTCTTTTTCGATCCGACTGTTCATCGTCGTCCCTCCATCCGCTTCATTGTATCACCATTTTAACCTATCTTATGCAGGTTCAACCCGCGAGCGGGCCCGCCCGGCAAAACGGCCGACAAAAAAAAGCGCCCGCGTCGCCGCGGGCCGAATTCGATCTATATAAGTAAAGGGAGAGTATGCTAGTATATTCGCACCCGCACCTTAACGTCGCCTAAAAGCAACGTTAAAATCGGCTAAAGATTTTCGGCGCTTGTCCGGCTTACCGGTCTCTCAGCGGCAGCCACGCAAGCACGCGCCGGATTTGGGCGTCCCAGTAATCCCACGTGTGCCCGCCCGGTCCTTCTTCGTACGTATGATCGAATCCCGTCCCCCGGACCGCGTCCGCAAACCTCCGGTTGTCGTCGTAAAGAAAATCCTCGGTGCCGCAGCACTGGTAAAGCATCGGCTTCGCGCCGGCTTCGCCGGACCGCCGCGCAAGCAGCTCCAGCAGATCGTCGTCCGATCCGGCGACCTCCCGTCCGCCGAATATCCGTTCGTAGTCTTCCGGAAACCGCTCGCGAAGTCCGCCGGCAACGTTCAACGCGCCCGACAGGCTGGCCGCCGCCGCGAAACGGTCGGGGTGGCGCAGCGCCAGCTTGAACGCGCCGTATCCGCCCATCGACAAGCCCGCGACGAAATTGTCCTCCCGGGCTTCCGACAACGGAAAAAACGAGCGCGCAATCCTCGGAAGCTCTTCGCTGACGAACGTCCAGTACCGGCCGCCGTACGCCATGTCCGCGTAAAAGCTGCGATGCACCTGGGGCATGACGACGGCGAGTCCGAGCCCCGATACATAGCGTTCGATCGACGTGCGGCGGAGCCAGATCGAATCGTCGTCCGACAAGCCGTGCAGCAGGTACAGCGTCGGATGCGCGCCGCTTCCGCTTCTGCCCTTCAAGCCGATTTGGGTCGTCGTCTCCTGCGGCAGCAGGACGGTCATCGAAGTGCTCAGCTGCAATACGTCCGAATAAAAACGGCAAGTGATGAGTGCCATGATAAAACCGACTCCTTTGAGCGCTTTTTCTCCTCAAGTCTACCATAGATTACCGAATGCCATCCGGCCGGGTTAAAATTTTCTCAGTTTGCACCGCCATGCGATTTTTAATGAAAAATTAAGCTTGCCTTCAGTTGCGGTTCAGCCTTCGCGGATAGGATGTCTTTACACCCCTTTTTCTTATATATAGATTTGAAAAGGACTGCTCGCCCGTTACCCCACCATAACGGACAAGCAGTCCTTTTCCCGTCTTCCCGCATCGGGCCGGACGGCCTTCACCACATCTTGAACACCGAATTGGCGATATACAGCAGGCAGCCGAGCGTAACGTTGAACCAGCCTAAAACCGAGGCGGTCTTCTTTTCCTTCTCCCGCTTTTCGTTACGGAACGTCCTGACGTCCATCAGCAAAATAAGCGCTCCGGTCAAAATGCTTAACCCGATCATATACCCGATCGAGCTCATGTAGCCGCCGCCCAGCATGTTCGTTCCTCCTTTTTCCGACCGTTCCCCCGTCAATTCGCCTTCATGCCGATTCTCCGCACCCGGGAATCCACATCGACCTCGATCGACACGTTTTTGTACATGTTCTGCCAGCGCTCGGGCGTCTTGACCTCCCGGTCCCAGTATCGCGGCTTCTTGGCGCGCAAATATTCGCCGAAGCCGAAAATGTCCGAGCCGTTCCGCTGCGTCTGCTCGATCAACGCCTTTGCGGCTTTGGCGAGCTGCTTCCGGTTCTCTCTCTGGATCTCCTCGAGCACGTCCGAGGAGTTGACGTCGAAGTCGCTGTTCAGCTTTTCCTCCAGGTTAATCTCGGTAAACATGCGGACGGTGAACTTCGGTTCGTTGTCGACGATTCGGACCTGCATCGCCGCCCTGCGGGAAGTGGCGAAAATCGTCACCATCCCCGGCGGCCGCTCCAGCCGGACGAACCCCCGGTAGCCGGCCGGATTCAAGCCCTTGATCGCCATATAGGTGCCGATTTCCAGCGGCTTGGTCTTGCCGATCATCTTTTCGCCCTTGAAATACGCCAGACCGTTGATTTCGATGTTTTGTTCCTTCCTCATCCTTACATAAGGCAAAAAAGCCTCCTGACCCAGCTTCGACAGATTGCTCCAAAACATGCCGATGTAGTTTTCCGGCAGCTTCCCCATCCGGACCGCGCTGTCCATCGTCGAAATCAAGTACAGAGTCGGAACCCGCTCGAGCTGCGGGGTCGCCTTCATCAAATCCTCCGCCTTGCCCTGGGAGACCATCATCCAGGCCATTCTCCGCACCTCGGAGTTGCGGCGAAGATAATCGTTGAGATTTTCCATTCCCTCCCGCGCGACGGCCTCGGACACGACGATGACGCGAAGATGGCCGTAAAACAGGCGCCCGGACACCTGCTGCTGCAAATTCACGAGCGCATCGTCGATCGTATGGCCCGTAACGGCGATGACCCACACCGTTTGCCCCGATTCTCCCTTGCCGCCCCCGCCGCCTTCGCCGGGTCCGAGCGGAATTTTGCCGGGAATGGCGATTTGCACGGTGAGGCGGATCATCCGTTCGTCCGGTACCGGAAACCGGCCGGAGAGGTGGGTGATCGGACTTTCTTCTTCCTCGGCCTCCGGGTCGGCCGTGTCGATGGCGACTCCCAGGACGACCGCGCGCTCTTCCAGTTCGAGCCGGTCCCAGCAGCCCGCGAGAACGATCGATAGCGCAACCCATCCCAGCAGCAAGCTAATCGTTCTCGACCGTCTTTTGCTCACTGGAGCGATCCCCTCTTTTATTCCGGATTATCGCGATCAACAGCAGCATGGCCGGATAGCCGATCGTCACGATCAGGCCGATTCGTCCGATGCTCTTGATGATCTCATACATTTCCAAAATGTTTTGCGGCAGCATCGCCATGAAAAAAACGACGGGCAGCAGAAAAAGCGACAGCGTTTTATGCTCTTTCATCCCGAAAAGCCTTCTGGCCTTGTCGATCGTCAAATAATAGGTGGAAAAAAGCGTCGTAAACACGGCCGTCACCCAAACGGCCAAAAACGCCGCGTCCAGCCGCTCCAGCACGTTGGCCGGGAGCGAGGTCGCCTTGGCCAGCTCGAGCGTCGGCCAGAGCAGCTTCAGCGTTTCCTCGGAGCCGAACACGCCGACCGCGGCCACGGCGATCGCGACGCACAATCCCCCGGCGATCAGCATGCCCCAGAAGGTCGCCGTTAGCGCCCGTTCGGGCCGCTTCATATGGGGCATGACCGTAATGAGCACGAAGGATCCCTGAAACAGGGCCGCAATGTTGAGCGTCCCCTCCAGCATGTTCGTCCGTCCGTTCCCCCAGATGGGCTGCAAGTTGAGCGGTTCCGCGTTCTTCAAGGACAGCGCGACGATCAGCACGGCCGGGAAGATCAGCAGCGGAAAGTAAAAATGATGGATATACGCGAACGTCAAAACGTCGTTGCGCGTAGAAAAGGCGGCAAGCAGCAGCATGACGATGACCGTGACTTCGACAGGCGTCTTCTGCAATACTGCCGTAATGACCACTTCCCCGAACTCCCGGGCCGCCAGCGAGGTCAAGATCGCAAAAAAAACGACGATGCTGAAGTTGCAAATTCGGGAAAGCCATTTCCCGATAATGATCTCGCTGTATTGAAGCATCGTTTGGCGGGGAAACCGCATGCCGAGCACCGCCACCAGCGCCAACCCGGCAAACGCGAAGAGGACGGCGAGCAGCGTGACGAGCGGGCCGCCGGAATTGGCCGATTGAACGGCGAACAGCGGCAGGGCGAGAACGCCGACGCCAATGATGGTGCTGATCAGGATGGCGGAGGTTTGAATCGCCGTAATCTCGCGAATCCGATCGTTGTTCATGCGTTACCGCTCCTTTTTTTCTTGTCGGGCGGGGTCCAGCACGTTATCCGTGCCGGCCATAATCCGCTTCCCCAAGCCGGGACGGACCCGGTCGGTCTCTTTCGGCCTCAGGAAAGCCGGCCGCTTCTGCATCCACCACAGCGGTCCGCGCACAAGCAAATCCTTCAGGCCGCTGGAATCGGAGGGAACGAGCGGGCTCAGGTACGGGACGCCGAACGATTTGAGCGACAGCAGATGGTTGGCGATCAGGATGAGCCCGATCATGACGCCGTACAGGCCGAAAATGCCGGCCATAATGATCAGCGGGAACCGGAGCAGCCGCAGCGCCAACGCGACGTTGAACGCGGGAGTTGCGAACGAGCCGATCGTCGTCAAGGCGATGATGACGACGGTAATGGGGCTGACGAAGCCGGCCGCGACCGCCGCCTGGCCGACGACGAGCACGCCGACGATGGACAGGGCGCCCCCGACCTGCTGCGGCAGCCGGATCGTCGCCTCCCGCAGCACTTCCATCGCAATTTCGATCACCAGCACCTCGATCACGGCCGGAAACGGAACGCCCGCCCGGCCCCCGGCCACCGCAACGGCGAATTCGGTCGGGATGAGCTCGGGATTAAACGAGATGATCGCCACGTACAGCGAAGGAAAAACAAGCGAAAAGATCAGCGCCACGAACCGGGCCATCCGGACCGCGCTCATCAGCAGAAAGCGTTCGGTGTAGTCCTCGACGGTCTGGTAAAACTGGCTGAATACGGTCGGAACGACGAGTGCAAGCGGAGAGCCGTCGACGAGAATCGCCACCCGTCCTTCGAGCAGGTTGGCCACGACCTTGTCCGGCCGTTCCGTGTACTGCACTTGCGGAAACGGCGATATGTGGTTGTCCTCGATAAATTGCTCCAGGTAACCCGAGTCGAGCACCGCGTCGATGTCGATGCGGGAGACCCGGTCCCGCACTTCCTTCACCAGTTCGGCATTGGTGACGCCTTCTATGTAGCAGACGGCCACCTTCGACATCGTTTTCCGTCCGATTTCCATCGTTTGAATGTGAAATTCCGGCGTCTGCAGCCGGTAGCGAAGCAAGGCCATGTTCGTTGAGAGCATCTCGATGAAGCCTTCGCGCGGGCCGCGAATGACCTGCTCGGTCGCCGGCGTGTCGATGCTGCGCTTGTCAATGCTGCGCGTTTGAACGACGATCGCTTCCGTCTCGCCTTCGACGACGATCACGGTCTGCCCGCGCACGATCGCTCCGACCAGGGCGGAATACCGGCCTTCCGTCGTGCAGCCGCTGTGGTACAAAATGTCGTCGATCAGCCGATGCGGCAGGCTCCCGCTTTCGCCGCCCTCTTGTTCCGACGCGGGCGAACCGAGCATGAGCGGCTTCAGGATCACCTCGTTGACGGCCGTCGAATCCACCATGCTCGAATAGTAGAACATGGCGGCGGGAATGCGTCCGTACACCTGAAACCGGCACAAAACAAAGTCGTCGTTTCCCCCGAACTTATCCTGGAGGCGGCCGACGGTCTCCTCCAAGCGATCGCCGATCCGGTCCTGCCGCTCTTCCGGCGAACCTTCATCCTTATTTTCCGTTTCGGACGGCTCCGGCGCCTTGCCGCGCCTTTTTCTCAGTCGCATAGGCATCCCCCTTCCCGGCCGCTCGCCTCCGTTTAGCGATAGACGACGGCCATAGTCCGTTCGGATTTAGGATGCTTCTATTAATTTCCTTTATACGCGGCAACGCGAAAACAGGCCGTCCCGTCGGCGAACGCTGTTCGCGCGGGGACGGCCTGCCGTCGTCGATCGGTATTCGCTTCGCCGGTTCCGTTGCGGCACGGAGCCGGATTTCGGCACGCGGTACGCGGCCCGGTTCGTCTTCCTTACGCGCTCTCCATGCGAAGATCGAGCCAGGCAAGCTCTTCCCGGGTCAGCCTGATTTTCGAGCCCTCGTCGCAGGAGCGAAGCTCCTCCTGCGAACGGGCCCCGATCAGGGCGCACGTCGGAAACGGCTGATTCAGCACGTAGGCGAGGGCGATCTGGATCGTCGTCGCGCCCTTTTCCCGGGCCAGTTGTTCGGCGCGTCGCAACCGCTCCCAGTTGGCGTCGCTGTAAAAGACGCGGACGATATCGGCATCGTCGCGAACGTCCGGCGAGAATCGGCCGGTAAAAAACCCTCTTGCCTGGGACGACCAGGAGAACAGCGGCAGCTGCGTTTGCTCGTGCCACGAGCACGTTTCCTCGTCGGCGGATACGCAGCCCGCCCAAAAAGGCTCGTTCGCTTTCGCCAGGCTCAAATTCGGGCTGCTGAACGTAAAGCCGGCCAGCCCGTTCGCCGCCGCGTATTCGTTCGCTTCCCATATCCGCCGCCACGTCCAGTTGGATACGCCGATCGCTCCGACGGTCCCCGCCCGGATCGGCTCGTTCAGCGCTTCGACGATCGGTCCCACCTCTACGTTCGGATCGTCCCGGTGCAGCGCGTACAGGTCGATGAAGTCGGTTTGCAGCCGCTCGAAGCTGACGTTCAGATCGTGACGGATCGCTTCCGGCGTCACGCGCGGCCCGTTCCGGTCGTGGTGGGCTCCCTTCGTCAGAATGACGATTTGGTCCCGATTTCCCCTCTCCTTCATGTAGCGTCCGAGAACTTCCTCGCTTTGGCCGCCGCAATAAATATGCGCGGAGTCGACGGCGTTGCCGCCGATGCTCAGAAACGCGTCCATATTGGCGGCCGCGATCTCGTAGCTGTCGTGCTTGAAATAATCGGTTCCCTTCATCAGCCGGGAGACGGGCTTCGCCAGTCCCGGAATCGTCAAGTACTCCATTCGTTCCAGCGCCTCCTTTTTAATCCAAAAGCACTCGCGTCCGTTCGCGCGCGGACGCGAGGCAGGCGTCGATCACCCTCATGTTGCGCACGGCGTCGTCAGGCGAGAAGAGCTGCGGTTCGCCGTTCGCGATGACGCCCGCCAAATGATCCGCCTGGGCCGAGTAAGCGTTCACGTTCGGAACCTCGATCTCCTTTCGTTCTCCCCGGGAAGTCAGAAAGAAGTTGCCGCTGCCGGGAGCTCGGGTCACGAACGCGGACGGCACTTCGATGATGCCTTCGGTGCCTAGCACTTCGAGCGTATTCCGCCCGGCGGCCCACATGCCGCAATCGAACGCAAGCGCGACCGAGCCGGGAAACTCGATCAGGCCGGACGCCATCATGTCCACGTCGTCATGCTCCGGCGAGAAAAAGGCATGCGCCGTCGCCGCTTCCGGCTCCCGGCCGAGCAGCAGCCGGGCGGCGCTGATCGGATAGCAGCCGACGTCGTAAATCGAGCCGCCGCCCCAATCTTTGCGGTAACGGACGTTTGCCTTGTCCCCGGCGTTGTTGAACGTAAAGGCGCCGCGAATGCCCCGGATCTCCCCGATCGCCCCGGAGCCGATCAGCTCCTTGATCGTGTCGTAACGCGGGTGATGGCGATACATGAACGCTTCCGCCAGCACGACGCCCGCCTTCGCCGCCGCCTCCGCCATTTCCGCCGCTTCGCGCGCCGTCAGCGCGATCGGCTTCTCGCACAGAATATGCTTGCCCGCCTCGGCCGCCCGAATCGTCCATTCCTTGTGCAGGTGATTCGGCAGCGGGATGTAGACGACGTCGATCGAATCGTCCGCGAGCAGCGCTTCGTAGCTGTCGTACGCGACCGGAATGCCGAGCTCCTCGGCGGTTCTTTTCGCCTTGTCGGCGTCGCGGCTCGCGATGGCGGCCGCCTCGTTGAACTTCGACTCGCCGAGTCCCGGCACGACCGCGCGTTTGGCGATTCCGGCGCAGCCCAAAATTCCCCATCTTAATTTGCGGTTCATGGCGCTCCCAGCCTTTTCGTCTGTTATTTAAGACTATATTGCGATTATAGGTAAGTTTATTTAAAATGAAAATAACATTATTTTGCATGACGATATAACAATATTGTCATAATAGGGGACTGCAAGCATGATCCGTCAAAGCCACCTGCTGACCCTTCAGCAAACGTCTTTTTTCTGTTTGCCCGAGTCCGTCGGGTTTTACCGGAATGTTCCCGATCACAGCGTGACGCGGGAAGCGGGGGCGCTGAACAATTTCAACATTCACTTCGTCGCCGCCGGCAAAGGTTTCGTGGAGCTTGACGGCAACGTTCGGACGCTGCACGCCGGCGAAGCCGTGCTTTATTTCCCGCAGCAGCAGCAGCGGTACTACAGCAGCCGGGAAGACCCGTGGGCGGTTCGCTGGGTGCATTTTTACGGCAGCGGGCTGCAGGATTACATGCTCGAACGGGGATTGCACAAAAGCCAGTTGTGGACGCTCCGCCAGCCCGATTCTTGGTCGCAGGCGCACGAGGAGCTTCTGGCGGAAGCCGAAACGAACCGGATGCTGTTCCCGGCGCGCCTGTCCACGCTGACCTACGCGCTGCTGGCCGCGTTCGTCGAGCAGGCCGTGCCGCTCGTCGGAGGCCGGACCGGCTCGTCCGGCGACCGTATCCTGGAACTGCTGCCGCAAATGCAGCGGGATGCCGTAAAGCCTTTTTTGCTGGAAGATTGGGCCGAGCGCGCGGGGGTCAGCTCTTACTATTTTTGCAAACTGTTCAAAACCGTCATGAAAATGACGCCGATGGACTTCATCACGCGCTGCCGCCTCCAGATGGCCAAACAATGGCTGCTCGAGCGCAAAGAGGATAAAATCGGGGAAATCGCCGCCGACGCGGGATATCCGAGCGTCAGCTATTTCAACAAGCGGTTCATGGAGCACGAAGGCATGACCCCGACGGAATACCGTCGATTGTACGGCGCCTGACCGTCGAAACATCCATGCGGATCCGGCGAGAACCGCATAAACTGCTAAGGGAAAGCGCTTATTCGGCCGGCGGCGGACATGAGGGGAACGTTTTCATTCTTGACGTTCTCTCTCGCATGGACGATAATAGGCGTGCGCGCCCGAGCGCGCCGTTCATTTTTTGCCCGCATCGTTCGGAAACCGGCTTCGCCCGCCCGCGATTGCGGCTCATTATTTGTGAAGGCAGGGTTATGCGTTGGATATTCGCGAAACGGAGTTGCCCGGCATCGGCCGGAAATATAAGATTCGGACGCGCAGCGGGGAAACGCTCGTCATCGTCGTTCATCACGACGATCGCCGGGAAATGTTCCATCTGGACTCGGACGAACCGGATGCGGACATGCTTTCCGTGATTACGCTCGACGACGAAGAGGCGCGGGCGGTCGCCGCCATCATCGGCGGCATGACGCTCAAACCGCAATCGTAACAGGAATCGGCCCGCGTCGCAGCCTCGAGGGCCGGGATCGCCGAATTTAAAAGCCCCGCGCAAGGCGGGGCCGGCAAACCGGTTAAACCATGATTTTGCAAATGTCGTTCGTGAATTCGACCGGGTCCTGAATCGGCAGCCCTTCGATCAGCAGCGCCTGGTTGTACAACAGCGCGGTGTACAGGTTGACTTTCTCCTTGTCGGTCGCGAACGAATCCTTCAGCGACTGGAACACCGGATGGTTCACGTTGATTTCCAGCACCTTGTCGGCTTTGACCCCCGGCATATCGGGATTGCCCGGCATCGCGTTCAGGATTTTTTCCATTTCGATCGAAACTTCGCCCTCCGCCGACAGGCAAACCGGGTGCGACTTGAGCCGCTTGGAAGCCTTGACCGCTTTTACCTTGCCCGCAAGCTGGCTCTGCATATGCTCGAACAGCTCTTTGTGCTCGCTTGCTTCGGCCTCGTTTTCGCCTTTGCCCTCTTCCGGCTCGATGCCCAGATCGCCGCTCGACACGGACTTGAATTCCTTGTCCTTATAGCGCATGAGCATTTTGATCGCGAACTCGTCCACGTCGTCGGTAAAGTACAAAATCTCGTAGCCCTTGTCCGCCACCAGCTCCGTTTGCGGAAGCTTCTCGATCCGCTCGACGGAATCGCCGGTCGCGTAGTAGATGTACTTTTGCTCCTCCGGCATTCTCGACACGTACTCGTCGAGCGTGACCTGCTTTTTCTCCTTGGAGGAAGTGAACAGCAGCAGGTCCTGCAGCACGTCCTTGTGCATGCCGTAATCGTTGTACACGCCGAATTTCAGCTGGCGGCCGAACGATTTGAAAAACGTTTCGTATTTCTCGCGCTCGTCCTTGAGCATCGATTTGAGCTGGCTTTTGATTTTGCTCTCGATGTTTTTGGCGATTTGCTTGAGCTGCCGGTCGTGCTGCAGCATTTCCCGCGAAATGTTGAGCGACAGGCTTTCCGAATCGACCATCCCTTTGACGAAGCTGAAATAGTCCGGCAGCAGGTCGGCGCATTTTTCCATGATGAGCACGCCGCTCGAATACAGCTCTAGCCCCTTCTCGAACTCCTTCGAATAGTAATCGAACGGAATCGTTTCCGGGATGTACAGGATCGCCTGGTAGACGACCGTTCCGTCCGCGCTGATATGGATGTGCTTGAGCGGCTTGTCGAAGCCGTACCGCTTCTCGTTGTAGAAATTTTCGTAGTCTTCGGTCGTCAGCTCGTTTTTGTTGCGGCGCCAAATCGGCACCATGCTGTTGATCCGCTGTTCTTCCGTCACGTCTTCGAATTCGTTCTCGCTGCCTTCTTTCGGCTTCGACGTCGTGACGTCCATCTTGATCGGATAACGGATAAAGTCGGAATATTTTTTGATGATCGCTTTCAGCCGGTATTGCTCCAAAAATTCGTCGTAATTTTCGTCCTCGGCGTTGCCTTTGATTTTCAGCGTGATTTCCGTGCCGACCGAATCCTTCTCGCATGGCTCGATCGTATAGCCGTCCGCGCCGGTCGATTCCCACTTGTAGGCGCTGTCGCCGTACAGCGATTTGCTGACGACCGTCACGACGTCCGCGACCATGAACGCGGAGTAGAAGCCGACGCCGAATTGGCCGATAATGTCGTGGCCGTCCTTCGCTTCGTTTTCTTTCTTGAACGCGAGGGAACCGCTTTTGGCGATGATGCCGAGATTGTTTTCGAGCTCCTCTTTCGTCATGCCGATGCCGGTATCCGAAATCGTGAGCGTCCGCTTTTGCTTGTCGGGCGTCACTTTAATGTAATAATTGTCCTTGTCGAAAACGAGGTTCTCATCGGTGAGCGCCTTGTAGTAAATTTTGTCGATCGCGTCGCTCGCGTTGGAAATCAGTTCCCTGAGGAAAATTTCCCTTTGCGTGTAAATGGAGTTGATCATCATTTCCAAAAGCCGCTTCGATTCCGCCTGAAACTGCTTCTTTTCCACTTCGGAGACCCCTTCCGCCATCGTATTAGCACTCTCATCCTTCGAGTGCCAGCATCTCTTTTTTTATATCATTCCTCCAAATTGATGTCAATGACCGAGGCCGACGTCCGCGCTTCGCGTCCGGATTTGCCGAAAATAATAGACGGCAAGAACGGCCAGCAGCAGCACGGCGAGAACGAGATAAATGTTGCTGAAGACGAAGCCGCGTCCGGACGCGTTGGCCGGATTCCAGCTCGCGGCCGCGCCGGCGTCGATCGCTCTGCCGTAAATGCCCGCGGCGATCGCCTGGGACATGAAGTTCAGCATCGAAAACAGCCCCATGCCGACGCCCGCCCGCTCCTTCGGCAGCGTTCGGGAAATCGAATTGGACAGCGCGATGGACATGAACAATTGCCCGACGTTGCGAAAACGAGAAACAGGGCGATCCAGGCGGCGGCCGCGGCGGTAAAGGTCGATAGCGACATCCGGCTGATGAGGAGGAGATCCGTTTCCAGCTCCCATGCGAGCCGTTCTCCGAACAGCTTTTTCATGTCCTCGCCGTAATGAAATCCGGAAAGATTTAGTGATGCTCTGCCTGGAGCGGGGTTTCCGCTTGACGTTTCCGACAAGCGTTGCAGTTGCCGCAATTCCGACCGGTTCCCTTCCTGCCCGCAAAACCCGCCGCCCTCAGCCATGCAGTCATTCAGTCCGCTTTTTGCCCTTCCGCCGTTAAAATTCTTAAAATCGGGACATCTTTTGCTATAATGAGGCTTGCGAATTATCCCTCTCGCCAAAGGAGTCACGCCCCGATGACGAACCGACTTCGGAAGCTGGCCATTATCCTGCTTTCGCTTATCTTTATCGGCCTTCTCGCCGGTTTCGGCCTGTCGGCTTTGAATATCCGCAAATTGACGACGCAGCTGGACCCGCCCGCGCCGAGCGAACCTTCGGGACTTCGCATCGAACTGATTTCCCAGGAGTTGAACAACCCGTTCTGGAGATCGCTGGAAAGCGGAGCGCGAGAGGCGGCCGAGTCTTACGGCATGGAGCTCGAATACGCCGGGCCGACGCGGATCGACCCGGAAGAGCAAACCCGCCTGCTGGAAAAGGCGGTGGCCAAGGGAGCCGACGCGCTGCTCGTGCAAGGCTTGAACGATCCTGTCTACGCGCGGTTGATCGACGAAGCGGTCCGACGGGGCATTCACGTCGTAACCGTCGACGCCGACGAGCCGAACAGCCGCCGAATCGCTTACGTCGGTTCGGACAACGAGCTTGCCGGCGCCCAAATGGGGGAACTGGTCGCCCGCAAACTGGACGGCGAGGGCGAAATCGGCGTCCTGCTCGGCAGCGAGGCAACGAATCAGCGGCTTCGGCTCGAAGGCTTCCGAAACGTCGTCTCCCGCTATCCCGGCCTCTCGATTGCCGACGTCCGCATCTCCAACATTTCCCGGCTCCAAGCGGCGGAGCAGGCTGCGGAACTGCTGCAGGAGTTCCCGGAGCTTCGCGCGATCGTCGGCTTCAGCGCGCTGGACGGCCTCGGCATCGCGGAAGCTGTCCAGCGCCTTGGCGTCGGGGACGTCAGCGTGTTCGCGTTCGACGATCTGGAAAATACGAAGGAAGCGATCCAGTCGGGCAAAATCGAAGCGTCGGTCGTCCAGCATCCTTACCGGATGGGCGAAGAAGCGGTCCGGCTGCTGCATGCCCTCCTTCAAGGCGAGCCCCTCGGGCAATCGCAGCACGTCGTTCCGACGACCGTGCTCGCCCGAAGCCCGTCAGCGCCTTCGGACGGAAACGGCTCCGGAGGTGAATAAAATGTCGATCCGCGCGAAGCTGCTGCTGGTTATCCCGCTCCTTGTCCTGCTCGCCAATACCGTCACCTTTTTCCTTTTTCAAAGCTCGACGATCGTCCAGCGAAGCTACGACCGGATGATGGATCGCATTCTTGCCTACAAGCAATCGGTCGAGGCCGCGGACCGGTCGCTCCAGGCGCTTTACGCGCACTTGCTCGACCCGAATCCCGAAAGCCGAACCGGGGCGGCGGGCGGCATCGAGGAGTTGATCCGGCGCGCCGGAGAGCTTGAGCGAACCGTTCGCCCCGCTTCCCAGGGCGCCGCCGGGACCGGCTACCTTCGGCTTCTTGACTCGCTGGCAAAGGAGGAGAAAGCCGCCCTTTCCGCAGCTTATCCGTCCGATGCGCTGTCGCGATACGAATCGGCCGAACGAATCGCGGGCTTCGTCCGCGAGGAGGCGCAGCGGCTCGTCGATCTCGAGCTGGCGTTCGACCAGCCGATTTTCCGCCGGATCCAGGAGGAGAACGCGCGCATGAACCGGCTCGGGGCCGCCGTCTTCGTCGCCCAGACGGCGCTCGGCGTCGCGCTTGCCGTCTGGATTTCCCGCGGCGTGACCGATCCGGTCGGCCGGCTCGTCAAAGCGGCGAAGCACGTCTCCGAACATCGCACCTACGAGACGCCGCCCGATCTTCCCGCCGCCGGCAAGGACGAGCTCGGTACGCTCTCCGGCGCGTTTCGGCAAATGCTGGCCGACTTGAAAGCGTCCGCGAGGCGGGACCGCGAAATGCTGGAGCAAAGCCGGCTCGTCAAGGAACTGGAGCTGCAGGCGCTGCAAAGCCAGATCCGGCCTCATTTCATGTACAATTCGCTCAACGTGCTGTCGAAGCTGGCGTTGCTGGAAGGCGCGGAGCGGACGTCCGACCTGATCGTCTCCCTGTCCCGCATGCTTCGCTACAATTTGCGCCGCCTGGACGAGCCGGTCGGCCTTAAAGACGAGCTGGAACAAGCGGACGCGTACGTCGCCATCCAGAAAGCCCGGTTCCGCGACCGCTTCCGGTTCGAAACCGAAATCGACGAGTCGGTCCTGGACACGCCGATCCCGCCGCTCACGATCCAACCGCTGGTCGAAAACGCGTTCGTCCACGGCATCGAAAGCCTGGAACGAAACGCCGTCATCCGGCTTTCCGTGCGTCGCGCCCCCGACGGCCGGAACGCCATCGTGGAAATCGCGGACAACGGCGCCGGCATGGACGAAGAGACCCGGCAAGCGCTGCTTCGGATGGACTACGAGCCGTCGGCCGGATTCGCTTCCGAAGGAAAGTCGTCCGGTCTCGGCACCCGCAACGTGTTCCGCAGGCTGCAATTGTTCTGCGGGCGCGACGACGCCGTCGAGATCCGGAGCCGGCCGGGATTCGGGACGACGATCGCGATTCGCATCCCGTTGACAAAGGAGGAAACGCAGACCGATGTACCGATTGATGATCGCGGATGACGAAGCGCTGGAACGGGAAGGCCTGGAGTGGATCGTTGGGCGGGAGCTTCCCGATACGTTCGAGATCCTTCACGCCGAAAACGGCAGGCAGGCGATCGAAGCCGCGGAGGAGCGGCGCCCGCACATCGTGTTCATGGACGTGCAGATGCCCGGCATTCAAGGGCTCGAGGCGCTGAAGGAAATCCGGAAAACGCTGCCCGAAGCCAAGCTTGTGCTCGTGACCGCCTACGATTACTTTTCCTATGCGCAGGAAGCGCTGTCCCTCGGCGTGAAGGAATACATCGTCAAGCCCGCCGGCCGCGAGCAAATCGCGAACCTTCTGCGGCGTCTGAAGGACGAGCTGGACCGGGAAAAAGACGCCAAAGCCGAGCAGCTCGAACTGAAAAGCAGAGTATACGCGCTGCAGCCGCTTGTCGAAAACGAGTTGGCGCTCACGCTGATGGTCGATCAGGTTTCGGGCGCCGGGCCCGAAGAACTGGCGTCCTGGCTCGACTTTCCGCTGGACGATTGCCGTTGCCTCGTGCTGGCCTTCTCCGGGCACGTATCGGGCCCGGACAGGCGAATGCTGTTCGAGACGATTCGCCGATACGCGAAGTCCCATGCCCGGTGCATCGTCAGCTCCATTCTCGAGCACCATTTGGCGTTGTTCGCGCGCAAGCCGCAGCAAGCGGACGGCGACGGGAAGGCGGAGGCCGTGCAGCTCGGCGAAAAGCTTCGCGACACGGTTCGCGGCGAGCTGGCGATCGGCCTGTCGGTCGGAATCGGGACGCTCCGCTCCGGAACGGAAGGGCTGCGCCGCTCGTATTTCGAAGCGGTGTTCGCCTCCGCCTGTTCCGACCGGGAAGGCCAAATTTGCCCGTTCGACGATTTGAAGCAGGGACAAGCCGTCGGCTTCCCCCGGGAAGGAGCCGAAGACGCCGCCCAACGCAGTTACGTCATGTCCGCGCTGAACCGCATTCGCGAAATCCGGGAAGAGCAGACCTCGACGGTCATCGACCGGGCGAAAGCCTACATCCGCAGCCGGTTCGCGGAAGACTTGTCGCTGGAGGACGTGGCGGAATTCGTGCATTTGAACCCTTTTTATTTCAGCAAAGTGTTCAAGCAGCATGCCGGCGAGACGTTCATCGACTTTTTGACCGGGCTGCGGATCGACCGGGCGAAGGAGCTTATCGGGGAAGATCGCCTCAGCATCAAGGAAGTAAGCTACGAGGTCGGCTATAACGATCCGAACTACTTCAGCCGCGTGTTCAAAAAAGTAACCGGCGTCACGCCGTCCGAGTTTCGGGCCGCGTTTGCGCCGGAATCCTAGCATCCGCGCATGCCGATCCGTCTCCTCCGGGAGGCGGATTTTTTTGCGCGGGTCGGACAAAAAAATGCTATCGTCCCCCGTCGTTCTTTCGCCCGGCGGCCGCATCGAAGGATTGTGCGGTTTTGGCGCAAATTAATGAAGCTGTTCGTTCCGCCTTCGGCTTTTTCATCATGCTATACTGAGTTTCGCTTCCCTTGCGGGAAGCCGTTTTGCAAGGCAGCGAAGGGAGGCAACGCTCATGAAAACCAAAACCGTTACATGGCCCGAACAAGGAAACCGTCCGAACATGAAATACGTGACGATCGTCTCGATCGTCGCCGCGCTCGGAGGGCTGCTGTTCGGATTCGATACCGCCGTCGTGTCCGGAGCGATCGGCTTCATGACGGAAAAATTCAATTTGAACGACATTCAGGTCGGCTGGGCCGTTTCCAGCCTGATCATCGGGTGCATCGTCGGCGCCGCGTTGTCCGGAACGCTCAGCGACCGGTTCGGTAGGAAAAAGGTGCTTATCGCCGCGGCCGTTCTGTTCATCGTCGGTTCGATCGGCTCGGCGCTTCCGGAAACGTTCGCGGGATATATCGTTTTCCGGATGATCGGCGGGCTCGGGATCGGCATCACCTCGACCCTGTGCCCGCTCTACAATGCCGAAATCGCGCCGGCCCAATACCGCGGGCGGCTCGTCGCCCTTAACCAATTCGCGACCGTTACCGGAATTTTCCTTACCTATTTCGTCAACTCCGGCATCGCGAGTTACGGCAACGACGCGTGGGACGTTTCCGAAGGTTGGCGCTGGATGTTCGGCGTCGGCGCGATTCCGGGCATCCTGTTCATGGTTCTTCTGTTCCTCGTTCCCGAAAGCCCGCGTTGGCTGATCAAGCAAGGAAGAGCCGAGGAGGCGCTGTCCATTTTGCTCCGCGTTCACGGGGAAGAAGCGGCCAAGCAAGAAGTTCTGGATATTAAAGCTTCCTTCAAGGAGAAAAAAGCGACCTATCGCGAGCTGTTCAAGCCGGGCCTTCGGTTCGCGCTCTTCGTCGGGGTCGTCATCGCGATTCTGCAGCAAGTGACCGGCATTAACGCCATTCTTTATTATGCGCCGGAAATTTTGAAGGAAACGGGCGCGGGCACGAACGCGGCGCTTGTGCAGACAATTTTGGTCGGCTTCATCAATTTCGCGTTTACGATTTTGTCGATCTGGCTGATCGACAAGGCCGGGCGGAAGGCGCTGCTCCTGGCCGGCTCGTCGGTTATGACGATCAGCTTGCTGTTGATCGGATATGTTTTTCACTCGGGCCAAAGCACGGGCCCGGTCGTGCTGGTGCTGATCCTCGTTTACGTAGCGGCGTTTGCCGTCTCGCTGGGCCCGGTCGTCTGGGTTTTGCTGTCCGAAATTTTTCCGAACCGCGTGCGCGGCCGCGCGACGGCGATCGCTTCGATGGCGCTGTGGGCGGCGGACTACGTCGTTTCCCAATCGTTCCCCCCGCTGCTCGGTTCGGCGGGACCGGCCGCCACCTACTGGACGTTCGGAGCGATGTCGCTGATTACGGTGCTGTTCACCTGGCGTTTCGTTCCCGAAACGAAGGGCAAATCGCTGGAGCAAATCGAAGCGCTTTGGACGCCGGCGAAGCGAAAATAACCCCTCGGCCGCCAAAGAGCGACCCTTCTCTTCCTTTTCAAGAAGAGGGGGGTCGCTTGCCTATAATGGATTTTATCCAATCAATGGAGCGGGAAACGGGGAAACCGCGGCCTAGAGTGGATTTTATCCAACGAGAAACGGCCATTTCGCCTGGAATGGACGAAACCGCCCCGCCCGATTGGACAAAATCCAACGAAGATGACGCATTGCGCGAAAAAACCGGTTTTGATTGGACAAAATCCAACCAAGCTTCGCCTAACCCCGTCTCGACCCGTGTTATCCCGCTCCCCCGCTCCACCCCGCTCAAGGAAGCCCGATTTCTCAAGACCGTCTTCTCAAGGACGAAGTCAGACGTTTTTCCAATCGTTTGAAAATCGCGTCAGCCTTTCGTTTAGCGATGCTTATCGATTATACTTTCCTATAAGACGAAGTAAACTCCGAGGGATTACAAGATGAATATCGAACAACTGGAATATGTCGTCGAGGTCGCCAAAGCGGGATCCTTGTCGGCCGCCTCCGCCCATCTGCACGTGACCCAATCCGCGATCAGCCAGTCGATCGCCCGGCTGGAAGCCGAATTGGGCGTAGCGGTTTTCCTTCGCTCCCGCACGGGCGCGACCGTGACCGAAGAAGGAAAAAAAATCGTCCGCCAGGCGCTCAAAGTGCTTCATGAGCTGAACGAAATGAAACAAACGGCGCTGCATGACCGGCAATTGATCGAAGGCAAGCTGCAAATCGCGGCGTTTCCGGGCCTTATGCCTTTGCTCGTGCAGACGATCGCATCCATAAAAAAAGAAAATCCCCGACTCCGAATCGCCATCGAGGAAAAGGACTCGATGTCCATCGTCGAGGATATTCGGGCGAACCGGACCGACGTCGGGCTTGTCGCCGTCTATCCGAAGGATATCCGGCAGCTGAACGGCCTTGAATTCGAGGCTTCCAAACAAGTGAAACTGGTCATTATGGCAAACGGGAACTCCCCGATCGCGCGAAAAAAAACCGTTTCCCCAGAGGAACTGTTGAAGCTGGATTGGGTTCTTTACCAGGACAACTTCCTGGACGATTTTATCGCCGACTTCAGCTCGCGGCACGGAGAGCCTTCGATTCTTTTTACCACCAACAACGCCGGAGCGATTCAAACCGCCCTTGAGGAAAATATTGCGGTCACCGTCGGACACGACTACTCGTTCGTTCACCATCCCGCCTACCGGAACGGCGAATTCGCCATGGTCGAAATCGCCTCGTTCCCTCAGCGCGAAACGCAAATCGGCTGGCTCAAATCCGAGGCCAAGCAAAAATCGTTTTTATGCGAGTACTGCATCGGCCGCTTTCAGCGCGAGCTGGAGAAAAACAGCCTTTAAGCCTTGGCCCGGCGATCAGGAAAACCAGCGGCTCAGATCCGGGTACCCGCTCGTCGCCCACGCGCCGTCGACTAGCAGGCTTGCCCCGGAGACGTAACCGGCATCGTCGCTGGCCAAGAACAGCGCCGGGCCGGTCATTTCTTCCGGCTTCGCGGCGCGTCCCATCGGAATGCGCTCCATGTAGGCCGCGGTAATTTCCTCGCTTTGCAAAAGCCCCGCCGTTAGCGGCGTCTCGATCAGGCCGGGAAGGATCGCGTTCACCCGAATGCCGTTGCGGGCCATCTCCAGCGCGCCGTTTTTCGTCAGCATCTCGACGCCCGCTTTGGCCGAAGCGTAGGCCGAGCCCGAATACATCGGCACATGGGCGTTGAGCGACGCGACGTTGACGATGGCGCCGCCGCCTCGTTTCGTCATCGCCTTCGCTTCATGCTTCATGCTTAAAAATACGCCTTTGAGGCACAGATCGACCGTAAAATCCCAATCCGCTTCGGAAAGATTGACGATCGTTCCGGCCTTCGAAGCCCCCGCTACGTTAAAGGCGATGTCCAATCCGCCGAACCGTTCGACCGCCTCGCCCACGAGCGCCTCCACATGCGCTTCTTGCGTGACATCGGTCTTGACGCCGACAAACGAATCGCCGAGTTCGGCCTGCAGGGCGTCCAACCGGTCTTTGTTGATATCCGCCGCGACGACTTTGGCTCCCTCCGCCAGCAGACGCCGGCTGATCGCATACCCGACCCCGGAAGCGCCGCCGGTCACGACGGCAACCTTGTCTTTAAAACGATTTTCCATTGCCATGTCCGTTTCCTCCTCGAATCGTTAAAAATGAAATCGTTGTCATTTCTATTTTAACGTTCGATTATCATCATGTATAATTAATTGTTCTGCATTTAACATTAGTTTGGCTTATAGATAGCATTAAAGCTATTTCGCCGAAGCTCTCCCGCTTGATTGGACTTTGCCTGATAAAATCCATAGGCCCCGCTCAGCCTTTGAACAAATGCTTCAATACGAACCGAACGTTCGCGGGGCGCTCCGCCAAGCGGCGCATAAAATAGCCGAACCAGTCGATTCCGTAAGGAACGTACACGCGCACTTTATAGCCTTCCCGAACAAGCCTGCGCTGGAGCGGCTCGCCGATTCCGTACAGCATTTGAAATTCGAAACGGTCGCCGGAGACGCCGTATTCCCGGACCAGCCGCTTCGCGTATTCGACCGCGTCCTCGTCATGGGTGGCGATCGCCGCGTAGCCGCCTCCAAGCAGCTGTTTCCGGATGAGGTTTTTGAAATTCGCGTCGACGTCCTTTTTATCCGGGTAGGCGACATCGGCGGTTTCTTTGTAGGCTCCCTTCACGAGCCGCAAATTCGCGCCGACCTCCCGCAGCTCCTTCACGTCCCGCTCCGACCGGTACAAATAGGCCTGGATGACGATCCCGACGTTGTCGTAATCCCGTCCGAGCTTTCGGTACATCTCGATCGCGGGCTGGCAGTGCGCATAATCTTCCATGTCGATGCGGACGAAATTCCGGTACCGGGCGGCCCTTTCCAAAATGCGCCGCATATGGCTCTCGCACGTCCCGAAATCGACGTCCAGGCCAAGCGACGTCAGCTTGACCGACACGTTGGAATCGACGCCTGCATCCGCGATCGCGTCCAGCGTCCGCAAGACGGCGTCGGCCGAAAGCCGCGCTTCTTGTTCGCCGGCGACGAACTCGCCCAGATGGTCGAGCGTCGCCGCGATGCCCGAAGCGTTCAGCCTGCGGACCGCTTCGATCGCGGCGGAGACCGTCTCTCCGGCAACGAAACGCGAGGCGCCGAAACGAAGCCCGTACTTGCGCGCCGCCCGATTGGCGAGACGGCTTTTTCCCATCGTCCGAAACAGGTCGCCCACTCTCATTGCGACAAGTCGCCTCCTTCGCCGCGGCTCAACGACTCAGCGGCGGCTGTCCATCGGTGTTTAAGATTATACAGTATATTCCGCGCGCCGCCTCACGTTTACCGTTTTCCGCCGGCTCCCCCAACCTCGCGTCTTGTTGTTTCCGGCTGCTTCACATGATACATTTAAACCGAACGTACCTACTTTACGATCCTTTTGCGAGGTTGCACATGTTCAAACCTGAACAGTTTCCGATTCATCGACAATTCCATACCGCCTCCCCGACCGACCCCGCAAACGAAATTTCGGAGCGGCTGCGCGGCGGCGTTGCCGTCTATATGCCGGCGGGCGATCGGGCTTATCTGTTTACGGCCGAGGACGAGCCGCTGTTCGGCGAAACCGGCCGACCGGCCGCGAAATGGCTGGAGCGGTACGAAAGCTTGCGGTCTCCCGTCGTTGCTTCCGAAGATGTCGCGGCCGGCCGCTTCGAAACGCTCGAACGGCTCCTGGCCGGCGCATCGCGGCCGGTCGTGTTCCGGGAAGCGGACGGGACGATCGCCGGCTACTGCCGGATCGGCGAGCTGCTCGCCTACTTCCTCCGGGAAAGACGGCGCTTCGCTTCGTATTTTCAAACGCTGGCCGAAACGGTGTCCGACGCGGTAACGGTCGTCGACCGGACCGGCACCGTCATTTGCTGGAACGGCGTTGCGGAAGAAACGTACGGCATCGGCCGGGATACCATCGTCGGGCGCCGCATCGGCGAGCATTTTCAGCCCGATGCGCTCGTCGTGCTCCGCATGCTGGACGAAGGACGCACCGTGCGCAATACGTATCACCGTCCCCGCCCCGGCAATCACGTGCTGATCAACGCTTCCCCGGTATTGGACGAGGACGGGCGCATTATCGGCGGCATCGCCACCGAACAGGACATTACGCAGCTCGTCCGGCTGAACGACGAGCTGATGTCGGCGCATGCCGCGTTCCCCGACGATCGGCCGGGCGCCGACGAGCCGTTTCCTTTTATCAAAGGCAAAAGCAGGCGGCTCGAAACCGCGGTCCGGCTCGCCCGCAAAGCGGCCGGAACGGAAAATCCGCTGCTGCTCGTCGGCGAACCCGGCGTAGGCAAGCAGCAGCTCGCGCGCATGATCCACCAGCTCAGCCCGCGGGCGAAGCAGCCGTTTTTGACCGTTCATTGCGCTTCGATTCCGGACGGTCTGCTGGAAACCGAATTGTTCGGCTATCAGGGGGGCACGTTTACGGGAAACGGCGCGGGAGGCCCGGGAAAGCTGGAGCTGGCGGACGAGGGCACGCTGTTTCTGAACGGAATCGACCGTCTGCCGCCGGACGTGCAGGCGAAGCTTTACGAATATGTGCAGCGGCAAACCGTCTATCGCGTCGGAGGAACGGAACCGATTCCGGTTCGCGCCCGGATTATCGCGGCGACCGAGCGAAATTTGGGCGAGCTGGTCCGGGAACGGTCGTTCCGCTCCGATCTGTACTACGCCCTGAACGTCATTTCCATCGTCCTGCCGGCGCTGCGCGAGCGGAAGGAAGACCTGCCGTCGCTCGTCCAGACGTTCGCGCGCCAATTTGCCCTCCAATATCAAAAACCGGTCCCGCAATTCGATCCGGAGGTGCTGCTCGCTTTCGCCAATTACGACTGGCCGGGCAATTTGAACGAATTGACAAGCGTCGTGGAGCGCTGCCTGATTTTAAGCGAGGACGAGCGAATCGGGCTTTCCGTCCTTCCGGCCCATCTGCAGAAGGAGCAGCCGAAGCTCGAAAGGAGCGAGTCCGAGGCCGGCCAGCCGCAATTCAAGGCGCTGAGGACGCGAGCTACGGAACAAGAAGAAAAGGCGCTGATCGAGGAAGCGCTTGCCCAGACGCTCGGCAACAAAAGCGCGGCCGCCAAGCTGCTCGGCATTTCGCGCGGAACGCTGTACAACAAAATGAGGGAGCTGCGGCTTGAAGGATAAGCGGCCGTAGCATCGTTATATTCAGCCGATGGACCGGTCCGAAAGCAGCGTACCGCTGCCGGCGGGTCGGTGTTTTTTGCGAATCCTGATCGCCGGATCGACGGGGGCGCGCGACGAAGGGGCGAAGCCCGAAACGCTTCGCCCCTTCCCCTTTTTAACCGCCGGCCGAATCCCGGACGGTCTCCCCTCCGCGTGCCGCCGTTCCCTTCGCCGCTACCGCCGTTTCCCCGGGTCGGTACACCGACAGCAGCCGTCCTTCCCGATCCGCCGCGAACAGCACCGACCGTTCGCATTCCAACGTAAACGAATAGACCGTGCCGGTGACGGGATCTTTGACGGAAATATCGGCGTCTTCCCCGAATTCGGAAACGAAGACGAACAAGCTGCCTTCGCTCATCTCGAGCTTGCGGCCGTATACCCCCCGCAAATCCCCGCCGGACAGCCACTCCAGCTCGGGCGCGACGCCTGCGCGCGCCAACGCAAACCGGTACAAGGCGGCCAGCGACGCTTTGTCCTCGTTCAATTCGAGCGGCAGCGGGCACCACAGAAGCGTTCCCTTGCCGTGCGCCGCCTCGACGACCGCGGACGGCCCGCTCCCGGACGCGCCCTCGGCCAGCTGCTTGAAGCTGTCGGCGATGCGCGCGCCCCCGAACGACGCGGGCCAGACCGTCCCGCCGATCGATACCCGCTCTTCCCGCAGCAGGTTGACGACCTCGCCCGCCCCGAGCAGCTCCTTCAGCCGCTCCGCGGGCCGCCAATACGCGTCGAGTCCGACCGGCCCCGTCAACAGCAGGACCCCGCCGACGGACTCGACGTGCGATAACAGCCGCTCCAGCGCTTCGCCGCTGAAATTGTGGGGACTCGGCACGACGATCAGCTTCGGCGGCGCGTCCGCCAGCGCATCCAGATGATACTCGCCGACGCCGCGCGCAGGCACGTTCATCCGATAGGATAGCGTGCGCACGGAACGGGTCGTCGCGTCCCACGCCAGCGGGCGATGGGAGAAGTCGTTCGAATACGGGTACACGATGGCCGTTTCCTCAAGCTTCCGACCGCGGAACAAATCCCGGATGCCGCCGATAAACGCGCCGAAATCGTACGAAACCGCAGCCTCGGGCTTTTCCGTGCCGTCCGCGCGCAGCGCCCCGATATGCGATTCGTTCACGTTATGCATGTAAAAGTTGATGTTCCAAATCCACTGCACCGCGCCGGCCCCGCCCGTCGCGAATGAGTAGGCGTATTTTCGCTCCAGAATGTTTCTCAGCTCAAGCTCGCTTCGCTTCGCGCGCCCGTCCGGCGCCTCCACATACATGATGCCGGTCTCCTGAACGAGCGTCGGCTTGCCGGGGTCCTTGCCGAACACGCCGTCCCAGACGAGGTCGTCCATTTTCCACCACGTATGCACGGTCGTATAGTCGACCGCTTCCGCGTAAAAAAACGGGGACGGCCGCTGGGCGCCCAGCCCTTCGTCCTGGCCGACCGTAACGAGCTGCTTCGGCTGAAAGCTGCGGATCGTGTCCGACAGCTGCCTCGCCCACCGGTTGTGCATCTCCATCGTGAACAGCGCGTAATCGAGCCAGGGCCCCCCTTTTTTCTCCATCGTTTCCGTCGTGCCGAACGGGATATCGCCCGGTTCCGGCGGCAGCGCGGCTTCGAACGAAGGCAGCTCCTCCGGCGTCATGTTCCAGCGCTCCTGGAGCAAGGTGATATCGCCGTGCCGATCGCGAAGCCACCGCGCGAACGCCTCCCGCTCGTACCGGTCTCCAGCCGAACGGGGGCCGTCGAAGATCCGCTTCGGGTCGAACAGGGACGGCTCGTTGATCAAATCCCAATGCACGTGCTTCGATTCGGAATGGCGGGAAACGACCGCCGCGATGAACCGCTTTTGCGCCTCGACGCTGCGAGGGTCGAGATACGGATTCGTTCCCTCCCACATTTCCGGAGTAAACGAGAAGAAGTTGAACGTCACTTCCAGATCGTAGCGCTTGGCCGTCAGCAAAAACGCGTCAATGGCGCGCAGCGTTTCCTCGTACGCATGCCCGTCGACGAACATGAATTGCCGCCAGGCGGACCAAATGCCGGTGCGGATCAGGTTGATGCCCGCCCGTTTCATCCGGGCCATATCCCGTTCCCATACCGCCGCGTTCGGCAAAAACAAATATTTCCGCGCCACGTCGCTCGACATATACGTCATGCCGACGACCGGGAACGGGCGGCCGTCTTTCTCGAAATAATCGCGGCCACAGCGGAGGAACTCCCCTTCCCGCAGCAGCTTTTCGTCCATTCCCCAGAACCCTTGGCGCAGCGTTCGCCGCTCCCCCGTATCGGGCATCGCCATCTCGCATTCGACCAGGTAAAAGCCCGCCTCCACCTCGAAAGGCAGGACGAACCGCTCGAAGCCGAGCTCTCTTCCGGCCGTTACGGCGCGTTCTTCGCTCCAGACCGGATCGAAATCCGATTTCGGATGCCCGACTCGCGTCTCGGGGGCGGCCGCGGCTGACGTTTTCGCTTTCCGGACGCTCAGCCGGGCGCGCCAAGTCTGCGATCGCCCGGACGCCGCGCCCGATTGCCCTTCCGTCCGCGCAAGCCGCTGGATTTGCAGCGTCAGGGCCGCGCGGTCGCCCGGATCGTACGTGGCGAAAGCGGTTTTGAGCCACATTTCGGTAACGCCCGCGGCGACGAAGCTCGCCCATTCGGTTAGAGCCTCGAGTCCGGCAGCGCACCAGAACGCCTCGCGGACCGGCTGCGTAACGAAGATCCAGCGGCCTCCCGCGAATTCGCCTTTCGTATGCTCCAGAAGCACTGCCGGCGCCGCCAGCTCCCGTTCGGGAACGCCGCCGACGCCCGTCAGCAGCGGATAAATGTGGGCGTCCATCGGACCGGACGTTCCGAGCTCGTCCGGCTTGTCGTCGGCCCACGTGGCATGAAGGACGAGGCCGCGGGCGGCTTCGACCGTGAACAGCGATTCCTGCCGGAAAAGCGGAAGATCCGGGTTGTGCGCAAGCCGGGAGATCGGCGCGGGATCGATGTGCAGCGCCTCGTGAATGTGCAGCTGCCGGTGATACGCGGTTTGTTCGGGTTCGGCCAACCAGCCGCTGCCGTCGGGCCTGACGGGGATCCGGAACGGCGCGCCTCCGATCGAAACGAGGCCTTTGCCGGAGCGGACATGCCGCAAGACGGACGGCCACGCCTCCTTCGGGAAATGCGAACCGTGCAAATGGACGAAAACATCGGCCTCGGCGAGCGCTTCGCCCAAACCGGCCGCGCCCGCGATGACGAACGAACGGCCTAATGAAGCCAGCGTTTCCTCATCGGGACGGGTTCCCTCGTACGGAAAATCCGGATCGTAGAAAACGACGATTTTGCTCATAGTTCCTCCTTGAATCGGACATTGGATTTGATATAATTTTTGTTAGGTTTGTTAGGCTCTTAACCTCAAATCACGGACAATGTAAGCCGTTTCTCCGAGGATGTCAACAGGAGATTTTCCGTTTTTCGGCATTATGAATAATGCCGGCTTTAGCCGAAGGAGATGTTCGCTTTGCGCAAAGTTTCGATGCAGACGATCGCCGACCGGCTCGGCGTATCGAAATATACCGTGTCCCAGGCGCTGTCGGGGAAACCGGGAATCGGCGAAGAAACGCGACTTCGGGTGCTGGAGATGGCGGAAACGCTGGGCTACCGAAGCAAGCCCGTTCGCGCGGGGGCGCAGGCTTCGCCGCTTCCCTTCGCGCCCGTGCCGTCACGCCGAACGCTGCCGTCCCCCGGCGACACGCTGCCGTCCGGCGACACGCCGTTGTTCGCCGACACGCCGATACTGGCCGGCAAACCGTCTTTGGCCGAACCGGCCGCGCCCGTTATCGCGATCGAAGTCAGGCCGGAATACCGCGAAGAACCGGATTTTTGGAAAAGGGTGCTGGAGGGCATCGGAGCGGCATGCCGGGAGGCGGGATTCGGCATGCGATTCGCGGACGATCCGGGCGGGCGGCCGGAGACGGCGGCGGGCGTCATCGTTATGGGTTCCGTCCCGCGGCAGCGTCTGCTTGCCCTGAACCGGCTGAAAGCGCCTGTCGTCGTGATCGATCACGACGATCCGCTCGTGCGCGCGGATACCGTATGGAACGACAATCTGGAGGCGGCGCGGCTCGCGTGCAGCCATCTGCTTTCGCAAGGCTGCCGAAAGTTGGCGTTCGTCGGCCGGGACCGGTTCGCCGTCAGCTTCAAGGAGCGGTGGTGGGGCTGCAAGCTGACGGCGGACGAATGGAAGAAGACGCGCCCGGAGACCGGATGCGTCCTGCGAAAATGGACGGTGCCGTACGGGTCCGGCGACTTCGCCCAGCATCTCCGGCGGCGCGTAATCGAAGCCGGAGACGAGGGAGTCCCGGACGGATTCGTTTGCGCCAACGACCGCATCGCCATGGCGCTCGCCGAGACGCTGGAAGAGGCCGGCATCGGCGTACCGCATCCGTGCCGCATCGTCGGCATCGACAATATCGAGCCGTCGGCAGCCGCGCGTCCGCCGCTGACGACCGTCCACCTTGCCAAGGAGCAGCTCGGGGCGCGGGCGGTGCATGCATTGCTCCGTCGCCTTGCGCAGCCGCATGCGCTTCGCGAGAAAATCGTGCTCTCGGCCGAACTGATCGTGCGCCAATCCGGGTAACGGCGAGCCTAATTGCGGCCTTGCCGTCCTCCGCGGCGGGACTTTCGACTTAAAAAAATGATTTCTAACCCGCTCCGCTTCTAGTAATATTAGAGAGGAAGTCGACGTTTTTTGACAGCGGGGAACGGAATCGATGGAATCGCAAATTACCATCTTTATCACGCTGGCCGCAACTTCGGGAGTGCTCAGCGTTTTTCTTGGCCTGTACGCCTTTCTCAAGCGGAAAAGCGTTCCTAGCGCAAGCCTGTTCGTGCTCTACAATGCGGCGCTTGCCATTTATATTTTCGGTTACGCGTTCGAGCTCGCCAGCGACACGCTGGCGGAAATCAAGCGCTGGATCGTCGTGGAATATGTCGGGATGCCGTTTTCCGTCGTGCTCGGCCTGCTTCTCGTTATGCGCTACACGGGCCGGACCGTTGCCCGCAAAGCGGCCGCCGCGATGTTCGTCATCCCCGCCATTACGCTCGCGATGGTGGCGACGAACGACTTCCATCACTTGTTTTACCAGTCGATTTATTTGCGGGAATCTTCCCCGAAGCCGCTCGTGGACATCGTCGTCGGAGAGTGGTTCATCGTTCACGGCGCCTATACGTTCGGCTGCCTGCTTGCCGGCTTCGTCCTGCTGCTCCGGCGATGGAAACAGACGAAAAAAACGTACAGGCTGCAGCTTGCCGTCCTGATCCTTTCGCAGATCGTCCCCATTTTGGCGGCTTTTCTTTATTTAATGGGCGTGACGCCGCAAGGAATGGACCCGGTGCCCGTCGTGCTGTGCCTGACCTCCGCCATGTACATCTGGGCGATCGTCACCAGCCGCATGCTGACGATCGTGCCGATTGCCAAGGACAGCATCTTCGAAAGCATGAAGGAAGGCGTCATCGTCCTTGACGCGGCCGGACGGATCGTCGACTTCAACCGCGCGCTGGGCGAAATGCTGCCCGCGTTCGGCAGCCGCGTCATCGGCAAAACGCTGGACGAAGCCTGGATCGGAATGACGGGAACCGCCTTTCCCGCCGTCCGCAGCCTGGACGGAGCGGAAGAAGAGCTTCAGTGGACGAACGGAGGGCGCGCGGCGACCTATCTCGTCCGTTCCTCGACGGTGACGAGCAAAAGAGGCGACTCGCTCGGCACGCTGCTCATGCTGATCGACGTGACGGAGCAGAAGCGGCTGGAGGACCGGCTCCGGCAGCTTGCGTATTATGACGGCCTGACGCAGTTGCTGAACCGCACGCAATTTCTGCTCCGGGGCAAAAAGATGCTGGAGGAAGCCCAATCTTCAGGCTCCCCCTTCTCGCTCGTGTTGTTCGACATCGATCATTTCAAGCGGATCAATGACACGTACGGACACGAAACCGGGGATCGGGCGCTCGTATTCGCCGTGTCCGCGATCCGCCGGCTGCTCTCGCCGGACATGCTGTTCGCCCGCTACGGCGGCGAGGAATTCGCCATCTGCCTTCCCCGAACCGGCATCGAGGCTGCGGCCGCCCTCGCGGATCGGCTGCGGATCGCCCTAAGCAGCGAGCCGCTGGAAACGCAAAACGCCCGCGTCCGCATCACCGCCAGCTTCGGCGTCGCCCAAATCGCGGACGGCGCCGACACGCTGGAATCGCTGCTGCGCGACGCGGACGCCGCTCTATACGAATCGAAACGGAACGGGCGGAACGCGGTCAGCCTGCGTGCCGAAACCGTATAGCCGCCAAGCTCCCGAACGCCTCAATCGCCATAGACCCTTATTTCGACGAGCTCCGCACGCGGGCCGCCGTTCGTCTCCTCGACGACGAGGCGCAGGCGGTCGGCCGCGACGGCTTGATCCAGCCTGTGCACGCGCTTGCGCTTCCGGTTGCCGGATGCTTCGGCGATCGTTCTCCAGCCCGCGCCGTCGGGAACCTCCAGCCGATACCGGCGCGCCAGCTCGGGGATGATCGGGAACGGCGTTTCGTGGTGGTGAAGATTGATCAAGTCCTCGTTGACGTCGTCGTTGAACGTCAAATGGATTTCCGCCGCATGAACGGGCGACTCCCAGGCCAGTTCGAGCCATTCGGCGCGTCCTTCGGCCAGCGGCTCGGACACCCACATGTGCGGGCCGCCGTAAGGACGGGCGAAGCCGTCGATCGCCTTGTCCGGGCCGTACGCGCCGGAATCGGCGGCGAAGCAGAACGGGCGCCTTGCTCGCCCCCGCATCGACCATTCGATCACCGGCTGATCCGGCTGGTGATCCTCCAGATCGGAGGAGACGACCGGCTTCGCCCCCCTTTCGAACGCGAGCACGCCGGTTACCGGTTCGAGCGAATCGAACAGGCGGACGCGCCCGTTGGCGCGGACGATCAGGAACGCGTTGGCGGGCGATTCGAACGCGCCGCCCGAAAGCGGCAGCGTTACCCAGGCGCGCTCGCCCGCGGCTACCTTCACCTCGCACTCCTCCCGCTTCGTCTTCGGCACGTAGTTTTCCGGCCTGCCCGTATCCCACAGCTCCGCCCGCAGCACGGTGTCCTCGTCCGCCTCCGCGAGCAGCTCGAGCTTGCCGATCGGCCCGTCGACCGGAAACAGAATGCCGACGTCCGCTGCAAGCGGATAGGCGGTTTCGGCCCGATCGACCCGGATGCGCGTCATCGCGCTCGAAGCGCTGACGGAAGCCCTCCGCGCAAGATCGGCCTCGTCCTCGTTGCGGAGGCCGATAATCGAGGCGTCGCTTTTCAGCATCGTCTGCTGCAGCTCCCGCATGTGCCGCTCCCGCAGCTCGCGCGGCGTGACGCCTTTGCCGACGCACAGCGCGGCGCCGGCGCCGGCCGCTTCGCCCATTACCGCGCACGTCGCCATCACCCGCGTCGTGCCGAACGCGACGTGAGAAGCGCTGACGTTCCTCCCCGCGAACAGCAGATTTTCGACGTTTCGCGAATAGAGCGAGCCGAACGGAATGTGATAAATGCCATCCGCGTGCAGATGCTTCGATCCGCTCTCCGTCGCGTACATTCCTTGCGGCGGATGCAGGTCGATCGACCAGCCCCCGAACGCGATGCGATCGTCGAACGGCCGCTGCGCGAGAATGTCGTTCTGGTTCAGCACGTAGTCCCCGACGAAGCGGCGGTATTCGCGCTTGCCCGGCAGCGAGCCGACCCATTCGAGCGTCATCGTTTCGGCGTCGAATTTTCCGGAATTTTTGATGTAATCCCAAATGCCGTAAATGACCGACCACAGCTCGTCGCGGATGCGCTCGTTTTCATGAACGGTATCGAGCTCCCCGCCCCATTCGATCCACCAGTAATGGCAGCCGTTGTCTCCGCTGCGGATGACGCGCTTCAACGGAATCGACGTCGTCGCGATATCTTTCGCGAACGACGGCGGGACATAGCGGACCGGCTTGCCCGTATCCTTCGTATAAAACAGAAGCGTGCTGCCGAGCGTAATGTCGTCCGCGACTTCCGGCGCCCACTCCTCGCCGTACTCGCTGCGGGCTTCGCGGCCGAGCCGGAACTCCGCTCCGGCCAAAAACCCGACAAGCCCGTCGCCGGTGCAATCGAGAAACATCCGGCTCTCGAACCGGATGCGCCGCTCGGAGCCCATCATCCAGCCCGTTACGGACCGGATGACGCGCTGGCCCTCCTCTTCCCCCGCCTCCGCTTCATGAACGTCGGTATTGAGAAACAACCGGATGTTCGGTTCGGCTTTTACCGCTTCCAGAACGACAAGATCCCAGAAATACGGATTTCCCTCCGGATTCCGGTACTGATTTTCGACGAACAGCTCGCCCATGATTCCCGTTTCCCTGGCGTACCGGTTCGTGCCGTGAGCCGTGGCGCCGCATACCCACACCCTCACCTCGCTGCTGGAGTTGCCTCCGAGCACCGGCCGGTTTTGCACGAGCGCTACCGTTCTCCCCTGTCTCGCCGCGGCGATGGCCGCGCAGACGCCCGCCAATCCGCCTCCGACAACCGTAATGTCCGATTGCACGATTTCATGTTTCATGTCGCCGGTTCCTCCTGGTCGCATGATCGAATCATGTTAATTTGTATCCTTTTTTTCAATCATAAAACGACCGCTTATCAAAAAGAATGCATTCCATTACAATAGAGCATATCTCTTATTTCAAAAGGAGAGCTGCCGGATGGCCGCGTTCGAATTGCTTCATCACATCTACTGGCGCCGCAAGCCGAAGTTCGACCTGTCGCGGGACCGGTACGATTATTGGACGATCTTTGCCGTGACGGAAGGGACGTTTCGCTATCGGATCGGCGAGGAGACCGGGGAAGCCGGATTCGGGGATTTGATCGCGTGTCCGCCTGGTGAATGGTTTGGGCGCGAGACGTTGTCGCCGCTTTCTTTCCACGTGTTTCATTTTCATCTTTCCTCCGCGGAGGGCGGAGCGGGCGCCCGGCTCGGCGTTCGCCTGACGATCGGCGATACCGAAAGGCTCGCGTCGGACTATCGGTATTTGGAGCTGGCTTACGGGCAAACCGGCGAAGAGACAAGAAGCAGGGCGGCGCATTTGTTCAACGATCTGCTGATGCTGCGCGAAACGGAGCGGCTGACGGCGGACGATCGGCCGCCCGGCGCGGAACCGATCGATCCGTTGATGGCGAAAGCGAAGCGGCTGCTCGACAGCAGCTGGCAGACGGGGGAAATGCAGGCGATGGGCCAAATCGCCGGATCGCTCGGGTTGACGCCGGTTCAATTGACGAGGCGGTTTCAGCGGGCTTACGGTCTTCTCCCCTCGGACTACGTCAAAGAGCAGCGGCTGCGGCTTGCCTGCTGCCTGCTGAAGGAAACGACGCTCAGCCTGGACCGGATTGCCGAACGGTGCGGGTACGAGACGGGCCCGTACTTGAGCCGCGTCTTCCTGTCGGCGTTCGGCATCCGCCCCTCCGAATATCGAAGATCGCATCGGATTTGACTCCGGCTCCGCAATCGAAAAGAATCGCAGGCTTAAGGTGTTGCGCCGCATGACGACGGTCGGTCAGCCCCGGACAGCGTTGCGTTCTTCCGTTTAGCGGGCCGCCTGCTCCGCCCGATGAAGGAAGCGCTTCATCAACAGCGGCAGGGAAATCAGGATCGGCGGATCGTCCAGACGCGGGGGATACAACCGCACCTCCAGGTTGTGGAAGGGCGAGCAAGGCCCGACGACGATCGGCTGCCGGGAGCGGGTGCGCAACGTGGCCTGCGGCAGCAGCATGTCGTTGGCTTGCATGCTCCAGGAAACCGACGTCGCCATTAAGTAATACGTGCCCGGTTCGACGTTCTCAAAGCGGAACGTGGCCGGGGACGGCAGCCTCGTAAGCGTACCGTGCAGCGGAATGCCTTCGGGAATCGGCTTTGCGAACAGTCCGATCAGCACGACCCCCTCGAACGGCGCTTCCGCCGTTATCGTTCCTTCGACTTGACCGCAGCCGGCCGGCAAGCGGGACACCCCGAACGAAGGCTCCTGCCGTCGAAAGTCCCCCGGATCCCCAAAATTCCGCAAATCCCGCAGCTCCAGCAAGTGGCGGTTCGCCTGGTGGGCCGAGTTCCGGAAATCCGCAGGCGTAACGCCGATTCGTTCGGTGAACCGGGTCGTGAACGTGCCCAGGCTGTTTTGCCCGATTTCCATCGCGATATCCCGCACTTTCATATTCGTGTGCAGCAGCAGTTCCTTCGCCTTCTGCAAGCGGAGGGCGGAGACATAGTATTGCGGCGAGAGACCGATCCTTTCCTTGAAGACGCGGGTAAAATGGTACGGGCTGTAGGCGGCGTAGCGAGCCAGCCTGTCCAACGTGAGCGGCTCGTCCAAATGGCGGTGAATGTAAGCGACGACCTCGTCGATTTCCGGATAGCGTTCGATCGGCAACGCACCTTCCTTCGGCAGCATTTCGCATTGAATGCAAATCATGCATGTTATAAGAACAAGTGTTCGCAATCAATATACCATACATCGGTCCATCTGGAAAGGCTTTGCGGGATCGATTCCGGTTAAAAACGACGAGCTTCGTCTCCAGCATTTCCTCGACCGCATAACGAATTCCCTCGCGGCCGATGCCGCTTTGCTTGACTCCGCCGTACGGCAAATGGTCGACGCGGAACATCGGAATGCCATTGATCGGCACGCCTCCGACATGAAGCCGGTCCGCCGCGTCGAGCGGAACGTGTCTCCCCGTAAATCCGTTTTGCCTCTGTTCGAATGCGCCTTCGATTATAGCACTTTGCCGGCCGGTTCCCGCAAGGCGTCCTCCGCCCTGCGCCGCTGCAGCGGCCGTTTCGCAAAAACGCCGAACATGACGGCGGCCAAACCCGTCGACCCGGCGCATACGGCAAACAAAACCTCGTACCCGGCAAGCTGCGACACAAGACCGAGAACGATGGAGCCGAGCCCGATCCCCAAGTCGAACGCGGTAAAAAAAGTCGCGTTGGCGGCTCCCAGCCGCTGCGGATTCGCTAGCCGCAAGTTCGCCGCCTGCAGCGCCGAATGGGCCGAGCCGAAACCGACGGCATAGAGCACGGCCGAGACGATGACGCCCGGCAGACCGCTCGCGAAGCTAAGATTAAGCAGAGCCAGCGCCGTAATCGCGAGCGCGGGAAGGATGACGGCCGCTTCGCCGCGCGAATCGGACAGTTTGCCGACCACGGGACGGGTCAAAGCCAACGCGATCGCGTACACGAGGAAAAACGTGCCGGAGTTGACGCCGATCGTTTCGGAAAAGAGCGGAAGAAAAGTGGTGATCCCCCCGTACGACACAGTCAGAAAAAAGACGGCGGCCGCTACGGGCAAAACCGACTTTTCCGCGACGACCATTTTGCGGTTCCCCGCGGCGGGCCGGAACGGAATGCGCACGGCAAAGGCGAGCAGGAGGGCGACGGCCGCGAATCCCGCCGCGAACCGAAACAGCTCGGAAAAGGAAAGGCTCTCCACGATCGACAGACCGATGAGCGGCCCGACCGCCATCGCCGCGGTCATCGCCATTCCGAACCAGCCCATGCCCTCGCCGCGGCGGGCGGGAGGAACGATGTCCGTAATGGACGTCGAGACGGCCGTCGTGGAAAACGCCCAGCTCGCCCCGTGCAAAAAACGCAGGACCACGAGCATGAAAATGCCGCCGATCCAGTCGTACAAGCACATAAACAAAATGAAAAAGGCAAGGCCCCACAGCATAAACGGCCTTCTCCCGAACCGGTCCATCAGCCCGCCGGCGAACGGGCGAAACAGGACGGCGGCCAGCGTAAACGCGCCGGTCGCGAGTCCGATCTGCGATTCGCTGCCTCCCAGCTCCTGCAAATAAAGCGGCAGCGTCGGCAGCAAAAAGTAAAACCCCGTGAACAAAAACAGCATGGCCGCGCTCAAGCCGACAAACGATTTCGTCCATAGACGTTCCATCCGATTCCCTCCCCGCATTCAATCATCCTCCGCTTGAATCCGCTCCAACTCCGCCGTCACCCAACGGATTTCAGCCAATCCGACATGCTTCCGGTAATCGAAGCTCCGCAGCATTTGGAAGCGGATCGGTTCGGGGACCGGCTTTTTGGCGATGACCTTTTCTTCGGCTTGAACGTATTCGAGGTTGTCGTCCAAATATTGCAGGTACTGCTCGAGACAGGCGATGCGGACTCCCTTGGAGACGAAGGGGAAGCAAGCCATCTTGAACCGGAACGTCAGCTCGATGTCCATGTCGTACTCGAGCGGCTTCGCCATTCGCTCCATGAACCGTTCTCGTCCCGACGCCGTCAGGCCGTAGATTTTGCGGGGACGTCCCCCCTCCTGCTCCTCTTCGATCCGCAGGCGGATCCAGCCCTGGTCCGCCATTCGCCCCAGCAGGGGGTACAGCGTTCCCGAGCTGATCCGGCGAAACGGCCCGATCGCCCGCTTCAAGCTTTCCTGAAGCAAATAACCGTGCTTGTCTCCCGTCATCAACTGGCCCAACACAAACAATTCGTACATGAAGCGGCCTCCGCATGAAAATATGTCGATTCGATACTTAATGTATATCGAATCGACATATATTGCAACCATGATTTGTAAAAATATTCGTTGCCGGCGCTTCCGGCGTCGTCGGAAGGCTGTTGCTGCGAGGTTCGGCGAAGCTTGATTGGAAATTATCCAATCAAAATCGGCTTTTTCACGAATCCTTTCGGCTTCATTGGATTTTGTCCAATCTGGCGAGGCATTTTTGGCGATTTCGTTCAATTTCTAAGTTCCTCGTTGGATTAAATCCACTCTAGGCAACGATTTCCCCGTTTTCCGCTCCCATGATTGGACAAAATCCAGCGTAGGAATACATTCACTTTTAAACACCGAACGGTTCCAGAAAAAAACTCGGCGACCTTTCCCCGGTTGAATGCCGGGAATCGATCGCCGCCTAATCCAAACGTCTTTTTTACCTGTCTGCTTGACGGGGCTATGCCCGTTCCGTCCGCCGGCGACCGCTTTTTCACGGCAAACCTTCGCCCCTACTGCGGTTTCCGATTCCGTTACGCTTGCCGCCCTGCAGCCGAGGACATGGCGGCCGATTTGGCTTCGATCTCCGCGACAATGTCGGCGGTCGGCGAGACCTGGCCGAATTCGTACGCGATGACGGTCAGCGTCACGCGCTGAATTTCTTCGGCGGATAGTTCCCCCCACCCCATGTCCGGGTAATCCATCGGCGCGTTCGCGTCGCTGAGAAAGATGACCTTGTACTCGCGGTGGGCGCCGTCCCTGACCGTCGTTTCGCAGCAAACGTTGGTCACCGTGCCGCAAATGATAATCGTATTGACGTCATGCACCCGAAGAATCGTGTCCAGATCCGTATCGTGAAACCCGCTGTAAAACAGCTTGTCGACGATAATGTCCTGCGGCTCCGGCGCCAACTCGTCGATAATTTCCACGCCGTGCGTCCCCCGCTTCAAGATTTCGTCCGTGTTCGGGTACATGTCCTTCATCCTGCCGCTGTCGCTGCCGTCCCCGCGCACGATATGGCGAAGGTAAATGACGGGCATCCCGGCGCTTCTCGCCGTCGTCGTCAATCGCTTGACGTTGCCGATAATCCCCTCGGCCCGCGGAACGTAAAGCGCCCCGTCCGGTTTGCAAAACACGTTTTGCATATCGACGACGATGACGGCCGTCCTTTTCGGGTCGATATCCCACTTCACTTTGTTTTTGATGCTCATGTCAACCAGCTCCCATATATGATGATATAAAAGATTTGCGATCGCTATTCGCCCATCATCCGGCTATCAACCCTCAATACCGGCCGCCAGTCGTCCGCTCAAGCTTCCGCCGCCGGGGCCGGGCCTTGCGCGTCCCGAGCTCGGCGTTCGAGTCTCGGCCGGATCCAGATGTTGACGACCGTGTTCAGCACGATCAGCATAACGACGCCGACCAGCATCGGCTGCGTGACGATGCTCTGAATTGCCAGCGGCAAATCGGCGGTCAATTCCTCGGGCAAGTACATCGTGCCGAGCGAAATGATGAACGAGGAGCCCGCCACGACCAGATTCAGCTCGTCCCATACGACTTTGCTCACCATTTGAATGCCGCTGATGGCGATAATCCCGAATAACACCGTGGACGCCGCCGACAAAACCGGGCTTGGCAGCGAGGCGATAAACAGCCCGACCTTCGGAATGAGTCCCAGGATGACCGCCATAATGCCCGCCGTCATCGTGACGAACCGGCTGCCGATTCCGGACACGCGCACGATGCCGATGTTCTCGGGATAGGATGTCGTGCCGAGTCCTCCGAATACGGCGCCCAGCGTACAGCCGAAAAATTCGCCGAACAGGCCGCGATTGACGCGTTCGGCATCGAGCTTTTGCTTGCCCCATTTCGTCAGCAGCGTGTACATGCCGACCGCTTCAGCGGAAGCCTGCAAAAACGCGAGCAGCATCAAAATGACGACCGGAACGGAAACGCCGAAGCCGAACGGGAAAATTTCCGGCAGACTGATCCATCGGGCCGAAGCCACCGCGGAAAAGTCCGAACTGCCGAATATGAGGTAAAATACCGTTCCAAGCGCGATCCCCCAGAGCAGGGCGCCGCGCCGGAGAATCGTTTTTCCGCCGAACACCATCAGCGCGAGCACGCAAACGACCGTTACGATGGATGCGGCGAAATTGATGCCGACGTCGGCGCTGCCGAACCAGTTTTTCAGCCCGATGTCGGCCAACTGCGCCCCGATAATGACGAGCAGCGTCCCGTAAACGATCGGGGGAGAAATGAATTTGTTCACATGGCCGATCAGGCCGAACTTGCGAATCGGAATGGACAGAAGCATAAAGATCAAGCCGGCGACGGCCATCGAGCCGAAAGCCGTGCCCAGCCCCACGCTTGCGCCGGCGGACATAACGGCAACGAAAAAAGCCGCCGTCGGCCCCTGAACGACCGGAAGCTTCAGCATCCTCCCGGATTGCAAAATCGTGACGATGCCCGTGGTCAGGAAGCACGCCTGAATCATATAGCCGATCGTACCCGTGTCGAGCCCCATCGCTTGGCCGATCAGGACCGGAAACAGGAAAATGCCCGTCAACGCCAGCAAATGCTGAAATCCGTAGGTCAGATTGGCGCCAAGCGACAGCTTTTCTTCGATACCCACCTGCAGCGCCTGTTCGTCCGGGCGGTCGTGATCGTGGTTCATGAAAGGTCACTCCTTTTGTTAAGGTCGTTTGCAAAGCAAAACCAGAAAATTCAGCATATCATCAGATGTTTGACCCGTAGAAAGGATAGATCATCTGATGTTTGCGATTTAAAGAAAAGACGGGTTTCGCATGACCGCGTCCAGGTTCCGGATTGCGCCGTTTTTCGCAGCGTCGCCGTCCCCCGCTGCAATGGCCGCGTATATTTCTTCGTGGTAAGCCGTGTTGTCTTCGTATCGCCGCGTATCCAAAATCAGCTGGCTCAGCATTTCCTTCAGGCTTTCGGCGATCGCTTTGTACATTTCCGCCAAAACTTCGTTATGCGCCGCTTGGGAGACGGCCATGTGGAAGGCGATATCCGCCTCGACGTACTCCGCGTACTGTCCTTTTTCCAGCGCGACGTTTCGCCGGTCCAGGCATGACCGCATGAACGCGAGATCCTCTTCCGTCCTCCGAATCGCCGCCAGGCCCGAGATTTCGATTTCCAAAATCCGGCGAACCTCCAGGATTTGCGCGTAGTTTCCGGGAACGAGCGTTTGTCTCACGTTGATCAGGGACGGAGCGGAGGCGCGAATATAAGTCCCGTCGCCCTGCCGAACCTCGAGCACTCCCGCATGCATAAGAATTTTGACCGCTTCGCGCACCGTCGATCTTCCGACGGCCAGCAGCTTCATCAGTTCGGGTTCGGGCGGAAGCTTATCGCCGCTCTTGTACCGGCCGGAATGGATAATCGATTGCAGTTGATCCAATACTTCGTCGACCAGCTTTCTCCGGGGAATGGCTTTAAAACCTGCAGGAGCCGTTATCGTCAACACCGCCTTATGTCAGATTTCGTTTCTCGCAAGACAATCGAGTCATTTTTTATTACATGGATCACATTATAGAAGCGGTTTTTCGAAAATACAAGCACTTTTTTCGGACGGTATGTAACTATACCTGACGAATTTGAGTTAAAAACTTGACGAATTCATAGCCAAAAGAGTATCGTTATCCTCATCAAACATCTGATGATCATCTGTTTAGAAGGAGCTATCATGAAACGTTTTGCCAACCCGCCCTGGGTTCACGCTCGTTACGGGCTCATTCGCGCTTTATTGTTCGGATCCGCGCTGTCGATTCTTTCATCCTTGTATATGACCGTCCCGCTTGTTCCCGTATTTGCGCAACAGTTTAACGTCTCCCCGGACAAGGCCTCCCTGGCCGGAAGCGCCTTTTCGCTTTTTTTTGCCGCGGGCTGCCTGATTTACGGGCCGATTTCGGATCGCCTCGGGCGAAAACGGGTCATCGTCGCCGGGCTTTCCGTCCTTGCGCTGGCCACGCTGGGCGGCGCTTTCGTTACCGGATTCGGGGGGCTGATTTTTTTCCGGTGCCTGCAAGGCGCCGCGGCGGCCGCGTTTTCTCCCGTCGCGCTTACGTACGCGGGCGAAGTTTTTCCGCCCGACAAACGCATTACCGCGATCGGCTTTATCAGTTCGGGGTTTCTGATGGCGGGGATATTCGGCCAGGTGTGGGCGAGCTCGCTAGTGGAGCTGTGGAGCTGGCGCGGCGTATTCGGCGCCCTTTCGGCCGTTTATTTGTTCGCCGCGCTTCTGCTCGTCGTATGGCTGCCTCCCGCGCCCGCGCAGGCGAACGCGGCCAAACGCAAACCGGACGGCTCTTCCTTAAAAACCGTCCTGGCCAATCCGGACTTGCGGCTGTGCTACGGCATCGCCGTGCTGCTGCTTCTGTGCTTCGTTGGCATGTACAGCGCGCTCGGCTCTTTTCTCCGGGAGCCGCCTTTTTCGCTTGGCGATCGTCAAATCCTCGGCGTCCGTTCCGTCGGCATCGCCGGCATGGCGCTTTCTTTTTTCGCGGGGCGAATGTGCGGACGATGGGGCACGCTGCCGGTGCTCCGAACGGGACTGCTGCTGGCGGTCGCGGGTATGCTGACGATGGGCTTCGCGAAGGATTTGTATGCCTACGTCGCGATGAGCGTCGTTTTCGTGTCGGGCATCGCGGTCGTCGTCCCCTCCCTCATCTCCCTGGTCGGGGAAATCGGCGGCCGGAACCGGGCGACGGCCACTTCCTTGTACACCTTCGTCTTGTTCGTCGGCGCCAGCATCGGCCCGGTTTTGACGGCCGCCCTGCTCGAAACGGGGCCCGAATTTCTGCCCTTTCTCGCATTTGCAGGCCTTCTTGCGCTGGGGCTCGCCGCTTCCTTTTTCATTCGAATGACGCGGAAATCTTGAAAAACGAAAGCCCGGCGGCGAAGAGGCATCCCCCTTCGTCGCCGGGCTTTCGCGTCAGGACCGCGACCAGATTTCGTCCGCGATTTCCTTGATGAAGCGCAGCTTTCGCCACTGCTGCTCTTCCGTCAAAACATTCCCTTCCTCGGTGGAAGCGAACCCGCACTGCGGGCTTAAGCAAATGCGATCGAGGTCCACGTATTTCGTCGCTTCCCGAATCCGGCCGACGATGGCCTCCTTGTCCTCCAGTTCTCCGAACTTGGACGAATGCAGGCCGAGCACGACCTGGCGGTCTTCCTTGACGAACCGCAGAGGCGCAAAGTCTCCGGCGCGGTCCGTATCGAATTCCAGGTAGTACGCGCTAACGCCGTCGATGCCGAACAGCGTTTCCGCGATCGGCTCATAGCCGCCCGAGGAAGCCCAGGTCGAGTGGTAATTGCCGCGGCATACGTGCGTCGCGACGATCAGGTCGGCGGGCAGCCCGGCGACCGCTTCGCGGTTGACGCGGGCGAACAGCTCTGCGACGTCCGCGGGGTCGATTCCCTGCCGCCGAAGCCCATCCCGGTAGCCTTGATCGACCAGCATCCCCCACGTGCAGTCGTCCAGCTGCAGGCTGCGGCAGCCGGCTTCGTAGAAGGCCAAAATCGCCGCCTTGTACGCTTTGGCGATATCGGAGACCAGCTCTCCCGCATCGCCGTAAATCGCCTCCGTGCTCGCTTGGTTTTCCGGACGCTGCAGCTCCGCCAGAAGCTGCGCGGGCGCCGGAATGGTCTGCCGCGCAACGACATCCTCACCGGCAATCTCCTTCAAAAACTTGAAATGGCCGACGAAGGAGTGGCGGGTAAATCCGATTTTGCCGTTCAGCCGCGCGGTTTCGGCCCTCGTCTCCGCCCCTAGGAACGGGTAACCTTTATCGGCGACCGCCTTCTCCACCCCGTCAAGCTCCCACATAAAATCGAGGTGCCACCAAGACCGTCTGAACTCGCCGTCCGTGACGGCCCGCAGCCCGGCCTCCTTCTGCTTTCCGACCAGCCTGGCGATTTCCCGGTCTTCGACCGCTTTCAATTCGGCGGACGAGATTTCGCCGTCCCGAAACTTTCTGCGCGCTTCCTTCAGCGCCTCCGGCCGAAGAAAACTGCCTACGATATCATGGCGGAAAGGCGTTTCCGTTCTTGGCTTGGCTTGTTCGAACGTCGTGCTCATGCGATCTTCTCCTTTAGCGATTTCGTCGTTTCGTTTCGCTAAAGGAAAGATATCACATCCGTCCGGCTATCAAGTAACTCCAAAATGCTATAGCCGGATATAGCTTTTGGCTATACCCGGTCAAGCCACCATACGATCGGAATATACAGCAGGCCGGTAACGATTCCGTTCATCGCCATCGCGAACCCGCTGTAGCTGCCCTGGGCCTCGGACTGGCGGAGCAGCCTGGACGTGCCGATGCCGTGTGCCGCCGTCCCGATCGCGACGCCGATCGGCAGGTCGCCGCGAATCCGCAGCAGCCGGAGCAAGGAAATGCCCATCATGCTGCCGGCCAGCCCCGTCAACACGGTCAACGTCGCGCTGAGCTCCGGCGATCCGCCGGTCAGCCTTGCCAGCTCGAGCGCGATCGGGGAGCTGACCGATTTCGGCATGGCGGACAAGATCGTCTCGCGGGAGGCGCCGAGCGCCCACAGCAATCCCCCCGTCGAGACGATCGACACCAGCGCTCCGGCCGTAATGCCGCCCAGCACCGCGACCCATTCCGCCCGGATGCGCTTCCGGTATTTGTATAGCGGCACGCCCAGGGCAACCGTGGCGGGACCGAGGAAAAACGTAACGATTTCTCCGCCCGCTTCGTAAACCTCGTACGGGATGTCCGTCAGCACGAGAAACAAGATGATGCCGCCGGAGCTGACGAACAGCGGATGAAGCCACGCGAACCGTTTGCCCGCGATCAAGCTAAGGCTGTAAAAAACGACGCTGAGCGCGACGCCGAACAGCGGCTGCCCGAGCCACTCCGGCCTCATGAAGCGGCCTCCTCCCGGTCCGCCTTTTTGCGCAGCCGCGCCGTCGCGAAGCCGGCAACGGCGATGACGACGGCGGGACCGAGCAGCACGCTTGCCGCGATCGGAAGCAGCTCCTTGCCCAGCAGCGGCAGCAGCGCCATGGCGCTGACGATAAACGGAATAAAAAACAGCATCATATGCTTCGTCAAAAATTCCGCGGCAGCCTCGACCCATTCGAGTTTGACGAGCTTCGCGTAAAGCGCCAGCGTAAACAAAATAAGGCCGATCAAGTTGGCCGGCATCGGTATGTCCAGCCCTTCTTTCAGTCCCAGGCCAATCAAATTAAAGAGCAGCAATATCCCAAATCCGAGCAAGCCATCGTCCCCTTTTCGCGGCAAGATTAACGACCGTCGATTTCATCATACCGGGGAACGTTCTGTTTTAACAGCTTTTACCTTGTTATCAGACCGCGGAAACGGCACGCCGCAATTCTTCCACGTAAGCCGAAGCCAGCCTGGAAAGCGCGACGCTGCGGTGGGAGATCCAGCCCACGTTGATCGTTTCGTCGCAATCGAGCGGTACCGGAATGATTTCGTTTCCGTTCAGGTCCGCGCTGAGCACGCCCGTCGAAATCGTGTACCCGTTCAGGCCGATAAGCAAATTGAATAGCGTCGCCCGGTCGCTGACCCGAATGCTTTTCGGATGGACCAGCGTGCTCAATATTTCCTCGGAAAAGTGAAACGAATTGTACTCTCCCTGCTCGAAGGAAAGATAAGGGTAATCCTTCAACTGGTCGATCGTGACGACGGACTGCTTCGCGAGCGGGTTGCGGATGCTGATAAAAATATGGGGCCTGGCCGCAAACAAGGCGGTAAATTGCAATCCGGCGTCCTTCAGCAGTCTCCGGATCACCTTTTCGTTAAACTCGTTCATGTACAAAATGCCGATTTCGCTGCGCATCGTTTTGACGTCCCGAATGATTTCATGCGTTTTCGTTTCGCGCAGCGCCAGCTCGTATTCATCCAGCCCGTACGTTTGAACGAGTCGGACGAACGCGTTGACCGCGAACGCATAATGCTGGGTCGATACCGAAAAATGCTGCGGCGACGGCTTGGCGTTCAAATACCGGCCCTCAAGCAGCTCCGCCTGCTCGATCACCTGCCTGGCGTAGCCGAGAAATTCGGCTCCGTCCTTGGATAGGACGATTCCTTTGTTCGTCCGCTCGAAAATCGAAATGCCCAATTCGTTCTCCAGCTCCCGGATTGCATTGGACAAGCTCGGCTGCGAAATAAAAAGGCGTTTGGCCGCCTCGTTCATGGAACCGCGGTTGGCGACCTCGATCACGTATTTTAACTGTTGCAGCGTCATGTTATCTCTCCCTCCGACGTCGAGATCCCTCTCAGCCGAACGAAAACGGCTTCCTGCCGCGTATGCCGAGCCGGCTCGAATCCAGGCGAAACAGCGCCCCCGCCAGCGGAAAAGCGGCGCGCGCCTCGCGGCTCATGCCCTCGCAGGCGCTTGTAATATACAGCGTGCCGTAATCGTCGCCGCCGAAGACGCAGCTCGACGGCTGCGGCGCGGGCAGGCGAATTTCGGCAAGCAGGCTGCCGTCGGCCGGATTCCAGCGGGCCACCCGCGAGCCGCCCCACTGCGCCGCCCACAGCATGCCGTCCCGGTCGACGGTCATGCCGTCGAAGACGCCTCCCGCCTCGTCTTCAAGCCGGACGATGATCCGCTCCGCGCCGAGCGAGCCGGATTGCGAATCGAAGGCAAACGCGCGGATCTCCCGGATCGCGGAATCGACATAATGCATCTCGCTCCCGTCCGGGCTCCAGTCCAGGCCGTTGGAGCAGCCGATGCCCCCGATTTTTTCTTCCCAGGCCAGCGCCTTGTCGATCCGGTACAGGCACCCGTCCGTTCCGCCGTTCATATCCATCGTGCCGATCCAGATGCCGCCGTCCGGCCCGACTTTGCCGTCGTTAAACCGGACGTGGGCGGGAATCCGCTCCAGCCGCAGGATCTCCCCGAAGCTCTCGCCTTCGCCGCTCCAATCGTACAGACTATGATAGGCCGCGGCGATCCATCTCCCGTTCGCGCAAGGAAGAAGCGCGCTTATTTTCTCCGGAGCCCGAATCGTTTCCGTCCTGCCGGATTCCGGACAAAAGGCGTGAATGCTCGCTTGCCTAATATCCACCCAAAGCAGCCTTCCGGCGCGCTCGTCCCAAATCGGGCCCTCGCCGATATCCGATAGGGGGACCGGGAGGGCAACGGGGGTTGCGGAAATCGGCGCCGAGTTTAATGTGTCGGATCCGATCGGAGTCGGGCTTGCATTCGGAACCGGATTCGATGCGGCGTTTGGGGTTTCGTTTTGAGCCGCATCAGGGCTTGCGCCGCGTTTCCGCATTCGGATCACCTCACCTTTTTTCCAAGATACAAGGCTCTTTCGATGGGCGAGCTTGACTTGACTTGTGTCCATCATAGCATATCCGGAGCCCGGCGTGCCGGCTCGGCGCCGTCCGAGGCAGCGGAGCGGACGATTGCGGCTGGCTCGGCGCAGGCGGCGAGGCATTTTTGCCGTTCCCGCTGCACGCGATGACCAACTCCGGCTTCAATTCCGCGATCAGGCGAAGCGCCTCTTCCCCGTTCTCCGCTTCTCGGCGCACTTCGTATCCGTGCCGCTCCCCAACGATCAGGTTCCGCAGGTGAAGAACTTCGACTTTCCGATATGCCAAAAAAATCCCCTTCATCCGAAGCCGGACTGCCTCGGACGAAGGGGGCGCGTCGCGCGTAAACCGCCTTTTTCGTTAACGATTACCCGGCCCGCCCCGGATCCGCCGCGAACGATTCGGCGGCTGCCGCAAGGAAATAAGCAAGACCGGTTTGCTGGTCCTCCAGCATCCGAAGATGAAAATCGTCGCCGAGGAAAAATCGCGTCTGATCGGCGAAATCCGCGGCGGATACCTGGCGGCCGCGTTCGTTCATGAACGAGATATGGTCGCGGATCAGCCGGCGGACTTTTCCGTCGTCTCGCTTCAGTCCCGTTCGCAAAGCTTCTGCCATCCCGCCCATGAAGGCGGCGGCCTCTTCGGCCTGCTCGTTCATGTTCGCGACTTCCGCAGCGGCGACCTTGGGCACCTCCGCCCCGTACGTCTCCTTCAGGTAAACGTTGTGCTCGCTCATCGCGTCGTTCCATTGTTCCTCGTTTTCGAATCCTCTGAACATGTCGCGCTTGTCCATCTCTTCTCCTTTCTCCATGCTTTCCATGGACTTCGTTAAAGTTTGAATGACGGCGTCCAGTCTCGCCTTGCGGGCGAGCAGCAGCCTTTGCTGCTGCGACAACAGAGCGGGCCGATCCGGCTCCCCGTCCAGCAGCCGTTTGATCTTCTCCAGCGAAAAATCCAGTTCCCGGTAAAACAAAATGTGCTGCAGCCGCTTCAGCTCTTCCGCTCCGTATAGCCGATAGCCGGCATCGCTGATCTCGCGGGGCGGGAGAAGCCCGATTTTGTGATAATGATGCAGCGCTTTGATCGTGACGCCGGACAAGGACGATACCTCTTTGACCGTATAGAGCATGCGATTTTCCTCCCTCAATAAATTAATCTTTTCTCCGTTTTTCTCGCATTTTCTCAGGATTTCAACTTTGACATCCGAGGCTCCCTTGGATAAGATTTGACGCGGAGCGAATATTTGGGATCGACCTGTTGGCGGGAATAGAGGTGGGGACCACCCCGCTTTTTGAAAGCCGTATGGTCGCATATGGATCTCCACATGTGCCCTTGCGGTTTACCCTCCCATATCTCCCTGGGTCGTTGCCCTTACATTCCTTCGTTCTACCTCTCAAGGGGTGGAGGCCAGGTTAGCTCCTTTACGGGGTCGTTGCCCTAATGGAATCGATTACTCCCAGCCTATCCGTGCTTCGTTTGTCAAAGATCAACATGTGTGTAAGCGATGAAACCAAAGTGAGTTATCCATCTGTGAATGAATTAAGCTGCCGCTTGCAATTGAGCCTCCCGATGGGGGCCGAGTACTTTGCTGACGTCATAGTTCTTCTGTTTACGGCCTAGCTCAAACATGACTCGAATGAGCTTGCTCGAAATCGCAATCATCGACTGCTTTTTTTTCAGCGGATTATCCAGGCGAGTCGTGAAGTACAGGTGCAGTGCGCGGAACTCCGGATTTTTGGCAACCAAGGTCCATGCCGCTCGGTACAGCAAAGCCCGGAGACGACAACGACCTCGCTTGCTGATGGTCGTTTCCCCTTTGTGAAGCCCGGAGCTGTTTTCTCGCAGGCTGAGACCGGCGTGACGAACGATTTGCCTGCTGTGATCGTAGCCGCTCAAGTCTCCGACTTCCGCCAGGAATCCTGCCACAGTGATGAGGCCGATACACGGAATGCTCATCATGTGGGTGGCGCCCGGAATCTGTTCCACCAGATCCGCCACATGCTCCATCAGTTGTTCGATCTGCCTGCACAGCATGGCGTACTGTTCCAAATACATGGCTAGCTCATGTTTGGCCGCCGTAGCGCCTTCCGTGAGGCCGATGGACGTTTGGGCTTTCCGGTAGAGCAGTCCCGCTCTCTTGGGGCCCACAGCTCGTTTCACATCGTTCTTCTTCCAAGTCGCCACGACTGTCGTTTCGCCGGCGGAGACGACGTCTTGTGGCAGCGGAAAGTGTTGCAACGTAATGAGCGAGGCCTTGCCTTCCCAGTCTTTAAACACTTGCCTATATTCGGGAAAGAAGCGATCCAGCCAATTGTGGATTCTTCCTTTCACCCGATTCAAATCCCCGCATAGACGGTCACGCTGGTTCATCAGTACACGCAGGTCGGCGTAAACACCCTCCGGCAGCTGCGGCTGTGTATAGCGTCCGTCGATGACGAGTTTGGCGACGACCTTCGCATCTTTGATGTCGTTCTTGGTCGGCGAGTTGTCGTCGAGTTCCTTGCTTTTCTTGACGTGATGCGGATTCACGAGCACCACTTCGATGCTGCGCTGCTTCAGGAAGTGAAACAGCGGGAACCAGTAGTGCCCGGTGGGCTCTACGCCAAGTAGTACGTCCGTCAGTCCATGTTCTTGCTGGATGGATTCGGCCCAGGCCAACAAGTCCAGTAGGCCATTCTCGTCGTTCTGGAACAGGCAACGCTTACCGAGCTCAATGCCACGGTAGGTGAAGGCCCGAGCGACATGGTTGTGCTTCGCGATATCCGTCCCGATGACCAATGTTGTTTCAGAAATTCTCGAAATCCGTTGATTTTGCTTGCTCGATTGGTTAAACTTCATAGTGAGCGTCCTCCTCTTAATTAGGGCAGTGAATGTGCACCATTCCGAGACCCAGCATACAGGAGGCGCTTTTTGTTTTGCAAACCGCATTTTAATTCATTACAGGAATGGCTCCTTTCTTGATTTAGCATAAAGCCTCCCCCAAGAGGAGAGTCAACGATCGAAAATAATGCCGCTTGCCGCCCAAGAGCCGGCTTCAGCCGAGCGAAGTTGACCCGGCGGACGATCTGGCGTATAAAGAGGTCAACAAACTTTTTGTCGAACAGGAGGGTACGCCCGTGTCCGAATCGTTTCAGGCGCTTGTCGTCGACAACGCCGGGGAATTCGCCGTTGCCGTGAAGCGGCTGGAGCTCGATCGCCTGCCGGCGGGAGACGTTCTCGTCAAAGTCGCTTATTCCAGCGTCAACTATAAGGACGGACTCGCCTGCCGTCCGGACGGGAACATCGTCAAAACGTATCCGCACGTTCCGGGAATCGACCTGGCGGGAACCGTCGTCGCGTCGTCCGACGGCCGCTTTGCCGTGGGGCAGCAGGTGCTGGCTACCGGATACGGAATCGGCGTCTCCCATTACGGAGGGTATGCCGAATATGCGCGCCTGCCTTCGGACTGGGTCGTGCCGCTGCCGGACGGGCTGTCGCCGAAAGAGGCGATGATTTACGGAACCGCGGGCTTTACCGCCGCGCTGTCGATCGAAAGGCTGGAGGAAAACGGAATGTCGCCCGAAAAGGGGAAGGTGCTCGTCACGGGGGCAACCGGAGGCGTCGGTAGCGTCGCCGTCGCCATGCTGGCGAAGAAGGGATATTCCGTCGCCGCAAGCACGGGAAAACCCGCCGCGGCCGACTACTTGCTGGCGCTCGGCGCCGACGAGATCGTCTCCCGCCAAGAGGTCGCGGACGGCGCCGGCAAGCCGCTGAACAAGCAGGCTTGGCAAGCCGCCGTCGATCCGGTAGGCGGCGCTTCGCTTGCCGCGACGCTAAGCAAAATCGCCTACGGCGGCTCCGTCGCGGTCAGCGGCCTGACCGGGGGAACCGCCGTTCCGACGACGGTGATGCCGTTCATTTTGCGCGGCGTCAATCTGCTCGGCATCGATTCCGTGTTTTGTCCGGCCGATCGCAGGCGGAAGCTGTGGAACCGGATGGCCGAAGATTTGAAGCCCGCAAAGCTTGAAGCCCTGCTGGAACGCGAGATTTCTCTGCATGAGCTGCCCGGGGCGCTGACCGATATCCTCGATTCGAAAATGACGGGCCGCGCGCTCGTGCGCCTGCCTTAAGCCGGTCAGACCGGAACCTTTTCCGGCGGCTTGGGGACGACCCATTCTCTTTTCGTACAGCGAAAACAGGCGGACCGCCGTGTTTTCCCATAAAATCGGCAGCGGCGCGTTGGCGGCCTTCGAAACGGCGCGCCACAACGGGGCGAGGTGACCGGCATACAGGCCGCGCAGCGCCTCGTCGCGCCATTCGCGCCGTCGCTCCGGCGCGGGGGACGACTCCAGATAAGCGCGGCGCGCGGCCGGCGTCCGGATCCTCGCGCGGTTCCATAGCAAGATAGGGTTCTGCGAAACCATTTCCGATCCCCTCCCAAGCGTTTTAGTCTCATTATAGGCTCATTGAGAACGGCTATCAATTGCAATTTTTCAACGCTGCTCGCTAGAGTGAAGGACTGAAATAAATTCAGCCCCTCCTCATCAAACCGTACGTGAGGTTTTCCCTCATACGGCTTTCCGATGTTCGTCATTCATGTGCGTGCGACTTACAAAAGCGTCTTGAGTCCATACATTTGGCAGAGCAACTTAACCTCATTTCCAGAACTGCGCCAGCGACTACGCTGGCGCTTCTTTGCATACCACTTCGTTAGCCTTGTGCGGATGTACCCATCTAACTTTGTCATCCATTTGGAACTGTATGGCGTCGAATAGTAGTTCTTCCAGCCTTGGATTCTCAGGTTGAGCCAGTCCACATGTTCTTGGAACGAAACGTGCCGCATTTTCGGCGGCGCGAGTCGTTCTTTAACGACTTCCCGAATGTGTTTCTCTGCTTTAACACAGAGCCATTGTTGCGTCGTATAGTACACGCGGTTCTGCCCCGTTTCTGCTTTCGTCTTCCGGTGGTGCATGCCGAGGAAGTCAAACCCTTCTTCTCCCGTCCATATCCCCACAATCCGCGTCTTTTCCGGATGCAAGGTCAGTTCCAGACGCTCCAATATCGCTTGAATGAGTTTGTACCCATGGAGCGCATCTTTCTTTGTCTTGCACACGACGACAAAGTCGTCTGCGTACCGCGTGAGTTCCCCGACCTCTTTGCCATGCTTTTCCCACAATCGGTCGAAGTAGTTCAGGTAGATGTTCGCCAGTAGCGGCGAGATCACCCCGCCCTGCGGCGTTCCCAGATCGGAACGTCTGACCGTTCCTTCCTCCGTCACTCCTGCTCCGAGCCATTGCCGAATGAGCTTGAGAATGCGTCTGTCGCTGATTCGCCTTTCTACCAGTTTCATGAGCTTCTCTTGGTTAATGTTGTCGAAGTAGCCTTGGTTGTCGACGTCGACCACCCAATTGCCTTTGCGGTTGCAGGCTTTACGGATTCGCTCCAGCGCTTGTTTTGCGCCTCGCTTCGGTCGAAAGCCAAACGAGCATTCCTGAAAATCGGCTTCAAAGATCGGTTCCACTATGAGTTTCGTTGCCATTTGCACGACGCGGTCCCTTACCGTTGGAATGCCGAGCGGGCGTTTCCGTCCGTCTTTCTTCGGAATGTAGTGACGGCGCACGGGCTGGGGGCGGTAGGACTTCTTCTGGAGCCGTTCTCGGCATTCCGCTACGAATCGGTCTTCACCCATCTTCGCTATATCTGCCAAGGTTTCACCGTCGATGCCTGCCGCTCCTTTGTTTGCCCGTACTCTCCGCCACGCTTCCTGTAGCACATCCAATCGATGGACTTTGTCGTACAGTGCATGGAACTTTCTGCTCTTGCTCGTCTTGGCCGCATGACCTAGCTTCTCTTGGAGTTGTTGAACTTTTTCTGTTGGTGTCGTTAGCCTTCTGGCATTCACTCACTCGTACCTCCTTGTGAAGCTTGAACAAAGCAGGGCGCCTTCCCTCCCGCAGGTTGTGTTGTCCTGCGTTCCCCGGTACTATTCGCCCCTCGGACTCCCCCTCTGTCAGAATAGTTGTCGTACCCCCAAATTGAATATATAGTGAGGAGAAACGAGGACGAGGTGGAGAACGTGAATCCCGTAACCAAAGAATTCAAGCAAAGCATTGTACAGCGTATGATGCCCCCGTACAACGAGCCGGTCAGTCGGCTTGCTAAGGAAATCGGTCTATCGGAGACGACTTTATTTAAGTGGAAGAAGGCGGCAAAAGCACAAGGTATGACGCCTGCCGATGACGTACAGCCCGAACGTTGGAGTACGCAGGAGAAGTTCGCTGTCGTTGTCGAAACCGCAAGTTTGAGCGAAATCGAGCTGGCGGAGTATTGTCGGACAAAAGGGCTGTTTGTTGAGCAGGTGGAAGCATGGCGCGATGCGTGTATGCAAGCTAATGGCGGAATGGCCTCGCAAGCGAACAGGCTTCAGAAGGAACTCCGCGAGAAAGAGCAAGAGAACAAGGCATTAAATCGAGAGCTAAAGCGCAAAGAAGCAGCGCTCGCCGAAGCCGCCGCCTTGTTGGTGTTGCGAAAAAAGGCCCAAGCGATCTGGGGGGACCAAGAGGACGAATGATCAGTGCCTCAGATCGCGAGCATGCCCTTACACTGATTCAAGAAGCCGTTGCCGCCGGTGCAAGAGAAGCGGCTGCTTGCCGAGAGCTCGGACTGACTCAGCGGACGCTCCAGCGCTGGCGCAAGCAAGGCGGCACCGTAGACGGACGCCCTCACGCCAAACGGCCGACACCCGCTAACAAGCTAAGCGATGCAGAAGAGCAGCAGGTGCTGGAGGTTCTTCAGCAGCCGCCGTACAGGAGCCTGCCGCCAAGCCAGATTGTGCCGGCGCTGGCCGATGAAGGAACCTACATCGCCTCCGAGTCCAGCTTTTACCGGGTGATGCATAAATTCAATCAGCAGCTCCATCGCGGGCGCAGCAAGAAACGCATGCCTAAACCCATCACCAGTAAAGCTGCGAGTGGCCCGAATGAAGTTTGGCTGTGTGATATCACATGTGTGCCAGGGCCCGTGATAGGGCTGTTCTTCTAGCTGTATCCCGTCCTGGCTCTCTACAGCCGTCAACATGAAGGCTGTGAGATTTCGGATGATTAGTCTGCCGCGCATGCCAGCCAATTGATCCGTCGTACGGTCGTGCGAGAGCAATGCGTGATTCGTCGGCAGCCGCTTGTGCTTCACTCGGATAACGGAAGCCCGATGAAGGGGGCCACGTTGCTGGAGACCCTGTACAGTTTGGGCATTACCCCCTCTCGAAGCCGACCACGCGTCAGCAACGACAACCCTTACGCAGAATCGATTTTCCGCACATGCAAGTACCGTCCTGGCTATCCAACGGAAGGCTTTAAGGCCTTGTCAGAGGCGCGTGAATGGGTCATGCGATTTGTTCGCTGGTACAACGAACAACATCGACACAGCGGACTGAATTTTATTACACCTAACCAGCGGCATGAAGGATTAGCACACCAAGTGTTTGAGAAACGCAAGGAGATTTATTTGGCCGCAAAAGCCAGAAACCCTAATCGCTGGTCTGGCACCATTCGCGACTGGAGCCTGAAAGATGAAGTCTGGCTGAATCCTGAAAAAGTGACGCTTATTCCGGCTGCAAAAAAATCGCTATCTTAACGTTTACTTTCCCTAAGGAATCGCGACAACTATCTTGACAAATACCGGACTCCCTTCCTGCAGACGGATCACTTCACCTTTTGGCTTATAGAGCGTCTCTTTACGGTTTCGAAAAAAAAAATCTCCGTGCAGGGGAGGGTCTCCCCAGTTCACTGCATCCTCTTTCATCCCATGCCGATCCCTCTACACCGGAGGATTTTTCGCTGACGCTCCAAGTTCTTATCAGCTTCCATGGCCTTCGCCCATGCTCGCGGGGCTCGGCTTCCTCTTTTCCCTCTTGCGAGGCCTTTTTGACGACGCGGCAGGATTCACTTTATGTTACGGCCTGACATGTTGCTCGCCCTGTCTCCGACAGGTACTTTCGTCGATACGCTTCTACGCACAGCTTTCGCCATACGCAGGTATCCTAGCTACACAGGGGCTTGGCCCCTCCTGTGACCGGACTTTCACCGGCTAGAAGATGCGTGCTTAGCTGGGCACGCCAAAGCACAAAAAAAACGCCTGGCGGCGTCCTCGGAAAAAAATAAACTTGCGGCGGCAGCGCCGGCGAACGCCGCAGCCGGGAAACGCGCGATCCTTCGGGCGCCTACGACTTCGCCAAGTCCGTCGGATTCATGCCGCTGTACTTTTTGAACAGCGTGCTGAAATAGGGAACGTTCTGATAGCCGACCTTCTCCGCAACCTCGTAAACGAGCATTTTGTGCTCCATCAGCAGTTCCTTGGCTTTTTCCATGCGGACGCGGGTCAAATACGTGTTGAACGAATCGCCCGTCATGCTTTTGAAAATGTGGGACAAGTAATTGCGCGAGATGAACACTTTGTCCGCCAGGTCCGCGAGGGTGATATCTTCGGCGTAGTTGTCGTGAATGTACTGGATCATAAAATCGACCGCCTGACGATGCTTGCCGTTGCCCCTCCACTGGCGGCTCCCGCAAATCGCGGAAATTTTCTCTTTCAGCCACCGCGTCAGCTGCTCCGGACGGGCAAAGCCGGCCCATTCCCGCCGCACGGCTTCGCTCGGAAACAACTCGTCCAGCACCATGCCGACTTCGTACAAGCTGTAAGCGAGAATCGCCCAAATTTCGCTTGCGAGCGTCTTTAAATACTCCGGCGTCGTCTCCTCCCGCCCCGCCAGCTGCACGGCGAAGTCGTCGACGATCTCGTGCGCGAGCGTTTCCCGGCTCGATTTGATCGCGGACGCGAGCTCCTGATAAAATTTGACCGGACGAATCCGGCGAATCTCCTTCTCGCCGTCCGGACCTTCCGCCGCCCCGTACACTTCGTAGCCCGCGACGAGCGGCCGCCTCCGCCACTCGATCGCGCGGAACGCCTCCTCCGTGGAATCGGAAATGCCGCGCCAGTCGCTTTTCGTCTCCCCGACGCCGACGCGGAGCTTCAGCTTCAAATAGCTGCCCGCGGCTTCGATCAGCTTGACGCCGAATTCGGCCAACCGCCTTTCCGCAAGCTTCCGGTCCGAACCCGCTTCCGAGCGGACCACGAGCGCGGAGTGGGTCCCGTGCAGCTCCGTATATTCGAACCCGCCGAACCGCTCCGCCGCGATTTCGCAGGCGATGTTGCGCACCGCGAAGCGAAACAGGTTCAGATCGGACAAGGATGCCGCCCCGATCCGGCGATCCCGCACGATGTCGAAGCCGATCACCGTATGCTCCGCCTGCCGCCAGCAGGAATAGGCGGGAGGCAGCGCCTCGTCCCGCAAGTACATATCCGCGAGCGTGCCCGAGATGACCGACTTGATCCATTCCTTTTCCACGAACGGCGCGTAGAGCCTGAACCGCTGCTCAAGCTCGTCCTGCTTGATGCGGCGCTCCTCCTCTTCGGCAAGGCCCGCGATCGCCTTGGCGAGCACTTCCTTAAGCGTCGGAATGCTGATCGGCTTGGACAAATAATCGCTGACGTTCAGCCGCAGCGCCTGCCGCGCATACTCGAAATCGGAATAGCCGCTCAAAATGATGACCTTGCCGTCGAAGGCTTCGGTCCGGAGATGTTCGATCATGTCCAGCCCGTTCATCACCGGCATGTATATATCCGTGATAACGACATCCGGGCGAACGGCGCGGATCATCTCCAGTCCGTCCTGACCGTTCAGCGCCTCGCCCGCCCATTCCGCGTTCAGCTCCTCCCACGGAATGGCCCGTTTCATGCCCTGCAGCACCTGGCGGTCGTCGTCGACGATGGCGATTTTCCACATGCGCGTTCTCTCCTTTTTGCCGGACGCGCCTTCCCCCCTCGCGCGGTCCCTTCGTACCGGAACATGCCCGGAAGGCGCGTTTCGCGTCTTCCGGGCATGCCGCGGATCCGTTTAGCTTTCGTATTCCTGGGCCGTGCTCTTCAAGGATGCGAACGCCTCTTCCGGCGATTTCTTGCCGAAGCTCAGCTCGTCGCGGATGAGCGCCCAGTCCTTGTCGATCCAGTTCGTCCAGCCGCTGGCGCCGGCGACCCATTGCTGGCCGTCCGGAAGCGTCGCGTTGTACAGCTCGATGCCGACCTGGTCGGCCTCGCTGAACGTCGAGAGCAGCTCCGCCGACACTTTGTTGTTGACCGGATTGCCCCGGGTCGTGCCCAAAATTTTGACCGCGTCCGGGCTGTTCGTGAACCAGTCGAGGAACTTCGCCGCTTCTTCGGCATGCTGAGAGTTCTCGGATACGCCGAAGAACAGCGACGGCTTGAGCCATCCGCCCGCTTCCGCGCCGCGGGGCATCGTCACCATCGCGTAAGCGTCGGCCTTCAGGCTGTCCCAGGAGACGAAGTTGGCGGAGAAGCCGAGACGGAACAGGATCGTTCCTTTGACCATCAGATCGCCGGTCGGATCGAACTCCTTGTCGGAAGCGTTCACGTCGGCCGGAGGCACGACGCCGAGCTCGCGCAGCTCCTGGAATTTTTTCGTCCAGTCGAGGAACGTCGCCTCGTCGATGTTGAACTTGCCGTCCTCGGTCACGAGCAAGCCTTTGCCTTGGGCGTAATGGTACGCGCTGAACGCGAAATAGTCGCCGGCGTAGTCCTTCGTGAAATATTGGCCGGAAGCGAGCTTCGATTTGGATTCCTTCGCGAGAGCGAAGAAGTCGTCCCACGTCCAGCCGTTCTCCGGAGCCGTTAGGCCGAGCTTTTCAAGCGCGGCTTTATCGTAAATCATCCCGTAGGCGGTGGAGCCGAGCGGTATCGCGTATTGCTTGCCGTCGAATTTTCCTCCGTTCGCCAGCTTCTCGTCCACTTCGGACAAATCGACGCCGTCCGTCAGGTCCGCGAGCGAGCCGCGGGAAGCCCAGTCCGCCACCCAGCCCGGATCGATTTGAAAAATATCGGGAGCGTTTTTCGCGGCGGCCTGCGTGGACAGCTTGTCCAAATAGCCGTCCATTCCGGAATATTCCGGCTCGAACGTGACTTTCGGATTCTGCTGCGTATACAGCTCCAGGGCGTCGAGCGTCGCTTCGTGCCGCTGCTGGGAGCCCCACCACATGATGCGGAGCTTGACCTGCTCGCCGGAGCTTCCGCTATCGGACGAAGACGTGCCGGAAGGCGAGCTCGCGGCTTCGCCGCCGTTGTTATTGTTCCCGCCCGCTCCGCAAGCCGCGAGGGCGGCCGCCAGGACGAGCGACGTCGAGACGCCGGCTAAGCGCTTCCAAAATACCATTTTCATTCATCTCCCCTAGGAATACGATTCTCTTTTCTCCTTTATCGTATCCGCTGCACCCTCCCGATTGTAGAAGAGAAATGCACAATAATTTATAAAATAATCCGATCTTGTTTCCGGACCGCCGGCCCCGGCCTCTCCCGCAAAAGAGGCAGCTCGACGACCGCTTTCGTCCCGCCCTCCGGACGGTTCGACAGCTCGGCTCCGTACGAATCGCCGAAATGCGTCCGAATCCGCTCCCGGACGTTGCGAACGCCGTAGCCTCCGGTTTTTCGCTTCTTCAACGCGTCCGGATCCCCTCGAAGACCGATGCCGTTATCTTCGATTTCGATCCGCAAGCGCTCCCCGGACGGCCGGATGCGTATCCCGATCGTGCCTTCGCCGCTGGCATGAAAGCCGTGGACGACCGCGTTTTCCACGAACGGCTGGAGCACCATTTTGGGCATGTAGAGCTTGCGCGTCCCCTCGTCCGCTTCGATTCGGTAGCTCAGCCCCTCGCCCAACCGAAGCCGCTGGATTTCCAGATAATAGCCGATATGCTCCAGCTCGTCCGCTACCGTTATGAAACTTTCCCCGTTGGAGAGGCCGATGCGGAACATTCGGCCCATTAATTCGAGTATCCGGCTCATCTCCGCCTGCCCGCTTTCGATCGCCATCCAGTTCAACTGATCGAGCGTGTTGTAGAGGAAGTGCGGATTGATATTCGCCTGAAGCGATTCGATCTCGGCTTTGCGCAGCTGCTCGTGGCGGATTTCGAGCGATTCGTACAGCTCCTCGATCCGCTCCGTCTGCTTGCGGTACCCCGAAAACAAATACCCAAATTCATTGCGGTAATCTTCGGGAAGCTCCTCCTTTTTGCCCGTGACCGTATACCGGTTCATGGCGGACACCAGCTTCGAAATCGGCCAAACGAACTGCCTGCTGAGCGATAGCGCGAGCAGCAGCGCCAGCAGGATCGCGCCGGCGCCGATCAAGCCGATCGTCTGGGCCAGGCGAAGGCTCCCTTCCGTGACGGACGACCAGGGCGTAATTTCGACCATCATCCAGTTCGACTGCCTCAGCTTGGAGTAGACGACGAGCATCTCCCCTTCCCGGTCCCAGTGAAGCCGCAGCAAACCGGAGCTGTCGTTCAGCCGGCTTTTCCAGGAAGACCAGGTCGGCTCGTCCGGCACTTTGCCGATGGCGATGAGCGGCTGTTCCGAGGCGTCGAGCATCATCCGGTTGCCGTCCGGGGATGAGCCGAGCAGCATTTCTTCCAGCGTTTTCGCTTTGGCGTGGAGAACGAGATAGCCCAGACGGCGGTCGTTGTAGACGATCGTCCTTACGAAGCTGATCACTTCCGCCCGTCCCTGAAAGGTCTGGATCGTTTGCTTGCCCGCCCAGAAAAAATCGTTCTGCCGCATCGCCTCGTGCCAGCTTTGGGACGCGGCGCCTTCGAGATCGCGGAACTGGATGTAGCTGTTGGACTCCGACCGAAACGGATTTTCCATATACAGGTCGATGCCTTGAATGAGCGGGATCGAATACGTCAAATTGGCCAGCGATTGCTGAACTTCCTTATATTTCTGCAGCCTCGCGAACGTATCCCCGGAAACGTCCCCGCGCAGAAAGTCGACCAGCGTGTTGTCCCTGGAGGTCGACAGCGAAATTTGCTCCAGCGTGGCCAAGCTCGACGAGATTTCGCCGTTCAGCTGGTCGAGCAGCTTCTGCTGGTTGGCGGAGGTCGCTTTCGCCATTTCCTTGGACGACAGAACGTAGGTCGTCCAGATCGTGCAGCCGAGGATAATGACGATCAGCGCCGCGAAGCTGCCGAAAAACAAATAATCGATGCGGTACCGCTTGAAAGGATTGATCATGGCCGCCGTTCGCCGTCGCCTCCCCTCGCTTTGATGCTTGCAGCCTCGAATACGCCAAAAAAGCAACGATAACCGTCGCTTTTTCGTTTCTTGCCTATCGAAACGCAACGGGAGCGATCCGCTCCCGCGCGCTTATCCTTTGATCCCCGTCGTCGCCACGCCTTCGACCAGCTGCTTCTGCGCGAAGGCGAACACGATCGTCGCCGGCACGATCGAAACGAGCGACATGGCCAGAACCTGGCCCCACTGCATGCCGGATTGCGCGTCGTTGATCATTTTCAGCGCGAGGCCGACCGTGTATTTCTCGACTGAATTAATATACAGCAAATGACCGAGGAAGTCATCCCAGTTCCAGAGGAAGCAGAAGATCGACACCGTGACGATGGCCGGTTTGGTGAGCGGCATGACGATCCGCCAGTAGATGCCGAACCAGGAGCAGCCGTCGATTTTCGCCGATTCGTCCAGCTCGCGGGGAACGCCGCGAATAAACTGGATGAGCAAAAAGACGAAGAAGGTGCCGCCCGCCCCCGAGGCGAGCAAGTGCGGGACGATGAACGGCCAATAGGTGTTGACCCAGCCGAACTGATGGAACATGGCGTACTGCGGAATAATGAGCACCTGCGCGGGAAGCATGAGCGTCAGCATCAAAATGGCGAACCAGAAATTTTTTAACGGAAAATCCAACCTCGCGAACCCGAACGCCACGAGCGTGCAGGAGAAGATGGTCGTGATCAGCACCGCCAGCTCCAGGCCGAACGTGTTCAAATAAAAATCGGTGAACGTATAGCCCGGAATGGCGTTCCAGCCGTCGACGAAATTGCTCCAGAGCGGCTTGGACGGAAACAGGTTGGCCGAGGACAGCTCTTCGTTGGACTTCAGGGAAGCGCCGACCCACCAGAAGACGGGATACACCATCGCGAGGCTGAAAAGGGTCAGCAGGACGTGGCGGATGCCGCCCTTCGTTTTCAAGCTCATTTGCGTTTCCTCCTTCCGGCGTCCGTCTCGTAAAACACCCAGTATTTCGAAGTCGCGGCGATCAAGCCGGCAATGACGGCGATGACGACGAGCATGATCCAGGCAAGCGCCGAAGCGTAGCCCAGCTGGTAGCGGCTGAAGGCGCGTTCGTACAGGTAGACGGCGTAAACGAGCGTCGAATTCATCGGTCCGCCGTTCGTGATGACGTAGGCCGACGTGAACATTTGGAAGCCGTTGATGACGCCCATGATGAAGTTGAAATACAGCGTCGGCGACAGCATCGGCAGCGTAATCCGGAAAAATTGCACGAACCGGTTCGCCCCGTCGACGCTCGAAGCTTCGTACAGGTCCCGGGGAATTTGCTTGAGGCCGGCCAGGAAAATGACCATCGAGGAGCCGAACTGCCAGACGGTCAGGACGATCAGCGACCAGAGCGCCGTTTTCGGATTGCTGATCCAGCCGGTTCCTTCGATCCCGAGCGCGCCCAGCAAGCTGTTGAACGAGCCGTCCACGCCGAAAATGTTGCGCCACAGCATCGATACGGCGATGCTCCCGCCGATGAGCGACGGAAAGTAAATCGCGATGCGGTAGGCGGAAATGCCTTTGACCGCTTTGGCGAGAGCCATCGCGACAAGCAGCGCCGCGATCAGCTTGAGCGGGACGGAGCCGAGCACGTAAAGGAAGGTCACTTTGACCGATTGAATGAACTTGTCGTCGGCCGTGAAAATCCGCTCGTAATTGCGAAAGCCGATCCATTCGATCGGTTTCATCAGCGTATAGTCGGTAAAGGAGTAGTACAAGGACAGCGCCATCGGATAAAACGTGAGCAGGAAAAATCCGATCAGCCACGGGGAAATGAACAAATAGCCGATTCCCGGCGTTTCCCATCGGCTCCAGAAGCGGCCGCGCTTCTTCGGGGCTGCGCGGCCGGGCTTGCTGCCGCTTGCGGTCGTTGCGTTGGCGGTACGGCTCATGCGGACTTCACCTCATGTCTCTCTTTGTGTAGTTCCATTATAGGAAAAGCCGCCGCCGCGGCAGTAGAAGAGAAATGCACGAATTCTTTTAAAAAATAACGAAAAAAAGAGGCCTCGGGGCCTCTTCGGACTTGATTCCGAGCTTTAGTAAATGGTGCGGCCGCGGGCGTCGGGAATGCCGCTTTTGCGGAAAAAGTACGTGTTCAGCACGTCGCGCCACTCCTTCGAGTGCTTGGCCTGCTCCCGGAACCGGCTTTCCGCTTGCGTGAAGATGCCTTCGTCGATGAGCCCTTCCAGCGCTCTCCACCGCCGAACGAGCTCCTCCGCCCGTTCCGCTCCCTCGAACCGGCTGTCGTAAATGTGCTGGATGACGGTTTTGCCCGAACGAAGGACGTGCGTATAAGGAACGTGGTGGAAAAACAGCAGCAGGTCGTCGGGCGTATCGGCGAGCGACTCGAACCGCTCGAAATTGGCTCCCTTGTACTGCGCCGCGTACCCCGTTCCGGTCGCCTTCGTCCGGTCGACGCCGATGCCCTTGCAGTCCGCGAAGTGATACGTGCCCCACATCGAATATTCGTAGCCGTCCGGGTCCGGCCCGTAATGGAAATGCGGGGTCACCATCCAGCCGACGCCGAGCGGCGCGGTGTACGATTCGTAGATGCTCCACGAATCGAGCAGCATGCCCCGGACGGCTTGAAGCACCCGTTCGTCGTCGCCGAACGTCAGGCCGATCCATTCGTCCGCGATCGCCTCCGACGAAAGATCGGGGTTCCAGGCCAATCGCCCGTAGCCGTACAGATTCGCCTGCGCCAGCGGGTGGCCCGTCCAGTTCGGATCGTCGCCGATGTTGGAAACGGCCGCGAAGCCCCCGTGCGGCCTGCCGAACAGGGAGCCGTCCGCGATCCGTTTGACCGCGGAGCCTTCGCCGCGGGCGTACGTCTCGAAATCGAGCGCCTCCTTCCATTGCGGCACGAGATAGCACAGATGGCGCTGCTGGCCGGTGTACTCCTGGGTAATCTGGAACTCGATCGCCATGTTCGTGTTCGGCATTGCGCCGAACAGCGGCGATACCGGCTCCCGCACCTGAAAGTCCATCGGCCCGTTTTTCACCTGAAGGATGACGTTGTCCGCGAACCTTCCGTCCAGCGGGGTGAAATGGTCGTAGGCGGCGCGGGCGCGGTCGGTTTTCCGGTCGCGCCAGTCCTGCTTGCAGTCGTAAACGAAGCAGCGCCAGAAGACGAGCCCGCCGAACGGCCGCAGGGCGTCCGCCAGCAGGTTGGCTCCGTCCGCGTGATCGCGGCCGTACGTGAACGGTCCCGGCCGGTTTTCCGAGTCGGCCTTCACGAGAAAGCCGCCGAAATCGGGGATATGGCGGTAAATATCCGCGGCCTTCTCCTTCCACCACGCCTGCACGGACGGCTCCAGCGGGTCCGCCGTCGAGAGCCCGCCGACTTCGATCGGCGCCGCGAAGTTGACGCTGAGGTACGTGCGGATGCCGTAGGCGCGGAACGTCTCGGCGATGCGGGCGATTTTCGGCAAAAACCGCTCCGTCAAAAACATCGTTTCGTATTTGTGAACGTTCACATTATTGATCGCGATGGCGTTCAGCCCGACGGAAGCGAGCAGCCGCGCATAGTCGCGAACGCGGGACAGGTCGTCCGCGATGTCGTCGTTCCGGTAAAATATCGAGCCGCCGGCGTAGCCGCGCTCGATGCTCCCGTCGATGTTGTCCCATTGGTTGATCATCCGGATTCCGTTGACGGGATTTTCGGCGATGTCAAGCGTTTCCAGGTCCGCTCCCGCCCGCAGCAGCCGGAGGAAATGAAACGCTCCGTACAGCGCGCCGCGGGCCGTCGTCCCGGCGATCGCGATCGTCCGGCCGTTCGCGCGGATGCGGTACCCTTCCTCGGCGACGGCGGCTTGTTCTTCCGCGCTGAACAGCTCCCTCGCGGCCGCGTTGCCCGCGAACGTTCCGATCGCGATGCCGCGCGCGCCGTCCCGCGGAGTTCCTCTTGCCGGCCGCGTTCCGGTCAGCCTGGCGATTCCTTCCTCCAGCTCCGCCGCTGCGGTCGCCACGCAAAGCTCCCGCTCGGGAGCGTCGATCGTCCCCGTCCGGGAAACGATCCGCTTCGTCCGCTCGGAGCCGGCGATCGGCGGATGGGCCAGCCAGGCTTCGTATCCGGCCGGCTTCGGGGCTTTTGCTGCATGTTCCATAAATGATATCCTCCTCGATGCATGAATACGTCGTTCCAATCGATAGCATTTCTCGGTTCCATACTACCATACAAGTGTGGTAGTATGGAATAGAAGGAGTGAACGACCATGTCATTTTTCGACCCGACGTCGGCGGTTTCCGCAAAGGATTTCGTCTATGCGAAGCTGAAAAACCAGATTTTGAACCTGGAGCTGCCTCCCGGCACCGCGTTATCGGAAAAAGAATCGGCTTCGGCTTTTAACGTCAGCCGTACGCCCGTGCGCGAAAGTTTCCTGCGGCTTGCGCAGGAAGGGCTCGTTCAAGTGCTGCCCCAGCGGGGAACGTTCGTCTCCCTGATCGACCCGAATCAGGTCGAGGAAGCCCGCTTTATGCGGGAGCAGCTGGAGAAGGCGGTCATTCGGCTTGCTTGCGACGAATTCCCGGCGGAATCGCTCGAGGCTCTGCGAAGCAACTTGCGCAAGCAGCTTGAAGGCATGGAGCGGCAGGACGACATGGCCCTGTTCGAGCTGGACGAAGCGTTTCACCGGACGCTGTTCGAGGGCTGCGGCAAGCTGAACACCTGGATCGCCATCCAGCAAATCAACGCCCATTTGAACCGCGCGCGCCTGCTTCGCCTCGTTTCCGCCCATCAATGGAGCCACGTGTACGAGCAGCACGAGCGGATGGTGCGGGCAATCGAGGCGGGCGACGCCGATGCGGCCGCCGGCACGATGCAGGAGCATTTGCTTCTCAGCGTCAAGGACCAGGCGGCGCTCATGGAGCAATTTCCGCACTATTTCAAACAAGGGGGATGAAAGCCGGCATGAGAATGGTTTTTCGTTGGTTCGGAGAGGGCAACGATACCGTTACGCTGGACCAGATCAGGCAAATTCCCGGCGTCGAAGGCATCGTCTGGTCGCTGCACGACGTCCCGGCGGGCGAGGAATGGCCGATGGACAAAATATTGGAAATGCGCGACAAGGCGCATGCGGCCGGCTTCCACATCGAGGTCGTGGAAAGCGTCAACGTTCATGAGGACATCAAGCTGGGGCGGCCCGGCCGCGACGTTTACATCGAAAATTACAAGAAAACGATCGAAAAGCTCGGGCAGGTCGGCGCCAAAGTCATTTGCTATAACTTCATGCCCGTCTTCGACTGGCTGCGAACCGACCTGCACAAGGAATTGGAAGACGGCTCGACCGCGATGTTTTACGAAAAAAGCCGGATCGACGACATCGATCCGTTCGAGATGGCCGGCAAAATCAACGCCAATCCCGAGTTCACGATGCCCGGATGGGAGCCGGAGCGCCTGGCCCGGCTGGCGTCCCTGTTCGAAGCCTACAAGAACGTCTCCGAGGAAGACTTGTGGAGCCATCTGAAATACTTCCTGGACGAGGTCGTTCCCGTCGCGGCCAGGCACGGCATCAAGATGGCCATCCATCCGGACGATCCGCCGTGGCCGGTGTTCGGGCTGCCGCGGATCATGACGAACCAAGCCAATCTTCGCCGCTTCCTGAAGCTGCACGACAGCCCTTATAGCGGCATTACGCTTTGCAGCGGCTCGCTCGGCTCGAATCCGGCGAACGACATCGTCGGGATGATCCATGAATTCGCGGACCGCATCCCGTTCGCGCATATCCGCAACGTCCGCGTGTACGATAACGGCGACTTCATTGAAACGTCGCACCGCACGCAGGACGGCACGGTCGACATTGCCGGCATCGTCAAAGCCTATCGCGACGTCGGCTTTGCCGGTTACGCGCGTCCCGATCACGGCCGCCATATTTGGGGAGAGAAGTGCCGCCCCGGTTACGGCCTGTACGATCGCGCGCTTGGCATCATGTACTTGTGGGGCCTTTGGGACGCGACCCGTCATTCTAACCCATTCGAGGAAGGAAGGGGATCCGATGAGCGGACTTCCGAAGCATCCGTCTCTTGAAGGCAAAATCGCCGTCATAACCGGCGGCGCCGGCGTGCTGTGCCGCGTCATGGCGGCCGAGCTCGCCCGGCAAGGGGTCAAAGTCGCGGTGCTGAACCGGACGCCGGACAAGGGCGAGCGGGTCGCCCGCGAAATCCGGGAGGCCGGCGGCGCCGCGATCGCGGTCGCTTGCGACGTTACGAGCGCGGACAGCGTCCGCGAGGCGGAGCGCGTCGTGAGCGAAAAGCTCGGCCCGTGCGACATTTTGCTCAACGGCGCCGGCGGCAACCACCCGAGCGCCAACACGTCGAACGAAATTTTGAAGCTTGAGGATTTGAACGCGGAGGGGATCACGACGTTCTTCGACTTGAGCGTTCCCGGCTTCCGCAACGTGCTCGACCTGAACTTCATGGGAACGATGATCCCGACCCAAATCTTCACGCGGCCGATGGCGGAACGCGGGGGCGGCGTCGTTCTGAACGTCTCCTCCATGAGCGCGCCTTCGCCGATGACGAAGGTGCCCGCCTACAGCGCGGCCAAAGCCGCGATCAACAACTTCACGCAGTGGCTGGCCGTTCATTTGGCCGAATCCAACATTCGCGTGAACGCGATCGCCCCCGGCTTTTTCCTGACGGAGCAAAACCGCGGCTTGCTCGTCAAGGAGGACGGAACGCTTACCGAACGGTCGGGAAAAATCATTTCGCACACGCCGATGAGGCGGTTCGGCGTGCCCGAGGATTTGCTCGGAACGCTGCTGTGGCTCGCGGACGACGAGACGTCCGGCTTCGTCACCGGCACGGTCGTTCCCGTGGACGGCGGCTTCATGGCCTACGCCGGGGTATAGCCGCCGGCCGGAACGGGCGAAAACGCAAACGCATCCTTGCGGCGGCAGCCGTTCGGATGCGTTTTTTCATTGCGGTGCCAAGAGCCGTTCGACCTCCAGCGATGCCAGCAGCAGCGGGGCGATCCCCATGTAGCTGTCGGAAACGACTTTCTCCGAAACGTAATAGGCGAACGTCCCGTTGCGGTCATGGCTCAGTCCCGCGCCATGGCAAATTCGATGCAAATGGACGCCCGTTTCGTCCTCCTCCGTCAAATGACGCCGAATCCCCTCGTAGCCTTTGGCGACCGCATCCCGGAAGCCGGACTCCAAATATCGCATGCGGATTCCTTTGGCCATCGCGTAAACGAACATGCACGAGCCGGAAGCTTCCAAATAGTTGCCCTCGCGGCCGCCCTGGTCGAGCACCTGATGCCACAGGCCGGTTTCCGCGTCCTGCACCCGGACGAGCGCCTTGCAGAGCCGATGGAACGCCCCGACGATCGTTCCCCGCTTCGGATGGTCGACCGGGAAAAAATCCAGCGCGTCGACGACCGCCATCGCATACCACCCGACCGCCCGGCTCCAGAAATTCGGCGACCTTCCCGTCACGGGATCGGCCCATTCCTGCTCCCTCGCCTCGTCCCAGCCGTGATACAGCAAGCCGGTTCGCGGATCGCGCGTTTTCCGCTCGATCAACAGCAGCTGATGCGCCGCCTCGTCCGTCAAATCCGGGCGCTCGAACGTCTTGGCGTATTCGGCCAAAAACGGGGTCGCCATGTACAAGCCGTCCAGCCACATTTGAAAAGGGTACACTTTTTTATGCCAGAAGCCGCCTTCCGAAGTGCGCGGCTGCCCGATCAGCTGCGCCGCCAGCAAGTGCGCCGCCCGCTCGTATCGGGAGTCGTCCGCGCTCAAAAGCGGGAACAAATTTTTTCCTTGATTGATCTGATCGAGATTGTATTCCTCCAGCGAGTACGAACGGATCGTTCCGTCCGCCTGAACGTACAGATCCATATGACGCCGCATAAAATCGACGTAGCCCGGTTCCTCGAGCTGAACGCCCGCCCGCCGCATGGCCATCAGCAGCATGCCTTCGACATAGGACCAGCGCCCCGAGGGGAAAGGATGGTAGCCGTCCTCGCCGCATTGCCCGGCGATCGTTTCGGCGATTTTTCGGGAAAAAAGGTCATGGGGTGCCGTCATTCGCGCTTCCTCCTCGATGGCGTTCATTTTGTTCATTGTTCGTCTGTTCCATCTGCTCATCGGTTATGCAGCCGTCCCAGCCAGCCAAACGCCTTGGCGCCGCCGATTTCGTGGCCGCCCGCGAAAAAATCGGCCTCCAGCCGGTCCGGCGCTCCCGCCGCCTCGTAAATTTCGCGAAGCTTCGCATAGGCTTCCCGCGCCGAAGCGGCCGGGAAGACGCGATCCTCGTCCCCCGATTCGATCAGCAGCGCCCGCGGCGCGATCAGTCCGATCAATTCGGGCATTTCGGCCTCTTGCAAAATGCCGGGCACGTAATTGTCCAGGCAGTGGTCCCGGTCCAGAATGCTTCCCCGGAACGTGTTCGCATACCCGCTGACGACGGTCCTGCGAATCCGCTCGTCCAACGCGGACGCAAAGGCGGCCACCAGCCCTCCGCCCGAAATGCCCATCGCGCCGATCCGGTCGCCGTCGACTTCACTTCTGCCGCACAGGTAGTCGAGCGCGCGCATCGTCTCGTAGACGCGGTACCCGGCGAGCGTGTGCCCCGTCATCAAGAGATGAACCGACATCGCGTAGCAGGAGCTTTTGGCCGGCCCTTCCGCGGCGTCCCGGGAAAACCGCCGGTCCCCGAAGCCGAGCAGCTCCGGCGCCGCGACGACGAAGCCCTGCCTCGCAAGCGTAACCGCGAAATCCTTGTGCAGGCCCGGATCCCCCCGGCGCGGCGAGCCGTCGGGCTCCAGGCCGCAAATTTCCCGGCTTCCGTAGCCGTGGCCGTGAATGGCGAGTACGGCGGGGCCGCGCCGGTTTCCCGCTCCTTCCGGGAGCAGCACGTACAGCGGCATCCGCAATCCGTCGAACGTCGTGATCTCGACCCGTTCGCGCACGTATCCGTCGCACGGCGTCCGTTCCAGCAAGACGGGATCGAGCTCAGCCGCCCGCGAGGGAAACGGGCCGAGCCGACGCCGAAATCCGGCCAGCAGGCCGCTTCTCCACTCCGCCCAATTCATGCCCGGGCTGAACGCGCCCGAGCCTTCGAGTTCTCCCGCAAGCCGGCGAAAATATTGCCGCAACGCGGTCTCCTCGTTTTCATTCATTTATTTCAGCACCTTTCGTTCGGTTCTTCATCGTTCTATAATGGTAACCGTACAGGACCCGATCAAGGGGGGGACGGCGTGCAGGAAGCGGAAAGTCCGAAATACGCGATCGGCGGCGGCAGCTTCGGCATCCAGCTCATGAAGCGAAAAGGCGTCACGGCGATGCCGCGGCCGCACAGCCACCGGTCGATCGAACTTTATTACCTCATTTCCGGGGAACGCATTTATTTTATCGAAGATCAGGTCGTGACCGTTCGGGAAGGCGATCTGATCGTGATCGCCCCGGGAGAGCTTCATGCGACGGCCAGCTCCCAGGTCGCCGAATTCGAGCGCTTCCTGCTTCATGTCGAGCCCGAATTTCTCGATCCGTCGCTGTCGGTCGAGCCGCTGCTCGCCCCCTCGGGACGCTTTCGGCTTATTCGCCTTTCCTTCAAGGAGCAGGATGAAGTCCGGCGTCTTCTCGCGCAAATGCAGGATGAATGCCGGCTGGGCCGCCTTCATTACGAGCTCTGCGTCCGGTCGCTGCTCGCCGAGCTCCTGATTCTGCTCCATCGGACCGAACCGCAGCGCGCGGAACCGGCCGACCGGCATCCCCTTTTCGCGAAAATTTCCGAAATCGCGAACTACTTGCGCGAGCATGCGCGAGAGCCGTTGACGCTCGAAGCGACGGCAAACCGCTTCTATATTAGGGTTTGCTGAACGATACTTTACCCGAAATTCAGGCTGAGGCGTCGGCGGAGCAGGATGGCAAATAGGAAGCCAAAAAGAACGCGCAGCCTGCGTTCCAGGTTCATCACCAGCAGTTGCAGCGTGATGGCGGACAGGCTCGTCTGCGCGAGACGCGCGCGAATACGGCCAAGCCCATATTTGCGCTTGCCTTCTCCAAATTTACCTTCGATGGCGTTGCGTTCGCCGGCATCCCGTTTGTCCTGGTTCCGTTGCTCGTTCGTCGAACCGTCCTTCCGCGGCCGTCCTAAAGCCGGACCGCTGAGCCGAATGCCATGCTGCTTGCAGAAGTTCCGGTTCTCGCGTGTGCGATAGATTTGATCCGCCTGCACGACGGCCGGATAATAGCCGAGGCGTCGGCGGTAGTTCTCGATCGTCTCGATGAGCGTGGTACTCTCGTTGAAGTTGTCCCAGGACGCCCGATCCAGGAATGCGTAGCCCTTCGTCATGCTGACGGCGAGCTTCGCACCGAACTCTACCCGCGCCTTCGCTTTCCCGCGCACGATCGGCCTTACATGCGGCTGATGGATGCTCACGATCCGGCCGTCGATCTGGTGCGATCGCCTCTGGTACATGTGAAGCTGCTGACGGTACAGTTCCTGAATCACCAGTAGATCGCGATACGCTTTGCGGCTCAAACGCGTAAGCGGCTGCGTCTTCACTTGCTCGGCGATGATGGCAAGGTTCCGTCCCACAAATCCCAGTTGCCGGCGGATCGCGCGGCGGATCACCTTCGGTCCCGGCCGGCGCTGCTTGGATACCGCCAGAAACTGCTTTCGCGCTTTCTCCCGGTAGGTACGCGGTTTCGCCGTTTGTCCGATCACCCGTTCATGCAGCGTATCGATGATCGCTTCGAGTTTCTCCCGCGCTTCGTTCAACAGATTCAGATCGGTCGGATACGCTACATCCGCTGGCGCGCAGGTGGCGTCCGCCAGCATCGTTCCTTGATTCGGTTGCTCCGGCGCTTCCGACACGGCGGCGGAAGCCTCCGCCTCATAAACATCCCGTTCGGTCGCTTCAAGTGGCGCTGCCCTTTCAACGGTCTGCGCCGTAGCAGACCGTTGCGCGGTCGATTCCATCGGCGTGTCTCCGAACAGCACTTGTTGCTCGATCTTGGCCGTGTCCGTCGTTTGATGAGGCGCCTTCCGCTTGCGTTTCCCGCCGCCGCTTATGCCGGGACCATCGTTGTCATCGTCTTTCGTTTCATTCGCGCCTTCGATGGCGACGATCTCGTTCAGCTCGGCCAGCACGTCTGTCAGACGCTTACGGAAATGCGTCATCATCGAAGGATGAAACGGCGGCTTCATTGTGAAGCCGGACAGACCGATGAAGTATTGCATGTAGGGATTTTCGCTGATCGACTCCACCGTCTCTCTGTCGGTCAGTTGCATGCGCTCCTGAATGAGGAGCGCGCCGAGCCCCGTTCGCAGACTGATCGTTTGTTGGCCGCGAAAGGTGTTTTTGAAGAACTGACCGTATTTCTGCTCCGCCGCCGCCCACGGCACCAATCGCGCCAACCGGACCCAGCGATTCTCTTCGTCCAGCTTTCCGCCGAAGGGCAGAAAGAAATCGCCGGGCAGGAGCAATTGATTTTCGAGGTGCGCGGTCGGCTTGAACATTTTCGTCACTCCATCTGCAAGGGTTTTGGGCTGCTTTCGAACATTTCCTTTGCATATGATTTCGACAAATCGGCCTCAAAATCCTTGTGGTTATGCGGTTTTTGTCGGTTTTTCAAGCGTTCAGCAAGCCCTATATTAGCGCGTCTTATTTAAGCCGCATCTTTTATCGGTTTACCGGCTTTCATTTTCGGGAATACGTGACCGTCGTCCGCATTCGCGAAGCGCAAAGGCTGCTTGCGGAAACGCAGTTGCAAGTGCAGGAAGTCGCCGGGAAAATGGGGTTCGAGCATATGTCCCACTTCAACCGGACGTTCAAGCGCATCGCCGGGATCACGCCGCTTCAATATCGCAAGCGGAGCGCCCGCGACTGACGGAGCTGCCGCCAGTTTACCAAATCGCGGCGTGGAAAATCGGAACGCCGGGAACCTATTCGAACGCGGACGTCATCAAGGAAACGCCTTCAGTATAGTTCATGCCAAGGACGATTTGTTGTATTTTTGATGCTTATTTTGCTTCATTTTTAACATTACTTGTCCTCCTGCCGGTTTCGAAAGCGAAAATCAACGGCGTGTTTTCCGAATATATGGCGCCGGTCGGCAACGGTTTCGTCGAATACGCGGCGAACTTCCCGAAAGCGCTGGAGAAACTGAAGGAAGCGGGCATTGACAAGTACGTGGCGGAGTATCAGAAGCAATTTTCGGAGTGGCACGCGCAGCAATAAAAGACAAAAGAGGCGTTCTCGCGGGTCCGAACGGGCCCGCGAGAACGCCTCTTGTTTCAGCCTTCATCTACTTCGCCAAAGCGGCGCAGCCCTTTTGCACGACGCTCAGCCACTGCTCGGCGATCAGGTGATGGCCGGCCGCCGTCGGATGGACGCCGTCCCAAATCCAGTAGGCGGGGTCGGCTTTTTCCGCGGCGCGGTCGAACGGCTCCTGCAGCGGAACGAACAGGGCGCCGTACTGCTCGGCCAGCGCTTTGACCGTTTGCCGGTAGACGGCCATCCGGCGGTTCCATTCGTCCCATTTTTCCAGCGTCGCGCCGGTCTTGAGGATAAAAGGTTCAAGCAGCACGAGGACGGCATCCGGAAGCACTTCCCTCGTCTCCTCGAGCAAATGGCGGTAGGCCCGCTCGAACCGGTCCGTCGCCCCGCTCGGTTCGTTCGACATGATCCGCCACAAATCGTTGACGCCGATCAAAATGCTGATCAAATCCGGCTTCAAGGCGATCGCGTCCTCGTTCCATCTCGCGTACAGGTCCGACACGCGATTCCCGCTGATGCCGCGGTTGATAAAATGCGGCCGGCTCGCGGCAAGCCGCTCCCCGAGCCTGGCGGCAATGAGGTACGGATAGCTGTGGCCCAAAATATGGTTCAGGTCCTCGCTTCTCCCCCGGCCTCCGTCCGTAATCGAATCGCCTTGAAACAATACCGTGAATCCTTGCTTCGTCGTCATTTTCCATTCACCTCGACAAACGGATCATTGCTTTCCCACCATAGCGCGTCGGCTTTCCAAAATCAAGAGACGCCGCGAATTCGTCCCTCATTCCGTGTCGGAGCGGCCGGTCCGGCTCATCTTGTATTCCAGCGGGCTTACGCCGACGCGTTCCTTGAAAACCTTGGAAAAATAATGCTGGTCGGCGAAGCAGAGCGCTTCCGCGATTTCCCTGATTTTCATTTCCGGCTTCGTCTCCATAAGCTTGCAGGCTTCGTTTATTTTCATCTCCGTGTAGTAGTGAACGAACGTTTTCCCCGAGAAGCGTTTGATGATTCGGCTGATATAGGACGGGCTGACATGGAACAGGCGGACGAGATCGGGGATGGACACGCTGGAATAGAGGTTGGTCCGCAAGTAGCCGTCCATTTGCTCGAACAGTTCGTCTCCGCTTTTCCGGTTCGACGATTTTACCCGGGAAAAGCATTCCTCCGCCCATTCGAGCAGCCCCGAGCCGAATTCCTCGTAGCTCGGCCGGCCGAACAGGTCCTCCCGCCGCTTGTGCATCCCGGCGGCATCCGCCCCGTCGCCCTCCTCCAGAAGCGATTCGAAAGCGCTCTCGATCGACCGGACAAAGCGCTTCAATTCGGCGAACCGGACGTTGCCCCGCTTCCATTTCGCCACCTGCTCGGACAGCATCAGCATGAACCGGTCTTTGTTCATCTGCTCGATCATCGCGGCGAAAGCGCCGCCGAGCCGGTCGACTTCCTCGAACGACGGCTCGGGATCGTCCCGGTACAACGCGAAATCGAGCGCGACCGGCTTGAAGACAAGCTGCCGGTCGTCCAGAAGGCGCGCGGCTTCCCGGTATTTTTCCGGAATTTGCGTCCATTCCGTCGGCGTCAGGCAGCCCACGAGCGAAGCCTGGGCGCCGTCGTCCAGAAGGCGCGAGCGCACGTCTTCGATCAGGTCCGCGGACGATTCGCTGCGCTTAAGCCAGGAAGCGTCGGCGATCAGCAGCAGCTGGTCCCGCTCGATCGTCGGCAGGGCCCACGAAGGGATGGCGGCATCCGGAACGGCAGCCTCGAACGGAGTTCCCGATACCGGCATCGCCGCGGCGAAGGGCTGTTTCCGAATCACGAAAAAAATTTTCGGTTCCCGGTAAAATTCAGGCCCGGGCCTCCATTCCCGGACAGCGTCCCGATCCAAAATTTCGTGAAAGCCGGATAGCGAATGATCCTGCTCCTCCGCAAGCTGCGCCAGCAGATTTTTCATCACTTCCGTCAGCTGGCTTTTCTCGACCGGCTTCAGCAAGTAGTCGTTGACCTGCAAATTGATCGCTTTTCGCGTGTACTCGAAGTCGTTGTAGCCGCTGATCAAGACGGCTTTCAGCTTCGGATGAAGCTTTTTGGCCTGATCGATAAGCGCAAGACCGTCCATTTTCGGCATTCGGATATCCGTCAGCATAATATCGATCGCATGGAGGCCGAAGGCGGCGAGCGCCTCCTCGCCGTTCGCCGCCGTCGCCACGACACGCACCGGCAGTCCCGACGATTCGACCAGCCCCTTGATGTTTCGCAAGATCGGCTTGCTGTCTTCCGCGATGAGAACGTTATACATGGATGCGTGCTCCCTTCCTTAGTAGAAATCCCGTTTGAGGGAAGCGATGATCTGGATGGTCGTTCCGCTGTCGGCGTTGTTGAACACGTTGAAAAACAGGCGGTTTTTGTACATCAGCTTCAGCCGGTTCACCGTATTGATGATGCCCATGTTGCCGATGCCGAGCGAGCTGTTTTTGAGCTCCTGGATGCCGTGGTCGGATTCCTGGATTTTGTTCACGATTTCCTTGATTTTCGCCCGGTCGATCCCTTTGCCGTTATCGCTGATTTCTATGGCCCAGAGACCGTTGAACAGTTTGATGTTGATATGGATTTTCCATGGCGGTGCCGTATTTTCGAAGGCGTGCTCGATGCAATTTTCGACGAACGGCTGGATGACGAGGCGCGGCAGCTGAATGTCGTCCGCCGAAGGATCCATTTCGATTTCCCAATCGAGGTCATCCTCGTAATTGCGTTCTACCAGCGACAAGTATCTTTTCGTATGCTCGATTTCCTCCCGCATACTCGCATGCTTGTACGGCGATGATACAATGTATCTCAAGCTTTCCGACAGCTGCTTGCACATATCGGATACGGCCTCGTTTTTGCCCTCCTGGGCCGCAATGCTGATCAAATACAACGCGTTATGGATAAAATGGGGCGCGATTTGCGCTTGGAGCGCGGTGTTTCTCGCCATGGCTTCCTCGTGAACGGCCAGCTTTTCTCTCTCGATCGACGTCTGCAGCCGTTCGAGCAGCTCGCCGAACGCCTCGTTGAGCAGCTGCAGGTCGTTGTTGTGCAGCTTGCCGTCCGTTCGCAGGATCAGGTTGCTGTAATTCATGCGCATGATCTGGCCGCGCAATTTCCGAATCGGCACGACGAAATTCCGGGCGAAAACGTAAACGTAGACGAACGAAAACAAAGTGAGCGAAACGATCAACAGGATCGAAACGTTCCGGACCGAATTGACGGAACCGAGCACCGATTCCTTGGACGTGACGATCACGGTCGTCCAGCCGCTCGGTTCCGATTGCTGGTAGGCGATATAATTGCGCGAACTGTCCGTGTAGATGCCCCTGTCCGACGGCAGCGGCCGCTTGTACTCCTCGTTCGCTTCGCCGGCCGCCCCCGCGGATTTGACGATGGTCCGGTTTTCGGAATCGACGACATACACGCGCGAGCCGACGACCGCGTCGACCACTTTTTGCAAATACGCGTAATCGAGCCGGATGTTCAAATAGCCGAATACTTTTCCGTCCACATCCATGATCGGCCGAATGAAATCGAGGGTACCGGGCTCGTCCGCATGCAGGATGAAGCTGCTTTCGTTCAATTTGGTTTCGTACCGTTCGTCTTCGACGACGGGCTTGAGGCTCGAGGGAACCGAGGTTCCGAAGTAGGACGAGACCAGCGTGCCCTCGAGACTGTAGATGCCCATGTCCTGTATGTCCAGACTCGGCCCCAAAGCCTGAAACATCATATCCTTCAGAAGCCGGACCCGCTGCAGCCCCTGAATGGGGGAATTCGGGCCGAAATTGAGCGATTCGAACAGATTTTTGTTGGATAATATGCGCTGCGACAGCTGATTCTGCACATCGATGTATTCTTCCAACTGGTCGGAAACCTGCGTTGCCGTCATCAGCCTTTCGTTGATCGTTTTTTCCCGGAGCGGCGGGATGACGTACGAATTCACGTAAATCAAGAAACAGCCGAGAATGACGATCAGCAACGGAAAAAACGTCAGGAAGAGCCTCGTTTGCAAGCTGGTCCGGTTTTGGAAGGGGTTGTTTTTTAGGCGCAGCCGGATCATCCTTTCATCCTCTCCGGTTCAGAATATTACACATCAACAGGAAACGACAAACATGTACCCCGCCGATCCCGAAATTTATAATCGTAATTGTAATCGGATTCAGTACAAGTTACAACCAATACCGAACATTGGGGGAAATTCGCATGACCAAAAAAATGAAACGAACGTCGAAGCTTTTGCTCTTGTCGGCCTTGACCGTCGCCCTGGCCGCCTGCGGTTCCAACTCGGGTTCGTCCGGTTCGTCGGAAGCGTCCGGCGGATCCGCGGGCTCGGGCCAAAAAGTGACAATCGAGCTGGCCATCTCCAAAGCCTCGCAGGATTCCGCCTTCGTCGACGCGGAACTGCTCAAGAAGTTCGAGGAACAAACGAACATCAAAGTCAATATCCAGCAGCTTCCTTCCGAACAAGTGACGACCGTGCTGCAAACGAAGCTTGCCGTCGGCGAAACGCCGGACATCATTCAATACAACCTGGCAAGCGCCGTGTCCGATTTGAATCTGGAGCGCAATTTCGAAATTCTCGACAACGAGTCCTGGGCGAGCCGCCTGCTGAACAAGGAAGTACTTTCGTCGGGCGGCCATATTTACAGCTTCCACGTCAGCCAGGACACCGGGATGCAGGGCGTCGTGTACAACAAGGAAATTTTCGAAGAGCTTGGCCTATCCATTCCGGCCAACTACGACGAATTCATCGCGGCGGCCGAAAAGATCAAAGCGGCCGGCATCACCCCGATCTTCATGCCGTTCAAGGACCACTGGGCAACGAACATTTGGACGTCGGCCGCTTTCGCCGACTATGCCGCCAAAAACGAGCCGACGCTGTGGGAAGATTTGAACGCCAACAAGAAAAAATGGACCGACATTCCGGCTTTCGAAACGATCATTCAGCAGCAATACGATCTGTATGATAAAGGCCTCACGAACACCGACGTGCTGAGCGACAGCTACGATATGGCGGTAGGCAAATTCCTGAACAAGGAAGTGGCCATGATGTTCATGGGCGACTGGCTCATCCAGGACGTCGAAAACAAAGATCCGAACATGCGCCTCGGCCTGTTCCCGATCCCGTACGCGCAAGACGCGCTCGTCGGCGCCAGCCCGCTCGGCGGACAGCTGTTCATTCCGAAACAGGCGAAGCACATCGAAGAAGCGAAAAAGTTCCTGGAGTTCCTCGCTTCTCCGGAAGTCGCGCAGGAGATCGTCAACGAACAGGAATACGTATCCAACTTTAACGATGTCACGACCCCGGAGCTTCCGGAATACAAGCAGGAAATCGTCGACTTGTACATTACCCCGCAAAAAACGGTCACGACGATGGAAGCCTACATGTCCATCGACCTGAGCGAACTGTACCGGAACTTGCAGGACGTGTTCGCGGGCGGCAAGACGGCGAAGGAAGTGCTGGGAGCGTGGGATACGAAGTTTAACCAGCTGATGAAAGACAAGGGCGTCGAAGGCTTCTAAATATAAAGGCGGAAAAGGGGCAGGCTCGAGCTTGACGGGCTTCGCCCTGCCCCGTCCGTTACGGAGAGTGAACCATGAAAATAGCCAAAAAACTGTACTCGTACTACATGGTTATGCCCGCGCTGCTCATCTACGTCCTCTTTTTCGTCCTTCCCGCCATCATCGGATTCTACTATTCCTTCACCGACTGGCGCCTGGATCGGGAGACGATCAGCTTCAACGGATGGACGAACTTCAAGACGATTTTCACGGACGAAACGCTGATCCTGGCGCTTAAAAACACGGTCATCTTCGCGGTCGTCACCGTCATCGGCAAAAACGTCATCGGGATCGTGCTTGCCGTCGCATTAAATATGAAACTGAAGACCAGAAACCTGCTGCGGGCGATTTTCTACTCCCCTTCCATTCTGAGCATTCTGGTCATCAGTATCGTATTTACTCCGATGCTGCGATCCGACGGCGTCATCAACAAGCTGTTCGAGTCCGTGGGACTCGGGTCGCTGTCCCAAGCCTGGCTGACCGATCCGGCCATCGTTATTTTTACGGTGTGCGCCATCTCGATCTGGCAGTCCGCCGGCTTTCAAATGGCGATTTATCTCGCCGGCCTGCAGTCGATTTCCAAGGAATACTACGAAGCCGCGACGATCGACGGCGCAGGCTCGTGGAAAAGCTTCGTCCATATTACGCTTCCGCTGCTGCTGCCGGCCATCAACATCAATCTCATGCTCACGCTGATCGGCGGGCTGAAAGTATTTTCCGAAGTGTTCGTGCTTACGGGAGGCGGCCCCGGCAATGCGTCCCAGGTCGTCGGCACGATCATTATGCGCTCGTTCGGCGAAGGAAACTGGGGACTGGGCACGGCCATGAACACGCTGCTGTTCGTCGTCGTCACCGCCATTTCCATTCCATTGTTGTACTTCATGCGGCGCAAGGAGGTTAGCGAATAATGAGCATGCGTTTGCGTCACGCCTTGCGCAATTATATCGTGGAAGCGATCATGCTGCTGAGCTGTCTGATCATTTTGCTTCCGCTGCTGGTCATGGTGTTCGGATCGTTCAAAAACAACGTGGAAGTGCTCGACTTCTCGCTCAAGCTTCCGCAGGAATGGCTATTCAGCAACTACAAGCTCGTCTATGAGCAAGGAAACCTGCTGCGGTCGTTTCTGAACGGGATCCTGATTACCGGCATCTCTTCGATTATCAATATCGTGACCACATCCGCGGCTTCCTTCGTCCTCGTACGGAGAGAATCGCGTATGTCGAACTTCCTTTATCTGTTTTTCTTCATGGGTCTGATCGCCCCGATGTCCACCATTACGACGATTCGGGTCGTGCAATGGTTCGGCTTCTACGGCAGCGTCACGAGCGTCATTCTCATTTACGCGGCGCTTAATACGGCATTCAGCGTCTTTCTGTACAACGGCTTCATCAAGTCGATTCCGAGAGTTCTCGACGAGGTCGCGTTCCTCGAAGGGGCCGGCATGTTCAACGTCTTTTTCCGGATTATCATTCCGCTCATCGTCCCGGTCAATGCCACCGTCCTCATTATGGTGTTCATGTCGGTATGGAACGACATCACGATTCCGATTTACTTTTTGACCGACAGCACCGACTGGACGATGCCGCTCGCGGTATACAACTTCTACGGCCTGTACAGCCGGGACTGGAACCTGATTTTCGCCGTGCTCGTGCTGACCTCCTTGCCGGTCTTCATCCTGTATTTGTTCGCGCAAAAGTATATTATCGGAGGCCTGACAGCCGGCGCGGTAAAAGGATAATCGAATATCGCAAGCGAGAGGAGCCGCCCGCGCAAAGCGGGCGGCTCGCTTTGCGCTCGGCGGCATCGCTTCGGGATCTCGCAAGCCATCGGATCGTAAAAACTGCATATAAAACGGAAAACAAGCCGATAGGCTCCGCGTCCTCGTCATGGTAAGCTGAATTTGGACGATCCCGGGCTGGGCGGTTTGCGTCCGATCGCCGCAAGCCAGGGAAAGGTTTCCCGATCAACGCGAATCCAACGAACGGAGGATGCAGAATGACTTACCGGGTTGCCATCGCCGGGTGCGGCGGAATTTCCGACCGGCACCTGGCGGCGCTTAAGCAATGGGAGCAGTCCGGCGGCCGCGCATGCGCCGTTGCCGTCGCCGATACGAATCTTTCCCGCGCGCACACGGCGGCCGAACGGTACGGCGGAAGGCTGAGCGTTTATGCCGATTACAAGAAGATGATCCGCGAGGCGGCGCCGGACGTCGTTATCGTCGCCCTTCCCCATTTTCTTCATCTGGAGGCGGCCTGCTTCGCCGCGGAGGCGGGGTGCCACCTGTTGCTGGAAAAACCGATGGCGCTTACGCGTTTTTAATATTCCGAGGACATCAATCTGGACATCGTGGCCGACAAGCTGCATATTACGCCGGGGTATCTTTCCAGCTACTTCAAAGAGAAAACGGGCACGAACTTCAGCGATTATCTGAACGAGCTGCGGATCGGCCGGGCGAAGGAGCTGCTCCTGAATCCGGAGCTGCGCATTCAGGACGTGGCGGCCGCGGTCGGGTATCAAAACGTCAACTCCTTCATCCGCATGTTCAAGCGCAGCTCCGGCGTGACGCCGGGCGAATACCGGAAACGGATTGCCGGCTCCACCAAAGCGATGTAGCCCGGCGCATGCGAAAAGGCGTCCCTGGCGGCAGCATGCAGCCATCTGGGACGCCCCAAATGAATGATGGAATACGATCTATACCTATAACTGCGCCACGACGGCCTGCGGGATCCGCTCGATCGGGAGCTGCTTCTCGACGGCCCCCAGTTCATAGGCCACTCTCGGCATCCCGTAGACGACCGACGTTTTTTCGTCCTGACCGAACGTCCTCGCCCCTTTTCGCCGCATCGCGAGCAGCCCTCTTGCGCCGTCATACCCCATGCCCGTCAGCAGGACGCCGATCGCCGCGCCGCCGCATTCCTTCGCCGCCGAATCGAACAGCACGTCGACCGAAGGACAATGTCCGTTCACCTTATCTCCCTCGAAGCATTCGACCTTGAAGCCGTCGCCGCTCTTCTTGAGCTTCATATGCCGGTCGCCCGGCGCGATCAGCACGCTGCCGGGCACGACCTCGTCCCCGGACTGCGCTTCCTTCACGCGAAAAGCCGTCGACTGGTTCAGCCGGTCCGCGAACATGCGGGAGAACCCGACCGGGATATGCTGCACGACGACGAGTCCGGGAACGGTGTTCGGAAGCCGCTTCAGCAGCTGCAGCACCGCTTCCGTTCCGCCGGTGGACGCCCCGACCGCGATCACCTTGAACCGGCCGTTTCCGTTTCGCTGCCCTTCGGCGGCCGGAGCGGCAGGCTCCGGCGGCTTTTGGAGAGCGGCCCCCACTTTGGCGGCGGACGCGACTTTGATCGTCGCGATCAGCGTCCGAATGAACGCTTCCACGCTGCCGGGCGATTGCGTGTCCGGCTTTTTCACCACGTCGACGGCGCCCGCCACCATGGCGTCGACACCCGCTCCGGCGGCGCCGCTTACGACGACGACGGGAATCGGATACTGCGGCAGCAGCCTGCGAATGAACTCGATGCCGTTCATTTTGGGCATTTCGACGTCGCAGGTCATGACATCCGGGCGCAGGGCGACGATTTTGTCCCTCGCCTCGAACGGGTCGGCCGCCGTGCCGACGACTTCGATCCTAGGATCCGTGGAGATCGCTTTGGCGATCACCTCCCGGAACATGAGCGAATCGTCGACGATAAGCACTTTAATCGCTCGGTTCACCCCAAGCGGCCCCCTTTTCCGTTTGCATTCCGCTCTCTATTTTCGATAAACCGAAGGCATGACGTACCGGAAGCGCGTCGAATCGCGGCTGATCGATTCGGACTGGCCGATAAACAAATAGCCTCCGGGCTCCAGCATGCCGTAAAACTTGTCGACCAGCTTTTCCTTCGTCGCGTTGTCGAAGTAAATCATAACGTTGCGGCAAAAGATGACGTGAAATTTGCGCTTGAACGGGAATACCGGATCCATCAAATTGAATTTGCGGAAAATGACCTCTTCCGCCAGCTTCGGATCGATGGCCGACCGGCCCTCCCCCGCCTTCCGGAAATAGCGCGACCGCCATGCTGCGGGAAGAGGCGCGATCGCCTCGTTGGCGTAAAGGCCCCGTTTGGCCGTCTCCAGCACCCGGGCGGAAATGTCCGTCGCCAATATTTTCGTATCCCATCCCGCCTTCCGGGGACCGAAAAACTCGTCGACCAGCATGGCCAGCGTATACGGCTCCTCGCCGCTGGAGCAGCCCGCGCTCCAAATCCGCAAATCCTTGTCCTTGATCGAGCCGTAAAGAAAGGGAAGCGCCTGCTCCTTGAAAAAACGGAAATGCTCGGTCTCCCGCATGAAAAACGTATGGTTCGTCGTAATCCGGTCGACGAGCTGACGCGACGCCATCCCCGTTTTGTCCGCTTCGACTTCGTCCATGTATTCGGTAAAGGAGCTCATTCCCCGGTCCGCAACGACGTGCTGGAGCCTGCCGACGACAAGCGGACGCTTCTCCTCCCTCAGATGTATGCCGTAATGCGCCTTCACGTATTCGGCCAGGCGCCTGAATTCGTTGTCCGTAATTCCCAACACGGCCGCCACCCGTCAATATTTGCCGAATTCGTTGTCGCTGAGGGCGATTTTGGCCGGATATCCGGACTCCGGAGCGGGCTCGTCGGACGGAGCGCGGGCAAGGCGCTTGTCGGCCGCCATCGATTCGATCATGCGGAGCACGGCCGGACTGAACTCGTCGTATTTCGCATAAGCCGATCCCGCCGGCTTCAGGTTGAAGCGCGCGACGAGCTGCTTCAGCATCGTCGCCTGGCTGGACAGCTCTTCGCTGGCGGCCGCGCTCTCCTCGCTCGTCGAAGAGTTCGTCTGCACGACCTGCGACACTTGCATGATGCCCTGGTTGATTTGGGCGACGCCCGAAGCCTGCTCGTTCGAGGCGATCGCGATTTCGCCGACCAGCTCCGCGACCTTCTCGATGCCGCTGACCATATCCCGCAGCGCCTGGGCCGTATCGTTGGCGATTTTCGTTCCGGCTTCCGCCTTTTTGATCGAGCCTTCGATCATGTCCGTCGTTTCCTTGGCGGCTCCGGCCGAGCGGGCGGCCAAATTGCGCACTTCCTCCGCGACGACGGCGAATCCCTTGCCGTGCTGTCCGGCGCGAGCGGCTTCCACCGCCGCGTTCAGCGCCAGAATGTTCGTTTGGAAGGCGATCTCGTCGATCACCTTGATGATTTTCGAAATGTTCGCGGAAGCTTCGTTGATTTCCTCCATCGCTTCCAGCATCTCTTTCATCTGCCGGTTGCCGAGCATGGCGTTGGCCTTGACCGACTCGGCCAGCTCGTTCGCCTGTCCCGCGTTGACCGCGTTCTGGTTCGTTTGCGCCGATATTTCCTCGAGCGAGGCGGAGAGCTGCTCGACGACGCTGGCTTGCTCGGTGGCACCTTGGGACAAGGAAATGCTGGAGGCCGACACCTGGCTGGCGCCGGAGGCGACCTGTTCCGCGGCCGCGTTGATGTTCGTCAGCACTTCATTGTTGCTCTCGACCATCTGCTTCAGCTTGCGGCCCAGCAGATCCCGGTCCGACCGGACTTCGATTTCGACCGTCAAATCTCCCTCCGCGATCCTCTCGGCGGCCTGCGCCTGCCCGCGAATTCCTTCAATCATCCGGCCGAAGGCTTCCATCAGCGTTCCGATTTCGTCCTTGGAGTTCGACGAAACCTGAACGCTCACGTCGCCGACGGCCAGCTTGTCCGCCGTGTCGGTCAGCAGGCGAAGGGGACGAACGATGCTGTTGATCAGCAGCACGGCGACGATGACGCTGATCAGCGCGACGACAGCGATGACGATGATCATCAGGTTTCTCGTGCTGGCGTAAACGGCATCTCCTTCGTCGCTCGCGATCTTGGCATGATTTTGATTATAGTCGACCAGTTCGACCAGATTCGCGGAAAATTCGTCGAACAGCGCTTGCGAATCTCCCCGCATCAAATTCATCGCGGCATCGGTTTCCAGTCCGATGCTGAACGCCTCGACTTGCTCGCGAATCGCTTTGTAGCTGTTCCAGCCGGAGAGAACGTCATCCAGCATGCGGCCGCTTTCGGCGTCGTTCGTTCTTGTCCGATAGGCGTTCAATTCGGCCTCGATTTGCCGCTCGGCTTCCGCCATTTCTCCGGACAGCTGCTCCATTTCCTCGGCCGAGGAGGCGAGAATGTGGCGATACTCCAAAATTCGGTAGTCGGAGGTCATCGTATTCAGCACGTTTGCGCTATTCGTGTCCGGCAGCCATTTGTCGCTGATGACCGTGGATTGGCGATTCACGTTGCCAAGCGATACGACCGCGAAAACGCCAAGACCGACGATGACGGCGATCAGAAATCCGAAAATCGTAAACAGCCTGCTTTTAATGGTCATTTTGTTCATCATGTTGTTGCCTCCCAGTCGGTTCGGTTGCATCCGTCATGTTGCGGTCAAAGCGATTCGAGCAAAGCCAGGTCCTTATCCTGCAGCAGCTTGTCGCAATCCAGAAGAAGCTTTACGTCTTCGCCGACGCTGCCGATTCCTTTAATGTACCGGCTGCTGTACAGTTTGTTCATTTCGGTCGGGGAGACGATTTCCGCCTCGGAAATCGCGAGCACCTCCGACACGCTGTCGACGATCAGGCCGATGGTCATTTCCTCGATATCGGTCACGATGACGCAGGTGCGGTCGTTATATTCCCGAAACGGCTTCTTGAACCGAAGCCTTACGTCCATCACCGGAATGATTTTGCCTCTCAGATTGATGATTCCCTGAATGTATTCGGGAAGCTCCGGCACGACCGTAATCGGCTGCAGCCCGATAATTTCGATAACGAACCTGATTTCGATGCCGTACGACTCGTCGCCGAGCTTGAAAATCAGGTATTTCCCTTGCAGCGTGTCCTCTTCGTAAGGTTCGGACAACCGCTCTTCCAGTTGACTCATGCTCGAATCCGCCTCCTTTTCCGCAATGCCGATTTACCGGATCGCTCCGTTCAGGGCCCCGGTGTCCAAAATCAGGCTGATGCTGCCGTCGCCGAGCAGCGTGCATCCGGCAAGCCCCCGAATGTTGCCCATCCTCTTGATGTATTCGGGCAACGCCTTCACGACCACCTGCTGCTGGCCAAGCAGCTCGTCCGCAAACAGGCAGTATGCCGCGCCGTCATGCTCGACCATGACAAGGATCCCTTCCGTGAAGGAAGACGTATCCGACCGAACGCCGTACAATTCGTGAAGACGAACGATCGAATAGCACCTGCCGCGGACGAGAATCATCTCGTTGCCGTCCGGATCGCGGATGATGTCCGTCCCCGCCGGGCGGAACGATTGAACGATCGAGGCGGTCGGAACCGTGTATCGCGAAGAGCCGACCCGGATCGTCATCCCGTCGATAATGGCCAGCGTGAGCGGGATTTTCAGCATGATCGTCGTCCCGCTTCCTTCCTCGCTGTCGACGGATATGACACCGCCGATCTGCGAAAGATTGGAGGATACGACGTCCATGCCGACTCCGCGGCCGCTGTACTCGGAAATGCTGTCCTTGGTGGAAAAACCCGGGAGGAAGATCAGGCCGAAAATCTCCTTGTCGCTCATTTCGCTCTCCGGCTTCGCGAGCAGTCCGTTCTCCCGCGCCTTCGCCAGCAGCTTGGCCTTCGATAGTCCCCTCCCGTCGTCCTTGATCAGCACGTACACGTCGCCCCCGGCGTTTTTCGCTTCCAGCGTGACCGTACCGAATGCCGGCTTCCCCGCTTTCTGCCGGTCGGCGGGCGGCTCGATTCCGTGATCGATCGCGTTCCGGATCAAGTGCATGAGCGGATCCGAAATGTGCTGGATCACGTTCTTGTCCACCTCCGTCTCCTCGCCGACGAGCCGCAGCCGGACTTCCTTGCCGAGATTCCGGCTCATGTCCCGGACGATCCGGTGCATCTTCTGGAAGGTCGCGGTCAGCGGCACCATCCGGATCGACATGACGGCGTCCTGCAGCTCGCTTGTAATTTTATGCAGAAGCTGCGCCGCCTTGTTGAACCGGTCCAATTGAAGCCCCTTTAAATCGGGGTTCTGCGTGACCATCGCTTCCGCGATCACCATCTCGCCGACCAGATCCATTAACCGGTCCAGCTTGTCGACGTTGACGCTGATCATGCTCTGGGCGGGCTGGCCGTATTCCGCCGAATCCTTAGGCAGCGCCTTCGCCGCCTGCCGGTCGGCGGGTTGCGGCATCCCGAGGGTCGCCTCCGGGGCGGGAGGAGCTTCGCCGTCCGCTCGAAAGAGCTCAAGGCTTTGCAGAAACAACGTTCCGTCCAAAAACGCCCGAAGCTCTTCGACCGGTTTAGCCGATGCGAACCTTAAACGAAATCCGCCTTTCCGAATGGCTTCGGCGCTTGTCTCGTCGCCGACGAGATCCTTCGGCTCGTGGGAGAGGACGGTCGCCAGCTCGCTTAACCCGTGAACGATCCCGAACGCCCGAACGTTCTCCATCTCGCATCCGTCCTGGAAAAACGCGACGGCTTCGTATACGGGCTCGGCCGGGCCGTCGGAGCCTCCGCAGCCGACGCTTCGTTTGTCTCGTTCGTTTCGTTTGTCTGCTTCACGTAAGCAAGAAACTCGTGAATCGTTGCGATCAGCAAGGAAGCGTCTCCGTCCGCTTCCTCGCCGGCCTTGATCTTGTGCAGCTCAACCTTGATAAAGTCGATGCCGTCCAGCACAAGATCGGACAGAACGGAGTAATCCACCCTTTCCGGCCTCCGCTCTCGCAAATAGAAAAAGAGGTCCTCCATCGCATGGGCAAGCGTTGATACGGCCGTATACATCATCATGGCGGCGGAGCCTTTGATCGTGTGCATGTTCCGCATGATTTCGTTCACGGCGACGGGAGTAAAGCCTTCCGCTTCGCTCATGACGACAGACTGCTCCAATTGTTCGATATTTTGCGATGTTTCATAGATGAACATTTCGACCATTTGATCGTTGATCGGGTAGTCTGCCATAGAATCCCTCATTGTTGTAATAGCCTATGATCCCCTAATATCGAACTTCGGAACTATGCTTGTTATATCAGAACCTATAAATAATCCTTTATTACTATATAAAAGTGGAATTTCAAGTAATTTAATTCCATTATTTCTTTCAAAATACGACAAAATTCGCAATTTCCAAAACGGGAATAGACCCGTTCGGGCGAACGAGTCTTTTTGTTCATGATGGACAGCCCGGTCCGCATAAGCTTAGTTGTCCCTTGACCAGAGGAGGGGAAGCTTATGGCGAAAAGGAAGCGCGGCGAAATCGTCGTCGTCGTCATCACCCGCGAGCATGTGGTCCGGTTCGTCGTCTACGACGTTTTTTTCAGTTGGCTTTTCTACCAGGGATTGACGAAGCTCCATGCGCCAAGCTTGATCCCCTTCGCCGGCAGCGTGGCGGGGCCGATGCTTCTTCGGAGGTATTTGGAACGGCAGGAGCGCGATACGCAAGCAAGCGGTTATCCCAAACCGCACGTTCCGCCTGCTCTCTATAAACTATTGCCGCCGTAAAAGTTACCTATAAATCTAGGATTCTACCCTTTTTCGCGAAAGCTAGGTTAACGTAAGGTACAAGCCAAGCCGAATCGTCATTAACTATTCTATCTCAACAGATTGGAGGCGAGTCGATTGGCGAACCGAAAAAAACTGATGATGATCAAAAAAGCGATTATAGTGCAACGCGTCAGAGCCGCAGCCCCGAAAAATCAAAGAAGAAAAATTAAACAGGTGCTGCCCAACTTCACGGTAATCGCAACGGACCTGAACAATATCCCCAGACAAACGACCGGGTGGACGGCGACGCTGTCGAGACCGGGAACTGCCGATATCACGGCCAACTTCGATGAATTCGGCGTTGCGGTATTCACTACGATTGCCACCCTGACTACCGTATCCTATACGTTGCGGGTCAGAAACGCGGACAATACGCTGTTGGCAACCCGTTCCGTGCCCGCGGATCGCGAGGTTTTCGTCGTCCGGTTCTAATTCAAGAAAAAATGGATTAAATGAACAATGACGACAGTAAGGCTATCCCTTCGTCGCCATTGTTCTTTTCCGTCGATTGCCGATTGTTTCAATCGATAGCGCCATTTTCATCCATATAGTCGAAATTTCATACATATCAGGCAAGCTCTTGATCTCGGACAGCGCAGGATGCGGATGGATCATCTCCCTTACGTCTCATTATTAGCCAGAAGTGCGCTCGGATGACTTGGCCGCCTTGATCCGCTCCGTCAGCTTGCGTCCCGTCGGCGACTGCGCCAGGCCCCCGAGCGCCGTCTCGCGATGCTCGCTCGGCATCTTCGCGCCGATTTCCAGCATGACGCCGATGACTTCGTCGGACGGAATGACGCTCCTTACTCCCGCCATGGCCATATCGGCCGCCGCCAGCGCGTTCACCGCGCCAAGCCCGTTGCGGACGATGCACGGAACCTCGACCAGTCCGGCGACCGGGTCGCAAATGAGGCCGAGCGTATTTTTAAGCGCTAGCCCGACCGCATGCACCGCCTGCTCGGGCGTTCCTCCGCGAAGCTCGACCAGGGCTCCGGCCGCCATGCCGATCGCGGAGCCGACCTCCGCCTGGCAGCCCCCCTCCGCTCCGGAGATGAACGAATTGTTCGCGATGACGTAGCCGATCGCGCCCGCGCTGAACAACCCTTGCACCAGCTTCCCGTCGACCCAGCCGAACCGCTCCTGCGAGCTGACGAATACGCCGGGAACGATGCCGCAGGAGCCGGCGGTCGGCGTCGCCACAATCCGCCCCATCGAGGCGTTGACCTCGGAGACGGAGAGCGCGTACGCCATCGCTTTGCCTGCCCAATCCCCGACGGACGGCTCGCGCACCGACGCATATTCGTTCACCTTGCGGCCGTCGCCGCCAACGAGTCCGCTGCGGGACTTCGTCTCCGTCTCCAGCCCCTTGCGAACCGCTTCCTTCATGACCCGGTAATAACCGGCCATCCGGGCTACGATCTCTTCTTTGGGCTGGCCGGTCTCCTTCTCCTGCTCCAAGATCATAAGCTCGGAGATCGTCAGCGATTCTTCCCTGCAAATCTCCGCAATGTCGTTCAGCGTTCGAAATCGCATCGATACCCTCTCCTTATGCGAAATGCGGAAAGCAGTTATGCCAATTTTCTGATTTCGGGCATCATCTCCGAGGTTACGTAACGTCTATAACCGATACCTTTTCGACGTGAGCCAGCTGCCGAAGCGCCTCAAGCAGCTCCTCGTCCGGCCTCCGATCGCTCTCGACGACCGTCATCGCCGCTCCGCTTCTCTCTTTGCGAGACAATTTCATGAAGCCGATATTCAGCCCCGAGCGGCTCACCGTTCCCGTAATGGAGGCCAGCACGCCGACCCGATCCTCATGGGAGATCGCGATGGTCGGGTAGTAGCCCGAACATCCGGTGTCAAATCCATTCAAGGAATAAATCTCGATGTTGCCGCCTCCGATGGACGCGCCTTGGACGGACACTTCAAGCCCCCCGGCTCTCGCCGTAATCTTCGCGAAATTCGGATGCGGCATCGTGCCGGCGGATCCCGGCTTTAGGATAAAGCGCAGGCCAAGCCGTTCCGCCTCGGCGAACGCCTCCGGAATTCTCTCGTCGTCGGCATCGAAGTCGAGCAGCCCGCCGACAAGGGCAAGATCCGTGCCGTGTCCGGAGTACGTCTCCGCGAAAGATCCGTACAACGTAATCTCGGCTTCTTCCGGCTGGCGCCCAAGCAGCTGCCGGGCCACTCGTCCGATCCGCACCGCACCCGCGGTGTGCGAGCTTGACGGGCCGACCATCACCGGTCCGATAATGGAGAAAACGTGCTTGAATCGCATGCCCGAATTCCCTCCCAGGACTATGTATGCCGATGCCGCTTCCTTTTCAGCCGGTCATCGCGGAGCGATCGCGCGGAAGAGGCGGGCGCGGGTACGGATAAACCCGGTAATGATGACTACCTGTTCCCCGGCGTCCGCATTTTGCGCCCCTCTCCCGAGCTCGGCGTTTAGGTGTTCGCGATGAATTCCGCGTACTTGTCGGCGCCGAGCAGAGCCGCTACCGCTTCCGCCGCGTCGCCGCTCACTTCCACCTCGACGATCCAACCTTCTCCGTACGGATCCTCATTCACCTTTTGCGGAGCGTCCAGCAGCTCTTCATTGACCTTCGTCACCGTGCCGCTGACCGGGCTGAACAGGTCGGAGACGGTCTTGACCGATTCGATCGTGCCCATCGTCTCGTTCGCTTCAAGCGTCGCGCCCACTTCCGGCAGCTCCACGAACACGATGTCGCCAAGCTGGCTTTGCGCGAAATCCGTAATGCCGATGCGCACGACGTTGGCGCCTTGCGCCTTCGCCCACTCATGCTCTTCCGTATAACCGAGTCCCGCTTTAACTTCGCTCATTTGTCAGCTTCCTCTCGAATTTGATTTATTCCTGTCGCCCTGAGATCCTTACCCGCGCGAAAACAGAGGAAAACCTCCCGCGAGTTCCGCGGTCTGCTCCCTGACCCTGGCGATTGCTGCCGGATCGTCGCGATTCTTCAGCGCGTCGGCGATGCAGCGTCCTAATCTTTCCATTCCCTCGCCGGTCAGTCCCAACGGACGAACGTCGATCAGTATCAGATGATTATCCGTGCCCCCGGAAACGAGCGTCGCTCCTTCTTCCTTCAGTATATTCGCAAGCGTCTCGGCGTTGCCGACGACCCGCTTCGCATACGGACCGCCCTGGATACCGGGGAAAATCGATTTGTTCAGTCCCTTGGCCGTCTCTTCGTCGTTCGCGAGCAAGAGACCGCCTCGCGGTCCGCGCAGCGTTTTGTGCGTCGTGCTCGTCGTAACGTCGGCGTATGGCACCGGAGACGGATGAAGCCCGGCCGCGACGAGTCCCGCAATGTGCGCCATATCGACCATGAGCCTGGCACCGACGAGGTCCGCGATCTCCCTGAACTTCGCGAAGTCGATCAAGCGCGGATACGCGCTGGCTCCGGCAATGATCAGGGCCGGCTTCTCTTTCCTGGCGAGCGCCTCTACCTGATCGTAGTCGATCCGATGAGTCTGTTCTTCTACCCCGTAGGAGACGACGTCGAACCATTTGCCCGATAGGCTGACCGGACTGCCATGGGTGAGATGCCCGCCCTCGACAGGTTCATTCCCATCAGCTTATCGCCCGGTTTGAGAAGGTGGAACAGCACGGCCGTGTTGGCCTGGGCGCCGGAATGCGGCTGTACGTTGGCATAGGCGGCTCCGAACAGCGACTTCGCTCTCTCGATCGCAAGGATTTCCGCTTCGTCTACGTGCCCGCAGCCTCCGTAATATCTTTTGCCAGGGTAGCCTTCGGCATATTTGTTCGTCAGGACGGTTCCCATCGCTTCCATCGCCTCCATCACTTCCGGACTGACGATGTTCTCGGAAGCGATCAGCTCCAGCGTCTTCAGTTGCCTGTCGCGTTCTCGTTCGATTGCGGCGTGAATGTCGGGATCGTAAGTAAGCAGACTCAAGGAAAGGCACCTCCGAAGGGTTTGGTAGACAAGTAAAAAGGGACAGCGAACCGGCTAACGCCAAGTTCTCTGTCCCGGGTACCTGAGAGTTTAAAACAGTCGCTTAAGACCGTTGTTACCCCTTTGGTGGCTATTCGCTCTCTCCAGAGTCGCGTCGGATGGCGGTACTTTTACCTGAGAGATTAATCGTCGGCTGGCTGGCCGCAGACTTGCTCCTTCGGTGCCGCCCGGTGCCTTGTCGCTCCGGCGGTCTCTCCCTACCATCGTCATCCGCTTTATTCGATTTCTGTGCTGGTGTGACACGCTTAGATTAATTCAGAAACAAGGGCAGTGTCAAGATACCTGACAAAAAATAAAAAATCGCGCGTTTGGTCATTGACACTCCCTCCCCTTCTCGTGTATGAATAGACTATGACAAATGAAAACGAGCGGATGATGGCAACGGGAGAGACCGCCCGCACGCACCACGGAGGCGGCGCCGAAGGAGTAACCCTCGGGTTCGAGGAGAATCTCTCAGGCAAAAGGACCTTTGCCGGACGCGACTCTGGAGAGCATTCCGCCATTGCTCGGGACGGCGGCGGAATCACCCACGGGGAAACTTAAATCCACCCGGATCTAAGGTAACTCTCAGGTACAAAGGACAGAGCAAAGTGAAGACGCAGACGGCTTCGGCCGGGGACGCGCTTCTTTTTGCGACTGTCCTTTTTGGCGTGCGTTGAGAAGAACCGAGGAGGCGGATCACAAGGATGACCGAACTGAAAAGAACCCCGCTGTACCCGCTCTACTCCGAGCTCCCCGGCGTCCGCTGCATCGACTTCGGCGGCTGGGAGCTTCCCGTCCACTTCACCGGAATTCAGAGGGAACACGACGCGGTGCGGCAGCAGGCCGGCCTGTTCGACGTTTCGCATATGGGCGAGTTCATGGTGACGGGCAGGTTCGCGGAGAGCTTCCTGAACCGCATGACGACGAACGACGTCTCGAAGCTGGCCGACGGGCAGGCGCAATACACGCTGATGTGTTATCCGGACGGAGGCGTCGTGGACGATCTGCTCGTCTACCGGATCTCGGCGGATCAGTACTTGGTCGTCGTGAACGCGTCCAACATCGACAAGGATTTCGACTGGCTGAGGGAGCACCTGATCGGGGACGTATTGCTTGAAAATGTCTCCGACAAATACGCCTTGCTCGCGCTTCAAGGCCCACTGGCGGTTGAGATTCTTCAGGCGGCCGGAGCGGAGTCGAATGTGCTGGAGTTGCCTTCGTTCCATTTCAAGAAGGACATCGTTCTGGCGGGCGCCCGCACGATCGTCTCCCGGACAGGGTATACGGGCGAAGACGGTTTCGAGATTTATGTTCCTTCCGAGCAAGCCGGCACGGTGTGGAACGCGCTTCTGGCCGCCGGAGAGCCGCTGGGCGTGGTGCCCGCCGGACTCGGCGCGCGCGACACGCTCCGCTTTGAAGCCCGCCTGCCGCTATATGGCCAAGAGCTGTCGAGCACGATCACTCCGCTCGAGGCGGGAGTCGGCTTCTTCGTCAAACTGAACAAAGAAGACTTCATCGGCAAGGATGCGCTCGTCAGGCAGAAGGAAGAAGGCTTGCCGCGGAAGCTGGTCGGCCTCGAGATGATTGACCGCGGAATTCCTCGCTCCCATTATCCGGTCTACGCCGGAGACATTCGGATTGGCGAAGTGACGACCGGAACCCAATCCCCTACGCTTAAGCGCAACCTTGGACTCGCTCTGATCGACGCCGAATATTCCGCGCTCGGCACCGTGGTGGAAGTCGAGATTCGCGGCAAGAAACGGAAAGCCGAAGTCGTCAAAACCCCATTCTACAAGAAACTTTCCAAGGAGTGATCCGCCGACATGGCTAATCTGCACCGCTACATTCCGATGACCGAGCAGGATCAAGACGAGATGCTCGCGACGATCGGCGTCTCCTCGGCGGAGGACCTGTTCCGCGACATCCCGGAAGCGATCCGCTACAAGGGCACGATGCCGATGTCCTCCGCGCTCGACGAATATTCCCTGCTCGAGCACATGAAGGAGCTGGCCGGACGCAACGCCGACACCGACCGCTACAAGAGCTTCCTCGGCGCCGGCATCTACGACCATCACCTTCCGGTCGTCATCAACCATATGATTTCCCGTTCGGAATTTTATACCGCCTATACCCCGTATCAGCCGGAGATCAGCCAAGGCGAGCTGCAGGCCATCTTCGAATTCCAATCCTACATCTGCGAGCTGACCGGCATGAAGGTCGCCAACGCGAGCATGTACGACGGAGTAACGGCGCTGTCCGAAGCCGGAGCCCTCGCCGCCGGCGCGACGAAGCGCAAGCGGCTCGTCGTCTCCCGCTCCGTCCATCCGGAGGCGCGCCAAGCTCTTAAAACGATGGCTCATGGACTTAACCTTGAGATCGCGGAAATCGGCTGCGCGAACGGCGTGACCGACCTGGACGCTCTTCGCGCCGCGGTTACGACCGACACGGCCGCCGTGCTTGTGCAGTCGCCGAACTTCTTCGGCGCGGTAGAGGACCTTGCTGCCATCGAGCCGATCGTCCACGGCGCGAAGGGCCTGTTCGTCGTCAGCGCCAACCCGATGGCGCTCGGCCTGCTCGAGACGCCGGGCAAGCTCGGCGCCGACATCTGCGTCGGCGATGCGCAGCCGCTCGGCATCTCGCAATCGCTCGGCGGCCCGACCTGCGGCTTCTTCGCCGTCGCCGAGCCGCTCATGCGCCGGATGCCGGGCCGGATCGTCGGCCAGACGACCGACCAAGGCGGCAAGCGCGGCTTCGTGCTGACGCTGCAAGCCCGCGAGCAGCACATCCGCCGCGAGAAAGCGACGTCCAACATCTGCTCCAACCAAGCGCTGCTCGCCCTGTGCGCATCGATCTATCTGTCCACGATGGGCAAGCAAGGGCTGATCGACGCCGCCAACCTGAACCTGCAGAAAGCTCATTACGCGGCAAGCGAACTGAAGAAGCGCGGCTTCGAGCTGCCTTTCGGCGCCCCGTTCTTCAACGAATTCGTCGTGAAGCTTCCGGAGGGAGCCTCCGTCAAGGAAACGAACCTGAAGCTTCTCGAAGCCGGCTTCCTCGGCGGCTACGACCTGGGAATCGCTTATCCGGAGCTTCAAGGCCACATGCTGATCGCCGTTACCGAGAAACGCACGCGCACCGAAATCGACAGCTTCGCTAGCAGATTGGGGGAAGCGGTAGCATGAACACGTCGATAAACGAGAGTACGACGGCTGCCGCCCAGACGGCGACGGGCGGATTCCAGAACGTCTCTTCGAAACCGGAAAAATCGCTGATCTTCGAGCTGAGCAAGCCGGGCCGCGTCGCCTATTCGCTGCCGCCGTGCGACGTCCCTGAAGTTCCGGCATCCGAGCTGATTCCGGCTTCCATGCTGCGCGAGACTCCGGCCCAGCTTCCGGAAGTGTACGAAGTGGACGTCATCCGCCACTACACCGAGCTGTCCCGCCGCAACTTCGGCGTCGACAACGGCTTCTACCCGCTCGGCTCCTGTACGATGAAGTACAACCCGAAGATCAACGAAGACACGGCCCGCTTCGCCGGCTTCGCGAAGATTCACCCGTATCAGCCGGAAGAGAGCATCCAAGGCGCTCTTGAGCTGATGTACACGCTGCAGAACGACCTCGCCGCCCTGACCGGCATGGATCAAGTGACGCTTCAGCCGGCCGCCGGCGCTCACGGCGAATGGACCGGCCTCATGATGATCCGCGCGTACCACGAGAGCCGCGGCGAAACCCGCACGAAGGTGATCGTGCCGGACTCCTCGCACGGAACGAACCCGGCCAGCGCGACCGTCGCCGGCTTCGAGACGATTACGATCAAGTCCGACGAACGCGGCATGGTCGACCTGGACGCTCTGCGCGCGGCCGTCGGCAGCGACACCGCGGCGCTCATGCTCACGAATCCGAGCACGCTCGGCCTGTTCGAGGTGCAAATCGTCGAGATCGCGAAGATCATCCACGAAGCGGGCGGCCTGCTGTACTACGACGGAGCGAATTCCAACGCCATCATGGGCATTACCCGCCCGGGCGACATGGGCTTCGACGTCGTGCACCTCAACCTGCACAAGACGATGAGCACGCCTCACGGCGGCGGCGGCCCCGGCGCCGGTCCGGTCGGCGTCAAAGCCAAGCTGATCCCGTTCCTGCCGAAGCCGATCGTCGCCCGCCGCGAGGACGGCACGTACTACTTCCACTACGACCGTCCGCAATCGATCGGCCGCGTGAAGGCGTACTACGGCAACTTCGGCATCCTCGTCCGCGCGTACACGTACATCCGGACCTACGGGCCGGAAGGGCTGCGCCGCGTCTCCGAGTGCGCGGTGCTGAACGCCAACTACATGATGGCACGCCTCGCCCCTTACTACGAAATCCCGTATCCGGGCGTGTGCAAGCACGAGTTCGTCATGTCGGGACGAGGTCTCAAGCCATACGGCGTCCGCACGCTCGACGTCGCCAAACGGCTGCTGGACTTCGGCTACCATCCGCCGACCATCTACTTCCCGCTTAACGTCGAGGAGTGCATCATGATCGAGCCGACCGAGACGGAGAGCAAGGAGACGCTCGACGGCTTCATCGACACGATGATCCGGATCGCCGAAGAGGCCCGCACAAATCCGGAGATTGTCCTGAACGCTCCTTACGACACCGTCGTGCGCCGTCTCGACGAGACGACCGCCGCCCGCAAGCCGGTCCTCAACTGCGCTTGCAGCTGATCGCAGGATAAACGAACAGGCAGTTCCTTCATCGTCGAAGGACTGCCTGTTTCCGTTCCGTCCGGGGGCGAAATTCTGCAGAGAAGTTCGCCGAGCAGCTTCGCGGATGCATCCATCCGAACGTGCTCGCAGCGGGCAACGCCATGGCTCCGACCAAGGAGAACCTGCCTACGGGCTTCTACATCTAAAAGCAGACGTACGATTTCGTTTATTCCGTCGCCAGCTCCAGAGCCAGCCGGGACTCGATGTCCGGCGCGAAGCCCCCAAGCGTGTAGGTAACCGACTTGAGCGTGCCGCCGAAGCGGAACGGGGCCGCGTAGCTCTCGCTGACCGGCGTCGGCCCGTTCTCCCCGACGAAGAAGGAGTCCTGCGTGTAGCCCAGCAGGCCCGTATGCCCGATCACGCCCTCGCCGATTTTTCGGCCTCCCGCGTAAAGACTGCCGACGCCTTCGCGCTCTCCCGTCTTGACGAACCGGAACCCGAGGACGAGCGGACCCGCCGGGAGATCGGAGTCCGAAACGACTGAGTAGCGAATCTTGTAGGAATGGTTGAAATGGAAATGCAGCTTGTTATCCTGCACGAACAGCGCATAGCCGCCGAACCGGCCGCCGTGGGCGACGATCGTCCCTTCGTCCGACGTGCTGCCGCGAACGACCTCCGCCTTGATCTCGAACGGCTTGTTGCGCACGTCCGGCGCGTTCGCGAACGGCAGGCCGAACGAGGTCGGGTAGAAAACGCGAGTCTTGACCTCTTGCGGGATCGGATGAGCCGCCTGAACGCTCTGCACCTTCTTGGCCATGGAACGGCCGTCGAGCGGCAGCACTCCGTATCGTCCCGCTTCCGCCCACCACAGGTCGACGAGCTCCATCAGCTTCTCCGGCCGCTCCGCCGCAAGGTCGTTCGCCTCCGAGAAATCCTTATCGGCGTGGTAAAGCTCCCATTGATCTTGGGAGAACGGAGTGTCCGGCGCGTGGACGGCGACGGCCTTCCACCCTTGGTGCCAGATGCCGCGATTGCCGATCATTTCGAAATACTGCGTTCTTTTGCGCGAAGGCCCATCTTTCTCCTCAAACGTGTAAGCGAGGCTCGTGCCGTGAATCGGCAGCTGCGGGACGCCTTTGTACGTCTCCGGCGCCTCGATGCCGAGAAGCTCCAACACCGTCGGAACGATATCCGTGACGTAATGGAACTGGCTGCGCACCTCTCCGGCGCCCTTGATCCGGTTCGGATAATGAATGATCAGCGGATCTCGCACGCCGCCCGCATGGACGAACGATTTGTACCATTTGAGCGGCGTGTTGCCCGCCTGGGCCCAGCCGATCGCATAATGGTTGTTCGCGAACGGGGTTCCGATCTCATCGATCCGGGCCAGCTTCTCCTCGAACGTCTCCTTCGGCCCAAAGCCTTCCGCCCAGCTCTGGGCGGTGCCTTCCTGTCCGCCCATCGCGCAAGCGCCGTTATCGGACAGGAGCACGAGCAGCGTGTTGTCCAGCTGGCCGATTTCCCGCAGGAAGCCGACAAGGCGCCCGATATGGTAGTCGGTATGCTCCAGGAAGCCGGCGAACGCTTCCTGCTGGCGGGCGAACAGGCGGCGCTCGGCGTCGGACAGGCTGGCCCACGCCTTCACGCCCGGATTGCGCGGAGGAAGCACCGCATCGGGCGGAATGATGCCGAGCTCCTTCTGGCGGGCGAACCATTCCTCGCGGACGACATCCCAGCCCTTGTCGTACTTGCCCTTATAGCGATCGATATATTCCTGCGGCGCATGATGGGGCGCGTGAGTTGCGCCATAGGCGACATAAGCGAAGAACGGTTTGTCCGGAGCGGCCGACTTCTGGTCCCGAATGTACTGGATCGCCTTGTCGGTCAAGTCCTCCGTCAAGTGATAGCCTTCTTCGGCCGATTTCGGCTGCGGAATCGCGCGGTTGTCTTCTACGAGATCGGGGTTCCATTGATTGGTCGCTCCCTCGAGGAAGCCGTAGTACCGTTCGAAGCCTCGTCCGAGCGGCCAGTTGTCGAACGGACCCGCGGCGGAATGCTCCGAGGACGGTACAAGATGCCACTTACCGATGCCGAGCGTGTTGTAGCCGTTCTCGACTAGAATCTCGCTCAGCAGCGCGGTCTCCTTCGACACCTTGCCCCGGGTGTTCGGGAAACCGTTGTCGAAGCCGGACACGAACGAAACGCCGGCGGCGTGCGGGTTGCGTCCGGTCAGCAGCGCCGCGCGGGTCGGCGAGCAGACCGCCGTCGTATGGAAGTTGTTGTAGCGCAAGCCGCCGGACGCCAGCGCGTCGATATACGGCGTCGCGATGTCGGAGCCGTAGCAGCCGAGCTGCGCGAAACCGAGGTCGTCGAGCAGGATGATGACGACGTTCGGCGCTCCCGCCTTCGCTTGATCGGGCCTCGGCCAGTGTGGAATCGACTCCGCTACCGTCGTTCCGATCTCTCCTTGAAACGTGTCTTTAGCCCACTTTCCCATAGGTATCCCCTCCGGTTACGGTATTCGCTTGAGCCGTTCGGCGAGACTTGCGTTCCCGCTGCCCCGCAGCGTTCGAATGAACGACGCCGTAGCGCCCGAGCAGCCTGCGCCCGACGAAGCCGAGCAGGCGGTCCGTCGTAAAGCCCATAATGCCGAGCGCAAACAGCCCGACGAAGATCCAGTCCGTCTTGAAATACAAGCGGGCGTTCCAGATCAGAAAGCCGACGCCTTCGTTCGCCGCGACCATCTCCGCTCCGAGAATCGCGAGGTAAGACATGCTCATCGCGATGCGAACCCCGGTGAAGATGAACGGCACTGTAGCCGGAACAATGACGTGCAGCAGGATTTGCCATTCGGAAGCCCCCATGCTGCGTGCCGAACGAATCTTGTCTTCCTCAATGGAGAGCACGCCTGTCATCGTGTTCATGATGACGGTGAAGATCGTGCCGTACATGATCAGGATGATCTTCGACTGCTCGCCGATTCCGAACCAGAGCATGAACAGCGTCACGAACGCGAGCGCGGGAATGAAACGGATGAAGTTCAGGATGGGGTCCGTGATCGCCCGAATGAACTTGAACCGTCCCATAACGAGGCCGACCGGAATCGCAATCAGGCTGCCGAGCAGCCAGCCGCTAAGCACGCGGGCGAAGCTGTATCCGATGTAAGTGAAGAGCGAGCCGTCCTCAGACAGCTCGATCGCTCCCTTAAGCGTCAAGTACGGGCCGGGAAAAAACTGAGGATCGGACGCCAGCGCGACCAACTGCCAGACGACCAGAACTCCGAGCCAAGGCACGACGCCGTGCAGAAGCCAATGCTTCCATCGATTCATGGTTGTTCAACTCCTGTTCCTGTCCGTTCCTACTCGTCGAAATGCGACTGAATCGTATCGAGAAGCCCGATAAGCTTCGGATCCGTCACGTTCCTCGGGTATGGGAGCGGATTGTCGTAAAGGTCGGTAATCTGAGAGGAGGGGCCGACGGACATGATGCCGATTCGCTGGCCGAGCAGAAGAGCCTCCTGAATGTCGTGCGTGACGAAAATAACCGTCCTGTTCGTCTCCCGCCAGATGCGGATAAGCTCCTTCTGCATCGTCCTTCTCGTCATCGCGTCGAGTGCTCCGAACGGTTCGTCCATGAGCAGGATGGCAGGATCGTTCGCGAGGACGCGGGCGAGCTGCACCCTCTGCTTCATGCCGCCGGACAGCTCCTCCGGGAATTTGTCCTCGTGACCGGCAAGGCCGACCAGGCGGATATAATGATCCGAGCTCCGGCGTCTCTCCGCTTTCGGCACCTTTCGCATCCGGAGCCCGAATTCCACGTTCTCCCGCACGGTCAGCCATGGGAACAGGGAGGAATCCGCCTGCTGGAACACCATCGCTCTCTCGCTGCCCGGACGAACGATCTCCTTCTCCCCCAGGGCTACTTTGCCTTCGGTCTTGCCGATAAACCCGGCGATGATGTTGAGGAGTGTCGACTTGCCGCAGCCGCTCGGCCCGAGCAGGATGAAGAACTCCCCGCCTCGGATGGTCAGGTTGACATCCTTGATGATGTAGTGCGGCTCTTGGCCCGTCGGGGCGGCCGCGAACGACTTGCGCAGATTCTCGATTCGGATCGTTCCGGATTGCGATTGCGAAAGGGCGGTCATGGACGTTCTCCTCTCCATTGCTTTAATTACGGTTGGTAGGTGACCAGATTCGGCAGCGCTCGTTTGGCCGGCTCGAGATCGAGCTTGGCGTTCAGATCGTAATCGTCCTTCAGAATTCCTCTATCCACGATGAACTGCTTCATGGTCTTCAAATGGTCGTAATCCTCTTGAGTGAAACCAACCGCATAGCCCTGCTGATCGATCGTCTTGAGCACGCCGTCCTTAGGCAGCTTTAGCTCCTTGAACGCGATCTCGGCGAGTTCTTCCTCGTGGCCGGGGATATAGGCGATGGCTTCGTCGAGCGCCTTCAGAATGCCTCCGACCGCATCCGGATGCTTCTTAAGGAAATCGGAAGTGACCGCAAAATAAGCCGTGATGTCCGTTCCCGCGTCCGCGAGATCCCCGATCACCTTCGTGCCCTTGATGCTAAGGAACTTGTCGATGAATACCCCGCTTCCGAACACGACGTCCAACTGCCCTTTCTGGAGACCGACCATCCCTTCGTCCGGCGTGGAATAAGGAACGAACTTCACGTCCTTCTCGTCGATTCCTAGGTGCTCGAGGTACTTCGACCATACATATTCGTAGACGGTTCCTTTGACGACGCCGAGCCTCTTGCCCTTCAGGTCTTGCGGCGTCTGAATCTCGTCTCCCTTGGCGATAACGACCGTGGAGGTCGCCGACTCCGGCGTCTCGCGGGACAGCGTGCTGGCGACTTTGAAGTCGCCCTTGTTCAAGGAATTGAGGAGCGCATAATCCGCTGCGGTTCCCGTATCCGCGCGTCCGACCAGCAGCGCGTTCAGCGTGTCGATCCCATACGGGAAGTTGGAGATCTCCGCGTCGATTCCGTATTTGTCGAACAGGCCTTTCTCCTCCGCGAGACGGAATTGCAGCGACCCGCCAGCGGCCGTGTCCAGCGCGATGCGGACCTTGACCTTCTCTTTAGAAGCCTCCGCGGCGGGAGAGGCGGATTGGGATGCGGACGGGGAAGCCGCCGGGGATACGGACTCGGATGCCGGGGCTGCCGAAGATGCCGTTCCCGCGTTCGAGTTGCTTCCGTTGTCTGAACCGCATCCGGCCAACGCGAGCGAGAACGCGGTCGTCAAAACGACGACGGATGCGGCACTGCGGATTTTCATGAATTTGGACATAAGAGACCCTCCGATTGTTCACTGGAAATTAGAAGTTCGCGTTTAGCCCGCCCTCCCCTCGTTCGAGAGAACGGCGAACTCATGGGTCGGCCGGCCCTTCCGGCGTCAGCGCTTGCCCGATTTCGGCCATGATGGCTTCCGAAAAGCCGTCAAGCCTCTTCAGAATTCTACCGCTGAAGTTCAGCAGAAGCTTCAATTCCTCTTCATTAAACTCTTCGAATAAATAGGGAGCCTTATCTTTGCGCTTGCTTCGCGATAAGGTCTCAATGAACTCCTTGCCTTTCGCCGATATGGCGAGCAGCACCGTGCGCCGATCCTCTTCCGGTCTCGTTCGTTCGATGTAGCCGCCGTCCGCCAGCTTGTTGCATAAAGCGGTGAGCATGCTCGGGGAGAAGTCGGTAACTTCCGCCAGTTCCCCCGCTTTGTGCGGCCCCTTGTTATTCAACGTGCCGAGTACGACGAGTTGGGGCAGGCTAAGCTCGCCTGCTACTACCACTTTGTCACGTTCGACCACGAACTTACGGATCATCTTTCGAAAGGTATCGTCAAGCTCCGTATAGAGAGAAATGCTGTCCCGCCTCCTTCCTCCGGACGCAAAAAAGGCTCCCGAAGCAACCCCGTCTCCAAAATGCGGAAGAGCTGCAAGTTCGGGAGCCGCCGGCTGTCCGGAAGGCTCGATTATTATATTTCGTTAAAGAATATTTTTGTCGTGAAATAAAATTAACACATGAATTCCCATTTGTAAACTATGATTTGTTGGTTGCCGAAAAAAACGCACCTCCTAGCGAGCCCCCTCCCTTCTCGGAGCTTCATCGCCATGAGAAACGCCGACTGTCGTCCGTTGATCAGTCCATCTTGTTGATAATCGCCTTAGCGGTGACCTCCCGATACTCGGAGGCTTCGCCCTTCATCGCCAGCGATACGGACACGCTTAGGATGTCAAGAACGGTCATCTGCAACGGCTTGGAGTTCATCGAGCTACCCTGGAACGGATTCTCCCGCGCCGCGGTCAGCAAAACGGATTCATCCGATTCCGTCAAAGACGCCTGTAGTTCCGCAGCGTGCGGAGCGATTGCAGCGTGAGGATGCCTTTCCATTCTTGCATCGCTTGCGGCCACTCTTCTTCATACTGGTGCCAGGTCCAGTTCGGCGCCCAAGCTCCGCCCTCCCTCTGGCCGTCGATCAAGGCGTCGAGTTCGCGGGAAATGCTGCCGGCGTACTTCCCGTAGTAGCGGGCTTCCGGCTTGTCCGCGACTTGAAGCGGTTCCGCGCCGTAGCCTTCGCGTTTCTGCGGGTCCGAAACGACGCAATGGTCGAGGAACCGGCGCATGGTTTCGTCGACGGCCCCGCGCTGCGCCTCGTCCAGACGCTCGATCAAACGCAGGAAGCAAAACATCTCGTGCATTTCCGTAAGGTCGCAGCGATGCTGCACATAGTCAAGGGCGTAGCAAACAAGCTCCTCCAGCTTTCCGAACGGGACGTGCGCCCGGTAATCCAGAAAGAAGGCGACGATATCGGCATTCGGATTGCCCCAATGATCGGCGAAAACGCCGTACGTCCACCAAACCGCGCGAGGGGCGTTTTCCGCTTCCGGCGGAATGATGTCCCATCCGTTGCGATCCTCGCGGTACGTTCGAATAAGATAGCCGAGCGCCTTGCGGGCCGTCGCAAGCTTTTCGTCCGAAGGAGGCATCCCTTCGAGGATGTCCAGCGCGCGCGTCGTGGCCAGGGCGGACGATTCCTTGCACCGCAGATCCGGCTCCAGCCCGCAGCCGAACCCGCCGTCCGGGTTTTGAAATTCGGCGAGTTCCTTGAGCACCTCGCTTTCGGAGCCCGATTCGAATTCATGCTCATAAACGGCCCGTTCAAGCGGCCTTGCCCGCCGCTTCATGAACTGCCGGGCCGCCTCGAAACGCGACGGCTCGAGAAGCTTCGCCATAAGAGTCACTCCCATATCCGTAAATTGATACCCGCTTTATATCATCGCATACTCTTTCTTTTTTGCATTGAAAAAATCGGACGCGAAAAAAAAGAATCCTGTGAATAAATTCGGTGAAATTTGAAAGAAGCAACGGTTTTCACTCGTCTGTTCTTTGTTAAAATAGGTAGAGGATCTGAATAAAGGAGTTAACCGGGGAGGATTTGAGATGGCCGATTCGACCAAACGCAACGAACCGCTGGTCACCCATATTTATACGGCGGACCCTTCCGCTCACGTATTCGAAGGAAAGCTTTACATTTATCCATCCCACGACCTCGATCACGAAAAAGTTTCGAACGACAACGGCGACCAGTACGACATGGAGGATTATCACGTTTTATCGATGGAGGACGAAGGCTCCCCTTGCATCGATCACGGGGAAGCGCTTCATTTGCGAGATATCCCTTGGGCCAAGCAGCAGCTGTGGGCGCCGGACGCCGCTTACAAAAACGGTACTTACTACTTGTTTTTCCCCGCGCGGGATAAAGACGATATTTTCCGGATCGGCGTCGCGACGAGCTCTTCTCCGTCCGGCCCGTTCAAGCCCGAACCGAACTATATTCCGGGAAGCTTCAGCATCGATCCCGCCGTTCTCGTCGACGACGACGAAAAGGCCTATGTCTATTTCGGAGGACTGTGGGGCGGACAGCTGGAGAAATGGCAAACCGGCCGGTTCGATCCGGAAGGGAAGGAACCTTCCGGATCGGAGCCCGCGCTCGGCCCCCGGGTAGCCGAATTGAACGAGGATATGCTGACATTCAAGGAATCTCCCCGGGAAATATCCATCGTCGATCGGGAAGGCCATCCGATTGCGGCCGGCGACGAAGACCGCCGGTATTTCGAAGGGCCGTGGGTGCATAAGCATAAAGGACTCTATTACCTGTCCTATTCGACCGGCACGACCCATAAAATCGTTTACGCCGTCGGCGAAAATCCGACGGGGCCATTCGTTTTCCAGGGAACGATTTTGACGCCCGTCGTCGGATGGACCACCCATCACTCCATCGTCCGGTTCAAGGATAAATGGTATTTGTTTTATCACGACAGTTCGCTGTCCGGCGGCGCCGACAACAAACGCTGCGTGAAATATACGGAGCTCAACTACAACGAAGACGGCACCATTCAAACGATCGATCCTTACGACAACTAAACATCGAAAAAAAAGGCGGCATGGCCGGCAACACCGACCGCCGCCTTTGCATTCAGTTGACTGACCTGCCTTAAGGAATGATTGCTCCAGGAGGCCCCGGAGGTCCAATCGGTCCCGGAGGTCCCATTGGACCTTCAGGACCTGTCGCCCCGGTTGCTCCCGTCGCCCCGGTTGCGCCTGTCGCTCCCGTTGCCCCGTCCGCTCCGGCTGCGCCCGTTGCCCCGGTTGCTCCCGTTGCTCCCGTTGCCCCGTCCGCTCCGGCTGCGCCCGTCGCCCCGGTTGCGCCTGTCGCTCCCGTTGCCCCGTCCGCTCCGGCTGCGCCCGTCGCCCCGGTTGCTCCCGTTGCTCCCGTTGCCCCGTCCGCTCCGGCTGCGCCCGTCGCCCCGGTTGCGCCCGTTGCTCCCGTCGCCCCGATAGCGCCCGTCGCTCCGGTTGCTCCCGTTGCCCCGTCCGCTCCGGCTGCGCCCGTCGCCCCGGTTGCTCCCGTCGCTCCGGTTGCGCCGGCCGCTCCGGTTGCCCCGGTTGCGCCGGCAGCTCCGGCCGCTCCCGAAGAGCCCGGCGATCCATCCGCTCCGGCAGCGGCAATAAGCAGGTAATCGGCCGAGTCGTTCGGCAGGCCTTTGGGCGATGCATTCAGCACGATGTACGTGCTTCCATCGTACGTAACCATTTGATACTGGGCATAGGACTCGGATTGAGCGGCGTCAAATGCAACGATTCCCTCGAAAATAGACTTTAGCCAATTCTCCTGAGCATTTTTATTTTGCTGCGCGATAAACGACAAGCTCGCGCTGGGTTCGATGTAGAACGCCGTATCTTCTTGATGTACGACAGCAATCATTTGGCCCGGCTGAAGATTCGTCCCGTGAACGACGGCTCCGGCCCCTAGATCGAACCGCAGAGATTCGCCGCTGTCGGACAAGATCGTCACGTCATTCGCCGATAAACGAACCAGCATCCCGCGGACGACCCGATCCGTCCCCTCCAAATACAGCTCGGCCCGCGATACGAAGGCAGCCGCCTCCGAACGCGTGAGGACGGATTCGGGACGAAAGGTTTTGCTTTCAAAACCGGAAATCAGGCCCAGTTTAATGGCTGCGTTCACGTAGCCTCGAGCCGAAGCCGATATTTTCGAATCGTCCGCAAACGAAGAAGCGCGATCCGCTAATCGGCCTGCCTCGTCCTCTTGGCCGAGTGCCCGAATAATCGCTTTTATCATCCACTCGCGGGTAGCCTCCGTCTTCCCCCAGTTCGGCGAGGAGGTATTCTCTTCGCCAGTTAAAATTAGGCCGCGCTCGATAGCCAAGGCGATCCAGCCTCGAGCCCACGGATCCGAAGAAAGCGCGGTCTGCGTAAGATTATTCTCCGGGGAATCCACGCCAAGAAGCCGAAGAATCATGACGATGGCTTCCTGACGCGTTGTCGTTCCGTTCGGATTGAACGCGCCTGCTTGATTGCCGCCGACGACTCCCATGGCAGCCAGCTTCATCACGTCCGGATAGGCCCAGAAGTTTTGCGGAACATCCCTGAATCCGACAGGACCGGCCGCCGCCGCTTGCGCGTTGGAAAACGCCCATGGCGGGACCAGCCCGGCCACGGAGCTGATAGCCCCGATCGTCATGAAATGCTTGGATACGCGGGAAGATCGATGATCCCGGCGGGCCGACTTGCGAGATTTTCTGAGTTCTTTTTTCAAGTACCGATCATTCATGGGTCAAATCCTCGCTTCCTGTAATCTTCCCTCGACTAAACGATTGAAATAAGCTCTATTCTGCAAAACGCTCGGGTGGTTCGGAACATATTTGGCAGCTTCCTCGTTATGCTTGCGAGCCAAATCGTACATTTGCAGGCGGTCATAACAAACGCAAAGCTGCAAATGCGGCACCCAGGTTCGAGAGCCATGCTGCACCATCGCGTTCGTCTTCACGAAGGACGGGATGCGGAGCGCTTGTTCATACCAGGGGATCGCTCCCGCGTAATCGCCTTCTTCCATATGATAAAAGCCCAACCTGCAGCTGATCTCGGGTTTGGGAGAATCATATTGGAAAGCCTGGAGCGCTTTCCTTCTCGCATCCTTGAGTTTCCCCAACGCATGATACGCATCCGCGGACCGGCCGCATGCGGCAATTTGGTCTTCCCGCCAGCCGTCGTCCCGAGTCAGAAAACGTTCGTATTGCTCGATCGCCCGTTCCCAAAGCTTGTGATCGCTAAGCTCGTTTCCGTAATAGAAAAGATCTCGCGACGAAAATCGTTCGCCCGCCCGTTCTCGCTCTTCATAGATCAAGAGATTGCGATTCGTATCGGTGTGCACGCGCCTATGGGTGACGGCAGCCTCCGCTTCGAGAATTTCGCCGCGAACCTCCAAGTACTCGTGAACTTGGCCGATCCAACGAAACCCGCGTTCCCTTTTGACGATCCGATTCCGCCGCAGGCTGCTCAGCAAGCGCCCATCCTCGTCGAAAGCCAGATGATAAGGCATGGATATCGCGTCGATGCCCGCCGACAGGTCGTTTAATGTTGCTTTCAATCGGGCGGCATCTTCGGCGAGCAGCACGTCGTCGGCATCCAACCACATGATGTAGTCCGTAGTCGCCAAACTGAACGCATGGTTGCGGGCTGCGGCGAAATCGTTCGTCCACTCGAAATCGTAAATCCGGTCCGTGAACTCGCGGGCAATGTCCTTGGTCCGGTCCGTCGAACCGGTATCGACGATGACGATCTCGTCGACGACATCGCTGACGCTGGAAAGACAGCGCGCGAGCGTCCGCTCTTCGTTTTTGACGATCATGCATAAAGTCACGGTCGGCAAACGGTCAGGCTTTTCCGAAGAAGCTTCCGGAACCGGCCCCTTCCCGCTTTCGAAAGGCAGCAGATTAACGACGACGCAATCCTTCGCAACCGCTATTCCGTACCCCGCATCGCGCGCCCTTTCGCACAAACGCGAGATTTCGATCCCGCCGCGTTCAAAATCGAATCCGCCTATCTCCTCCAGAACTTCTCTTCGCGTCATAAAAAGCGCCCCCGCCAGCTCGCCGACTTTTCGAATTCCTCGCGACCGAACGGCGCGCCTCCCCCTTGCGAGGGCAAACAGCGAATCGATTCCCGAATATTCGCAATCCAGCAGTTGTTCTCCTTTTCCGTCATTCATCACGGGGGCGATTAATGCCAGCGTTCTGTCAGCGTTCAAGCATTCGATCAGATCCGAAAGCCACCCGCCGGTTACCGCGATATGATCATGCATGAACACCAGCGTATCGAATTCGGCAACGGAAGCCGCAATCCCGAACCCCTCCGCAGCGCTAAGCTTCCCTGGCCAACCCATTAGACGAACTCCGGGGTTTTCCGCATAACGCTCGGCCTCGGCGGGATCATCCAACTCGTCGATGACAATCAACTCGTACGGAGGCCCGGTATGCCGTTGAATGCTCTCGATACAAAAATCAAGCCGCGTTGCTTGTTCCGCGTAGAGAATAATCGTAACGCTCATCGCCGCCACTCCCGCAACTTCGTCGTTTCGTCCCATGGGTTCGATGCATGGACTTGATTCGGGGAATCCGTCATATGGTTTCGAGCAAGCCCTGACCTATAACCCATTTTAGCGACCGACGGCTTCACTTTTCTTAACGGAATCTTAATGATCGGGATAGCAAGCTCTTCGTCACTTCATGTATGATAATCTTAATCGCTGCTACCTTTGGAGGAACAAACGGCCATGTACCGAATGCTTATCGTCGATGATGAACCCGAGATCCGCGGACTGATCCGGATACATATGGAACGGGAAGGCTTCCAAACCGTCGAAGCCGAATCCGGACGGCAGGCGATGGAGCGAATGCGGGAGGAACGCTTCGAAATCATGATCCTGGACATCATGATGGATGACGGCAACGGCTTCGAGGTGCTTCAACAATTGCGCGAAAATCATCCCGAGACTCTTGTTATCGCACTCAGCGCAAGAAGGGAGGTCGAGGACAAGATTGCAGCGCTTGGCTTGGGCGCGGACGATTACGTTACGAAACCGTTCAGCCCGATGGAACTGCTCGCCCGGGTTCAAGCCCAATTGCGGAGACACCGCCCCCAGTCGCCGCTTCCGTCCGGAGTTATCCGTTTGAACAAGCTCGTTCTCGACGTGGACAATTTCGTTTTGCACAATGACGGAATCCGGCACGACCTCACCCCTGTCGAATGCGAGCTGCTGCAGCTGTTCATGCGCAATTCCGACCGCGTGCTGACCAAGCGGGAGATTTACCGGCAAATTTGGCAGCACGAAAATTACGACGACAACAATTTGAGCGTTTTTATCAGTCGGCTGCGAGCCATGCTGGAAAGCGCCGACGGGTCCAGGCATCATCTTCATACCGTTCGGGGCGTCGGCTATCGATTCTCGGGAGACGGAAGATGAGAAATCAGACGAAGCTATGGCTGATCATGTCGATCAGCGCCGTCGGAAGCCTGACGCTTTTTATCGTTCTGTCTTTCATCTCGAGCTCCGTCTGGAACAAAGGCTACGATTTGAATAAGCTGAACGCCATCTCGCAACAAACTCTCGATGCGATTGAACGACTGGAACCCGAGCCCGGCGGGGCCGACGTTAAGCCGATACTGGATCGGATTCATCTCGAGCAGCCGTCCCTTCGGTTCGAATGGGTGGATTCAAACGGCTCCGTGCTTTACGATACGTCCGGAACGAGCAGATCCTATGACTTTAAACAGATAACGGATCGCTTTCTCAATATGCCGAGAAACTTGTGGACGGACGGCGAAACAATTTCATTCGCTTATCCTGTCGATCGGGGAAATGCGTCCTATTATTTATTCATTAGCCTGCCGAGCGAAGCGATGAAGTCGGGGCAATTTTACTTCTACGTGCGCACGTTCGAAGTCCTGTTTACCTATGCTTTGCCCTTGCTGATCTCCTTACTGGTGCCCTATTTGCTGTCCATCTGTTTTTTTTCGTCGATGAACGGACGCATTCGCAAATTAAACGATGCAATGAACAAAGTCAACCTTCGCAGCGACGCGATCCGTCTGGAGGATGCGTCGAAGGACGAGATCGGGCAACTGACGAGACATTACAATTCAATGGCTCAGCGGATTCGCAGTCAGGCGAGCGAAATCCAGCAATTCGAAAATCGCCGCAAGCTGCTGCTATCCAACCTCTCGCATGATTTGAGAACACCGCTGACGATGCTGCTCGGTTACGCCGAGACGATTCGCAACGGTCTATACAAAAACGAGGACGAACTGCAGGCCAGCGCAAAAATCATCCTGCAGCGTTCCCGCTACATGGATAGCTTGCTGGACCAACTGCTGGACATCGCTCGGCAAGATTCGGACACGCTTGAGTTTCATCTCGCTCCTCATAATCTGTCCGAACTGCTCAGAAAGATCGTGGCCGAGTACATGCTGTTCCTCGACGGCCAACAGATGACGATCGACGTGGATATTCCCGACCGGGACGTCGAGGCGAGCATCGATTCCGCGCTTTTCGAACGGGCAATCCGCAACCTGATCGACAATGCCATCCGCTATGGAGACGAAGGGGGCTATTTGGGGATCCGGCTTCTGGAAGACGAGAATGATATTTTCATTGCAATCAAGGATAAAGGAAAAGGAATCCCGGAAGAGGAGGGCAACCGAATCTTCGAACGCTTCTATCGCGCAAACGGCGGAAGAAAGGGGGAAGGGCTCGGTCTGGGGCTATCGATCGTCAAACAGATCGTCGAGTCGCATGGAGGGACCGTGCAAGTATCGAGCGTTCCCGGCAAGGAAACCTTGTTCGTGATCCGTTGCCCGAAAAAACAAGCGGCCTAGAGCCATCGGATGCCGCCCCTGCCTGTCAACTATTCGAAACGGTATAAACCGCCCAATTCATAGAAGCTTTCATGTCTTTTAGCCTACCTTGTGTTTTTGCCTATTTTTCTCAAATTTGACCATAGTCTACTATATTCTGGTTGTTCGTCCATTCAAGCCCGTCGCCAAGGACATACGCTGTAGACAAATTTACAGGAGGTGTATGTCTTGAGTTGTCCAGATCGTAAACACTGCAAAAAAAAGACGGTAGTGGTCGGTTCGACGGTTAAAAGCAAAAAGCCGCATGAGATCAAAAAAATAAACCGCATGTCGATAAAAAAAGAAAACCGCAAGTGTTTAAAAAAATCGTCAAAGTAAACTGTCCCCCTCCCGAAGTTAACGTTACGACGCCGACAGTAGTCGGTCCCCAAGGTCCTCAAGGTCCTCAAGGTCCTCAAGGTCCTCAAGGTCCTCAAGGTCCTCAAGGCGCTCCAGGTCCTCAAGGTCCTCAAGGCGCTCCAGGTCCTCAAGGCGAGTCAGGTCCTCAAGGCGAACCAGGTCCTCAAGGCGAGCCAGGTCCTCAAGGCGAACCAGGTCCTCAAGGTGCTACAGGTCCTCAAGGTGCTACAGGTCCTCAAGGTGCTACAGGTCCTCAAGGCCCGGCGGGACCGGCAGGCGGAATTTCTTCGTTTTCGTTTCTATGCAGCACTGTCAACCAGACCGTCGCGCCCGCACCCGTCCCCGGAGGCCAGGGGGGCGCGGTGACGTTCAATAACTCCCTCATCAACGGAACTGCGTTCACGTTTACCAGCCCTTCCACGGTTAACGTGAACGAAACCGGATTCTATCATATTAGCTGGGAGGTATTCCCGACGGCCGGAAACAGCGCGTTCGGCATGTTCTTTGATCCGGACGCCGCCGGTCCGACTCCCGCGTCTCTTGTTTTGTGCAGCAATTACGGCTCGGGCGCGGGCAACAATCCTTACCAAGGCCAAGTGATCGCTGAGTTGACAGCCGGCGGCGTCCTGACGCTGAATCGGATCGACAACACCGGAGCACAGACGCTGCAGGCAAGTATCGGAGGCGGAACGCCTGTAGTCAGCGCATCGATCGTGATCGAAAAATTGGCCTAAACTTCCTCTGCTCGGCCTGTGGCCGGGCTTTTTTTGCGATTTTTCATTTGAACGCACTCCCGGGCTTCCGTTCGGTCACAACATAATGCACCGAATCGTCGTACATACGAAACGCGATCTCGGGAGGAGGCGACGGAACGAACAAGGAAGAGATCGAGTCGGCGGAATCCAATAAAAAACAAAGAGAGGGAAAACATGATGGCGCAGCGCGTAAATTACATGCAGCAGTCTCCCGAATTTTTCAAAAAAATGATGGAATTCAGCAACGCCGAAAAAAACAGCGCGATCGAAGAGAAGCTTCGCGATCTCGTTCATATCCGGGCATCGCAAATCAACGGGTGCGCGTTCTGCCTGGACATGCACGTCAAAGAAGCCAAAATTCACGGGGAACGAGAACTTCGTCTCTATCACACTTCGATCTGGCGGGAATCGGAACTGTTCAGTCCCCGCGAACGTGCCGCGCTCGAATGGACCGAAACGTTGACCAAATTGCCGGAACACGGCGTGTCCGACGACATCTATCTTCGCGTTCGCGAACAGTTCTCCGAAAAAGAAATTTCGGATCTGACTTTCTCGATCCTGGCGATCAATGCCTGGAACCGCCTCAACGTCGGCTTCAGAGGCGTTCCCGGCTCGGCTGATGCCGCGTTCGGGTTGACGAAAGCGGGATTGAACTAACCGGCTGCAAAATCAAACGTCTCTCCTAAGACCCCCTGAGGGGTCTTTTTGCGCGGTAGAAAAGCTTCGCCCCGGAAGTCGAATGTCCGGCCCCGTAATGCCGGATTATCGCCCGCAACCCGCCTATAGTAAAAGCAGCCCCCTGTCGGAGGGCTGCTTAAATTTCGCAATGGCAACTTCCATAAACCTTATCTCGCTCTCTTCAGCTCGCGAATATCCGAGTCATGCTCAAACGACTTCACGGCCAGAGCCTCGATGATCTTGCCATGCCGTTGCTGCTCCGTCTTTAACGATTCGATCGCAGACGCGTGCTGTTGCTGCACTTCGGCGATATTTTCCACCCATTTGTGCGTTTCCAGCACCGCAACCTTCACTTCGTTCAGCGTTCCCTCCATTCGATCGAGCCGCCGATCGATACCATCGAAACGTTGATCCATACCATCAAGCCTCTGATCGATCCCGTCAAACCTCTGATCCATACCATCAAGCCTCTGATCGATCCCGTCAAGCCTCTGATCGATGCCGTCAAGCCTCTGATCGATCCCGTCAAATCGCCGATTCACGCCTCTAAGCTCGTCCAATATCGATTCCAATAACCGTTCGCTCATCGTCCGTGCCTCCCGCTCACGCAAAATAAATCCCACCAATAACAGCTATACGTCAGGTGATATCCTCCATGGGCAAGGAGGCTCGGCCTATATAGACAAATTATACCAAACAGGTGTTCTGGTGTCAAAAGCAAAATTAACTGTAATTGGTTAAGATCCATCGCAAATCTCAGGCGAGAAAAAACATTAATCCTCTTTCTGCCCCAAGGCGGCCCGCAGGGCATCGCCCAAGCTGTTTGTCGCCGCGGCGTTGTCGCTGTACTTTTCGATCAGCTTGTGCTGCTCGTGCTTGGCAGCCCGGCCTCCGCCCTGCTTGTCGCCGAGCTTCTCGATCACGTTGCACGGCCGGCAGTGAAAAAACTTCCCGGCTTTGCCGTCGCGAAGCTCCATCTTCTTGCGGCAAGTCGGGCAGCGCCGATTCGTCAGCGCGGGTTCGGCCGCCCGGCGGTAGTCGCATTCGCGGTCGGAGCAGACGTACGATTTGCCGCGCTTGCCCTTCACTTCCTTGAGCGGCTTGCCGCAGGACGGACAACGATACGCCGTCAGGTTGTGCGGCTTGTATTCCTTGGACTCCCGTTTGATTTCCTCGACCCATAACCGCGCCCGCTCCCGGATGCCCGCCATGAACGCTTGCGGGTTGCCGCTTCCCTTGGCGATCCGTTCCAGCTCCCGCTCCCACTCCGCCGTCATCTCGGGGCTGCGCAGCTCGTTCACGACAAGCTCGTAGAGCTGGCTTCCTTTGCCGGTCGGAGCAAGCCGGTTCTGCGTTCTTTCGATCGTGTCGGTGGACAGCAGCTTCTCGATAATGTCGGCGCGGGTAGCCGGCGTCCCCAGCCCGTGCTTTTCCATCCGGGCGAGCAGCGCCGCTTCGGTGTAGCGGGCCGGCGGCTGCGTTCGCAGCTCCTTCGGGCGGCAAGCTTTCACCGGAAACGTCTGCCCGGAAGCCAGCTCCGGCAATCGCTGCGCCGGCTGGGCGTCGCCGCGCTCCGCGCCTTCGTCCTCGTCGTCCCCGTCGTCGACGGCCGAGAACCCCGCTCCGGCGGCGTACGCCTCTTTCCAGCCGGCATCCTTCTCGATCCGGCCTTTGGCGTGAAAATGATCGCCATCGACCGAGAGGACGACCGACGTTTCGTCGTATCGGTACGGCGGGTAAAACAATGCGATAAAGCGGCGCACGATCAAGTCGTACAGGCGGCGCTCGTCGCCGGACAGCGCGGACAGGTTGACGTATTGCTCCGTCGGAATGATCGCGTGGTGGTCGCTTACTTTGCTGTCGTCGACCAAGCGCTTGGACACCGAAAGCGTTCCCCGCAATGCCTTGCGGGCCAGCGCCCAGGGATTCGTCAAAGTCAGGTTGATAAATGCTCAGACATGTCCTTTGTCGTCTTTAAGCTCCGATCAGTTCCAAAGCCCTTTCTGGTTTTCTGGCACAACGGCGGGTCGCTTTCGCAATGTTGGATTGATTTCCTAAGCGGAACAAGCTAATTGCGAGATTGCGCAAGGTGGCCATGACTCGCGGCCCTTCTTTGGTTCGAATCTGAGAACGGTCTTCGTCAAACGTGACGTCGCGTACCCAATGGAGCCGATTTTCAATCGACCAATGTCCGCGATTCAAATTCAACAATCGAGCGGGATCGGCCCGTTCGACCGATAGGCTGGTGATGCCAAAGACAGTTTCTTCCCGCATCCACTCCCCTTGCAAATTGTAGGTGATTCGGTGGATTCGGCAAACTTGCGCCGCATACGGAAACGTCACGTAGTCGTTCAACTTCGTGCTCGTTTGCAGCTTGCGCACTTCGATGCGCCCGTGCCCTTTATCGCGTGTCACATATTCAGGGGGAAAAATCCTTGTCGTCGAGGTCCTCAATCGCTGTTTTCGAATTCGGTTTCTTCCCTTTGGCGGTGAAGAAGGGGTCGGGTTGTTTTTCTTCCCCCAAATACCGGGCGTGCTCGACTTGCGTATGCAGCGCATCGGCGGTGACCCCTTTCCCTCGCAAGTCCAGAGGGTCCAATACCGATTGAAATTCCCTAATCTCGTTGGTTTTCTTGTCCACCGCCCGTTGCGCAACGACGACGCCTTCCTTGTGCAACAAAGCGGAAAGCAAGTGCAGTGCTTTGCCTTCACCATCTTTGGCACCGCGCACCGTCTTTCCGTCGACCGCGATCGCTTCCGGATCCGTCTGAGCTGTCAGCCACTCGTTCAAGATGCGGTCGAGTTGTTCCGCATCCGCGCTTTGCAGATGTCGTCGCAAGGTCGGTTCACTGGGCGGGATATACCGACGTTGCTCGGGATGGTACCGACACCCCAGGCGACGCAAGAGATCTTGGGACAAATCCGCCGCCCATTCGCCGATTGCCAGAAAACTGCGGGCACCCGAGAGGGTTGCGCAGATTGCGACTGCGAGGGTGGATGTCACGCTGTGGCGAACTCCACGGGGCTTGCGTGGATCCTTGAGCTGTTTCAAACGTTCCAGCAACCCGTCATTCTGATCCAGGTTCACGCCATTCAAATTCACCACAGGCACTCCGCCTCCGCGCAATTCCGGCACCAAAAAAGGAGCGGACAACCACGTGCGGGCGTGCCGATGGAGCGGATACACCAAAACGGTTTTCGTTGTCCCATGATAGTAGTATTGTCCGGCGTTCCGTCCGTAGCCTCGGGTTTGTCCTAGTCGCAACCATCCCGCTGCGATATAGCACGTCCCTGCAAACCGGGCATGATCGACAAACGTTTCGACCAGAATCAACGGATGTCCGTGAACCGCGACCCAATCCGCCGACAACCGTTTTACGTTCAAGGAAAGTACCTTGGAAGCAAGGTTGGGAATGTGTACGCCAGGAAGTATGAGAAAGCGCAGGTTGTTGGCGATAAATAACAACCGGCTCCATTGTTGCTCTTTGGACCAGCCAATCCATTGATCCCGACAGCTGCATTTGAATGCAGCCGTTCCCCAGCCCAGCAAAGCGACCCATCTTCCCTGGATTTCCGCAACATATTTGATCGACTCGCCGACCAATTGGCGAAATCCAAGATAATGATGAGTTCGCATAAGCGTGTTCCATTGTGCTTCCTCGTGAGATTGAATCGGTCGAACGATTAGCGCTGTCAGCTCGATTTGTTTCGTCATACTTGCCCCTTATGGAACCGATAAAATGGGTATTAAGCTCATTGTATCGGTTCTTCGAGGAAAAAGCCAGCGATCTTTAAAATGTTAAGTGGGGCCTCGCATTAGTCTGACTTTGACGAGGCCCTGGGCCAGCGCCGCATAAGGCCCTATGGCGATGCTGTCCAGCCGCCCCTTCAGCGTCGGCACGATATCGCTGGATATATAGCGGGAATCGGTGCGCGGATACGTGACCAGCTTATGCTGCTCGTACAGCCGCTGCAGCACGTTCGACGTCATTTTCGCCGAGAAGCCGAGCCGCTTGTTCGCGTCCCGCTGCAGCTCGGTCAAATCGTACGCCTGCGGAAACGGCTCGCTTTTCTCCGTCGTGCGCAGCTTCGTTACCTTGGCGGTTCGGCCGCCGACGCGCTCCGCGATCGCCCGCGCCTGCGCCTCGTCCCATATTCGGCCGTCGTGGCCGTCCTTCTCGCGCCATACGGCCTGGAACGTGCCGAAATCGGCCGCCACCGTCCAGTACGGCTTCGGCTGGAATTCTCGGATCTCCCGCTCGCGCTCGATCAGAACGGACAGCGTCGGCGTCTGCACGCGGCCGGCCGCCAGCTGCGCATCGTACTTTGTCGTCAGCGCGCGCGTCACGTTCAGGCCGATAAGCCAGTCCGCTTCCGCGCGGCATACCGCCGACCGGTAGAGCGCGTCGTACTGCCGGCCCGGCTTCAGATCGCGGAAACCGTCCCGGATCGCCTGGTCGGTTTGCGAAGAAATCCACAGCCGCTTGAACGGCTTGCGCCAACCGACAAGCTCCATAATCCAGCGCGCGACCAGTTCGCCTTCCCGGCCGGCGTCCGTCGCGATGATGAGCTCGCCAAGGTCGGACCGTTTGCACAGCTGGGCGACCGCGCGAAACTGGCCCGACGTCTCCTTCAGCACTTTCAGCTTCATTCGCTCCGGGAGGATCGGCAGCTCCTCCAGGTTCCATGTCCTGTATTTCGTATCGTAATCCTCCGGTTCGGCCAGCGTGACGAGATGGCCGAGCGCCCAGGTGACGACATAATTCGGACCTTCCATATGGCTTTTATGCTTTTGCCCGCAGCCGAGCACCCGGGCGATTTCCTTCGCGACGCTCGGCTTCTCGGCCAGTACGAGTGATTTCATGACAACGCTCCATTCTCCTTGCGATCTAGAAGCCGCCGCGCGGGCCGCTCTCATGGGTCCATTATCCATGAAGGACGCGAAGGTTGTCAAAATCGTTTCGACCGGAGCATCCCTCCTAAAATGAAATAGAAAGGGCCTCCCTCAGGTCGATTTTCGACCATTCGGGAAGCCCCTTCGTTCGGGTATCGCAAAGTTTCGGCGCTAGCGAGAAGCTCTCCTCCGCAGGGCGAAGGATCACGGCGTCACCCGGAACGGCCCGAACGCCGCATAACCGGCATCGCCGTCCGCGCCGGCCGCGAACAGCCCGACCTTCGCCCCCACCCACCGGCCGGGAGCGGCTTCGAACGGCCCGGCGTCAACCGGGCGAAACGGCCCGCCGGCCGAGCGATAGGCGAATCGGCAGACGGCGCCTTCGGCCACGGATACCCGCAGCCCGATTCGGTCGTCCGTAAGCGGCATGCGCCAAAGGACGCGCTCGTCCGCCGGATCGCCCTCCGTATAGGCAAGGAACCGGTCCCCGCTGCGGGCCCGCCCCGCCGCAAGCCGGGCGTGGCGGAAGCCGAACACGACGAGCCCCGCTTCGTCCCCCGGCTTCAAAGCGGCGACATCCAGCTCGACCGTTGCCTCGAACGCGGGGGCCGGAAACTTTTGCAGCAGCAGATGCGGCGCGTCGTAAAGCGTCGCGGCGCCTTCCGGAAGCGGCATCGCGCGCAGCCGCAGGCCGCCGGCCGGTCCGGGCGGCGTCCACTCCGGCGACGGGTTCGCCTGCCACTGCCATTGCAGGCCCGGCCTTCCCGCCGCGAATTCGTCGGTCGCGGCGGGCGCCGCAACCGGCGAACCAACGCCGGCCGCCGGCTTGCGAAACCGAAGAACCGGGGTTCCGACGCCGTCCGCCCCGGGTTCGCCGATCCGCGGCCAATCGTTCTCCCACGCGACCGGCTGCAGATGGACGATGCGGCCGTACGCGTCCTTGTCCTGAAAATGAAGGAACCACGATTCGCCGTTTTCCAGCTCCACCCAGCCCCCCTGATGCGGGCCGTTCACCGGCGAGCCGCCCTGGCGCAGGACGATCCTGTCTTCGTAAGGGCCGTACGGGTTCGAGGCTCTAAGCACGGTTTGCCAGCCTTGAGGGACCCCGCCCGCGGGGGCGAAAATGTAATAATAACCGTTCCGCTTGTAAAACTTCGGGCCTTCGATCGTCGGATGGTTAACCGGATCGTCGAATACGATCCGTCCTTCGCCGATACGGCGGCCGTCGGGATCCATCGGGCAGACGCGCAGCTTGTCCCGAATGCCGCTGCGGCTTTCGGCGAACGCATGCACCAGGTAAGCCCGCCCGTCCTCGTCCCAAAGCGGACAAGGATCGATCAGCCCTTTTCCCGCCTGAACGAGATGCAAGGGCGACCACTCGCCGGCCGGATCTTCCGCCGTCGTCATGAAGATGCCGACGTCCGGATCGCCGTAAAAAATCCAGAACTTCCCCGCGTGATGCCGGATGCTCGGCGCCCATACGCCCCTGCCGTGCTGCGGCCGGCCGTACCCCGGAAGCGGCATCCTCCGCAGCGCGTGACCGATCAGACGCCAATTGACGAGGTCGCGCGAATGCAAAATCGGCAAGCCCGGAATATGGTGAAAGCTCGACGAGGTCATGTAAAAGTCGCCGTTTACGCCGATCACGTCCGGATCGGAATAATCGGCATGCAGGACGGGATTGCGATAGGTGCCGTCCCCCGGATCCGGCATCCAGGGCGAAACGCCGGATTCGCTTTCCTCTCGTTCCATTCGTTTTCAACTCCCCGTCTTTTGTCCGATTTTTCTCTATCCTTTGATGCCCGTCGTGGCGATGCCTTCGACAAAGTACCGCTGCGCCAGGAAAAAGACCAGGACGGTCGGAACGATCGACAGAATCCCCATCGCGATCACCTGATTCCAGTCCGTCGCTCCCCCCGTCGAATCGATCGTCATGCGAAGCGCGAGGGAAATCGTATACTTTTTGACGCTGCTGATAAAAACGAGCTGGTTGAAGAAGTCGTTCCAAGTCCAAATAAATTGAAAAATGGTTCCCGACACGATCGCCGGCACGGTCAGCGGAAGCAGAATCCGGAACAAAATGCCGGCCGGCCCGCAGCCGTCCATAACCGCCGACTCGTCCAGCTCGCGCGGCAGGCCGCGGATGAACTGCACCATCATGAAAATAAAAAACGGAAAGCAGCCGAGCATTGCCGGCACGATGAACGTCCAGTAGCTGTCGAGCCAGCCCAGGTTGCGGAAGATCAGGTACCTCGGAATCAGAATGACCGTTTGCGGCAGCATCAGCGTCGCGACCATGACGGCAAACAGGACGTTGCGCAGCGGAAACGAAAACCGGGCGAAGCCGTAGCCGACGATCAGGCTGGAGGCGACCGTAAACAGCACCGTCGGAACGACGAGCAGAAACGTATTGAGGAAAAACGTCGTATACGTGTACTGGCCCGTGCCCTGCCACCCTTTGGCGTACGAATCCCACACGAACCGTTCCGGCCAAAGTCCGAGCGATCCGAACAGGTCGGTATTGGTTTTGAACGATGCGAAAAAAAGCCAGATCAACGGGTACACCATCACGAGCCCGATCAGCGCCAGCCCCAGATGGCGAAGGCTTGCTTTGGCGAGTCGGCGCGAAGCCGTAGGCATCATTTTCGCCCCCCATCCTCGTAATGCACCCACCGGTTCGAGCTGCGGAAAAGGATCAGCGTCACCAGGAGGATGAACAAAAACAGCACCCAGGAGACGGCGGAAGCGTACCCCATGCGCATCTCCAGGAACGCTTCGTCATAGATTTTAAGGCCGATCAGGTAGGTCGCCTTCATCGGACCGCCGTTCGTGACGACGAAAGCGGCCGTAAACTCCTGCAGCGCGCCGATCAGCTGCATGACGAGATTGAAGAACAGAATCGGCGTCAGCAGCGGAAGCGTAATCGCGCCGAACGTGCGGAAACGGCCCGCGCCGTCGACCTTCGCGGCATCGTACAGTTCCGAAGGAATACCCTTCAGCCCGGCGAGAAACAGCACCATCGAGGTGCCGAACTGCCATACGACGAGCAGGGAAATCGTAAAGAGCGCGACGTCCGGATCGCCGAGCCAGTCGACGCCGGGCAGCCCCAGCTTGCCGAGCAGGCTGTTGACGACGCCTTCGTTCATGAACAGGAACCGCCAAAGCAGCGAAATGGCCACGCTTGCGCCCAGGATGGACGGCAAGTAATAAACCGTCCGGTAAACGTGCATGACCTTGCTGTTCCGATTCAGGAGAACGGCGACGAGCAAGGCGAACGCCAGCTTGATCGGCACCGCGACGAACGTGTACAGAAGCGTGACCCGCATGGAAGGGAAAAAATCCTTGTCCTGCGAGAACAGCTTGACGTAGTTGTCCAGCCCGATAAAATCGCCGGTCTTCACGAGACTGGAATCGGTCAGCGAATAGTAAAACGACATCGCCAGCGGGTAAAACTGAAAGCCCAGAAAGCCGAGCAGCCACGGCGAAATAAACAGCAGCCCCCACAGGGCATGCCGCATCGTTCTGTTTTTCAAGAGACGGGTCACTTCCTTTCGGCTGGTCCTTGCGCGCGGCGAAGAAAACCGGCGGCTCCTGCGCCCGAAGCGCGGGGCCGCCGCCGCGGAAGCCGGGATCGGCCGCCCGTTAACGGGCTTCGGCCTTCAGCTCCTCCAGCTTTTCCTTGATGTTGGCCATCGCTTCCGCCGCGCCTTGCTGCGGCGTCAGCTTTTTGTAGATGACCTTTTGGATCGCGTCTTCATGGGCCACGCGGATGCTCGCGTTGTCGCTCAGCACCGTGATCGGCAGAGCGGTCCGGGTGCCCGCGTATTCGACGGCGGCCTTGATCTCCGGCTTGAGCTGCCCGGAGGCGCCGAGCGCTTCGAGCGCTTTGCCGGAAGCCGGGATGCCGCGCTGAGTATTGAGGATCACGGCCGCTTCCGGATCGTTGACGAGCCAGTCGAGCAGCTTGGCCGTCTCTTCCTTCACCTTCGACGAGTCGTTGATGGCGAAGCCGGTCCCCGCCGTGATCGGATTCGCGCTTTGCTTCGCGTCCGGATGCTCCGGGAACGGCCCGATCGAAATGCTGGCGCCGCTCACCGACTGTTCGTATTTGCCGAACGCGCCCGCATAGTCGAACAGCATGCCGATTTCGCCGTTGACCCATTTCGGGTTTTGCTCCATTTTGCCGACGAACGCGGTGCTGTTTCCAAAAGGCTCCATGACGCCGTTTTCATAGAGCTGCAGCAAGTAGCTGTAGGCGCCCTCCAGATCCTGCTCCGTAAAGTTCGGCGTAAAGTCGTCGTTGATCCAGATTTTCCCCGTCCGCTGGGTGACGTACGGGATGATGATCTCCCTTTCGATCACGTCGATGTCCGCCGTCAGCAAGTAGTCGTCCGGGTCGGTCTCGTGAACCTTTTTGCCGATTTCGATCAGGCTGTCCCACGTCCACGACTTGTCTTGCGGAATGCCGTGCTTTTCGAAGAAAGCTTCGTTGTAAATCGCGCCGAACGTGTCCTGGCCGGTCGGGATGAAAATCAGCTTGTCCTCGTACGTGGCGAAATCGCGCAGCGCCGATTCGGGAAACGTCGACGTGTCGATCTCCGCCTGCTTCAAATCCATCAAGTAGTCGCCGAGCTGGTCGTTGAACGAGTTCACGTACTGAAACAAGTCCGGCGCGGAGTCGCCCGCGAACTGCGTGGCCAGCTTTTTCGAATAGCCGTCGAATCCCATGTACTCCGCTTCGACCTTCACATACGGGTTCAGCTCCATATATTTCTCGATCGCCGCGAGCGTCGCCTCATGCCGGGGACCGCTGCCCCACCAAGAGAAGCGGATCGTGACCGGATCGGCTTTGCCGCCCTCCGCCGACGCGCCGCCTTCGCCCGCCGGCACCGTGTCGCCTCCGTTCGCGCCGCCTCCCGATTGCCCCCCGCATGCGGCTAGCATGAGCATCAAGGCCAGTAGCGCGGCGAGCGCAGCCCAAGGTTTTCGTTTCATTTTCGCATCCTTCCCCCTGATTCGTGTCGATTTTTGGCGCCAACGTCATCGTATCATAGCGCTTTCTTTCTGCTAAGGGGTGGAAGTTTGGAAATGGGGCCGAACATTAAGCGCTTCCAATAAAGCGGTTTCTTTTCTTTGGAAAACACTGACGTCTTTGGGTCCTCGTTTTGAAGCGATTAACAGCCGTGCGCTTTTATATTATGATGAAGTAGAAAAAAGGGGGGCATGACGGTGTACAAGCTGCTCGTGGTCGACGACAACACGGATACCCGCAAGACGCTCTGCAGTTCGTTTCCGTGGGATCAAGTCTCGTTCGAAATCGCGGAACAGGCGGACAACGGCCAGGATGCGCTGCGCTATCTGCTTACGCACCCGGTCGACGCGGTGCTGTGCGACATTCGGATGCCGCGGATGTCCGGGCTGGAGCTGTCGAAGGAAATTCATCAGCGAAACCTGCCGGTGAAAATCGTGCTGCTCAGCGCGTTCCGCGATTTCGAATACGCCCGCCAGGCGATGGCGTACGGCGTGCGGCAATATTTGGTCAAGCCGGCCAAGTACCGGGAATTGATGGACGTGTTCCGCGAGCTGAAGGAGACGCTGGATCGGGAACGCCATTCGCAAGATCAACCCGATGCCGCTCCCGGGGAAAGTCACGCGAACGCCATGCTGAACAACGCGGACGACCCGATCATCCGCAAAATCACGGACTACGTGGCGCTCCATTACCGCTCCGTCAAGCTGGAGCACGCGGCCGGCGTCGTTCATATGAACCCGACGTACCTCAGTACGTACTTCAAAAAGGCGACCGGCATGAATTTCTCCGAATATGTACTCGCTTACAAAATGGAAAAGGCGGCCGAATTGCTGCAGGAGCCGCATTGGAAAATGTTCGAGGTCAGCGAAATGGTGGGGTATGCCAATGTCAAAAACTTCATTCGCTCTTTCAAAGACTACTTCGGAAAAACCCCTGGCCAGTATCGACGAGCGTAGCAGCGTCCGGCGGTTCATCCGCCCTTCCCTGCGCCGCCGTTTTTTTCTTATCCAATTTTTTCGTTTTTTGCTGTTCTGCCTTATTCCCGTTCTGATTCTCGGCTCGCTGTCGATTTTCATTACGCAGCGGTACATCGGCGAAGGCATCGAAGCGGACAACGAGCAGACGCTTCGGCAATACGGCGATTTTCTGCAAATCGTCGCCGGCGAGATGGACTCGCTTAGCTTGTCGTTCGACCAGGACCCGAAAATTTTAATGATGCTCAAACGGGTACTGACGAAGCCATCGTTCAGCTACGATGAGCGGGAAGCGCTGTTTTACCTGCGGAACGTCATCGAAGTGCCGGCCAATTCCAAGCCTTATATCCATTCGATCTACGTCTATTACGACAACCCGGCCGGCCGGTTCCTGTCGTCGCGCGAGGGATTGACCCACCCGGATTCGTTCTTCGACGGCGGCTGGCTCGAAACGGTCGGCCGCCCGTTCCGGGGAGAAATGCGGACCGATGCCAGGCAAATTCAGGAGTTCGCCCTCGCGAGCGCGACGCGCGACATCGTGACGGTTTCCAAACCGATCGCCTCCGGCAAAGGGGTGATCGCGATCAACGTCGATCCCTCCTATTTCGCGCGTTCGTTCGAAGAACAACGCCAATTCCCCGATCAGACTCTGCTGGTCACGGACGGAGCTTTCCGGCCGTTTCTACTTTCGGGCCCCGAGCTGTCCGGCGCCGCGGCCGCCCGGCTGAAGCAAGCCGCCGAAGGTTCCGCCGAGGCAGCCGGCGGTTCGCCGGTTTCCTTCGCGGAAGCCGGCCGGCATGTCACCGTCATGCCGATTCCCCGGCTCGACTGGTTTCTGGCGACGTCAGTGCCCAGCCGGTCGCTTTACGGTCCCGTGCGGACGTTGACCGAGTTTACCGTCCTTTTGTCGCTGTTTTCCGTGCTCATCAGCTGCCTGTTCGCCTTCGGGATGACGCGCAAGCATTACCGGCAAGTGGACGGCATTATCCGCACGCTCAATTCCGCCGATCAGCAGACGCTGCCGCAGGAAGGCGGACGGATACGCGATCTGTACGAGCTGATCGTCCAGCGAATTTTGGAAGCGTTTTTGCAGCAGCGTTATTTGAAAATCCAGCTATCGGAGCGCAAATACCGCGAGGAGGTGCTCGAGCTGCGCGCGCTTCAATCGCAGATGAATCCTCACTTTTTGTCCAACACGCTGCACTCGGTGTATTGGAAAAGCGTCGAGCTGACCCGATCGCCGAACGCCGTCAGCCGCATGATCGAACAGCTGTCCGACATGCTCGACTATGCGGTTCGCACGGCCGAAGACCTCGTCTCGCTCGAGGAAGAAGCGCTGTACTGCCGCAATTACGTCCATATCCAGCAGATGCGCCACCCGGACAGGCTGACGGTCGTATGGGAATCGTTCGAAGGGCTGGAAACTTGCCGGGTACTGAAGCTGAGCCTGCAGCCGCTCATTGAAAACAGCATTCAATACGGCCTGGAGCAGGGCGATGCGGAACGGCTTGCCGTCAAGATCCGGTTTCGGATGGAAGAGCGCACGCTGAAAATCACCGTGATCGATAACGGGCCCGGCATCGGCCCGGAAAGGCTGGCCGAGATCGAGGGGATGCTGTCGTCCGACGACGGCCCCTCCGCCCATGTCGGGCTGGCGAACACCTATCGCCGGCTCGGGCTGAAATACGGCCCCCATTCGAAGCTGCGCATGATCGGCCGTTCGGGACGGGGAACGGCGGTCACGCTTTATTTTCCCCAGGACCTTTCGTAAGACGGGAAGCGTAAGTCCGTCGGGGGGACGGCCGCTCGATGACGCGACCCCGCAATTCGCAAGAAATGCCGCGCTCAAAAAAACGGTATGCTGATGATGGAACCCCAAAGTGAAGGAGCTCGCCGCATGGCTTCCGCCGGAAGGGATGGAGGGCCGAATCGAAGCAGCGATTCGGGGGAGCTCATCGGCGGTTCTTTTCCAGACGTTCTCCGGACTTGGTTAGATTTGCCGAAATAGGGCACAATGAACCCGACGCAAAATTTCGGCAAAGGAGCCCAGACATGCTGCCCGAAAACGAAAAGGCGGTTATCGTATACTTCAATACCCCGGAACAGGCTCAAGAAGCTTTGGAGAAAATGAAAAGCGAGTTCGAAGTCATTGAAGCCCGAATCGACCGGTTCGACGGGGTTCCCGGCGACGGAGCCGACCCGGGCAATCCGATTACGGGCGATATTCCGAGCCTCGGATCGCTGACGCTGGGCGGGGACTTCAGCCGGGACCCCGGCATCTTGGCCGCGGCGAGCGCCAGCGCAAGCGGACTCAGCGCCGGGGGACCCGGGAATATGGTTTCGGGGACGGACATTATTTTAACCGCCATCGTCCGCCCGGAAAACGGACAACGTGCCATGGACATCGCTTATGAGTGCGGGGCGCTGAAGTAGCGCCCCTTCCGAATTCGGAACTTCATACAGTCGAACGACCTGCAGCCGGCTTTGCGATTCGGCATTCAGATTCGCTCGGAAGTCGGCGAGCAGGTTGCCGCTTGCGATCGTGTACCTGGAATTCCACGGATAACCTACGCTATCGATCGGCGTGGCTCCGAGCCGGAAGTCGATTTCGCCCAGGTAAATCATGTCTTGACTTTCATTCTTGGAAACATCAATACTAACTACAGGTTTCTCTCCCCTATTTGAAATCGTATTTTACAAACCCCTCTATATTCCACAATGGTATACATAACAATTACCTTCGGACAGTCTATCGGAAAATGAAATTATCTTTTCAAATTGCTTAATAATTTCATTACGATTATAAACTAGCTTTTCATACTGACCCGCTTGTCCCCCTCCTTCAAGCATAACAAATTCTCCTGTAAGCTCTAATGTTGTCGGTGAGTTTAGAAATAAGTCTCTCCAAGAGGAAAATACATTTTTTAAGTTCCTAGCAGAAGCCTTATCAAAAAGAGTAACGCCGTAATAGTTGATCCCTGTACCGGCTGGTGTCCCATGTAAAGCTGGATTTTTACTCGGAATCCAGTTTAATGTATCACCAACGTACAGAATAATGTCGTCATGTATCCCTACACGATCTATAATTTCAGGGTTATTTTCTCTATTCATCCAAAATCGTTCTACATCTATTGTAATAGGAACGAGATAAAACTCATGCTCTAATGCCATTTTATTCCTCCTATGACTTGATAACTTCGCCTTTCCCCCAAGTTTCTTAGAACTTCTTAACAGATAACCGAATCCTTATCGATATATTTAAGTCCCATTTTATCTAACATTACATCAATAAAATACTCACACTTTTCCTTCTTATTTATCGATGCTGTTCTCCTCCGTTGACGCTTATTCAATGAGTCATGTCAACGCCGGAATTAATTTGACCCACTAGCGCCGGGATATTTTTGACCCACCTGCGCGCTTGGTGCCGAATAGATTCCGGTTTTTAGTTTTTCCTTAAGCCTGTAGCTGTTCCCACGGATATTCA